>NZ_JBFMIA010000001.1:0-597079 GCF_040801915.1 Jeotgalibacillus marinus | reverse complement strand
CACAGACCTATCACAATATGAAACGGGATATCTGATTGTTGAAGGGATGACCATGACGTTCTCTGTCATGATGATTCTCATTTACTTCGCTCTATTTGTTACACTTGCGTTCACTGTATTTTCAAAACGAGATATTGCCTCTTAAAAAAGAGCCAGCTACAGATTCTTATGTAGCTGGCTCTTTTTCGTTCATTTTATCGTATATTTGCTTAAGTGCTTGTTCAAATTTACCTGTCGTTTTCGGTTAAGGAGCATCTTTTGAGTCGTTGAGGTATGAGTGATCTAGGTCATTTGGCATAATCCGCGGATAGAAGATGTGTAAACTTCGATAAACCGAGCGCAAACGCGGATATTCGGCACGTATGCTTTGATAAACCTGACTCAAACGCGGATATCGACACGCGTGCTTCGGTAAACTTGGAACGATACGGATAATCGTCATTTGCTTCATAAGCTTGACTCAAACGCGTGTATTCGACGAGCATCCTTAGATAAACCCGGGACAGATGCGGTATTATTTAAATGAGATGAAAAAATAAAAATGGGGTTGGCCTGTTTTTTCTTTAAGGTAGCTGAATAAGAAAGAGCATCTTGTCATAAAGATGCTCCAGTCTAGATTATGTGACAACGTTGTATCCGTCCTCCACGATATCGAGTTGACCTGTATTTGGGTCGATAACGAGTCCGTGGACGGGTACTTTTTTGTCCATAAGGGGATGTTGTCGTACCATGTCAACACTGTAGCAGACGCTTTCTTTTACGTCTTCGAATCCTTTGAGCCATTCGTGTAAATCAATACCAGAGTACATTAATGTATTAAAGGTATCTTCTTTGATTCCACGTTCTTTCATTTTTCTTATCATTGAGTTGCTATTAACTGTACCCATTCCACAATCATAATGGCCGATGATGATCACTTCATCTGCTTGAAGTTCGTACACAGCGACAAGGAGGCTTCTCATAATACTGCCGAAAGGATGCATGATGACGGCGCCTGCGTTACGAACAACCTTCACATCACCATTTTTCATATTCATAGATTTAGGCAACAACTCGACTAATCGAGTGTCCATACACGTTAAGATGACTAATTTTTTATCAGGAAATTTTGTTGTTACGTATGGTTCGTACTGTTTTTCCGATACAAATTGTTTGTTGAATGATAAAATTTCAGAAAGAAGTGTCACGGAAGGTCCCCCTAGAAAAAAGTTTTGTTTCATCTATTGTAAAAAAAGAAAAGACATCTGTCGAATTTCACAGATGTCCTAAATGAAATTTAGCTCTCAGAGAACAAATTTTGTAAACTTTTCGTAGCTTTTTTTCAAGGTCTTCAGCAGGGATAAATTGAAGTGCAGCAGATTTTATGTCATAACGTAAGCTTTCCGGGTCTGTACCGTCAGTGAAGACGTGACTAACGTGAAAATCAGTATGTTTGCTTCTGATTTCTGTACGTATACCGAATAAACCTATTACAATAGTAGTAGACGAATGAATAAACTTAATACTCTAAATTATTATTTGGAAAAGGAAAATGGATGGATAAAGTAGAATATTTAACATAGAAGACTTTACGATATCTATCACGACTCCGTAATGGGAAAGGAGCGTTTCAGATGGGAAATTTTCAGCTAATGAAAAAATCAAGCTTCTATTTTATAGGAATGCGATGGACAGGTACCTATGAAGCGGCAGTACATGGTGAAATTCATTCATTGATTCAATTGTGTAAAGAAAGGTTAGCAGAACTACATTTAGTCGGAGATGAAGTCGACTTAATTGGGTTATCCTATCATGATCGACCAGACGGTTTTACGTATTATATTGGAACGGAGACGTCGGAAGACCAAGAGATCCCTTCTGATATGCACAGAATCATTGTGCCAGCCCATCATTTCGCTGTCATAGAGCATAACGGTCAACAGGCTTGGAGAAGCTATGAACAGTTATACGGGTGGGTACAGGAACAAGGATACCATTTAAATCAATATGGTTTGAATCATATAGAGGTGTATCCAATGAACTATGATCCTTATAAAATGAGTCCAACACTCCTTATCGGCGTTCCGATCAAAAAAAGTCCACATATGGTTGACTAAAACATCCTAAAGGCGTATAGTAGCAGGATTACAGGCGCTTTTGGCTATTTGGAATTGGATCAAAACGGAGACATCTCCAACAGATGTTTCCTTTTATTATGGATTTTTATTGTTTAGGCAAGCGGCTAGCTGCCTATCTCCAAGTCACCCTACAAAATAGCGGAGGAGGCCGCAGCATGCTAAGGCAGTTTAACGCCCGCATCCGCTCTAATGTAAAGGAGTTTTGCGAATGGTTCTACCTAAGCAAGTAAAGTATTCACTATTTGTTCTTATTGGTGCATGTAGTTACGGAATTCATGCATCAACTGTTAAGCTTACCTTTGGTGCAGGACACTCAATAGATGAAGTAACAGGTGGTCAATATTTCTTTGGGATCATCATGTTGTTACTGTTATTAACTTTCTCGAAAAAACAAAAATTGTCATTGAAAAGTAATTTAAATCTAATGGGGATTGGCGTGTTTTTAAGCTTTACCGGTATATTTTATAGCTTGAGTATTGAACGCTTACCCGCTTCAATTGCCATAGTATTGTTGTTTCAATTCACTTGGATTGGGGTCTTACTTGATGCGATTGCGAGTAAAAAGTGGCCGTCCAAGCAAAAACTCGTATCTGTTGTCCTCTTATGGCTAGGTACAATTTTTGCTGCTGGTATTTTTGAAGCAAATGGTTTTCAATGGTCACAGAGTTTAGATGGCGTAATGTATGGTTTTTTTGCTTCTATTACGTTTGCGTTATTTATTTTTTTTAGTGGAAAAGTCGCGAAAAATGCACCGACCATTCAACGTAGTATAATGATTGCAATAGGTGGGATCTTGGTGATTATCGCGCTATTCAGACCAACCTTCGTATGGGATGGAACATTGACTGAAAGCTTGTGGTCGTATGGCTTGGTGCTCGGTCTATTTGGGACAATTTTTCCGATTATCTTTTTCTCACTCGGTACACCGCATATTGATTCAGGGTTAGCAACGATCGCAGGAGCAGCCGAATTACCAGCAGCGATTGTAGCAGCGATGTTCATTTTAGGAGAAGTCATTACACTTGCACAAGGCTTTGGAATGATGTTAATTTTAGTAGGAATCATCTTGCCACAGTTACCGACTCATACAAGGCATCGAAAACGATCTGAACCAATTGAACTTTAAATTTAACATAGATATTGAGGTAATTAGGAGGCACACACATGACTGGAAGATCAGATAAAGAACTTGAAGGTGTTAGTTTACTTGGAAATCAGGGCACAGCGTATTCATTCGACTATGCACCTGAAGTGTTGGAGTCATTTGATAATAAACACGCTGGCAGAGATTACTTTGTTAAATTTAACTGCCCAGAATTTACATCACTTTGCCCAAAAACGAATCAGCCTGATTTCGCAACGATTTACATCAGCTACATTCCTGGCGAAAAAATGGTTGAAAGTAAGTCATTGAAACTCTATTTGTTTAGTTTCAGAAACCATGGTGACTTCCATGAAGACTGCATGAACATCATCATGAACGACTTGATCGAACTCATGGATCCTCGCTACATTGAAGTTTGGGGGAAATTCACTCCACGTGGCGGAATTTCAATCGATCCTTACGTGAACTATGGTAAGCCAGAGACAAAGTATGAAGAAATGGCTTTCCACCGATTGATGAATCATGATATGTATCCAGAAACAATTGATAATCGATAACTTATGAAAAAAGCATCCTTTAAAAGGGTGCTTTTTTTTGAAGTGTTTTTTTAAAAGTTTACTAAATAAAGTGGAATAGACTTATAAAATGCCCTCAGGTTGGGTATTTTGTAAAAAGAGGTTGTTGGTTAAAAAGAGTAGGAGTGATTGATTTGAAGATTACGGATGTGAGAATTTGTTTATTAAACTTAAAAAAAGTTGAGAGTGGTCTATCTTCTTTGTCACTAAACAAAGCGGACATCGTTGCAAAGAAAAAGTTGCAAAGCGCAATGTTGGAAGTGTGTGAAGTCATCGATGATGTAAAGGAGAGACTAAAAGAATTAGAGCATCCGCAACGATAGGAACAATTTATTGTATGGAGGTGATTGAATGCCTGAGTATTTAACAATTATCATTCGAGCAACAAGTATTTTAGTTGTACTATTTTTTGTCACAAAGATGCTCGGGAAAAAGCAAATCTCCGAGCTTTCTTTTTTTGAATATATAATAGGAAATACGGTCGGAAGTATTGGTGCTGAAATTATTACAGGGCTTGATAATAGTTTCATTCACGGTGTAATTGGAATCATTGCGTTTATTTCAATTCCGTTTGCCGCAAATTTATTAGCAATAAAGAGTAAACACTTACGTGAATTTCTGGATGGAAAAGGGACTGTGCTAATTCGAGATGGTAATATTATAGAAAAAAACTTAAAAAAAGAGCGTTACACGCCAGATGAGCTGATGAAGTTGTTACGAAGGAAAAGTGTGTTCCAATTTTCCGATGTTGAATTTGCCATCCTAGAATCTACAGGCGAGTTGAATGTATTATTGAAGAGAGAAAAACAGCCATTAACTCCTAGTGATATAAATTTAAAAGTCGCACCAATAAAGGAACCACGCACAGTAATTATGGATGGAAAAATGATAAATGAAGCATTAGAGTTTATCGGGAAAAGCAATGAATGGATGACATCAGAACTTGAAAAATTAGGAGTTAGTGTAGAGAGTATTTTTATTGGTCAACTTGAATCGAATGGACAACTAATCATCGATCAATATGATGACAGTATCTCAACGAACGAGTCTGTTGATGAAGGACCTTATTTGGTCGCTATCCTAAATAAATGTCAAGCTGATTTAGAACTGTTTGCTCTTTCTGCACATGAAGAACAGGCGAAATTGATGTATATTAAAAATAGTGAAAAATTGAAGAAGGTCATTCAAGACACTAAAAAGTACTTACAATGATGGTTATAAGTGAAATGGGAACTTATTCGGTAATTTGCATGTTAAAATTTACTGAATAACTCTATCAATCCAACTCTTGTACACAAGCATTGGTCAATGTATTGAAACGATCGGAATGACCATCATATTCAATCAACGAGCTTCTACCGGTGGAACGAATATTTTTGTTAAAGTATAAACTTAGACAAAATTCAAACGTCTAGCCTAGCTGTGGAGTTGGATGACTTCACGTTTTTTTACGTTGTTTACAGTGAAGGGTCATGGAATTATATTGCTTTTTGTATGAATATTTATATAATTAATTCATAAATTAGATTGTACGGAAAGGGAGGTGAAGAGAGATGAGTAATGAATTGGCTTTTTTTGCAGCATTTTTAGCATTTCCCACAATTTGCTGTGGAATTTTTCATGCATATACGCTAAAGGGACGAGTCTGTCCATTTTCACGCCAATGCACGAATCCAATTTCATTCAGAGTCTCTTTTTTACCTCATGCAATTTGAAAAGTAGGCTGGAAGTGTGTCCGAAGCACGCATAATGACTAGTTCCTATTTGTATAGCTGTGGGGGAGAAGGTCCTCCACGGCTATTTTTTATGCTAAAAGAGATCTTCAACTAATGCTTAGGAGGAACAAGTATGATCTTACGGCAATTGAATCAAGTTACAAAAGGATATAGTGGACAACGATATTTGAAGAACTAACGGTTACGAAAAGGATCGAATTGGGCTAGTAGGTCGTAATGGTAGAGGTAAAACGACATTGTTCAACTTAGTGGAAGAGAAGTAGCAGATGAAGGAACGATTACCATATATAAAAGCAAAGCCCGATTTCTCAGTGTTAAAAAAGAGAAATTGGGCTTTCTTTACTTGTTATGACTTACCTTAAAATTTGAAGTGTTTTTTTTCTACTAAAGAAGTGGAATACACTAATAAAATGCAGTTGATTGGGCATTTTATTAGAAATAGGGTGTTCTTTAAAAAGAGTGGGAGTGATTTATTTGAAGGTTACGGATGTGAGAATTTGTTTATCTAATTTAAAAAAAGTTGAGAGTGGACTATCTTCGTTGTCAGTAAACAAGGTGGATATCGATGCAAAGAAAAAGTTGCATAGTGCAATGTTGGATGTATGTGAAGTCATTGATGATTTAAAGGACAGACTAATGGAATTGGAGCATCCGCAATAGGAACACTGACTAACATTATGTATGGAGGTGATTGAATGCCTGAGTATTTATCAGTTATCATTCGAGGGGCTGGCATATTAGTCGTGCTTTTTTTTGTCACAAAGGTTCTCGGGAAAAAGCAAATTTCCGAGCTTTCTTTCTTTGAATATGTAATAGGAATTACAGTCGGAAGTATTGGTGCTGAAATCATTACGGGGCTTGATCGTAGTTTTATTCATGGTGTAGTTGGTATTCTTGCATTTATTCTAATCCCGTTTGCCGCTGATTTATTATCATTAAAAAGTAAAAAATTACGTGATTTTCTAGAGGGTAAAGGGCTTGTGCTAATAGAAAATGGTAATGTTTTAGAAAAAAACTTAAAAAAAGAGCGTTACACAATAGATGAGCTGATGGAGTTGTTACGAAGGAAAGATGTGTTTAACCTTTCTGACGTTGAATATGCCATCTTAGAGCCTACAGGTGATTTGAATGTATTATTGAAGAGAGAAAAACAGCCATTAACCCCAAGTGATCTAAATTTAAAAGTCGCACCAATGAAGGCACCACGCACAGTAATAATGGATGGAGAAATAATGGATGAGGCATTAGAGTCAATTGGAAAAAGTAATGAATGGATGAAATCAGAACTTGAAAAATTGGAGATTAAATTAGAGAATATTTTCATTGGTCAACTTGACTCGAGTGGACAACTAATCATCGATCAATTTGATGACAACATCTCAACGAACGCTTCTGTTGATGAAGGACCTTATTTAATTGCCACACTAAATAAGTGTCAAGCTGATTTAGAACTATTTGCTCTTTCTGCACATGAAGAACAGGCGAAATTGATGTATATAAAAAATAGTGAGAAGTTGAAGAGGATCATTCAAGACATTAAACAGGACTTACAATGATAAGGATGTTTGAATATATAAAGCCCGATTTCTCAGTGTGACAAAAGAGAAATTGGGCTTTCTTTACTTGTTGTGCCTGGATTGGGGAGCTTTCTTTACTGTTTATGTCTGGATGGGGGGGGGGCTTTACTGATTATGACTTTACCTTCAAATTTGAAGTTTTTATACGATTACTTTTTGAATTTGGCAGTTGACTATCGTCAAGCCGACAAAACTAAAACGGAGAATTTCAGTAATCGGCTTGTTTTAGCCATTGTACCTGCCGAACCGCTAGAACTTCCATACGTAATCTTGTTTCTTTTACCTTATTAATCTTCCAGCCAGCCTTAACCCTTAAACAAGAGGAAGGGGAAGAGGAAGAGGAAAACTAGTTGTTACACTAACTTAATAACCACCATGGAAACATGAACAACCTACGACAATTAATAGAACGAACACTATAATAATCAGTACAAAGGGATTGCATTTTTGTACAGCGTATTCACCACTCATTATTATTTTCCTCCTTTCTGAAGTAAAGGAATAGCTTCTATATATATTATGATTTTTTAAAAAAATTGTAAGGGACGACCTCATCAATTTGTATGCAAATTCAATAAATAGTTATTAGCACAATCCGGTAGAAAGTTTATGATCAACACCTAGAGTGGTCTATCTGTTGTCGGCGGACATTGATGCAAAGATTCAAAAGGACTTACAATGATGGTCATAAGTTAACATGTCCAATTTAACCGTGGAGTTGGATGACTTCACGGTTTTTTCTTTGTACCAATGACGATGGAATAAATTGTTTTTTTTCTGAATATATTATATAATGGATCCATAAATTAGATTGTACGGAAAGGAAGGTGAAGAGAGATGGGGAATGAATTGGATTTTTTTGCAGCATTTTTAGCGTTTATCACAATTTGCTGTGGAATTTTTCATGCATATACGTTTAAAGGGACGAGTCTGTCCATTTTCACGCTAATGCACGATCCAATTTCATTCAGAGATCTCTTTCACCTCATGCAATTTCAAAAATAGGCTATAAGTGTGTCCGAAGCATGCTTGAGACTAGTTCTATTTGTGTAGCTGTGGGGGAGAAAGATCCCTACGGCTATTTTTTTATGTCAAAAGAGATCTCTCAATTAACGCTTGGGAGGAAATGAGTATGATCTTATGCCAATTGAATCAAGTTAAAAAAGAATATAGTGGAACAACGATATTTGAAGAACTAACGTTTACGATTAAGGAAAATGATCGAATTGGGCTTGTAGGACGTAATGGTAGTGGAAAAACGACCTTGTTCAACTTGATTAGTGGAAGAGAAGAAGCAGATGAAGGAATAGTTACGAAGCAAAAAGAATGTGACATTGGCTCTCTTAGTCAAATTCCGACAGCAGATGGTGACTTATTAGGAAGGACGTTTATAAAATCTGCATTTAAAGAACTGATATCGATCGAAACGCAAATGAAAAAATTAGAAGGACAATTGTCTAGTGAACAAAATGAGTCACGATTGTCACGATTTGTTGAGCAATATGGGAGTTTACAAGAAGAATTTGAGCAGCGACGTGGGTATGAAATGGAGTCTAAAATAGCATCCATTGTAAAGGGTCTGCAAATTGAAGAGTTAGTCGAACGTACATTTAAAGAAATGAGTGGTGGGGAAAAAACGAAAATGGGACTTGCGCTTATACTCCTGCAACAACCAACTGTTTTATTGCTTGATGAGCCGACGAATCATCTTGACCTCGAGTCAATCGAATGGCTGGAAGGATTCATCAAAGATTATTCAGGTTCGGTCGTTGTCATCTCGCATGACCGTTATTTTTTGGATCAAGTCGTAACTAGCATAGTGGATTTAGAAGACGGAGAACTGACAAATTACGCTTGTAATTATTCTACCTTTGTTACTCAAAAGGAAGAAAAGCTATTACAAGAATTTCATAATTATGAAGAGCAACAAAAGAAAATTAAAAAGATGAAAGAAGCCATAAAACGTTTAAGACAATGGGCAAATGAAGCGAGTCCACCGAGTGAAAAGCTTTTTCGAAAAGCAAAAAGCATGGAAAGAGCGCTTACTAAAATATCACTTATAAAAAAACCAGTACTGAATCAAAAAAAAATGAATTTACTTTTTAGTACAAACGATCGAAGCGGGAAAGATGTACTTACACTTGATGGTGTTTCAAAAAGCTTTCAAACGCCACTTCTAATCGATGTGAATGCATCGATTTATTACCGAGATCGTTTTGCAATTGTAGGTCGAAATGGAGCAGGAAAAACGACATTATTGAAGATGATCTTAGGGGATATCGAACCTGATGGTGGTATCATTAAAGTAGGAAGTAATTGTCACATAGGCTATTTAGCTCAGCATACACTCTCCTTTAGTGAAAAAGATCGGGTCATTGACTTATTTAGAGAAGAAGTTGGGATGAGTGAAGAAGAATCCCGTTATACATTGGCAAAGTTTTTATTCTATGGACCGAGTGTTTTTAACAAGGTTTCTGGATTAAGTGGTGGGGAGAGAATGAGGCTCCGATTAGCTATCTTAATGCATCAATCATGTAATTTTTTAATCCTTGATGAGCCAACGAATCATTTAGATATAGAATCAAGGGAAGTGTTAGAAGAAGCACTAGATGAATTTGAAGGCACTATTTTGGCTATTTCCCATGATCGATATTTTCTCAATAAGCTTTTCACGAGAATTGGTTTGCTAGAGAATAGGACGCTTGAAGTGTTTGAGGGTTCGTATGAGTGGACAGTCTCTAAACAAAATGAATGGAATAAAGTGGAGGGACCTTAATCAAAAAAAAGCCAAGAAGAAAACCGTAGGGTAAAATCAAAAACAAAAAGCAGGACTATTTCCGAGGAAATGGATGAGGAAATTTGGCTGGAAAAACTCGAAAAAGTGGAGGGGTCACTTCTTGTGATCGACAAATTACTTCAACGAGAGAGAAATGCCCAAAAAATTCAAGAACTTTATAGCCAAAGAGTGAAGCTAGAAAAGTCGTATGATGAACTGTATCGTTTATTTACGAACTAGGCTTGAAGGTTTGTTTTCACTTGATTGTAACCACCCTTTCCATTTGTGATTTGCTTTCGTGTTAGAATGGAGATATAGCAGATAAAATCGAACGTGAAAAGGGACGTTGATATGGTACATCAAGAGATATTTTTAAAAGCAGAAGTATTTATACGACAACTTTACCTGGAGCAACAACTAGGTATGGAAGAATGTGACCAGCGAGTTGATGAGATTCATAAAAGCATCATTCAAACAGGTACTTATTCTCATACAGTTGAAGAACTAGCATATGGGGCTCGAGTAGCTTGGCGCAATAGCAACCGATGCATTGGTCGATTATTTTGGAATAGCTTAAATGTCATCGATGCCCGTGATGCAACTAGTGTAGAAGCAGTAAAGAAAGCTTTGCTTCATCATATTTCACATGCAACAAATGATGGGAAAATTAAAGCAACTATGACGATTTTTCAACCGAGACAACCTGGTGAAAAAGATCCTGTGAGAATTTATAATCACCAACTGATCCGTTATGCGGGTTATAAGTTGGGAGATGGTACTATTATTGGAGATCCACATTCTGCTGAATTCACAATGTTTTGCGAGTCACTAGGATGGAGTAGTGAAAAAACAAAGTACGATATTTTACCGATTGTTGTTCAAGTAAATGAAGAAGAGCCAACTTATTTTGATATTCCAAGATCACTTGTAAAAGAGGTGAATATCACTCACCCTGAGTACCCTGGGATCGATCGGCTAGGCTTAAAATGGTACGCTGTGCCGATTATTTCTGAAATGAAGCTTGAAATTGGCGGATTAGACTATATTGCAGCACCATTCAATGGCTGGTACATGGAGACAGAAATTGGTGCACGTGATTTCGCTGATGATGAGCGTTATAACGAGTTACCTAAAGTAGCGGAGGCAATAGGGGGAGCGACAGGTCGAAAGTCAATACTTTGGAAAGATCGTGCCTTGATTGAATTAAATTATGCTGTTCTCCAATCGTTTAAAGATGCAGGAGTGAGTATGGTTGATCATCATACAGCAAGCAACCAATTTGGTTTATTTGAAGAAAAAGAAAAAGCTGAAGGAAGAGAGGTAACTGGTGATTGGACTTGGCTGATCCCACCAATATCTCCGGCAACATCTCACATCTTTCATAAATCCTATGCAAATGAATGGAAAGCTCCAAACCTTTTTTATCAAAACCGCTTTTTCACAACAATTACGGACAGAAAAAAAGATGGAACATGTCCATTTCATTCATCTAATCAATAGGAAAAGCCTTATTTCATTTTTGAAATAAGGCTTTTCTCGGTAGCCTCTATCGACTGGAGAGTAAAGTATATAGTGATATTTTTATACGAGGGTGCGTACTCGGTGTAAATTATACAAAATAAAATTATTTTTTCTTTGTGTTTAGAAAATTTAATTTATAATAAGGGCAACTACAATAATAGAGGTGAGCTTATGGATATTGAAAAAATATACGGTGATTTACCTGTCTTAGAGACAGAGCGACTCATCCTTAGAAAAATAACTTTTGAAGATGTGGAAGCTATGTATTCATACGGTTCTAATGAAGATGTGTCTAAGTACGTTACTTGGAATACTCACAAAACATTATCAGATACAAAAGAGTTTGTTGAATTTATACTAAGCCAATATGAAAATAAGAAAGTGGCTCCTTGGGGGATAGAATATAAAGAAAAAGGAAAATTTATCGGGACGATTAATTTTCTTGGGTGGCAACCAAATCATAAAATTGCTGAAATCGGATATGTAATTTCACAAGATTATTGGGGAAAGGGTATAGCGACTGAAGCCGCAAATGAAGTTATTAGGTTTGCCTTTAACAATATGGATTTAGTTCGTATTCAAGCAAGATGCTTTGTAGAAAACATCGGTTCAGAACGAGTAATGGAAAAAACGGGAATGTCTTTTGAGGGGACCATTAGAAAAGGGATGTTCGTAAAAGGACAGCATCAAGATTTAAAGATGTACTCTATATTAAAAGAAGAATTTTCATCTCTAGAAAATGTAAATAACTAAGCAGCTTGATTATCAAGCTGCTTATCTTTTGTGAAATATTCTTTATAGCATGTCTTTACGGGGCTGAACGAGCCACATGCGCTTTTCTTGTTACTTGGTTAGTTTTTGTAGTTTGTTAATAACGGATAGGGATTTTCCTGTTCCGATCGCTACGGATTCAAGCGGGTTTGGTGCGATATGAACGGGAACGACAATTTCTTCGCTTAACCACTGTTGAAGGCCATTAAGCAAGGCGCCACCACCACTTAAAATAACGCCGCGGTCTACAATGTCACCACTTAACTCAGGTGGGCAACTTTCTAATGTTGCACGGATCGCTTCTAAAATACTAAACAATGATTCTTGTATGGCAGATTGAATTTCTGTTGAAGAAAGTGAAATTGTTTTTGGTAATCCTGTAACAAGGTCACGACCTCTAATATCCATTTCAATACTTTTATGTTTGATTGGCGCGTGACCAATCTCCATTTTAATTTGTTCAGCAGTACGCTCACCAATCAATAAGTTGTAAGATTTACGGATGTATTGAATAATATCTTCGTCCATCTTATCACCTGCTACACGGATTGTATTACATGAAACTACGCCTCCGTATGAGATGATAGCAACTTCTGTTGTACCACCACCGATATCAACAATAACGTTTGCTACAGGTTCTGCAACAGGTAGATCTGCACCGATCGCAGCTGCCACTGGCTCTTCAATTAAATGAACGTGTTTTGCACCACTATTTTTTACTGCATCATGAATCGCACGTCTTTCTACCGAAGTTGCACCAGAAGGGGTACAGACAACGACGCTTGGTTTGCGAATGGAAAACCCCATTTTTTTCCCTATTGTTGTCATTATGTGCTTAAGCATTTCTGTCGTTACATCAAAATCAGCAATCACACCGTCTTTTAGCGGTCTAACAGCTACAATGCTTCCAGGTGTTTTCCCAATCATATTTTTTGCATCAGTACCTACAGCTAATACTTTTTTCGTGTTGACATCAATTGCAACAACAGATGGTTCGTTCATAATAATTCCCTTATTTTTACTGTAAACTAATATATTAGCAGTACCTAAGTCGATACCAATTTCTGCATTCGATAGCATAAGTAATTCCTCCGTTGTCATGATTAAGTCAGCTAGAACAAAGTCGTAAGTAAAAGTCCAATCTTTATTCCTAAGATATAGTAGATTTAGACTGGGCAGTTGCTTAGTATACTCTTCCGTGTAGTATAGACTATTTTGTAGTGGAGGGGGAGAGGGGATTGTTGGATGATCTGTTAATTACAGTTGAGATTACGATGATACAAAATCGTAATACGATAAAAAAACTCAGTGTGATAAAGCATAAAGCACTTACATCCAATAGTTGTTGTTAAATCCCGTAATAAAAGAATAATGATCCTGTAATATAAAAAAACCAGTTCCAATAAAGGAACTGGGCGTAGTGATCAAAACTTTGGTAGTGTGAAATGATCGAGTAGGTATTGCATTTCATTGCTCATTTCATGCAACGTTTGAACATGAGCATTCATTTCTTCGAAGGCTCTTAACTGTTCGTTGGTTGAAGCAGAGATCTCTTCTGTACCAGCAGCAGTTTGTTCAGAAACAGCAGAAATATTTTCAATAGCTTCAACTACTTGTGCAGAGCGGTTACTAGACTTTTTCATGCTATCAACTAATGAACGAAGCTGATCATCTATTACCTGCACCCGAGTAGCAATGGTTTGAAATGCAGATTCGGTTTCATCCATTGAGTCTAATTGTTTTTCGGATAGGGATTGACCAGTGTCAGCAGCTACAGTGATTGCACCTATCCCATTCTGGATATTTTGTACCATAACCGAAATTTTGTCTGTTGCTTGTGATGAATCGTCAGCTAGTTTTTTCACTTCATTCGCTACCACAGCAAACCCCTTACCTGCTTCTCCAGCTCTGGCAGCTTCAATCGCAGCATTGAGAGAAAGTAAGTTCGTTTGATCGGCAATTTCTCGAACAAAAATGGCCGCCCCTTGAATCTCATCAGTAAAGCTTGCAAATTGATCGATCGCTTTTTTAATCGAAGTAGAAGATTCTGCAAGGTCGCGTGCATATTGTTGCTGCCGATTTAATGAATTTCTTCCCGTTTCAACTGAATCGAGCGCTTCATGTCCTTTATCGGAAGATTGTTCACTAATCGCTACGCTATCTTGGAAATCAGTATTCATGTGGCTCATAAGCTCAGCTGTTGACTGAACATCCTCAGAAATCGATTGGCTTCCGCTAGCAAGTTCTTCAGTTGATGCAGCTACCTGTGAGCTACTTTCTGATAGGTGAACCATTTTTTCAGAAATATCGGAAGTGAAACTTGTTATACGATCTTTGGTTAGCTTGACCGAATACACGGTATCTTGTAAGTTGAGAATCATTACATTGAATGATTCATTTAACAGATCGATTTCGAATGCAGAAGATTTTTTTGTGCCAACCTTTGCTAGTTCGACTGTTAAATCTCCACTTGCCACTTTGCGTGCGTTGACGACCATCTTGTTGAGCGGAGTCGTGATTTTTCTTGCGATTGTAAATGACAGAATAACAGACAACACAATAATTGCCGTAACACCGATAAATGCAAACCACACGATAAAGGAAATGCGCTGTTCTGTAGCAGTAGCTGTTGCACTATACCAATCATCTGCTAATATTTTTAGCAAATACAGATCATTGGTAATACCAGCTACACGGGAAGCTTGGCGGTTCGTTTCAGAAACTTCAGCTGTATCAAGTGCACCTCCAGCAGCAAAAATGAGGTCTTCATATTTAGCTTGAATGATTGCAAGTTGTTCCTTTTGATTTTCCGTAGGCATAATAGAAGACAGTTCTTCAATACTTTCTTCTGTAGCTAAAATCTGATTCTGTGTATTTAAGCGATTGCCTTCATTTGGACTTAGAGAAAAGTTGACTAGTGCTTGCTGAATGAATAAAAACTCACTATTTAATGATTCAATATCGACTAAAACATCTACATCGTTTTCGGAAGCAGAGCTCATTGTGTTCATTTGATATACTATAAAAGCAATGATAATTGTTGAAAGTACAAGTGGAATAAGCGCTAATAGAAAGAGTCTTTTACGTAGTGTCATGTGATGCGCTCCTTTAATTTTTCTTGTCTGGCACAATGATCTCGCCAGAAATAATTTTATTTCTTCCATCTTGTATAAGTGCTTGTCCATTCATATCAAGATCAATTAATCGAATGTCAGCCAATCCAACACCGTTTTGTGCAAGACCTAAATCATAATCCTCATTCTCAATCGATCCTTCAACGAGAGAGTTCACAAGGTTGTATACCGCTACATCCATATTCTTGATCATAGACGTTACAACTGCTCCCTCTGCCACGAAAAACTGATCACTATCAACACCTGCAGCATAGATTCCTAGTTCCTGAGCTTTTAAAATCGCACCGACACCACTGTAACCTGCAGCTGGGTAAATAAAGTCAGCTCCACTTGCAGCTTGTTTTGAAGCAATTTCTTCACCAAGGTCTGCATCCCCAAAGTCCCCAACATAGTCGACTAAAACTTCAATTTCAGGGTTTGCAAAGGTCGCGCCAGCAATATAGCCTGCTTCAAAGCGATGGATGAGTGGTTCGTCAATCCCACCTATAAATCCAATAATTTCAGAATTACTTGTTAAAGCCGCAACAAGACCAACTAAAAAGCTTCCTTCTTGCTCTTTAAATGTCATGGAAATAACGTTTTCAACTTCAGAAAAGCCATCAATCAATAAAAACTGTTGATCGGGGTTTTCTGTCGCGACTTTTTCAATTGCTTCTTGTGCCGTAAAACCAAGTCCAATAACCAACGACATATCTTGTGCAACTAATTCATTTAATTTTTCCTCAAAATTACCGTCGGGTGCTTCTCGATAATCAAAAAGAATATTCAAGTCATTTCGAGCTCTTTCAAGACCTTGAAAAGCTGCATCACTAAACGAACCATCTCCTAGTCCAGTATCGGACAATACGATTCCAACTTTTGCATCAAATGTTGTGCCCTCTGCTTGCTGTTGTTGAAATGCATTGCAGCCAGACAAAAAGATAAGTAGCGAAAGAGTAATAAGAGTGGATACCATTTTCTTCATTTGCATTTTCCTCCAGGTGGCGATCTTTGTAGTTAGTAGAAAACATAGATCTGTATAAAGAACTATTTTTTCGATTTGAAATAAAACTATTATACTAGTTATTATGAATTTTAACACCTATTTCAAGAAAGGTGCTACTAGTTTAAAGCAATCGTATGTATTATCGACAAAAAACCCCCATGATTTAGTATCACCATGGGGGCGAGTTTATTTTTATTTTTTGGTAAAAAATTCAGCGAGTTCTTGGCTATGAAGTTTGCGTGCTTTGCGGTGTCCTGCTCTACTTTTAGCTGTCTCGTTAAGCCATTCTTCTTCTTCTGTTTCTGCAATAATTTGTGGAACAGTTGATGGCTTTCCATCTTCACTAAGTGCAACAAAGGTTAGAAAAGAAATGGCAGCCACTGTTTGCTCACCAGTTAAAAGCTTCTCTGATGTCACGCGCACAAAAACTTCCATGGAACTGCGGCCTGTGTATGTAACGAAAGCTTCGAGGGTAACGGCATCTCCTAAACGGATTGGTTGTAAAAAGTCGACTGAATCAGTGGAAGCAGTGACAACAGACTGTCTTGCTAATTTAGTGGCTGCAATGGAAGCGACATTATCAATGTAAGCCATAAGTTTACCTCCAAAAAGCGTTCCATGGTGATTCGTATCAGGGGGAAGGACATGGTTTGTTTGAATGGTGCGTGTTTCACGCATGAATTTTTGTTTCGACATTCGTGACAGCTCCTTTTTAGATAGTGTTACTAAGATAAATAATTTTATAATGTTTTTTTGAATTTAGTCTCCGTTCCAGCGGAAGGCTCTGAGGTCGTAAGAGTTCGGATTGCGGGGTTAAAGAGTACCCTCCTTTCCGTCTCCCTCTGCTTGGCGTCAAAAAAACACTGGAATTAATCCAGTGTCAAGATTTAAGTCTATTTTTTTGATTCCTTTGATTTTAATGTATTGAGTAGGAAGTACATGAAATCTTAACCGTTTTCTGAGATGTTTTGGTAGTGCTAGCAGCTCGAGGGCATAAGCCAATAAATGAAGCAATGAACGCCGTGTTCTTGTCCCAGCAAAGTGCCCGATTATGCTCCAAGTTATCAATTCTATGGTCTATAGACACCCTGCTAAGTAGGGAAACACTTCATCATGCAGGGCGTCCGGTGCTTGCCTGGGCTAAGCTAGCACTTCAGCTTTAAAACGCCCAATCACCATTACGGAAGATTGGTTCGCTTGTTCCATCATCTTTAATGCCATCAATATTCATTTTGTCAGAACCGATCATGAAATCAACGTGTGTGATACTGTTGTTAAGGCCGCTTTTTTCTAGTTCTTCTTGTGACATGTTTTTCCCACCTTCAACACAGAATGCATAGGCGCTTCCGATTGCTAAGTGATTTGAAGCATTTTCATCAAACAATGTGTTATAGAATAGTACATTTGATTGTGAGATAGGTGATTGATGTGGAACAAGAGCCACTTCACCAAGTCGATGTGAGCCTTCGTCTGTAGCAATCAATTTTTTAAGAATATCTTCACCTTCGTCTGCTTTTACGTCAACAATGCGTCCATTGTCAAATGTGATTGTGAAGCCATCAATGATGTTACCACCATAGCTAAGTGGTTTTGTATTCGTTACGTGCCCACTCACGCCATCTTTGTGAGGAACAGTGAATACCTCCTCGGTTGGCATGTTTGCCATAAATGTATCGCCTTTTTCGTTTACACTGCCTGCTCCAGCCCATAGGTGGCCTTCAGGAAGCTCAATGGTTAAGTCTGTTCCAGGGGCAGTGTAGTGAAGTTTACGATAGCGCTTTTCATTTAGATAATCCGCTTTTTCATGCAGCGTTTCATCATGGGTCTTCCACGCTTGGACAGGGTCGTCTTGGTCTACACGTACGGCTTTAAAAATCGCTTGCCATAATGAATTAATCGCATCCTCTTCTGATAAAGAAGGGAATACTTTTTTCGCCCAACCAGCAGATGGAGCAGCGATTACTGTCCAGCTAACTTTGTCGGATTGAATGTATTTACGGTATTGGTCAAGCGCTTTACCAGATGCCTTTTGGAAAGCTGAGATTCGTTCTGGATCGACTCCTTTAAGTAGATCAGGACTTGAAGACACGATTCTCATAAATGCAGCGCCTTGCTTCGCCATTTCCTCAAGTTCAATTCTTTTCCAGTCGGGGTATTCACTAAATGAATCGTCTGGAGCGAGGTCGTATTGTATACGACTAACTTCATCATCTAACCAGTTAACAAAAACTTGGCGTGCACCTGCTTCATACGCTTTTTTTGTTACAAGTCGTACGAAATGAGCGTTGTCCAAAGTGGCTCCGATATTAAGCCATTGATTAGGTTGAATATTGACTCCAACCTTTACAGCTAGTTCTGCATATTTTTCTAAAAGCGCTTCATGATTCATGTTTTTAGCTCCTTTATGTATATAGTTTCAGCTCTTATTTTATCAGTTGATTGTAAAAAATCAAAAAATATAAGTGTTGTTAAGGCCATTTCTCTAAAACAAATACTTACAAGTTTCGCAAAAGGTCTTAAAGGATGAAGAAATATTCCGATATAACATAAGTGAAAAGAATTTTGTGATAGTAGGTGAGTTAATTGGATAAATCCACGGTGTTTGGTATTGTACTTGGGTTTTTAGCGATTGGAATAAGTGTTGTTTTAAAAGGTGTTGATCCCACAGCTCTTCTGAATGGACCAGCCATTATGATTATTTTTTTGGGAACAATCGCTTCGGTTACCATTGCGTTTCCAACGTCAGAATTAAAACGCGTTCCTCAACTTTTTAGAATTTTGTTCAAAGAAAGTAAATCAGCAAATGTCAAAAACGTAATTCAAATGTTTGGCGAATGGGCAGAATTAGCTCGAAAGGAAGGTCTTCTAGCATTAGAAGCAAAGACCGGTGAAATTGAAGATGCATTTTTGAGAAACGGTCTTGGTCTTGCAATCGATGGTCAGAATGCCGACTACATTCGTGATGTTTTAACAGAAGAGATAGAGGCAATGGAAGATCGTCATTCATCAGGAGCTGCTATTTTTTCACAAGCAGGTACGTATGCTCCAACACTCGGGGTTTTAGGAGCCGTTGTAGGGCTAATCGCTGCATTGGGTGATATGAATGATACGGTAGCGTTAGGTAATGCAATTTCAGCTGCGTTTATTGCGACTCTTCTAGGTATTTTCACTGGGTATGTACTATGGCATCCATTCGCCAATAAGTTAAAACGTAAATCAACAAAAGAAGTAATGGTGAAATATATGATGATTGAAGGCATTTTATCTGTATTGGAAGGAGAAGCGCCAAGAGTAATCGAACAAAAGCTTGCTTCATACTTACCTGCAAAAGAGCGGGAAAAGTTATTGGATGAAAGCGGGGCGAATGCCAATGTCAAGGCGTAAAAAGAAACAAAAGCATAAAGAGCATGTAGATGAATCGTGGCTCCTTCCTTATGCTGATCTTTTAACTCTATTGCTTGCGCTGTTCATCGTATTGTTTGCAAGTAGTAGTGTGAACGCAGACAAATTTGAGGAAATGTCTCAGGTATTTAATGAAATCTTCTCGGGTGGTGAAAATGTACTCGATTATGCAAGTATTATTGCAGCGGATGCGTCTGAGGACTACTTTGATCGAGTCGATGGTGCGGATGTTAAAGCGTCTGAAATGACAGAAGAAGAAAAAATAATTCAAGCGTTTTTAGATGAACAGTCTGAACGAGAATTAGCTGTTGCTGCTGATCAAGAAGAGCTAAGACAAATTCAGTCTGCAATTGAATCTTACATTCAAGGAAACAATTTGGAAGGTCAGTTTGCAACTCAATTACTCGATGAAGGACTGCTGTTAACAATAAAAGATAGTGTATTGTTCACTTCTGGTTCAGCTACTGTCCAAGAATCGTATCGAGAAGTTGCCATTGAAGTCGCTCAACTTTTAGAGTTTGATCCACCAAGAAATGTTATTATTTCTGGACACACAGACAATGTTCCAATTGGAAATGCAAACTTCGACTCGAATTGGGAACTAAGTGTGATGCGTGCAATCAACTTTATGAGTATTGTTATAGAAAACCCTGCGCTTGAACCAAAATGGTTTAGTGCGAAAGGATTCGGTGAATTTCAACCAATCGCTTCAAATGACACAGAACAAGGTAGAGCACAAAATAGGCGTGTTGAGGTCCTTATTTTACCACGATTCACAATCGATGGTACCATGGATTCGCTCACGCCAAACCCTGAATAATGATCTAGCTGCCGAGAAAATCTTGGCAGCTATTTTTTTTTCTCTCCAAAGAAATTTTACACATTCTTTTGCCTGGGTTGATAAAGGATAAACACGAAACCATTTTAACTTAGAAAAGTACGGTGTTTCGGTTGCAAGAACCCACCCCTTTTAGCGTTACTTGTTCTTCATATGATTGGGCGAAATAGTTAATCTTAAAATTCAATAATCGAAACACATATGTTTACGTCCAAAATACCCACCTTTTACTAAGGAGGAAACGAGAACATGGATAGAAAAGTGTATTAATAAAACGAATGGACGTGAGCAAAAGACGACCCTTAATGAAGAAGGAAAACATATTGGTTGGGTTGATTTTAAAAAAATATCGATAATTTAAATAACCACACTGAATTAGGAATTGCTATGGGAGATAAAAGTTTCTAGGGGAAAGGATATGGATTAGCCGCTATGAAAGAACTGCTTGATTTTGGATTTAGTCAGTTAGATATAAACGCTCAGTAGACATTGAAAATGAAAAGGCGTATTCATTGACCTTTTGAGATGAGTATTCTAAAAGTTGAATATATGAACATTAAGAAAGGTATGGCTGATTAAAAGCCATACCTTTTCCTATGCTAATTCAAATGTATTCCAGTTGTTATTGGAAGGATGTTCTTATGTAGCTCTTAAGTTACCTAACTCTTCAGCAATTGCTTGCATTTCGCTTGTGCTAAATTTTTCACGCTTTATTACCATCGTATAGAGATCATGAAGTTCTTCATACATTTCCGCATCAAAGTGAGAAGCTTTGATTGCGCCAGCATTGACGATGCGAAGACGATCTTTAATTTCTTCAATCATATATTCAGCATTTTCAGTTGATTTAACAGACAAATTCATTGTTGTCATCAGTCCTTTCAGCCATTCTTATTCATCTTTCCATGCTTTCAATGTTCTGTCAACATGAATTTGTCATGCACCACTAGGCAATTTTTCTTTTCTCTTCAGCTTTTTCTTCTTTAATCTTTTCTTTGATTCGTTTCGTCTCATACGCAACGACACCTGACAATCCAAGTAAACCGATTAAATTCGGAAATGCCATTAAACCGTTCATGACGTCTGAGAATAGCCAAACAACATCAAGGGAAGCGACTGAACCGACCATGATGGCAACAACAAAAAGCAAACGGTAAAAAGTATTCAACTTTTTATTTCCGACTAAATATTGAAAACACTTTTCACCATAATAAGACCAGCCAATAATGGTTGAAGCAGCAAAGAAAATTAACCCGATCGTGACAACCAAATTACCCATATCACCAAGGAAATAACCGAATGAAGCAGACGTCAATGCACCACCCGTTAAATTTCCGACTTCATAAAGTCCTGACATGACAATCGTAACACCTGTAATCGAACAAATAATTAACGTATCGATCAAGACTTGTGTCATGGATACAAGTCCTTGACGTCCAGGCAAGTCTGTTTTAGCTGCTGCAGCAGCGATTGGAGCCGAGCCAAGACCTGCTTCATTCGAGAATACGCCACGTGCGACACCATAACGGATAATTGCACCGATGACACCACCAGCAATGGCTTCATTTCCAAATGCAAGAGAGAAAATGGTGGCAAACGCTTGAGGCACAAGTTCAAAATTTAGTATCATAACAAATAATCCAGCGATTAAATAAAAAGCAGCCATGAAGGGAACAATAAAAGCCGTTACTTTACCGATGCTTTTAATACCACCAAGAATAACTAATGCAGTAAAAATGGTTAAGGCGATTCCAGTTATCCAAGTTGGAATGCTAAACGTATCTGCCACAACACCAGAAACGGCATTTGATTGAACCATATTACCTATTCCGAAAGCTGCGATTGCACCAAATAGGGCAAATAAAATACCAAGCCATTTTTGCTTAAGGCCTCGTTCAAGATAGTACATAGGACCGCCTGACATCTGACCATCCGCATCTTGAACACGGTATTTAACGGCTAGCACGGCCTCCGCATACTTTGTAGCCATTCCGAATATTGCAGATAGCCACATCCAGAAAATCGCTCCAGGACCACCTAGAACCACAGCTGTGGCGACACCGACGATATTCCCTGTTCCAACCGTCCCGGCCATTGCCGTCATTAACGATTGAAAATGAGATATATCTCCTTTAGAGTGCTTGTCCTGATTTCTTGAAAAGGCTAGCTTTAGGGAGTAACCAGTGAATCTAAATTGTATTAACCCTAATCGGAATGTTAAGTAGATCCCTGTCCCAACTAAAAGAATTAACAATGGTGCTCCCCAAACAAGATCACTGACGTTAATCAAAAAGTTTTCAAAAGCTTCCATGGAACTCCTCCTCTACAAATAGGATGTAAAAAGAACAATTTCCGCACGTATTATATCGAATATTAAGAAAATTCAATGGTTTTGTCAAGGTTTTTTTCCCATTTGGAAAATATAGTAGGTTTTAGAAAGGCTAGTTTAGGTAAAATAAGAAGGGGGAAGTAAGGCTTCGGGACCTATACATGATCAGCGTTTTATTTGTAAGTATGAGAAATACATGCAGGTCAACAATTGCAGAATCTGTTATTGTTAGAATTAACCGATTCCTATACAGTTAATGTACCTGAACCACATTATTCTGGAGATATTGAAGAAATCTATGATTAAATAGATGAAGGATATCTGGCATTTTTATCAAAATAAAAAATATCATCTTATTTGGGGGAGTCTTAATGTCAAAAAACAAATTTTCTACTGGGATCATTCTTGGAGCAATTATTGGAGGGGCAGTTAGTTTGTTAGATCGTGAAACACGAAGACAAACGTTCGATACTGCTAAAAAAAGTGGACAAGCTATTTCGTATTATTCCACAAATCCGAGAGAGCTTTCTGACAAAATACAAGCTAAAGTAGAGCAACTAAAAGGAACAGTAGATCAAATACAAGACGATTACGAATTTTTATCATCAAAATACAATGAAGTTAAAGACATGACACCTCAACTACAGAATATCCTTACAGAAACAAAGGAAACGTTTGAATCTTCAGGAGAAAACTATAAGCAAGTGTTTTCAGAAGATCAGGATGGAAAGGGAGAAAATGAAAATCTCTTTAACCAACGAAATCATCCGGAAGGACAAAGTTGACGTAAAGTATACAGTTAGGAGGATTCAATGAATACAAAAAAACCTTCAGCTGATCGAACAGATTCTGTAGATAAAGGGAAGTTAAACACAATAAGTGGATTTGTCAAAGAAGTGATAAGAAGATTTACAAAGAGTGATACATTGGGACTAAGTGCACAGCTGGCGTATTTCTTTTTACTATCTCTTTTTCCGTTGCTAATTTTTGCATTGGCACTTATTCCTTACCTACCAATAACACAACAGGGAATGTTAAATTTCTTTTCTGAGTTTGCACCGGGTGAAATCATGTCCGTTATAGAATCAACGATCACTGAAGTAAACACAGGCGATAACACTGGCATTTTATCGATAGGTTTATTAGGCACACTTTGGTCCGCATCATATGGCATGAATGCACTTATGAAATCTTTTAACCAAGCGTATGAAGTAGAAGAAACGCGTTCATTTATTGTGGCACGAGGCATGGCTATCGTATGGACAATCGGCATGATAGGAGTTTTCATAATTGCATTATTGCTACCAATTTTCGGGCATCACATTGGAGATATCGCCTTTTCTGCCTTTGGATTATCCGATCAATTCTTGACAATCTGGAACGTATTACGATTTGGCGTAACGCCATTTGTTTTGATCATCGTATTCACTGGTTTGTATGCTTTTGTACCGAATGTAAAAATTCGCTTTGTAAGTGTGATTCCAGGAGCGATTTTGGCAACTGCTGGATGGTTAATCATTTCTTTTCTTTTTGCATATTACGTTGGAAGATTCAGTAACTATGCCTCTACATACGGAAGTGTTGGAGGAATTATCGTCTTGATGGTTTGGCTTTACTTATCGGGCATCATTATGATGATTGGAGCTCAAGTCAATGCCATAATGGCAGCAAAAAAACGTCATACTGAATCATGATGATTTTTTCCGATTTAAATAAGGTTTGGCTTGCGCCGAACCTTATTCGTTAATGCGAAGGAGGAACAGGAAATCTCTTGTTTTTTTGCATAACGGAAAAGATCCATAAACTCAAGCAAACACCCAGAAGCATGGTGCTTATCAAATAGAAAAATCCTCCTGGAAACCACTGAATAATTAAACCTCCAAAAGTTGGTCCGCTAACACTACCCAAACTAAATGCAATGCCGCACATAATATTTCCTGCTGGTAATAAATTTTTTGGAAGCAGATCAGTCATATAACTAATACCTAGTGAAAACGTTGATCCAACTGCCATACCAGCAACAAAGAACGAAATAAATAGCCAAATAGCAGATGTTCCAGCAAGGCCTGAGCCAATAAAACAAATTGCACCGACAAATAAGACCATCATCAAGATACGATGACGTCCAAACTTATCACTCAAAATGCCTAACGGAAGCTGAAACACAATAGCGCCAATTGAAAATGCAGGAAGGATAATCGCGATCGCACTCGCTTCAACTCCATTTCGAAGCGCATAAATAGGAAAGTTACCATGCAGCGATGCTTCTAAAAAGCCGTAGCAAAGTGGGGGGAGGAATGCGACCCAAGCATATTTTCCAACTTGTTTAAATCGGTGAAGCGTTCCAAGTAGGGATGCTGTTCCGACACCTCCGTGATCTGGAAAGTCATTGCGAAGAAAGAATACAAATCCCCAAGTGATAAAAGTAAATACGCCTGACACGATAAATGGTAGTGCCCGATCAATTTCAACCAATGAACTCATTGCTGGTCCCATTGCAAATCCGAGTGAAAAAAACAACCCATAAATGGCAATGTTTCGTCCTCGACGTTCTGCTGATGAAAAAGAAGTAATCCACGTTTGTGTTGAGAAGTGTAGCATTTGATCTCCTATTCCAATTAGCAAACGTAAGGCAAACCAAAACCAAAAATGAGGCCATAAAGGAAAAAGAAGGAGGGCAACACCGACAATACATCCGCCAAAAAGAATCATCGGTTTATATCCGAACTTTCGAAGGGGCGCCTCCATTAAAGGTGATGCAATTAATATTCCAATATAAATCCCTGTGGCGTGAAAACCATTCATAGTAGAAGACACGCCATCTTGTTCAAATATAATAGCGATCAATGGCAGAAGCATGCCTTGTGAAAACCCTGATATCGCAACAATACAAACTAAAATCCAAAAGCGAAATGAAGTAGATACGTGCATAAAAACAAGCTCCTGACTTAAGTAATTATGAATATGTAAGCATGATTTTCGATGATGGTATGTCATTCATCTATAGAAATGAAACGTGCAAGTAGGTTGGTAATAGTGTTAACCAGTTCATAAAAGGCACCTTTGTGTACAGGATGTAGGTTTTGTCGCTTACCATCGTATCAAAATAGGTGTCTTTTTTCTATATGTATAATTGGTAATCATTTGATAATAAAAAGACGTGTTATTGGATAACTCAATTTGTATGCTCCTTATATGGGGTACATTAAGAAGCAAGTAATACTTTAAAGTTGGTGGTATAATATATTAATGTCGAAAGGTAAACACGAGAGGCTGTGATGTTATGCAATGTTGCATAAATTGTTTTGAAGATCACTTTATAATAGACAAAATAGAATCTGACGGGATTATATCTGATTGTGATTATTGTAGAAAAAAAAACGTTAAATCTATTCCTATTTAAAGTTTAGTAGAAGATTTTGAAAACCTGTTTTCGATGTATGCTCCTACAACACATGGGGAACATTATTTTCATCAAATTGAATGCCCTACTGATCATGGTGCTATGTTGGAAGAATTAATTCAAGAGGACTGGCAAGTATTTTCTGAAGAAAAAGATTATGATAAACTTTTATTTGATATCTTAAATTATCATAGAGAGTATTATGATTCTTTAAATAATAGTGACCTGTATTCAAGAGATAGCGCTTCATTTACATATGTTAGTAATATCGATATATGGAACAATTTCGCCGACTCTATTAAAAAAGAAAACAGATACTTTTGTAAAAATGATCTATCGAATAAATTAGAATCATTGCTCCCGAAGAAGAGTTTAAAATTTGACCCCAACTCTGTATTTTATAGAGCAAGAATCGGTAATTATACGTTAGAAAAGATGGGCCCACCACCTTACGATAAAGCAACCTCAGGAAGAGGAAATCCAAAAGGAATACCTTACCTTTATGTAGCAAGTAATAAGTATACCTGTATTGCCGAAACAAGACCTTGGGTTGGAGCAGAAATCACCATTGCTACAATCCATTTAAAAGAACCTATCGAAGTCATAGATTTAAGTTCGAAAGTATTTCTTAGTTCTCCTTTTCTCATGGATGATTTATCTCAAAATATTGAATCTATTATATTATTGAATAAGCTTTCCGATGAGCTATCCAAGCCAATTAATCCTTTTGAATCAGATATAGAATATATACCAACACAATACCTTACAGAACTAATAAAAAACCTGGGTTATGATGGTCTAAAATTTAAGAGTTCATTAGGTGCAGGAGAGAATTTTGTTTTCTTTTCCCTAAAAAAGTTCGAATATATTACTCTCGATAAATGTAACGTTTCTGGAGTTGGATATGATTACGCTATTGAGTCGATTCCGCAGGCTCTCTGTTAATGAATAAAAAATGATGAATTCGACTATACTGCATGGAAGAAAAGGCTTGTAAGTCGGTCTTTCATTGAATATAATGGAATAGAATTCTATAAAATTAGACGTTGAAGAGGATTAGTAGGGATTTCAATTCGAGCCTAAAGAGAGCTAACGGACGGTGGAAGTTAGCCGAATGAATCATGAACTCACCTCTGAGTCGATTGTGCGAAAAATGGTAGCACAATCCGTATTCCGCGATAAGGATGATAACTTTTTCAAAGTGCGTGTACACGAATTTGGGTGGTACCGCGGGAGATTTCTAACTAACTCTCGTCCCATTATAGGGGCGGGGGTTTTTGTATTTTTGTAGGAAAATAGAACTAGATGCATTAGGAGGAATTGTCATGAGTTTTCATCATCAACAAATCGAAAAAAAGTGGCAGAAGCATTGGGCTGACCACAAAACATTTAAAACAACCGATGATCTTGGTAAAAAGAAATTTTATGCACTCGATATGTTTCCGTACCCATCTGGATCTGGATTGCATGTAGGACATCCAGAAGGTTATACAGCGACCGATATTTTAGCACGTTTCAAGCGCATGCAAGGCTACAATGTTCTTCATCCAATGGGATGGGATGCGTTTGGTCTTCCAGCAGAGCAATATGCACTTGATACAGGCAATGACCCAGCAGAATTTACAAAGATAAACATTGATACATTCCGTCGTCAAATTCAAGAACTTGGTTTTTCATACGATTGGGATCGTGAAATTAGCACAACAGATCCAAGCTATTATAAATGGACACAGTGGATTTTCCTTAAGCTTTATGAAAAAGGATTGGCTTATGTGGATGAGGTGGCTGTTAACTGGTGTCCTGCACTTGGTACGGTGTTAGCGAATGAAGAAATTATCGATGGCAAAAGTGAACGTGGAGGACATCCTGTTGAACGTCGTCCGATGAGGCAGTGGGTATTGAAAATCACCGCTTACGCAGATCGTCTCATTGATGATTTAGAAGAGCTGGATTGGCCAGAAAGCATTAAAGATATGCAACGTAACTGGGTCGGCAAATCTGAAGGAGCTGAAATTACGTTCCACATTGCAGACACTAACGAAACTTTTGACGTGTTTACAACTCGTCCTGATACTTTATTTGGTGCAACGTATGCAGTCATTGCACCTGAGCATCCCCTGGTTGATCGAATTACTGTTGGCGAGCAGAAAGAAGCTGTTGCTAACTATATCGACGAAGTTAAATCAAAAAGTGACCTTGAACGAACAGATCTTGCGAAAGACAAATCAGGTGTATTCACAGGTGCTTATGCGATTAACCCTGTAAATAACGAAAAAATGCCGATTTGGGTTGCCGATTATGTTCTTATGAGCTACGGCAGCGGTGCGATCATGGCGGTCCCGGCGCATGACGAGCGAGACTATGAGTTTGCTCAAAAATTCGACCTTCCAATCATTGAAGTCGTTGAAGGTGGAGACGTCTCAAAAGAAGCGTACACTGGCGAGGGTACCCATGTTAACTCTGACTTCATAAATGGACTCGGCAAAGAAGAAGGAATTAGTAAAGCGATTGAATGGTTAGAAGAAAAGCAACTTGGTTCAAAGAAAATTACGTATCGTCTGCGCGACTGGTTATTTAGCCGTCAACGCTATTGGGGTGAGCCGATTCCGATTATCCATTGGGAAGATGGCACAACAACAGGTGTTCCAGTTGATGAATTACCACTTGAACTTCCGAAAACAACAAACATTAAACCATCTGGTACAGGTGAATCTCCACTTGCGAACATTGAAGAGTGGGTAAATGTTGTTGATCCTGAAACAGGTAAAAAAGGTCGTCGTGAAACGAATACGATGCCGCAATGGGCAGGCAGCTGCTGGTATTACCTTCGTTACATCGATCCAACGAACGAAGAAGCACTTGCTGATCCTGAAAAACTTAAACACTGGTTACCTGTTGATATTTACATCGGTGGTGCAGAACATGCTGTACTTCACTTGCTTTACGCTCGTTTCTGGCACAAAGTATTGTATGATATCGGCGTGGTTCATACGAAAGAGCCATTCCAAAAATTGTTTAACCAAGGAATGATCCTAGGTGAAAACAATGAAAAAATGAGTAAATCAAAAGGGAACGTTGTAAACCCTGATGAAATCATTGAAAGTCATGGTGCGGATACACTACGCGTCTACGAAATGTTTATGGGACCACTTGATGCATCCATCGCTTGGTCAGAAAATGGACTTGATGGTGCACGTCGTTTCCTTGATCGCGTTTGGCGTTTGTTTATTACCAATGAAGGTACACTAGCTGAAACAGTTAAAGATCAATCAAACGAAGCATTGGATAAAGTGTATAATCAAACGGTGAAAAAAGTAACGGAGGATACGGAAGGTATTCGTTTCAACACAGCCATCTCACAAATGATGGTGTTTATAAACGAAGCATACAAAGTAGATGTGCTTCCAGTTGAATATGTGAAAGGATTCGTTAAAATGCTGTCACCGTTTGCCCCTCATTTAGCTGAAGAGTTATGGGAAAAACTTGGTGAAACAGAGATCACCTATGCTGCATGGCCAACATTTGATGAGTCGAAGTTAGTTGATAATGAAGTTGAAATTGTTGTTCAAGTGAACGGCAAGCTGAAACGTAAAATGATGATCGCAAAAGAGGCAAGTAAGGATCAAATGGAGCAGATTGCAATGGAAGATGCATCAATCCAGTCAGCAATCGAAGGCAAAACCGTTCGCAAAGTGATTGCTGTTCCAGGGAAACTTGTGAATATTGTAGCGAACTAAAGAAACGCTATTTATGATCGGTGTCATTCCTCCCACAAAAGGTTTGGGGAAGGGATGACACCTTTTGTTTTAGGCGTAAGACCTTTTTTGGTATACTATAAATAATTATAAAGGGAAGAAAGGGAGTTAACGATGTCAGAACTTAAAACGATCACAGCACAAGAGGTTCAACAAAAGCTTAAAGCGGGGGAAGAACTCCATTTAGTCGATGTTCGTGAAGAAGATGAAGTGGCTGAAGGGATGATTCCTCAAGCAACACACATCGTGATGGGCGAAATTGCAATGAGTTTAGACGACCTTGACCAAGACAATGAATATATTTTAATCTGCCGCTCAGGTCGCCGTAGTGAAAATGTTGGCTGGTTCTTACACGATCACGGCTACAAAGTCGTAAACATGACAGGCGGTATGCTTGAATATGGTGGCGAAACAAAACCAAAAGGATAAACGTATAGGTCACTCTCTTGAATAAGGTTTTAAAAAATATACTCACAAAATAGCGCTTAATCCCTTGATTATAAAGGGATTAAGCGCTTTGTAGTTTTAATATGAAACTTATTTTGTGGTGGGGATTTTTAGATTATGATTTTCATCAATCATCTTCTTTGTAATATAAAATGCTCTCTTACTAAATGCACCTACACCCATCGAAAAAGCGATAACACTTATTAAATTAATACCTCTAACGAAAGTGAAAGGAGTTAACATAATTTGTAAACACCCCAGTATAATGAATATCCCAAACAGAATGTAACCTAAAATCAGTTGTTTAACAGTGGTTTTTTTATTTTTCATAAATTAAGCTCCAATTAACTAGAGTCACTAAACTATACCTTTAGTTTAATAGTTTGTTTAATTCGCTAAAAAGTCCGACAAATGGCTTTTTAAATTTATTCTCAGGACTACAATTGAAAAGGTCATTTACCTTAAGGGAGAGAATGACCTTTTCAATAAATTCAATTCGTTCGCACACTTTACCATTGAAGTGTTCTACATTCAACGTATTAAGCGACCCCATTTTATAAAGGAACATCCATCATCCCAGCATTCGTCCCAGCTAATCGTCCAGTTACAAGCGCTGAGGTAATGTTGTATCCTCCCGTGTAGCCATGAATATCCAATAACTCACCGCAAACAAATAATCCGCTACATTTTTTTGATGCCATCGTTTTCGGTTCGATTTCTTTAACGGATACTCCGCCACCTGTAACAAAGGCTTTTTCAATGGATTGAGTACCATTCACGCGTAGCTCGAACGATTTCATTAGATGAACTACCAAACGAAATTTATCCGTGGCAATGGTACCAGCTTGTTGGTCTGGATCAATCTCAGAACGCTCCATTAAAAAGTCCAGATAGCGTTCTGGAATAAGTCCCTTCCATACATTTTTAACCGCTTTTTTCGCTTGATCTTTTGCTTCTTTATGAAGCTGTTGGAAAAGAGATTCGGCATTAATTGAAGGCATAGAGTCGATGCGGACAACAACGGCTTCCCCTTTTTGCTTTTTCATTTCCTTCACTACAAATTGACTACAACGTAAAATGGCTGGACCGGATAAACCAAAATGGGTAAAGAGCATGTCCATTTCGTGTGTGACTAGTGGCTTGCCTTTTTTATTTAACACGCTAACCGCAGCTCCTCTTAATGCGAGACCTTGTAGCTTTCGGTTTTTGATAAATGGTTCGTTTGATAGCAAAGGTACTTCTGTTGGGAAAAGCTCAGTTACGGTATGTCCTGCTTTTTCGACCCATGGATAGCCATCACCTGTTGAGCCGGTTTGTGGAACGGATTTACCCCCAACAGCCAGAACAACTGCATTAGCCATAATTTGATCTCCATTTACTAACTGGATGCCTTCGACTGATTCCTCATTGACAAGAAGATCTGCGACTTCAACATTTGTTCGAATTTCTACATGAAGTTCTCCAAGTCTGCGAAGCAATGCGTCTACCACCGACTGCGCTTTATTGGAAACAGGGAACATGCGTCCATGATCTTCTTCTTTTAATGCCACACCAAGCCCTTCGAAAAAAGCAATAATATCTTCATTGTTAAAAATGGAAAAAGCGCTGTGTAAAAAACGTCCATTCCCAGGGATGTGTTTAATGATTTCATCAACTGGCAATCGGTTTGTTACATTGCAGCGACCACCACCAGATATGGCTAACTTTTTGCCAAGCTTTGATCCTTTATCAACGAGTAATACACGCTCTTTTTTTTCGCCAGCAGCAATTGCGGCCATGAGTCCAGAAGGACCACCGCCAACGACGATGACGTCATATTTCATTTTTCTCACCAACTTTTCTTCAATACATACTTGATTTATTTTATCGTTACTACGCATGATGTTCAACGATTTGTCCGAATAGGAGTCGTAAATCGATTGTCATTACTCTAATGGAGTAGTAAACTAATGGTTAGTGTCGAAAAATCAGTTTTTCCTTAGATTGGGAAGTGAAAATAAAATCTATGTCAAAATCTACATTAGTAAGAGGAACGTTTATATTAACGCTTGGGACATTTATTTCAAAATTTCTTGGTTTGTTTTTTGTGATTCCGTTTACATTCTTACTAGGAAATGATGTGAGTGCTACAGCTCTCTATTCTTACGGATATATTCCTTATACGATCTTTATATCGGTTGCAACAGCCGGAGTCCCATTAGCTGTGTCGAAATTTGTTGCTAAATATAATGCATTAGAAGAATATGAAATCGGGCGAAGGCTTTTCAGATCAGGTCTATGGTTAATGACATTAACGGGGTTTCTCTCCTTTTTGATCATGTATACGTTCGCTCCGTTTTTTGCTGGTTTAGCGATCCCAGCGGATGAGCAACAAATTACCATTGAGCAAGTGACGACCGTGATTCGAGCGGTAAGTTTTGCACTTATCATTATCCCATTTATGAGTTTAATACGAGGGTTTTTCCAAGGGCATGAGTCGATGGGACCAACAGCTGTATCGAATGTTATTGAGCAAATCGTACGTATTGTTTTCCTCCTTGTAGGTGTGTATGTTGTTTTGTACGTAATGGACGGTTCGATGACCACAGCGATTGCGGTCGCAACGTTCGGTGCATTTGTTGGAGGGGCTGCTAGTTTAGCATTACTCATTTGGTATTACTTTAAACGAAAGCCTCATTTAGATAAAATGCTTGAGAATAATCGCGGTGAAGTTCAAATTTCAATTAAAGATATGTATAAAGAGATTTTGCTGTACTCCATTCCTTTTGTCCTTGTTGGAGTGGCAAATCCGTTGTTCCAATTAGTCGATACCGTGACATTTAACCGTGCAATGGCTTCGATTGGATTAGCAGCAGTCTCCGATGATCAGTATGGGATCTTATCCTTTACTACGCATAAACTCGTGATCATCCCAGTCTCACTTGCAACTGCGTTCGCGCTGACACTTATTCCAGTTGTTACTAAAACGTTTGCAAAGGGGGATTGGCGAGGCTTAAATAATCAGCTTGATCAAACGTTTCAAATATTACTTTTCTTAACAATGCCTGCAGCAATTGGCTTGGCGTTACTTGCTGAACCAGCGTATACGGTATTCTACGGTGCTAGTGAATTAGGTACGGAAGTGTTACGTACGTATGCACCAGTGGCCATTTTGTTTGCTCTTTTCCACGTTACTGCTGCAATGATGCAAGGGATCAATGAACAGCGTTGGAGTGTGCTCAGTCTACTCGTTGGTTTACTCGTAAAGCTCTCCATCAATATCCCGCTTGTGCAGATGATGGAAGTTCAAGGGGCTGTCTTAGCAACAAGTATTGGGTACGTAGTTGCTATTATGATCAATTTGCTCGTGATTCGTCACTTTGCTGCTTACAAATATAGAATAGTGATTAAGCGCACAACGCTAATGGTAATATTTAACGTTATTATGGCTGTGCCTGTGCTACTGTTTTATTTCGGACTAACGTTTTTCCTTGACCCTTCAAACCGCTGGCAAGCGATACTTATCCTCGCTGTATGTGGAATCGTTGGAGCGTTTGTGTATTTCGTCTTAAGCTTGAAATCACGTCTGGCAGATAAACTATTCGGAGAACGTATTACACGTCTCAGAAAGAGATTTACGTCTTAGTTGAGTCTTGACAGCTAGGTGTAGACGTTATCGTAAGTTGCAATAAATCAATCACTACTATCTTTTATTAAATAAAAGGAGCCAGTTCAGCACTGGCTTTTGTTAGGTTCGCAAAGGAGTGACTTATATGCGTTTAGATAAGCTTTTATCAAATATGGGTTATGGTAGTCGGAAAGAAATGAAGAAATTATTGAAATCAGGGACAGTCTTGATAGATGGGGTTCCTGCTAAAGAAGGGAAGGCTCAAGTTGATCCATTTAAACAAGTTGTTGTGGTAAATGGAGAGAAAATTGAGTATCGTGAATTTATTTATATTCTCATGAATAAACCACAAGGGGTCATTTCAGCAACGGAAGATCGTGAGCATAAAACAGTGATTGATTTGTTGCCAGTGGAATATCAAGTGTTTGAACCATTTCCTGTCGGTAGGTTAGATAAAGATACGGAAGGACTCTTGCTGTTAACGAACGATGGGCAGCTTTCTCATCAATTGTTGTCACCAAAAAAGCACGTGCCAAAAACATATTTTGCTCGTATTGACGGTGAAGTGACCGAGCATGACCAAGAAGCATTTAAAATGGGTATCATACTAGATGATGGTTACGAAACGAAACCCGGCGATCTGGTTATTCTTTCTTCTGGTTCTACATCAGAAATTGAATTAACGATTACAGAAGGCAAATTTCATCAAGTAAAGCGTATGTTCCAAGCGGTCGGCAAAGAAGTGACGTATTTACAGCGAATATCAATGGGAACGTTGACATTAGATCCGGTTCTCAAGATAGGCGAGTATAGAGAATTAATAGAAGATGAATTAGTAAAATTGCAAAATCGAGAATAATATGATTTGGAGTCATGAAAATTTATTTTTCTTAAATACTGTAGAGTCGCATTGTTACATTTCAAGTTAAGTCGAATCAAAAGCCCCCATCTCAACACATTGAGATGGGGGCTTTTAGAAATAGAATAAGACAACGATATTACGGCAATTGGGTGGATAACTTACATTTAAATAAATCATCTTCCAGCGCAAGTGGCTAGCCCCTTGAGGTGATAAGCTAACTCGCCCATTAGGCAAAAAGCGCCTATTTGTGCAAGTCTTCTTAACGTGTCAGGGCCAAACGAGCCGCCTACGTTTTCGTTTCTATGATATTTTTACTTTTTTTTGTGTTGTCGTCCATTTGCCGCGACTAGGACTAGTCACTAAATCGTTGTAGGCCAACACATTCAAATCTCTTTGAATGGTGCGAGGTGTGATGCCAAATTCATCAACCAAATCACTTGTCGTCACAGTTCCATTTTCTTTAATGAACATGTAGACCGATTTGATTCGAGTTAGCATTCGATTCGTAGTAGGCTTCAAAAAACCACTCCCTCATCTTTTTTCCCTAGGCAATGACTACAGTAGACCACTATGTTGAGTAACGATCAACGACACGGTTTGTTGGTTTGCCTTAAGACAGCCCCTTTTCATAAAAAGTCGATAATATTGTCTGACAACTACATTGTACAATTTTTGTAAGTATATTTCTAGTGAAATGATATTATTTCTAATTTGTTAACAAAAAATCAGTGAAATATGCCCATAATTAAACAATAGGTGAAACTTTTTAAATTATTTTTCGTAAAGGAGAAAAGGGTACTGATGGGAGTGTAAAGCATGTTGCATGTTGCGATTCAATCAGGTGGTTACGAACCAAATGAACCAACGATTAAAAACATTCGATTGTCGGTAAATCAAGGTGAACTTGTGGCTATGATTGGTTCAAACGGTGCTGGAAAAAGCACCACAATTAAAGCATTAATGGGACAATTGCCATTTCTTGAAGGAGAAGTGGAATTACAAAAAGGAATTCGTTATTCTTTTATTCCTGAGAGGCCAACTTTTTATGAAGATCTTACGTTATGGGAGCATATTCAGTTTGTCGCTTCAATAGAAGAATTAAAACAAAATGAATGGGAACCCTTTGTAAAAGAGTGGTTGCAACGTTTACGTTTAACAGATGTTGTCCATCATTTACCAGGTTCATTTTCAAAAGGGATGCAGCAAAAATCAATGATCTTGCTTGGACTTATGTCTCGTCCATCACTGTGGATTATTGATGAGCCATTTATGGGGCTTGATCCGTCTGCTACGAAACTGTTACTTGCCACGCTGGAAGAAGAGAGGGAACGTGGTGCAGGAATTTTAATGTGTACGCACATACTTGATACTGCTCAGCGGATCGCCGATCGATTTGTCATTATCGAAAGCGGAACACTTCATGCAAGCGGCACACTGAGTGAAGTGTTATCCCAATGTAATGTTGAAAGGGGAACGTTATACGACTGTTTTCCTGAAGGAGACGAATAAATGAAGCAGGATCTTTTTTTTGTTCGATTAAAAAAAGATTGGCGCTATCAGACAAATATTATTACGAGTGTACTGGATTGGACGATTTATGTGTATGCAATTATTCCCTCGTTGTTTTTTTTGTTTGTTTTTTATCGATCGTGGTGGGTTGCACCACCAGAATGGCTGGAACTCATTTATTGGACGGGGTGGGTTTTCTTTCTTTGCTTATTGTCGTTAACGAAAAGGTGGCGAACCTATTTGTATGAAGCAGATACCATCTTTTTAGTTCGACGTTCTCGATGGATAGAAGGGATGCTGAAAGTAAGCTTTTATTATAATATTGGTTCATCACTCATTTTTTCTGCTGTTTGTTTATTTTTATTGCTACCTTACTTAATTGGTATACTTCACGTATCCGTCTACCAGTGCGTTTTGTTGTTCATTATGCTGACTGTTATTCGTAGCAATTGTAAGGTCTTGCTTTACTGGATGAACATGAAATATAACGGTTTTCAAAAAGCTTGTTTTATTTCTTTATTGGTATTTTTGATGATCTTGAGTTGGATAGCCGTGATTGCCAGTTTGGTTTATGCGACGTGGATGGTGATCGTATTAGCAATCTTTTATTCAGCTATGTTAATTTACTTTTTTAAACGAACGATGCTAAATCGCACGTGGCAGCTTTCTTATCATGCTTCACAAGAAGCGGAATGGAAGGTGAGATGGATCCGACGTATTTTTGCGAGGGCCATTGATATTGAAACACCTCCAAAAACTAAGTTGCCCAAGAAACCAAAGCTTTTCCGACAATCAAAACGAATATTTCGTTCGATGAGTCCTACAGCTGGAATGTTAGAACTTTTTTTCAAACATCATTTAAGAAACCGTACATTTCTGTATCAGTATCTCCGTTTGTTTGGTGTAGTCACGTTCAGTGCAGCTTTTGTTTCTGCGGATTGGGTATTCATTATCCTTGTTACCGTTCTATGTATTACCTGTATAACCATACAGAACATTATGTGGGAGTTGCTCATTGATAACCATTCTATAGGGGGGAAATATAGATTTTATAATGGCTATTTGCGTGCCAGAAAATGGACGATGTTTGGAATGTTAACGCCGATCATTCTCCTCGCTCTAGCATTTTTACTTATTTAAACGAATCTTTGTCCACTCGAAACGTGCTTGTATTACTCGAATCGTCTATAATAGGACCATTACTCGGTAAGGGGTGCAGCGCTAATGTCCATTCAATGGGATCAAGAAGTTGAAAAGTATAAAGATCAACTCATTCAAGATTTACAAGGGTTGCTTCAAATTCCAAGTGTTTTAGATGAAAAAAATACGACAGTAGAAGCCCCACTCGGTGTAGACGTAAAAAAAGCATTAGATTACATGCTAAAACAAGGTGATCAAGACGGTTTCACAACTAAAAATGTCGGAAATCTTGCTGGTCACATAGAGATCGGTGAAGGAGAGGACATATTAGGAGTGCTTTGTCACGTTGATGTTGTCCCTGCTGGTGAAGGATGGAGTTACCCTGCATTTAGTGGACAAATCGACAATAATCGTATTTATGCACGTGGGGCGATTGATGATAAAGGGCCAACAATGGCTGCCTACTTTGCAATGAAAATGGTGAATGATTTAGGTATTCCATTTCAAAAGCGTGTTCGAATGATTGTCGGTACCGACGAAGAAAGTAATTGGAGATGTGTAGATCATTATTTCGAACATGAAGAAATGCCAACGATCGGTTTTGCACCGGACGCAGATTTCCCAATCATTCATGCTGAAAAAGGGATAATTGATTTTGATTTAGTCCTAACAGAACGCAAAAAAGACGATACAGCACCCAAAATGGAGTTGCGATCATTTACATCGGGCGAAAGATATAATATGATTCCAGATCGTGCGAAGGCTATTCTGGTCCCGCATTTAGATCAAACGTTTTTACTACAAGAATATGACGAGTTTTTAAAAGAGCAGGGCGTAACAGGCGATTATTATATTGATGGTGGTGTCTTGATACTTGAGTGTAACGGGAAATCTGCACATGCCATGGAACCAGATAATGGTGTTAATGCTGGTCTGATGTTGCTATCCTTTTTAGCACGATTTGATTTTGATGCGAGAGCACAAGCGTTTTATTCATTTGCTAAAAAGAATTTACATAATGATTCAAGAGCCCATGCTTTAGGCTTGGCTGGAAAAGACGAAATAAGTGGCGATTTAACGATGAACGTCGGAAAAATACGGTACAGCGATGAGGAAGCTTATTTGGGGTTGAATGTACGTTATCCAGTGACATATGATATGGATAGAGCGATCCAAAAGTTGACTTCAGAACTTTTAGAACTAGGTATTGAAATCGCTAACATCGACGACTCAAAACCACATCATGTTGATGGACAAGATCCGTTTGTCCAAACACTTTTACGTGTATATGAAGAACAAACAAAGGAAAGGGGGGAATTACTCGCAATTGGTGGTGGAACGTACGCCAGATCATTGACTAAAGGAGTTGCATTTGGCGCATTGTTTCCTGGACGAGAAGATGTGGCTCACCAAAAAGATGAGTACATAGATATTGACGACTTATTGAGAGCAACAGCGATATACGCGCAAGCCATTTATGAAATTGCATGTAAAAAATAATCTGCTTAGAAGCAAAAGGAGAAATCATCATGGGAAAAATTCTAGTAAACGATCAATTCATTAGTCGTGAAGAAGGAAGTATTGATATTGAGGATCGTGGATATCAGTTTGGCGATGGTGTGTATGAAGTGATTCGTGTATATGGTGGGAAAATGTTCACGGGAAAAGAACATCTTACTCGTCTTTTTGAATCTTCAAAGAAAATCTTACTGGAGCTACCGTTTACTCAAGAAGAGTTAACAGCAAAGCTGCAAGAGTTGATGGAGATGAATAAACTTCATACGGGCACTATTTATTTACAAGTAACGAGAGGTGCAGCACCGAGACAGCATCAATTTCCTGGACAAAGTAAGCCTGTTCTTACCGCATACACGAAAGAAGTGGGTCGCCCTGAAGAAGGAATGAATAAAGGTATGACTGCGACTGTAGCAGATGATGTTCGTTGGTTGCGCTGCGACATTAAAAGTTTAAATTTGTTAGGGAATCTTTTAGCGAAACAAGAAGCAATGGCGAACGGAAGTTTTGAAGCGATTTTACATCGTGATGGAACGGTAACAGAAGGCTCGTCATCAAATGTTTTTATCATTAAAGATAATCAGCTACATACCCACCCTGCTACGAACCTGATTTTAAATGGGATAACAAGAAGAGTCATTCTACAATTGTGCAACGAGATTGGTTTAACGTATAAAGAAGAAGCATTTTCAGTAGAAGAGTTATACGCAGCAGATGAGGTGTTCATGGCAAGCACCACAGCTGAAATTATGCCGCTTGTACAAGTTAGAGATGTGCCGGTTGGTGATGGCAAACCTGGTGAATGGACCAAAAAACTTCAAGTAGCCTTTAAAGGAGCGATCCAACAGCAGTGCGGAGAGCTTGTAGGAGCAGAGGAATAAATATTGGGAGACAGTAAGAAGGCGTTGTGCGAAAAGTGGAGGTTCACTTTTCTGTAATAATGTAAGTTCAACTCAAAATGATGGTTATCTACTCAGAAACAGAGACCAACCGTTTTCTTCTTCCCGAAAAAATCATCCGCATGAGTCTACACTCTCATGCGGATGATTCATTTTTCATGATTTAGTTGTCTTCATATCGGAATAAATCACTTGATAAATAACGTTCACCTGTATCACATGCAATGAAAATGACAACGGATTCATCAGGAAGTGTTTCAGCTACTTTTAATGCTGCATAGCAAGCTGCACCAGAGGAAGGACCTACTAAAATTCCTTCTTCACGAGCTAATCTCCTTGTTATATCATAGGCATCTTCATCTTCAATTTTATGAATTTCGTCGTATACAGATTGATTTAAAATCGGTGGTATGAAGCCAGGGCTTGTGCCAACGAGTTTATGCTTACCGGGCTTTCCACCAGATAGGACTGGGGAGCCAGCTGGTTCAACGACATGCACTTGAATGTCAGGATAATGTTCTTTCAGCACCTCACCTGTACCAGTTATTGTTCCGCCTGTCCCTGCTGTTGCAACAAATGCTCCTATTGGTTTGTCTAGTTGTTTAACAGCTTCAATGATTTCAAGTGCTGTGGATGACCTATGAGCATCTGGATTCGCTGAATTATCAAACTGCATCGGAATAAAGCTATTAGGAATTTCCAAGGCCAGTTGCTGAGCTTTTTTAATCGCACCAGGCATTTTTTCATCACCTGGCGTTAACACGACTTCAGCACCGTATGCTTTTAACAAGTTGATGCGTTCTGATGTCATCGTGTCAGGCATTACAAGAATTGAATGGTACCCACGTGCTGCTGCATTCATTGCGATTCCTATTCCAGTATTTCCGCTTGTCGGTTCAATGATCGTTGAACCTTCCTTTAGCAGGCTTGCTTTTTCAGCTTGAAGTATCATATTATAAGCCGGGCGATCTTTTACACTTTTACTTGGATTATAATTTTCAAGTTTCGCGTAGACCGTTGCACCTGTTTGTGTTTGTAATCTGTTTAATTTTACAAATGGTGTATCTCCAATCAATTCTGCAATATTATTAACTACCTTCATTTCATGCACCCTTTCACGATCATACACATCATTTTACAGTTAAGTTGCGATGGATTCAATGATCATTGCTCTGATGAAAACTTCATGTCTAAAATCCTAATAAAGGGTATAATAACAACAAAAGGTTCAAAAGAAATGAGGTCGTTTTCGTGGGCACATCCCATTATTTTATTGCGCTAGAATTACCTTCATTTGTTAAGGAAAGGATTCAACTTCAAAAGGAAGAGTTGTGTGAGTTGCGTTCGTTTAAACAATGGACTCACACGGAAGATTACCACTTAACGCTCGCTTTTCTCGGTTCTTTGGAAGTCATCGATCTTCAATCATATCAACAAAGGTTAGCTGACGTTGTGACAACCAGTCCAAGCTTTACTGTTCGCATTGATCAGGTGAATTATTTCGGTCATCGTGATGCTCCTCGGATTTTTTGGGTAGGACCGGAACGTTCGAAGCCTCTTTTGCATTTATACGATCTTATCCAAAATATCGTTACTAACGTTTGTGGTTCAGTTGAGAACAGACCATTTCGACCTCATATTACATTAGCAAAAAAGTGGCAAGGAAAAGAACGATTCCAGCTACCTAATATGATCGATCCAATTGAATTTACTGCAAACACTGTAAGTCTATTTCGCATTCACCCTAAAAACATGCCTAAATATGAAGTCGTTGCTCAATATAAATTAGCTACTCTATAGATTCTAGAAAGGGGAAACACATCGTGGCACAGTTAATTAAACTACAAGACTATGTTTCTCGTTATGAAAAAGACATGATTCGCTATCCTTCGCAATTCGTTCACTTAAAAAAGAAGAAGTGGGAGAAAATTAAACAGCAGTGGGATGAAGGCTCGACTTTTATGGACGAGGAAGACCTCCAACAATTTAAAGAAGAAGTCGAAGGTATGGAGGGTAAGGACGGTAAGGACGGTCTCATAAAACGATTTCGTAAAGTTTGGGTGCGAGAAGAAAAAACTGTTGAAGAACCAATGAAGGAACTAATTGAAGAAAAGTCAAACGCGTGTAACGAATCATCGTTTGATTTTGAACCTCACATGTATAATCGTCCGGAGTCGTTGGAAGATCTAAAGCATAATTATTTAGATCAGGTTTATCAATTTCAATTAAAGTGGGCCAGTTCAACGTTAATGGACAAATCGTATATGGACTCAAAATATTTGCGCGAAGAACCATTACGTTACTTTTTGCAACGTTTTCCAGATACATATTTAGTATTATATAAACCAATTATTCTCATAAAAAAAGCTCCGGTTGAACTCGATATTTTGGTTATTACACCTACAACTGCATGGTGTATTTTACTTTTGGAAGGGTTAGATAAGTCTGCGTATATTGGTTCGACAGAACGTTTTTGGACAGTAAAAACAGGCACGCAAGACAAGAAAATACTTAGCCCATTAATTTCGCTTGATCGAACGGAACATATTTTAAAACAATTATTTAAACAACAAAATGTTGAATTACCAATTAAAAAAACAATCCTTTCACGAAACGGCTACATTGATTTTCCAGATGCTCCGTTTGGCTTAAACATTGTAGATAAAAGAAGCTATTCAGAATGGTTTGCACAACAGCGAAACTCGCGCTCACCACTAAAGCACATGCAAATGAAAGCAGCAAAAGTGATCATTGAACACACTAAAACAACTTCTGTGAGAAGAATGCAATGGAGTATGGATAAAAGTGATGATTCAACTTTGTCCAAGACTTTTGAATGAAGATAATATTGATCATCAATCCAAAAGCCAAAAGTGGGCAAGCGCTTCGTTATTTTCGTTCTGTACAAAAGGTTTGTGACACCGAAGGGATTGATTATTGGATCACAAAAGCACCTGGAGACGCATCAAGCCGAATTCAACATTGGTGCCTACAAAACCCTTCAGACAAAGCGCTTTTCGTTGGGGTGGGGGGAGACGGCACCATGCATGAGGTACTTAATGGTGTTGCTGGCTTTACTAATGCTCTTGTTGCATGTATTCCAGCTGGATCAGGAAATGATTTTGCGCGATCCTTTCAGTCTTTTCCACGTTCACACGAGTCAATTGTTGAGTTGTCAAAGTGGAATGGAGAGATGATAGAACAACATGATAGTGCTTTTTATGAAGGAATAGAGAGTGGCTGGTTCGTGAACAATTTGGGGATCGGTTTTGATGCACTTGTCGCATACTCAGTGAACAAATCGCCTTTAAAAAAGTGGTTTAATCGTATGAAAATTGGTAAATTAATTTATGTATTTTATTTGATCCGTCATCTATTCACTTACGCCCCCATTACAATGGAAATTAGAGTAGATGGTAAGGAAAAATCTGTTGACAACGTATGGTTTGTCACGGTGTCTAATCAACCATATTATGGAGGGGGGATGAAAATTGCTCCCAATGCCGATTCAAGAGATGGTGAGTTAGATTTAACTATTGTTCACAATGTATCGAGGTGGAAATTTCTTGCTGTTTTTATAAGCGTATTTAAAGGGAATCATCTACGTTTTAAAGAAGTTACAACGAGAAGAGGAAAATTAATTCATGTTCATTCAGAGCAGACAGCTAAAATTCATGCTGATGGTGAGGAAGCCGGGCAACTATCAAAAGAAAATTCGATACAAATAGAGGTCCATCCTCAAAATTGGACTTTTGTTCGTGCGCATAAATATGGGTCTTGACGAAACACCCCATAAAACGTTAAAATTTTATTCTATTGTCTATGAAAGAAATAATAGCTATCTTTTTCTATTGCGTACTAGACTAATAAAAAAGAACACATAGAAGGTGAATGAAGTTGGAACACTTGTTTGATCAAGAATGGGAAATCATATCGGCAGGCGGCGCGTCAGGTGAAGCGTTTTTTGCTAGATTCGACGAGCAAAAGCTGTTCTTAAAACGTAATTCTTCTCCTTTTATCGCGGTATTATCAGCTGAGGGAATCGTCCCGCGTTTGAAATGGACCAAACGCCTTGAAAACGGAGACGTCATCACCGCTCAACATTGGTTAAATGGGCGCGAGCTGAAATCAGAGGAAATGACAGGTCTACGAGTTGCAAAATTACTTAAAAAAATTCATCGTTCAAAACCATTAACCTCTATGATACGTCGTTTAGGAAAAGAACCGAATGAAGCGACTGTGATGCTTGATGAGCTAAAATCCACACTTGATCTAGACCTAACACTTCTAAAACCTGTAAGGGAAGCGATTGAATTCCTACAGAAAAATGTGGGTGAAGTGACAACAAAAGAATTTGTAGTCTGCCATGGAGATGTGAATCACAATAATTGGTTACTTTCAGATAATAACGAATTATTTTTAATTGACTGGGACGGTGCTATGCTTGCAGATCCAGCAGTTGATGTTGGAATGCTCTTATATTTGTATATACCAGAAAAGAATTGGGCACAATGGATGCAGCAATATGGTGAAATTCTCACCGACGAGTTCAGATTGCGAATGAAATGGTATGTTGTATGCCAAGCGCTCAATATGCTTCAATGGCAAAAAAATAAAGGTCGACTTCACGATGTAACAAAATGGATGAACTTTCTTCAATATTGTTTTCAAAGCGATTGCCCAATTGAGAAGAAAAAATAGCCCGGTGACTTTTTCTAAAGAACGATTTAGAAATCATCGAGGCTATTTTTAAATTGCTTTGGAAACGATTGTTTGAAATAATTAAGACGTGTGTCGATGAACAAAAAATAAATGAGGTGCAAGAAAAAGATGAGAACACGAAACAAACCTTGGGCAAAAGACAGAATTGAGTCCCATCCGCACTATATTGTTCATGAACCCGAATCTAAAAAAGGTCTATGGGCAAAAGAATTTAACAATACAAATCCGATTCACATTGAGGTTGGGACTGGAAAAGGACGTTTTGTAATTGAAATGGCACGTGCCAATCCAGACGTAAACTATATCGGAGTTGAATTGTCAGAAAGTGTCATCGTTATGGCGCTTGAACGCTTAATTGAAGCTGATTTGCCCAATGTGAAATTGTTAAATATCAATGCAAATGATTTAACTACCATATTCGATAAAGGAGAAGTCGCGCGTGTTTATTTAAACTTTTCAGATCCATGGCCTAAAAACCGTCACGAAAAACGCAGACTTACCTTTTCGAGTTTTTTAGATTTATATAAAACAGTTCTACCCGAAGAAGGAGAAATTCACTTTAAAACCGACAACCAAGGTTTATTTGAATACTCACTTCAAAGCTTTTCAGCATATGGTCTATTGTTAACGTATCTGAGTTTGGATCTTCATAAAAGCGGTTTTGAAGGCAATATTATGACAGAATACGAAGAGAAATTTTCAAAGAAGGGTCAACGAATTTACCGTTGTGAGGTTCGTTATCCGAAAGAATCGTAAACAGAAGGTCATGATGACCTTCTGTTTTACTTTCTGTGCAGTTTTTACTATGATAAAAATTGAAAGCGTATTCAACAAGGAGGTTAAATCATGGACTCTTTTAAGTTTGGTCAATGGAATTTATCGTGGCTTGATGGTGGAATTACAAATATGGATGGTGGGGCGATGTTTGGTGTAGTGCCCAAACCACTATGGTCGAAAAAATATCCACACAATGATGCAAATCAAATTGAGCTAACAACTGAGCCTGCGTTACTAACGATTGACAATCATCATATTTTGATCGACTCAGGCGTTGGTCATGGTAAGCTCTCACATAAGAAGAAGCGAAACTATGGTGTGACGAGAGAATCGAAAATTGAGCAGTCATTAGAAAAGTTGGACCTGAAAACGATTGATATCGATATTATTTTAATGACCCACATGCATTTTGATCACGCTAGCGGACTAACTGAATTTAAAGGAGAAAAACTTGTCTCTTCTTTTCCTAATGCCAAAATTTATACGTCTGCAGTCGAATGGGATGAAATGAGAAGTCCAAACATACGGTCACGAAATACATACTGGGAAGAAAACTGGAAACCCATCCAAGAGCAAGTGATCACATTTGAAGGAGAGATTGAAGTGCTTCCCGGCTTAAAAATGATTCATACGGGTGGGCATAGTAACGGTCATTCTATCGTCTTAATGGAACAAGACGGTGAAACAATGGTGCACATGGCTGATTTAATGCCGACACACGCGCATCAAAATCCACTTTGGGTGCTTGCTTATGATGATTATCCAATGACCTCAATTGCTGCGAAGCAGGATTGGATTAAAAAAGGGATAGCGAACAACTGGTGGTTCATGTTCTATCATGATTCCTTTTATCGCGCTTTGAAATGGGATGAAGCAGGAAAAGAGATTGTTGACTCCGTGAAGAGAGTTCCATTTGAATAGAGTAATAGGGTCGTAAAGAAAAAATCCACATTCAGGACTTGGACTAGCCTCAAAACAGTAGAAGTATGGAAAACCTCTGGGAGCAATTACCCTTTCTAAGGTAATTGTTCCTTTTTTATCGGAATTTCACCCTGAGCTGGTGTTGACTGGACATGGAGCCCCGTCACATTAGATTCTCTACCGAGGAATCTAGCAAATCATTACTGGCTTCACCTAATAGGTCATCATGCATTGCTCCACATCAAGCTGTCCTCATACCTAATAAGGTGTTGGCTTTTATAAGGGACCAATTCCAATTACTCTTACTTGGACGTCATAAGCTAATCGCACAAGAAGGATATCGTGGCAATGTGTTTATAGAGTACAGGCAAAAGAGGTAGCAAGGTGGTAGAAACCTTCCTACTACTTAAAGGGATAAACTGATTACATGCAATTTTCACCTGTTTTAAAAATACAAAAACCGCCTCTAACTGGCTGAAAGAGACGGTTCGTGAAAAGTAACCTAAGATTCTTGAAAGGGACAGAAAACAACAAGAGTATACAATAAAGCAGAATTAATTCCTTGTTTTTTCGTAGACTAAAGCTGTTCCTGCTATTACGTTTAGAGCGTCTGCTTTAAAAAATTTTAAAAATAAATAGTAAAATTGGAAATCCGAGTTAGAATGGTTTTGTTATGTATAAAAAATAGTTCCCGCATCAGCAACCACTTTTGCTTTCCCCTTAATTACGAAGTCAGCTGTATGGTGTAGAGCTACTGTGTCCCCTTCAGCTATTTCAATAGAATCTTTTGATGAACGGACAACTACACAATTTTTATCTAGAGCTGTTATATATGTTAAACGCACAGATTATCCCCCTTTCTTTTTTAATAATGGCACTTTATAAATTATGTAATAATTAGTTTAAATAGAACTTTAAATTGTTGTGCAACTACTAGGGTAGCGTCGAATGTAATTTGATGCAGGATATGGAGGGCAGTATAGCGGAGCAACAGGGCATGGGTTAAGGGGAAAGGATGTAACGCTTGATTGGGGTATTACGGATGAAACAAATCCACCAATAAAAAGATTCTCGTCTCATGAACCTGGGACAAGAATCTTCTCAACGCTTACTTAATTTTATAGACATCCATAATCGTGCCTGTTTTTGCGTCAGCAATAAATTCAAACTGTTCTAATTCATTTCCATGATGGCGTGATATTCCACCGCGGTAGACTTGGTTTTTAACAGCAAGAATTTGGTGATCCTCTGGCTTCATTTGTATCCATGAACCATCAATTGAACTTCGTTTTTTAAATTGATTTTTTACGTCTTGTAGCACTTTCTCTGCTGAAACTGAACTGGTGCATGATGTGCCTTGACTGATGATGATCCCAGCAGCTAGACCAACTACCGCTCCAACCGTTACATCCTTCCAATTCATTCGTTATTCACCTCCGAATTTCTCAAACTATTCTTAGTATACAGAAAGAATGCGTTTTAATCACCATTCTTTTATCCGGAAAGGTTGGATGAAATGCTGGAAAATCGAAAGAAAGTTCTGTAAAATGAAGACTAATTGCAAATAACATACATAAGCAGGTTTATAGAGAGGGGATTCCCGTTTTGAATCAAGAAACTTTATCATTATTTAAAACCTTAACAGAACTTCCTGGGGCACCAGGAAATGAACATGCCGTGCGTTCATTTATGAAACAAGAGCTATCGAAGTATTCGGATGAAATTGTTCAAGATGGTTTAGGAAGTATTTTTGGTCTGAAAAAAGGACCTCAGGATGGACCCGTCGTCATGGCAGCAGGTCATATGGATGAGGTTGGATTTATGGTTACGGGCATTACTGAAAACGGTATGCTTCGTTTTCAAACACTTGGCGGATGGTGGAACCAGGTGCTACTTGCGCAAAGAGTTGAAATCGTCACGGACAAAAAGAAGATTATCGGTGTCATTGGTTCAATTCCACCGCATCTTTTAAGTGATGAAAAGCGTGCCAAACCGATGGACATTAAAAATATGCTCATTGACGTTGGTGCGGATGATCGCGCAGATGCTGAATCGATGGGGATCCGTCCTGGTCATTCAATTGTTCCGATTTGTCCATTCACACCCATGGAAAATGACAAAAAGATTTTAGCAAAAGCATGGGATAATCGTTATGGATGTGGTATTTCGATTGAGTTGTTAAAAGAGCTTCAAGGGGAAACATTAGGAAGTACACTTTACAGTGGAGCGACTGTTCAAGAAGAAGTAGGCTTGCGTGGTGCTCAAACGGCAGCCAACTTAATTAAGCCAGACATTTTCTTTGCAATGGATGCAAGTCCTGCAAACGATATGGCAGGTGATAAAAATGAATTTGGACAGCTTGGAAAAGGGACTCTCTTACGTATTCTTGACCGCAGCATGGTCACGCATTATGGTATGAGAGAATTTGTACTTGATACAGCTGAGTCGAACAAAATTCCTTATCAATACTTTGTGTCACAAGGTGGCACGGATGCAGGTCGTGTTCACATGTCAAATGAAGGTGTACCAAGTGTAGTTGTAGGGATTTGCTCTCGCTACATCCACACGCATGCTTCGATGATTCATATCGATGACTATGCTGCAGCAAAAGAATTGCTCGTGAAGCTAGTGAAATCATGTGATCGTTCAACAATTGATTCGATCCGGCAAAACTCATAGGGTTGATTATGGTTGATCAATTAATGATTGCAGTTGGGACACTCAATAAAGCAAAACTAAGAGCTGTAGAACAAGCATTGACACAGTTATCTTATTCACATGTAAATGTAATCGGAGTATCGGTTCCTTCAGATGTTTCTGAACAACCAATAGGGGATAATGAAACGATTACAGGTGCAATTAACCGTTCTATGGCTGCAAAAAAAGAAATTGGTGCTTCGATCGGTATTGGACTTGAAGGTGGAGTCGTGGAAACACCTCATGGGCTTATTGTTTGTAATTGGGGTGCTTTGACAGATGACACGAACGACCAACCACTCATTGCTGGTGGAGCTCGTTTTCGATTGCCAGATGAAATAGCTGAACGAATAAGAGCGGGGCAGGAGTTAGGCCCTGTTATGGAATCGTTTAGTCAAAAGACTGATAACCATATGCATGAAGGTGCGGTAGGTTTCTTTACCAATGGACGCATAAATCGCGCGTCAATGTTTGGGCATATTGTTGAGCTACTCATTGGTCAGTGGGAATACCGTAATAAATAAACAAAATTAAACAAGTCCGAAAAGGCGAGCAGTCACAATTTTAGCGGAACTATTCAAGTGGATTTAAAAACAAGCGGATATAATTATGTTGTGAATGGAAAATTTTACAATCAAACAAATTCAACACAGGTTGGGTCTATTGGATTAAGTAATGGCTTACGGCTAATTATTCCGTTTCAACTACCTCTAGTTTCTTTGGGTCTGTTTATACTGGTTTGAAATATAAACAAGTAGTTAGATAGATTAAACCATTAAGGGCTTCAGAGTATTCTGAGGCTCTTTTAAATTGGGAGGTTCAGCCATGAAAAAATACGTCCTAAGTTTTTGTTTTTTCTGCATCATGTTTTCTCTTTCTGCTTGTGGCAAGAATGAAGATATCATAAATCATTATGAAGGAAGAGAACTTGTAATTGGTGTAATTGGAGAATTCCCAATGATCCACGATGCAGACAAGAATCATGCAACCTTTAAACCGTTAGATACTAACCAGTTATTAGAGAAAGGCTTTGAAGATGGTCTGGACGCTGTATTCATAAACAAAAAATTTCTTGATACAGTGGCAGAGAATAAGTATACGGATATTTTCAATGATACGGATGTAGCGTTTGTTTTTATTGATTCGGTGGTCATGTCACAAACTTTTCTAGATAAAGACGTACCGTACAACAAAGGGTTTCCAAATGACAGCGGATGGTATCTACAGGGATATTACAATGATGATAAGTTTGCTACAACTCTTTACAACGATCAGCCAACAGATAAAAATATAAAAAATGCGTATGCGAGAATGTTTGAACTAATAGAGGATAAAGTGAAGTGATCAAGAAAAGAAATCAATAGCCAGCTGGGCAACCATCAATAACAAGAGCGCCTAAAGGCGCTCTAATTGCTTTTCAAACAAAAAGAGCAAATTTAATAATCACGATATTGTTCATTATCTTTTTAATCTCAAGGAGGAAAATCAGACATTTTTCCCACTAACTTAACTAGAAACATCGAAAGCGTAAATACTACAAGTTAAAACTAACATAACCAACCGCACTGCGGTTGTAACCATGAAATGGTACCAGTTTCTCCTTATGCTCTTCACCAATTCCCGACATGCCAGTAAGCCATGACCTCAATCGTACCATTAGCGACTTCATCCGAGTCACCATCCACATGAACAAGATCGCCATTTTCCGCATCACCCAAGTTCAACTCTTTATGTATTTCTTTCAAAAGACGACCACCATAAGCAATCAATCGTTTATAAGACAACATTTAAATGTTTTTTGGACTTGTTCTATTTAAACTATTGAAGTTTCATACTGAGTTAAAAAGACACCTTTATCTACACAACACTCGAGAATTTACTTACTTGTATAGCATGTTGGAAAATTACATAAAAATTTACAGATGGAAATGGGTTGTCAAATGGCTGGCTTCAAAGGTATCATGTTAGGCGAATACTTTTTTAGATTTAGGAGGAATGAATCATGAAGAAAGAATATCTACTCGTGGTCCTCCTTGTTATGACCACAGTGTTAGTTGCCTGCAGCGCTACCATCGAAGAAGAGAAAGAGAAAACGTTGGAAGATGTAGAGCAAATTTTTGAAGAAGAACCTAATAGACCGAATGAACATATAGAGGAGTTATCTTTTCGCTTACCTTTTAGAACATCGATTGTAGAAGAGTCAGACAACAATGTTATTATTGAAAAAAGTAACGATACATTTGTGCTGTTCTATCATCAAAATGAAGAAGCTGGGAACGACGTTGTCTATACAATGACGACAAAAGATACAGAAAACCCATGGATGGTCAACGAAACGTTTGAAGACGGAGACAGCATTGGATACGTATTGATGCGTCAAGAAAATGAAGAGGAATATGAACTTGTTACTGGCATTGATGATGTTAAACTGACAACTATTTCATCATTGGAAGATCTTTCGAAAAACGCAAGTTGGATGATGGAAACGGTGAAGTCAGTAGAATGGAATAATGAGAGTGAATAACTTATTTAGGACTTTTATTGCTGAAGTCCTATTTTTTTGTTTACTTTGCTGACAAGTGTCTTTACACTAGTGGTGTTGACTTCTATAGGGAGGATCTTGTGATGAATTGGTTAAAGAAAAAAGGAATTAATCCATCGCTAAAAACATATTTTATCGATGGACTGAGTTATATGGCTCTTGGACTTTTTGGGTCGCTTATTATTGGATTGATTATGAAAACACTTGGAGAACAAATAAATCGTGGTTTTTCAACTGTTTTTTTAGGTGATTTTTTCGTAGACATTGGAACACTCGCCATGTCATTACTAGGACCTGCCATTGGGGTAGCTGTTGCATATGGTTTAAAAGCGCCACCATTAGTACTTTTTGCTGCTGCTGTAACTGGAGCTGCAGGTGCATCTCTTGGTGGTCCAGCAGGTGCATATTTGGCAGCTGTATTTTCTACAGAAGTGGGGAAAATGGTTAGCCAATCCACAAAAATTGATATCATTGTGACCCCATTTGTGACGATTTTTTCAGGGTACTCAATAGCTGCACTTTTGGGTCCTGGAATTGCCCAATTTATGACAACCTTTGGTGGTTGGATAGAATGGTCTACAGTGCAACGTCCAATCATTATGGGAATGCTCGTAGCGGCGCTGATGGGGATTGCATTAACAGCACCCATTTCGAGTGTAGCGATTGCGCTCATGCTTGATTTAAACGGATTAGCGGCTGGTGCAGCAACGATTGGTTGTAGCGCCCAAATGATAGGGTTTGCTGTGGCGAGCTACCGTGAAAATAAGTTCGCTGGTTTAATTGCTCAAGGAATTGGAACGTCTATGCTTCAAGTGCCTAATATTTTAAGGAACCCATTCATTTTAATTCCGCCTACATTAGCAGGGATTATACTTGCGCCAATCGGTACAACTGTTTGGATTATGGAAAATAACTCTTCTGGAGCAGGAATGGGCACAAGCGGGTTAGTTGGACAAATCATGACCTTTCAAACGATGGGATTCACGATGGATGTTGTTATTAAGGTAGCTTTGTTGCATTTTATTGGACCTATTGTAATTACCTTGTTACTATCTATTTATATGAGAAAGATTGGCTTAATCAAAGAAGGACAAATGAAGATTCATACGGGAGGTAAGTAATAAATGAAAAAGCTAGAATCGATTGCTCAATTTAATGAAATGAAAAATGAAGGTCAGCATGTTTTTATGTTTTCTGCAGAATGGTGTCGAGATTGTCGCGTGATTGAACCAATCTTACCAGATATAGAAAGAGCATTTTCGGATTTCACGTTTGTCTATGTTGATCGAGACGAATTCATTGATTTATGCATCGAATTAGATATATTCGGGATCCCAAGTTTTGTTGCTTTTAACAATGGCGAAGAAAAGGGTCGATTTGTCAGTAAAGATAGTAAAACACAAGAAGAAATTGAAAGCTTTTTAGCGGAATTACCAGCTTAATTTTTCGCTTCATTTCGTAAATTGTAACCAAAAATAAACGACCTGGTCCTTTTAAAGGGTTTCTCCCTTTAGGGCCAGGTCATTTTGATGTACAATAGAGCCTGAGACAAAATAAGACACTCCTAGATAGGAGGAAGATGATGAGTAAGAAGATAAAAATGGATTCAATTGAGATGAAACGATTGTTAGAGGAACGACTACAACGAGATGATCGGAAAATCTCATATGATCGTGAAAAAGATCAAATTCGGTTCGAAAATAAAGCGACAGGCAAGGGAATAGAAGTGTCTATTCCAAGTGTAATAGGCAAGTGGAATGCCCAAAAGGATGTAGCGATTGATGAGGTGTCCTATTATGTAGAAGAAGCGCTTTCTGTTATGGGCACTGAAACGACCGTGGAATCAGCTGAAAAGCAAGTCCTCCCTGTGATTCGTTCGACTTCATTTCCTGAGGAAGCTAGTGAAGGTGTACCTTTTGTCTTTGATGAGCATACAGCAGAAACGCGTATTTATTATGCAGTCGATTTAGGGACTACCTATCGTCTAATTGATGAAAACTTTTTAGCTAAGCAAGGATGGACAAAAGGGCAAGTGAAAGAAATAGCTCAATTTAATGTGCGCTCACTTCCAACAACTGTGAAAAAAGATGAAGTAGCTGGAAATGTCTTCTATTTTATGAATACAAATGACGGCTACGATGCAAGCCGCATTTTGAATGATTCATTTCTTAAAGAAATGGCAGGTAAGATGGAAGGTGAGATGACTGTTGCTGTGCCGCATCAAGATGTACTAATCATTGGTGATATGAGGAATGAAACGGGCTATGATGTGCTTGCTCAAATGGCTATGTCTTTTTTCGCGAATGGTCACGTACCAATTACTGCACTTTCCTTTATTTACGAGGATGGAGAGCTAGAACCAGTATTTATTTTAGGGAAAAATAAACGAAGAGAATAAGGAGAACACAATATGAATGTATTTTATAATCAAAACGGTGTAGGGGATGTCCTTTTAATTACATTGCAATCGGTACCAGCTGATCTACGCACATTTGAACGCAAAAATGATGTAGCAAGAATCACAAATAGCGAATCAGGCGAAGTTGCAGGCTACAATTTATTCAATGCTTCAAACTATATGACGATTACTGCCAATGGTGTTGTTGAAATGGATAAAGAAAAGTTATCTGTAGTCAATGATGCGTTACGCAAAAATGGCTTTGAAGAGCCAATCATAGCTGACTTTTCACCAAAATTTGTTGTAGGCTTTGTACAATCAAAAGAAAAACACCCTAATGCAGATAAACTGAACATTTGCCAAGTAAACGTTGATAATGGAACACTCCAAATCGTTTGTGGTGCACCAAATGTTGACGAAGGTCAAAAGGTTGTAGTGGCAAAAGTCGGAGCTGTTATGCCTAGTGGTCTTGTGATTAAAGACGCTGAGCTTAGAGGAGTTCCATCGCGTGGGATGATTTGCTCAGCTAAAGAATTAGCGCTAAAAGACGCTCCACAAGAAAAAGGAATATTGGTACTCGAGGATTCATATGAAGTGGGACAATCTTTCTCTCTTACATAAGCGAAGAATGAGTCAGGCTGCTCCGTTTAGTTTCTGGAACACTCGGGAACTAACTGGGGTGGTTTTTTATTATGGGGAAAAATGAAGAGCAGTACCAAGCATTCGAAAACCGTTCTAATTCGATCGAATCATTTCACCAATTTCACTCGTAAATGAATAAAAAACTGATAGAATGGAATGGAACTTAAAGAAATGAGTGATACGAATGAGTTGGATTAAAAAGATGTTATCTTTTTTACAAGACCAAGAAGAAGGAAAAGTAGAATATAAAAGTTCACCGTCCAAAAATGAAAAGTTAATATATAAAAAAGAATTAGATGCGAAAATGGTGTACCAGTATCCAAAAGGGGAGTTTGGCTTTCCTTTAATATCAGATGAAAGTATTGAGAGTACCGATCCTCATGATCAGCACCTAAAGAGAAGAGAAAATCACGCCAAGCGACCGATAAGAAACGAAATGGATGATTATGAAACACCGGAAAAATTAAAAAGTGATGCTTTCAAAAAACCATTCATACCAACTGAAGTGCCATCACCGGTTTATGGATTCCGTAACCGTCCAAAGGTTAAAGAACAAGAAATCGAGTATGAGTTGCCAGATTCTAAAAAAAGGGCATCCAGAAGCACGAACGTTGTTGAATCGCCCCAAAAGCCACTTACTGACGAGCAAAAAGTAGTGGAAAGCAGTAACGACGATATAAATAAAGACCAGTATCCTAAGTTCACAGAAGAAAATACAGTTGTTCAAAAAAATATTCCGTCAGAATCACCGTCTATCTTGGAGGAAGAGCTCATTGTTAGGCCTGAGGTGCAACAGCCATATACCATTCATACAGATTTGCCTGATGAGGCAGTTTCGTCACCTGAACCGACACAAAATAAGGTTGCAGGAAAGATTGACCCACAAAATTTTAAGTCGATAATGAAACCTAGTGAGGAAACTCTTCCGTCAAATGAAGAACAGAATATGCACGAGAAGAAATGTACGGATCAACATGAAGCACTAAGGGAACCAGAACCACCATCTGTTAAACAAGAAGATCAACAACCGAAATCAAAAGTTAAAACATTAAAACAACAACCGCAACCAGTAAAAGAAAAAAAACCTGGTCAATTACCTTTTAACGTTATGATGTTAAAACAAGACCGGCGCAAGTTGAAAAGTAAAGAAGCAACACCATCAACACCATCAACTTTAAATACTGAAAAAGCAGAGCCAAGTGTTCAATCAACGCCAAAAAAAGACGTCCAACCTGAAGTCGGTAATAAAGAAGCAGAATCTGTTTCGATCCCAACTGCAACATTACAATCAAAGGAAGAAGATCCTGCATACTATGCGTTTCCATCAATGGATTTATTGACGTCCCCCATACATACCGAAGTTGATCATGCATGGCTAAATGAACAAGCTGAACTTTTAGATGAAACATTATTTCATTTTAATGTGAATGCTAAAGTAAGACATGTGACGCAAGGCCCGTCAGTTACGCGCTTTGAGATTTTTCCTGAGAAGGGCGTGAAGGTAAGTAAAGTTACAGGCTTAACCGATGACATCAAACTTAGTTTGGCTGCGCGTGATATTCGAATGGAAGCACCAATCCCAGGAAAAACAGCGATAGGGATTGAAATTCCTAATCCAACGAGTAGACCTGTGGCTTTAAAGGAAATACTAGACCATCAGGCATTTAAAGAGTCGACCGCAACACTGCCAATTGCACTTGGACTAGATATAGAGGGACAACCTGTCGTGACAGATATCGGCAAAATGCCACACGGCTTGATTGCTGGTGCTACTGGTTCAGGAAAAAGTGTGTGCATCAATTCTATTTTAGTTAGTTTGTTGTATCATTCTTCACCAGACGATCTAAGATTGCTGTTGATCGATCCGAAAATGGTCGAATTAGCGCCGTACAATCATATTCCACATCTTGTAAGTCCTGTTATCACTGATGTAAAGGCGGCGACCGCTGCTCTAAAGTGGTCAGTAGAGGAGATGGAGAGACGCTATCAGCTGTTTGCTCATGCTGGTGTTCGAGACATTGGACGTTATAATCAAAAAGCAAAGGAAGCTCGTCAATTTGGGCAAAAGCTACCATACCTAGTTATTATAATTGATGAATTAGCTGATTTAATGATGATGTCACCAGCGGACGTAGAAGAGTCTATTTGTCGAATTGCACAAAAAGCACGTGCATGTGGAATTCATTTGTTAATTGCGACTCAACGTCCTTCTGTTGACGTCATTACGGGCTTGATTAAGGCAAATGTGCCAACGAGAGTAGCTTTCTCTGTAAGTTCACAAGTAGACTCTCGAACCATTATTGATCAACCTGGTGCGGATCGTTTGCTTGGAAGAGGGGACATGCTGTTTTTAGGAAATGGAGCTTCAAAGCCTGTACGATTGCAAGGGACTTTTGTTTCTGACGATGAAATTGACGCTGTTGTTGCACATGCTCGTAAAGAACGGGAAGTAAATTATTTGTTCCATCAAGAAGAACTACTTGCAAAAGTAGAAATTCAAGATGAAGGGGATGAACTTCTAATGGATGCATGTGAGTTGGTTGTTACGCAAGGAGGAGCTTCAACATCGCTTTTGCAAAGACATTTCCGTATTGGTTACAACCGAGCAGCACGTTTAATTGATTTAATGCAGAAGCAAGGCTGGATCTCTGAGGCGAAGGGAAGTAAACCTAGAGATGTTCTTATGACAGCGGAAGATTTGCGGTCCTTACAAGAGACAGGAACAAGTTCTTAAAGTAATCGCCTGATGAGTTTTTTTGTCAATAATTTGTTGTAAAACTAAATCGTGCTATAATAAAAAAATATCCGTTTTTAAGGAAGATGATTACACACATCGTCTGTCTATCATATACTGTAAAAAGGCAGAGGATTGTTGGAGGTACAATTATGACAAGCTATCACTTTGTAGGAATTAAAGGCTCAGGAATGAGTCCTCTAGCTCAAATTTTACACGACATGAATTTTCACGTTCAAGGTTCTGATATAGAAAAGTACTTTTTTACACAGGCCCCTCTAGAAGAACGAGAGATACCCGTCCTTCCGTTTGACCGAAATAATATAAAACCTGGGATGACCATTATAGCTGGCAATGCCTATCCTGATACCCACGAAGAAATTGATGAAGCACTTAAGCAAGGGCTTGAAGTGATTCGTTATCATACGTTTTTAGGGGATTTTATGAAAAAATATATTTCAGTTGGTGTGTCAGGTGCTCACGGTAAAACATCAACAACTGGTTTGCTAGCACACGTTATGCAAGGTGGGGATCCTACGACATTTTTAATTGGTGATGGGACAGGAAAAGGGATGGAAGACAGCAAATATTTTGCATTTGAAGCATGTGAATATCGTCGTCACTTCCTTTCTTATTCACCTGATTACATGATCATGACGAATATCGATTTTGATCATCCAGATTATTTTGCTGATGTGGACGATGTATTTTCTGCATTTCAAGAGATGGCCATGCAAGTGAATAAAGGTATTATTGCATGCGGAGATGATGAACAACTACAAAAAATGCAGGCGAAGGTGCCAGTATTGTTTTACGGATTTAATGAAGAAAACGATTTTCAAGCGCGTAACATTGAAACGACGCCTGAGGGTACAACATTTGATGTCCTTGTCCGTAATGAATTTTACGGAACATTTGAAATTCCAATGTTCGGTGACCATACGATTTTAAATGCTCTTTCAGTTATTGCCCTTTGTCACTACGAAGGTTTTAGTACGGAGACGGTCAAAGCAGAGTTAAAAACATTTTCAGGCGTAAAAAGGCGTTTTACTGAAAAGGTTGTTGGAAATCAAGTACTAATTGATGATTATGCACATCATCCAACGGAGATTAAAGCGACGCTTGATTCTGCATCTAAAAAATATCCGAACCGCGAAATCGTGGCGATTTTCCAACCACATACATTTACACGTACACAAACTTTTTTAGACGAATTTGCAGACTGTCTTAAAAAAGCTGATCGTGTTTATTTGTGCGATATATTTGGTTCGGCGCGTGAAAATCATGGCAAGCTAACCATTCATGATTTACAAAATAAAATTGACAATTCGGTGCTTTTGGATGCAGAAGATCCTTCACCTTTGTTTGACCATTCAGATGCTGTTCTTATTTTTATGGGTGCTGGAGATGTTCAGAAATTTCAAAAATCATATGAGGATTGGTTATTACTTAATTTTCAGAGGGACCAAGCGTAATTTAATAGGTAAAAATCCTGCTCGTTAGGTAATACTATAACAGAGTCGACAATAGCGAGTCTTAGATTCAAATGAGTAATTCTTGGGCTAAGGGTAGACAGTCAGTAAGTAGGCTTTGATTGTGATTAACAGTCTCTCGGAGTATAAGCGATTCTGCTGTGGTGGCAAAGACTTGCCTCCTCGCAGGATCACTTACTTCTGTCGAGTTTAAGCGCTTGCTTTCGCTCTATCGCTATCCTACTTCGTGGGTCAGAAATTTTTAAAAAAGAATTTTCTTCCTAGAAGGAGGATTTAATCCTGTAAAAATAGAAATACATAAATAGAGCAGTACGTTTAAGCAAGTGTATAGCTAAATGATGAATGCAGAAGGGAGTTAAGGTTTGTGGAAAGTTTATTGTATATTAGTGCTGCTCTAGCGGCTGGTGGTTTCTTAATTCTTTGTATTAGTCTTGCTGTTACTTTAAATGCAATGAAAAAAACATTAAACAATCTTACAGGAACTGTAGGTGCTTTGCAGAATCAACTTGATGGTGTAACACGAGAGACAACAGATTTGCTACATAAAACAAATAGTCTCGCTGAAGATATTCAAGACAAATCATTGAAATTAAATTCAGTTGTTGATGCAGTGAAAGGTGTTGGAACGAATGTTCAACAACTTAATAACTCCATCGGAAAAATTACTCATTCGGTTAGTCGTTCTGTTGAAAATAACGAAGAGAAGATTGCACAAGTTATACAGTGGAGCAATGTTGCCATGGAAATCCGTGACAAGTGGAAGGCTCGTAAAGCAAAAGAAACGTATGATTCACCTACGCAACCTGAGCCACAGCGTGCAATGAGATCTCTTGATTAACAACGACCATAAGTAAAGTAGTAAGTAAAGATTAATTTACAATATGGGGGAGGAATTACTTTGACTCAACAGGAAAAACAGTTAACTAAAACAGAAACAAATTCAAAAGATTTTATTGTGGGTGCCATCATTGGTGGAGCAATTGGAGCTGCAACGGCGTTATTTTTAGCTCCAAAATCCGGTAGCGAGCTTCGCAACGACTTAAATACTCAAGCTGTTCTATTAAAAGAACGTTCGAATGAGTGGAAAGATCAAGCTGTCACGAAAAGCTCTGAATTTGCAACTACAGCAAAAGTGAAATCTGCAGAGCTTTCTTCAATTGCAAAAGAAAAAAGCGCTGAATTTTCTCAATCTGTTCAAGCGCAATCAAACGCTCTTGTTGAAAAAATAAAATCATATAAAGGCGATCTGGATGCAGATTCAAATGTTGAGGAAGAAACATTTGGTTCTGTAGATAGCACTATGGGAGCAGAAGCTGAATCGGCTGTAACTGCTGTCGGTACTGCTACTCCTCAAACACAAGAAATTCCGGTTCCTCATTCTAATAAGCCAAATAATTTGAACACGTAATAGCCATAATAGTAAAAAACGATGAAGAATGACTTTATCGTTTTTTTCTTTGCCAATCAGAAGAAAAAGGAGAATGAATGATGAAAAAAATTGAACAAGTTGACCAGTTTGATCAATTACTAACTAAGGGTGATCCCTTTTTCTTTTTTAAACATAGCCTAACATGCCCAATAAGTGCATCAGCTTATAAGGAATTCAGCCAATTTGCAAAAAATAATGAGGAGGTTGAAACGTATTATTTAGCAGTTCAAGAGTCACGAGAACTTTCATCACGCATCGCCGAGCAGCATGGTGTGAGACATGAATCCCCACAAGTATTCTTTTTTAAAGAGGGTAAGCCTATATGGCACACGTCGCATAATAAAATAAAAGAACAAACATTAAAGGAACAAATGGAATAATAATAAAAAAAATTCTCCATCACAGATTGTGATGGAGAATTTTTTTATTTAATATAAAGTTCTAGTTTGTCACCGGTTTGAATGAGATCAGTAAGAGATGTTTTTACGCCGTTTTTGAGCATGATGATTTCACCGCTTGGATCGTTCGGTGGACGCCAATCGATAAATCTAAAAATATCTTGAAAGGTATATTCAAGCGTTTCTTTTATCGATGTTTGAATTTCATCACCATAGTGTAAGGAATCTTTTTGTGTCAACATGTCACCATTTTTATTGACAGTCACATGTGGATCTTTTAGCTCGACCTCATCGCCATTAAAGGTAACAACCACTTTTTGTTCCAAATGGTAATGGAGTTGTTCTAACAGCTGTTTAACAGATGGGATTGTTGCCGGCTGCACTCGGATGAGGTCATTTTGCTTTACTTCCAGGGACAGCTGTTCTTTTTTCGTTTCTCGGCCATTTACATAAACATGCATATCCCAATGAGGGAAAAATATTTGTTTGCCATCAATTGCTAGCATGAATTGTTTGTTCGATTGATCATCAAAAATGACGCCAATATGATGACAAACATCACGTAACGTGAGTCCTTTCTGAATTTGGATTTGATCACGATCTTGAACGATATACATTGGTGATTCAATCTGACCATTGACAAATATTTCTTTTTTGAACGCAACTAATTGATCATTTACGTGGCAACTCGTGTGAAGAGATTCTTCTAATACATCTTGAATGGAAATAGAGTGGGATTGTCCATCTTGGCCCGGCGTGATGCTGATCACATCCCCTTGTTCAATCGATTCTTCTAATGTACTATTTTCCCCGTTCTTTTTGAGAATAGGAGGGTGTCCATGCTCACCAGGGATCGTGAGAACTTGTCCGTTTACTGTTATCATACGAGCAAACCCTGGCTTACCATACAGTCGGGTTAACTTGATACCAGCTGCTAGGAGGGCATCACCAACAGAAAGCTCTTTTACTTCAAATAATCGAATGTCATGCTTATTGACGGTGACAGAAACATAGTTAACAGGTGATTTTTTTGCAGCAATCGCAATGCCAACAGGTGTCACGAGTTCGGGGCCTTTTTTAATCGATTCATGGAACGTTAATTGTTGAATCGCTTCGTTCCCACGCACTGCAACTCGATTAGAAGGAAGTTGTAATTTTTCGGCTAAAATTTGAGGTAGAAGTGGTGTAAGACTCCCGCCCCCGACAAGCATAATTGCTTTTGGTGTTCGTTGATTATTTAAATTCATTATTTCCTCGGAAATCGTCTGTGCCAAACGTTCAACGGAAGGTCTTAATACTTCCGTTATTTCCGCTTGAGGAATCTCAGTATCAAAGCCTAGAATATCGGTAATTGATACTGTTTCAGATGTTGAAATGGTTCGTTTGGCATACTCAGCTTGTGGAAAATCAAGAAGATAATGATCACTTATGCGTTCTGTCATTTCATCACCAGCTACTGGTACCATTCCATAAGCGACGACAGTACCGTGATTCGTGATGGCAATGTCAGAAGTACCAGCGCCAATATCAACAAGTGCAACATTCAGTCGTCTCATGGATGGTGGAATGAGTACATTAATCGCAGCAATTGGCTCAAGCGTTAATGCGCCCATCTGGAGATTTGCACGTTTTAGTGAAGCAATAAGTGATTCTATAACAACTCGTGGTAGGAAGGTTGCAATAATTTCAACAGCAGCTTCGTCACCTTGCTGATCTACTAAACTACCAATTTCTTGACCATCTAATGAATAATGAAGTACAGAATAGCCAACACAATGGTAGTGATGACTATATTCATCTTGTGAAGCCGCTGCCTCTTGTGCAGATTGAACAGCGCTTAGTTCCATATGCAAAATATCTTGAGCAGTTAGCCTAGGTTTTCCTTCAAGAGGAAAGGAAAAACAAGCTTGATTCGTTTTTAAGGCTCTCCCCGCAGCTGCAACAGATACTTTTGTTAATGGGCCATGAGTTTTCTCAAGTTCTTCTTTTATTTCTAACACTAGTTCCGCAACAGCTGGCACGTTATGAATTTGACCATCTAACATGGCTCTTTCTTTATGTTCTTTTTGTATCATGTCTTCTACATAGTAATCTTCTTGATTCGTTGATAAGATCAACCCGACGATTGATCTCGTTCCAATATCTAAGGCGAAAATTTTTTCAGTGTTCAAAAAAAAACGCACATCCTTCACAAAATGATTGCTTTAATGCTGAGAAGCGTTTAATGAATAAAGTTTTCCGTGACATTCTAGAAAATTTGGATTATAATATGAACAATTGATAAGTTGATCGTGTTTGTTGTATTTTAGCAAATACTAAACCTTGATTCCGTTAGGTTTAACCCTTTTCACTACCCAAAATGTATCACACTTTAGGTGAGTGGAAAAGACGAATCAACCCTGAATCGATTGGATTTTTTAAAAGAAAGGAATGTTTTAGATGAGCAATGTGGAATTGGATCAGCTGAGAAAAAAAGTAGATGAGATGAACTTGCAGCTGCTTGATGTGATTAATCAACGTGCTGAGTTAGTTCAAGAGATTGGCCGAGTAAAAGAAAAGCAAGGTGTAAATCGCTACGAACCCGTACGCGAAAGAGCAATGCTAGATTTATTAAAGGACAAAAACGATGGACCTTTTTACAATTCCACGATTGAGCATATCTTTAAAGAAATCTTTAAAGCAGGCCTAGAATTACAAAAAGATGATCACCGTAAAGCTTTACTTGTATCCCGCAAGAAAAAAGCTGAGGATACAATTGTTGATTTAAAAGGTGAAAAAATCGGGAATGGCAAGTCGCAATTTATTTTCGGACCTTGCGCAGTTGAATCGTATGAGCAAGTAGCAGCGGTTGCACAACAAATTCAAGCAAAAGGGCTTAAATTATTACGCGGTGGCGCTTATAAGCCAAGAACATCTCCTTATGATTTCCAAGGATTGGGACTTGAAGGTCTTCAAATTTTAAAACGTGTAGCAGATAAATATGATTTGGCTGTAATCAGTGAGATTGTTAACCCAGCTCACATTGAAGAAGCGGTTGATTATATCGATGTCATCCAAATTGGTGCACGTAATATGCAAAACTTTGAGCTCTTAAAAGCAGCGGGTTCTGCAAATAAACCAGTTTTATTAAAACGTGGTCTAGCTGCAACGATTGATGAATTTATCAATGCAGCTGAATATATAATGTCACAAGGCAATGGACAAATTATTTTATGTGAACGTGGTATTCGTACGTATGAAAAAGCAACACGAAATACGTTAGACATATCAGCAGTGCCAATCTTAAAACAAGAAACGCACTTACCGGTATTTGTCGATGTAACACATTCAACAGGAAGAAGAGACTTATTACTTCCGACAGCAAAAGCTGCACTGGCAATTGGTGCAGATGGTGTAATGGCAGAAGTGCATCCTGACCCAGCTGTGGCATTGTCTGACTCAGCACAGCAAATGGACTTCAATCAATTTGACGAATTCTGGGATGCTGTACAAAAGTTTTCAAACGGTCACGCTAAATAAGGTACTTTTAAGCTAAACCTAGTTCTTCAAATCTAACGCTGTTTTTAAGCATTAGATTTGAAGAATTTTTTATGTTAGAAAAGAACGTTTTGTGGATTATTCTTGTAATGATTGAAAGCGTTACATCTCTAGCGTATGATTATGTACATAAATGAGCAATCATAACTATAACACGAAATTTTTTTGATTCTTAGAGTATAGATTGTGTAAAATGAAAAATAATGAAAATGAAAATGTTTAAAGGAGCGTTAACAATGAATATTACGATCTATGATGTTGCTAGGGAAGCAAACGTATCAATGGCGACTGTTTCTCGTGTTGTCAATGGAAATCCAAATGTAAAACCAATAACAAGAAAAAAGGTGCTTGATGTAATTGAACGTCTTGGTTATCGACCAAATGCTGTAGCACGTGGACTTGCTAGTAAGAAGACGACAACAGTTGGTGTGATCATTCCAGATATCTCCAACATTTTCTTTGCTGAACTAGCACGAGGAATTGAAGATATCGCAACAATGTACAAATACAACATTATTTTAAGTAACTCAGATCAAAATGAAGAAAAAGAGCTTCATTTATTAAATACAATGCTTGGCAAACAAGTAGATGGAATTGTGTTTATGGGTGGAAACATTACAGAAAATCATGTAGCTGAATTCAAACGTTCACCTGTACCGATCGTTATTGCAGGATCGGTTGAAGCAACAAACCAAACACCGTCGGTAAATATCGATTACCACACTGCGTCCTTTGATGCGGTTTCTCGTTTAATAGACAATGGACACAAAGATATTGCCTTTGTAAGTGGACCTTTCCACGACACAATCAACCGTGCGTTAAAACTGGAAGGCTACCGTGAAGCGATTCAAAAAGCAGGTATCGATTATAAAGAAGAGCTTGTGATTGAAGGAGATTACACGTATGACAGTGGCTTAGAAGCTTGGGTACGTCTCCAAGAGCTTCACAATAAGCCTACAGCTGTTTTTGTTGGCAATGATGAAATGGCACTCGGGGTTATTCACGGTGCGCAGGATCAAGGATTAGAGCTTCCTGGTGATCTAGATGTGATTAGCTTTGATAGCACAAAACTAGCTTTAATGGTCCGCCCACAGCTAACTGCTGTTGTTCAACCGCTTTATGACATAGGTGCTGTTGCCATGCGTTTATTAACAAAATTAATGAACGCAGAATCAACTGATGATCAAACAATTGTATTGCCGCACCGAATTGAAGAAAGACAATCAACGAAAAACTAATTCTCTAAAGAAGCTTTCAAGCTGTATGAGAGTTGGTTGAAAGTTTATGACATGAAACGAATATAAAAAAAGAGATCTCCTATCATGGTGATCTCTTTTTGGGTTGACAAACAAAAACTTCTTTTATGGTTCAATCTCATCACTCAATGCCTTCTGAAAGTAATCAGGGGTTATAAGGTGATTTTTTTCTTCTTAGATTTTGGAAAGATAGTATAGGAAGAGGTGATGACTGCATCGATTGCAAGAACTAGGGTCCAAACTTGGCTAAGGTTGTTGGCTCCCGAATTATCGAAAGGAAAACTAGCCGGACTCTCTGCAAACCACAATGTGAATAAGGTATCCAACGAAGTGATTTCATCTGTTTGTTTCGATATGCCGAAAATAAACATTAAGGATATATGGACAATAGAGAAGATCAATAGGTGACCTAGAAATTGTTTCCATTCTTTCTTGGCGTACTCACTTCCGTAAAGTGCACAAGGTTGGTCGAAATCGGGTACCGGCTCACACCTTAGTTTCGCCACCTTCTTCTGGATAAAGGCATCAAGTCTCCTGAAGTCTGATTTACCATACGTGAAGGCGTAAACGATAAAAATCAGAATGACCAATTGGTAGCTTGTGAATTCTCCTGACCTTAAATAATCCATGAATCCCATTGTTGCAATCCATAGGTCGTTGATGATGAAGAAGGCAAAGAAAATCAGGCTAAGCTTGTTTAGCTTGAACCAATATCTCAATGTCAAAAAGGTTAGGATCGAGACCCAAAAGATGATCTCTGCGGCTATCAAGAATGCCCACTTGTGTTCGAGGATAAAGTCCATATGTTTTTCCTCCTCATTTTTCGTGGAACATGTCAATCCATTTCATATCGGCCTCCAAATGGAGGTTATCTGAGACGATGACCATTGTTACATTGAAGAGAAATACAATCAATTGAAGAACAACCCGAACAGCTTCTCAAGATTGTCTCCCCAATGTTAATTATAGTTTGAATTATGATAATAACGCTGTTTAATCAATTGATGTTTTAAGAAGTGTAACAAAAGAAATTGAACAATTTTAAAAGCGTAGCTAACTGCTTGCTTTTAAAATTGTTCATTTATATTTTCTCCTTCAAAGAGACCACGTTAGTCTCCGCTCTTTTTTTTTTTGAACGAACCGAATACAAGGCTTTATCCAGGGATTGTTGATTTTTCTCCGTTATTTCTTTCTTACGTGGGATGGCTTCATATAGATTTACAGGATCTTGCCAAGTTGATATAAGAGGGACTGGTGATTCTGATTGCCACTTTTCAAGCCAACTCTTTGGAATAGCGTTCGTTTGGTGTGCATATTGGGTCATTTCCATCCAGATATATGCCCACGCTCGCGGAACAACTCGCCATATATCATAGCCACCACCGCCAACCGCAATCCAACGACCTTCACAGTATTCGTGAGCCAATCGATGAGCAAGTTTCGGAATTTCTTGATAAATCTTCATTGTCGAAGAAAGGTGAGTTAATGGATCTAAACAATGAGCATCTACACCGTTTTGAGTTAAGATCACGTCAGGCTTAAAGAACTCAATAATTTCTCTTAAAGATTGTTCATATACTTCAAGGAATGATTCATCCTCCGTGAAAGCGTCAAGCGGGATGTTAAATGAGTAGCCATATCCTTTGCCATGTCCTCGTTCTGTTACTGCGCCGGTACCAGGAAATAAGTAACGTCCCGTTTCGTGGATCGATAATGTACATACGTTAGGATCGTCATAATAAGACCATTGAACACCATCACCATGGTGGGCATCTGTATCCACATATAAAATTTTAGCCCCGTACTTTTTTTGCATGTATTTCATAGCAACCGAACTGTCATTGTAGATGCAAAAGCCCGAAGCTTTACCACGGAAACCATGGTGCAATCCACCGCCAAGGTTAACAGCGTGTTGGGCTTTATTCGTCATAACCCAATCAACAGCCGTTAGTGTACCACCAACAAGTGTTGCACTCGCCTCATGCATATCTTTGAAAATCGGTGTATCCTCCGTGCCAAGGCCATAACTTTCTGCCTTGGCAGATGACAGCTCACCTTTTCCTGCTAGTTTAACGGCATTGATATAAGCTGGATCATGGATAAGTCGAAGCTCTTCATCTGTCGCAATCCGTGGAGCGACGATGTCTTCTTGTGTAATCGCGTTTGATTTTTGTAGTAAATCAAGTGTCAGTTGCAGTCTTTTTTGATTAAAAGGATGGTCTTTTGAGAAATGGTAGTTTAATAGATCTTCGGAATAAATAAACACCGCCTCCTTTTTTACAGAGGGGTTGTTGGTAGACTTGGCCATAGCACTTCATGCCCTTCCTGACATATATCTTCAATGACAGACATCGGATTCATCGTTTGTACACGAAATACCAATATTTTAAACCGTTCATCTTGCTTATATGGATAAACGAGAACGCTGTGAATATTTGAGTGATTTTTTCGAATGATTCCTGCGACTTCAAAAAGCATTCCGGCCTTGTTCGGAACCTTTACTTCAATTTGTGACCCCGGTTGTCCAGCCCCTGTTAACTGAATTAATGTATGTAATAAATCGGTTTCAGTAATCATGCCAACAAGCTGGTCTTCACTGACTATGGGCAAGCATCCGATCTGTTCTTCCATAAATAACACAGCAACTTCTTCTACAAAATCTAGCGGATGACCAGTAATTACGGGTGCAGCCATGACATCCAAAAGCTTTGTTTGAAAAAGTTCATTGCTTAAACTTGTCTGAGAAGGAGAGGGCGAATATTCTTTTATGTCACGATCCGTAACGATTCCTACTACTTTATTTGCTGGGTTAACAATCGGAAGGTGACGAATGCGGTGTTCATTCATTTTCCAGATCGCGTCAGCTAGTGTGGAATCCGGTGCTAAAGTTTGTACATCAGTTATCATCATTTCTTCAATGATCATAGATAAGCGTCCCCTTTACCGTTCTAGTACATAAAGCGATTCATTAATCGGAGTTGATCAAATTGCTGAATTGAGTCCTGCCTAATGCGCTTTCCAATACGAGCCATCAAACAGTTGGCTGGATGAGAGCATATTTCCGGATCATCGGTTGCGTAGTATTCGAGTCCACCGGCGTTCATCATTTTTTCCATGATTTTTCTATATTGCCAAACGTTTAAACCAGTCCCTTTTAAATCCCAATGCCAATAATATTCAGTTGTAATAATAATATAGTCTTCAACCGCATCATCCATCATCGAGACACGCAGAAGGTTTTTCCCAACTGAAGCTCCTCGAAATTTGGGGATGACCTCAATCGCACCTAGCTCGATTAAATCTTCCATCTTGCCTTTCGACCAACGTTCAAGGGGATCTGGATATAAATAAGTGACATACCCAACGATCGTATTGTGGTCTCTGGCAATGATGATTCTGCCCTCAGGTAAAGTTGAAATCTCAATTAGCGCTTTATGCTGCTGTGCAGGAGGACGAAAAGCAACTAGGTCTTCGTGAAATTCGAGAGAGGATAATTGGCTAGTTGACACGGGCCCTTCAATCACGATGGGTCCTTTAGTAGTTTTTATTTCTTTCGCATTATATAGTTTCACATGTTTCATTTTAGTCATCACCTACATTTCCTTGATAATCCTATATATATAGCATATCGTAATAATTAAAGCGTTTTCAACAAAAAACTGAATTTACAAGAATCAGCTTGGTCTTTTTTACGAAACATAATCTCTTAACTATCTAGCAGTTTACAATTATAGCAAAATGTTGTGAAAAACTAGCTTTAACAACTAGCCCTTCGGGGGGGTGCTAGACAGACTGCGTGCGCTTTTGTATCCTTTCGTTCCGTAGGGAAAAATTTACTTTAGCAACATCACTCAGTAGACAAAAAGCGCCTATTTCGGGTGATGGGAGAGCCGATTTACGCTTTTGTATGAAATTTTAAAAATTGAGAAAAGTCTAGTTTTGTACTATACTTAGATAGACATTTCTTACATAGGGGGACGATCAAATGAAATTGGAAGCGTTACCATTGGTTAAAGGAAAGTATAACATGGAAAGCTACGAGAACACCGTTTCTTCGTTTGATTGGAAAGAAGTTGAGAAAAACTTTTCTTGGTACGAAACAGGAAAAATGAACATGGCCTATGAAGCAATCGATCGCCATGCTGAAAGTGAGAAGAAAAATAAAGTCGCATTGTATTATCGTGATGCGAACCGTAATGAAAAATATACATTTAGAGAAATGAAAGAAATGACAAATAAAGCAGCAAACGTACTTAAAAGCCATGGTGACGTAGAAAAAGGAGATCGTGTATTCATCTTTATGCCTCGTTCACCAGAACTTTATTTTGCTTTACTTGGTGCTCTTAAAATTGGTGCGATCGTTGGACCGTTGTTTGAAGCCTTTATGGAAGGTGCGGTTAAAGACCGTTTAGAAGATAGCGAAGCCAAAGTGATTATTACGACTCCAGAACTACTAGAGCGTGTACCTGTTGATGAATTACCACACCTTAAACATATCTTTTTAGTTGGGGATAATGTAGAAGAAAAAAATAACCATATTGACTTCAATAAGCACTTCAAAGAGGCGACTCGTTCATTTTCAATTGAATGGTTAGAGCGTGATGATGGGTTAATTCTTCATTATACATCGGGTTCGACTGGCAAGCCTAAAGGAGTATTACACGTACAAGAGGCGATGCTACAACACTACCAAACATCTAAATGGGTGCTAGATTTACGTGACGATGATATATATTGGTGTACGGCTGATCCAGGCTGGGTAACGGGAACTTCATATGGAATTTTTGGTCCATGGCTTACAGGCGCAACTTCGGTCATCGTGGGTGGTCGATTCAGTCCAGAAGCATGGTACCAAACGCTTGAAGATTTCGAAGTAACAGTATGGTACAGTGCGCCAACAGCATTTAGAATGCTAATGGGTGCTGGCGATGAGCTTGTGAATGAATATGACCTTTCTGGGCTACGTCATGTACTTAGTGTAGGAGAGCCACTAAATCCCGAAGTCATTCGATGGGGAATGAAGGTATTTCAACACCGCATTCATGACACGTGGTGGATGACTGAAACAGGTGCTCAAATGATTTGTAATTATCCTGCTATCGATATTCGTCCGGGTTCAATGGGCAAACCATTCCCTGGCGTTGAAGCGGCGATTGTGGATGATCAAGGCAACGAGTTACCTGCAAATCGAATGGGGAACCTTGCGGTGAAAAAAGGCTGGCCTTCAATGATGAATGCGATTTGGAACAACGAGCAAAAATTCGAATCGTACTTTATGCCAAATGGTTGGTACGTTTCAGGGGATTCAGCTTATAAAGACGAAGATGGCTATTACTGGTTCCAGGGGCGAATTGATGATGTCATTATGACTTCAGGCGAGCGAGTGGGACCATTCGAAGTAGAAAGCAAATTACTTGAACATCCTGCTGTAACAGAAGCAGGTGTCATCGGTAAACCAGACCCAGTTCGCGGAGAAATTATTAAAGCGTTTGTTGCGCTAGTTGAAGGATTCGAGCCGACGGATGAATTAAAAGAAGAAATACGTCAATATGTAAAAAGAGGTTTATCAGCTCATGCTGCACCGAGAGAAATTGATTTTAAAGACAAGCTTCCAAAAACTAGAAGCGGTAAAATCATGCGAAGAGTACTGAAAGCATGGGAGTTAGATTTGCCAACGGGTGATTTGTCAACAATGGAAGATTAATCGTTTGAATGGAGAGAAGGCTACCGAGATTTTGGGTAGTCTTTTTGTTGTTTAGGTAATGAAGTGATCCAATAGAATGGGATGTGTGACTGTAATTTTTAACCGTTAAGAACGAATAAGCTTTGTCAGATCCAATGCTATTCAATATAAAAAACGAGCTAAACCATTTCTGGTTTAGCTCGCCTTCAAAAAAGATTATTCTTCATCATCATCGTCATCGTCATCATCATCATCATCGTCATCATCGTCGCCATCATCATCATCGTTGTCATCTGGCGAATCGTTATCGTCAGGTGGAGGGGTTGAACCACTGTCATTACCGTCATCGTCACTATTATCATTTTCTCCATCATTTGGAGGTGAAGATTCATTGTCCTCATCTTCATCTGGTGCATTGCCAATGGTGACTTTATTTGATCTGCTTGACTCTTTACCAGCTATATTCACTGCGACAACTTCATACGTGCCATCAGGGAGTTTAACGGATAGAGAATCATCTGCTTGCCTGATCTCAACTTTTTTGTCACCAGAGTATATACGATACCCTATAACATTCTTACTGGCAGAAGGTGTCCACGTAATGCTGTCCCCGGATACTCGTGTTGTTACACTGCCAGGAGTGCTACCATCATCTTCTAAACGGTTATTAGTCGCTAGCAAACTAGAGAAGAATGAATTATCTTCAGGGAATAGTTTCGATGCATCTCCACCGTATGGAAACAGTAATTGCTCAGCAAAGTCTGAACTTAGTATTGCTCCGGTCGATGAAAATTCGTCAGGTGTTGAATCAAGTGCAAGATAACGTTCTCCATTAATCGTGACATACTTACTTTCTTGTAGACCATCACCCGTTCCCATTGGTGTATATGCTGTTGTAAATAAATCGCTCGATACAAGGCCTGCATCCGAACAAGCTTCGTTTGCAAATTGACCTGTGAATGTACAGAACGACCGATATTGAACCCCTTCAGGCTGTTGGAATGTATATCCTGGGTTAATAAGTTCTGGACGAAGCTCGTTGGCACGATTCATTAACTGAGCCCAAAGTTGAATGGATCGCGTGCTACCTTGTGTCAATTCCGCTGGTTTATCATAACCGAACCAAATTCCGAAAGTGATGTTTGGATTCGTTGCTATAAACCAGTTATCAAAATCCTCATCTGACGTTCCTGATTTAGCTGCCCAGTCAGCTGAGAAATTCAATTGTCCGGGTGCTGCTCGGCCTGAACCAATTGTCATAGTATCTCGCATCATATCTAACGTGACATAAGCAGTAGCTGGAGAAAACATCTCAAATGGGTCTGTGTTATGTTCAAATATGACATTGCCTTTTTTATCGACAATTTTTTCGATCATATACGGTTCATTGTATTGCCCCATGTTGCCTAGCGCTGAATAAGCAGCGACATTTTCTTCTACAGATAATCCTTCTTTTAAACCACCTAATGAAAATGAATGATTATCGTATTCATCATCTTGTATTCGTTTTGGATTTGTTCGTTCTATGAACTCACCAGGTTGGTAACCTAATCCCAACATTTTAGCATAAAGCCTTGCAGCGGATAAATTGTGTGATTTTGCAAGAGCTTCCCTCGCAGGGAGCATGCCATACTCTCTTCCTGTAACGAAGTTAGAAGGATTCCAACCACCAGGACCGGTAAATGCAACATCAGGAATATGACTACCTGCACCGATTAAACCATATTCAATCGCTGGTGCATAGACTGCTAAAGGTTTTATCGTAGAACCACTTGATCTGTATGATTGCGTAGCATGATTTAACTGTTCTTGTTCATGGTCTCGGCCACCAATAAAACTTAAGATTCGTCCAGACGTGTTTTCCATCAGAATACTACCTACTTGAACAGGTTCTCCTGCCCGGTCAGGCCCATAGTTATTAAATTCATTTTTAACATCTTGCATTGAATCATACAGTTCTTTATCGATGGTTGAATGAATTTCATATCCATTTTGACGAATATCACGTTCAGCAAGCGTCATGTACTTGTCATTTAACGTGTCACTGTCCTCAAGTTGTTGAGCTGAATACCCATCACGTTCTGCTAACACGTCTTTCATGATGTTAACGGCTCTTCGCTCAAGTTCGTCATATAGGTATAGCTCAACAGAACTCGATGCTGATGCTGGAGGAATAAAATCAGCTGTTAGGTCATAATTAACTGCTTCATCGTATTCCGTTTGTGAAATCGCATCACTTCGAAGCATTCGGCTTAACACTTCTTGCTGTCTTTCAAGCCCAGGCTGTAACAGCTCTACGGGTCTTAACTCTCCTTCACTTGTAAATGGAGTATAGCCAAAAGGTGCTTGAGGCAAGCCAGCGATAAAAGCTGCTTGTGGTAGGGTTAAATCCTTTGAATCCACACCGAAAATACCTAGAGCTGCTGTTTGTACTCCGGCTATATTTTGACCTGAAGAGTCCCTACCCATATCTGTAATATTCAAGTAGGCCTCTAAAATTTCATCTTTTTCGAAGAATTGTTCAACACGCAAAGCTAGTAAAATTTCTTTTGCTTTACGATCGAAAGATACTTCATTCGTTAAAACTTGGTTTTTGATCAACTGTTGGGTGAGGGTACTACCACCCGTTTGGTTAGCTGAGTTCGTCACTTCTTGGAAAAGCGCACGTGCAATTGCTTTAGGTACGACACCGTTATGTTCATCAAAGTATTCATCTTCCGTTGCAATGATTGCGTTAATTAACATAGGTGAAACATCTTCAAGTTTAACTTCATCACGTGCTAAATCTGTTCGAAGTTTCCCTAGATAGATATTATCTGCAAAATATAAATCGGATGTTTCGGTATAGTCATATATATCTTTTTCTAGTGATTCATATGACAACACGTTCTCATCTTTAACAAGAGACGCAAAGTATCCTGCTCCAACGCCACCTGCAAAGGCACCGCCCAATACGCCAAATATAATGACTAATAAAAATATATTCCAGAATACTTGGTATGACGTATGAAGTTTTTTTGTAACGTCGCGTTTTTTTAAAGTAGCTTTTATGGAAGCAATACGTTCTTGGATATTTGTTTTATGATCCGTCAATGGCTATCATCCTCCTTGAAACATCCTCTTATTATAGCATATTACGTTAAAATCAAGTTGGAAATTGTAGAAAATGCCCGTTTTCAAATAAAATCAATCGAACGCTGCTTGACATGTACTGTTCACCTGTGATAAAAATATTTTTAACACACATAAATATTCAATTGCGTTGAAGAGACTAAGTAGGAGATCTTCCCTGTACAAGTAGAGAAACGGTGGTTGCTGCAAACCGTTACATTAGGATCTGTGAATTACACTCTCGGAGCTGTTTTCTGCCTTAGTGGAAAACCGGATCTGTATTCCGTTATGACAATGAAGTGGAAGAGACGAAAGTGCTCTTAAGCTGGGTGGTACCGCGCATTAAAGCGTCCCTGCATCGTGCAAGGGGCTATTTTTATGCGTTTTTTTAATTTGGAGGAGGAACTGAACATGGAATTAATAAATGATTTAGCATGGCGTGGCATTATTTATCAACAAACGGATGAAGAAGGCATGAAAAACTTATTGGAGAAGGAATCAATTTCTCTGTATTGTGGTGCTGATCCGACAGCTGATAGCTTGCATATTGGTCACTTGCTACCATTTTTAACGATGAGACGTTTTCAGGAGCATGGTCATCGTCCTGTAGTACTTGTTGGAGGAGCAACAGGATTAATTGGTGATCCGAGTTTCAAAAAAGAAGAGCGCTTGCTGCTAACAACAGAGCAAGTTCAACACAATGTACGATCAATTCAAGCACAGCTACAAAAAATCTTTGATGTAAAAGGGCAAACAGAGGCAATTATGGTGAACAATCATGATTGGATCGGTGAGATTGACATGATCTCGTTTCTTCGTGATTACGGGAAATATATCGGTGTCAACTATATGTTAGCGAAAGACACGATTGCTTCTCGTTTAGAAACGGGAATTTCATACACAGAGTTTACGTACACGATCTTACAAGCGATGGATTTCAACCATTTATACAACGTACACAATTGTAAGCTACAAATTGGTGGAAGTGATCAGTGGGGGAATATTACTACAGGGCTTGAATTGATTCGCAAAATGAATGATGATTCTAAAGCGTTTGGTATGACCATTCCACTCGTGACAAAAGCGGATGGTACTAAATTTGGTAAAACAGAAAGCGGTGCGGTATGGTTAGACGCTGAAAAAACATCGCCGTATGAGTTTTATCAGTTTTGGTTCAACTCAACAGACGCTGACGTAGTAAAATATCTAAAATTCTTTACATTCCTTGATCGAGAAACGATTACAAAACTTGAAGAATCTGTTCAATCTGAACCTCATAAACGTGCAGCTCAAAAAGCTTTAGCAGAAGAAGTAACACGTATGGTTCATGGTGAAGGTGCGTTAGCGCAAGCACAAAAGATTACAGCTGCTTTATTCAGCGGTGACCTTAAAGGTTTAACTAGCAGTGAAATTAAACAAGGCTTTAAAGATGTTCCGACATATGTCGTAGGGGAAGAGGACTCAACCAACATTGTAGACGTTTTAGTTGATGCAAAAATTTCTTCATCAAAACGTCAAGCCCGAGAAGATGTATCGAACGGTGCCGTCTATATTAATGGAGATCGAGTAACCGAACTCGATTTTGTCCTTGAAGGAGACACGCGTCTCGAAAACAAATTCACAATCATTCGTCGCGGCAAGAAGAAATACTTTATGATTCAATACTCATAATAAAAAAAGAAGGATGCGTGTTGATACACACATCCTTCTTTTTTTACAATATCTTCTAACTTTTGTTAATATCTACCTATAACTCAATTATCACCATAAACTGTCGCTTTTTAAACTTTTAGCTGACCACTTAATGTATTAAACCTTTCTTTTGCTAATTCTGGAAGGAATTCATAATTAAACAGAGAATAAGTGTTGCGAATATCCGCCATCAAATCTTTATTTTTTATAATTGTACCTCCATCTTCATTGAACCATTTTACCGGTTTCCATGAATCGATTTTCCATACGTAGAGAAATTGATACATCTGCTTACCAATATCAATAATTTGATATTGGCAGAAAACTAATTTCCCTCGTAACTCTTCTTTAAAAGGTTTGCTATATAACACTTCTACAATTTCTTTATGCGAACTGCTAGGGTAATTGATGATAGATTTCATATAAGTCACCATGTATCAGTTTTTGAGAAGATTGATTCATGTCAATATAATTTGAATTTCCATTTCCATCAACTGATCTCTTAACTTGGTTGATGGAAAACAATGATTGATCAATTGAACCATATGCTGTCTGTACTACATACATTTTAATGTATTCACGGTTTTGTTTATTGATTAGCAACCGACCGGCTGTTTTTTTCATGTCATTCTCTCCATTCTGTTTTAATAATCTAATATTTTTATTTATCGAGTAATCCATATATTTAGTTTTATTTTGGGTCAATTGCAAACACTTCTAGGTACTCTTTTGTGAATTTGTAGTTATGAACATAAAAGTCTGCTTGGTACCTTTTTACGTTGATTCTGATTCCACAATCATCATCTCAAAAACATATTACAAATATTTGAACGTATTATGAAAAAACTATTAACATTCTCTTCTTAATTGTGAGGAAGATGATCTCTCTGACATAGTGTGGATCAGTAAGGGGCGTCCAACTTCAAAAACAACAACTAATAGTGAAGTAGCTGATGGCGATGAAATAAGGTAGTTTATAAAGTATGATTAACAAACGGATTTACTTTGAATAAATTCTCATGATAGTTCCTTATAAAATAAACGAAATTTAATTTATAAAGGTTACACTGGTGGATTTATAAACATTTTTAATAAATTAACACCTTTACAAACGAAATTTGAGGATTCGCAATTTAAATTACAACTAAGTACAGTTAATGTGAGAAGGGGATTTTTATTGATAAATATTTATGGTGACATTTAACACCTCAAGAGAAAATCCACTGGAAAGCAGGAGGCTAGCACGTTTTTTTAGATACCTTTTTTAATTCTTAAGTGTCAGATACAATTGATTGTCGAGCATTTCTACGATTAGTGGATTAGATTGGATTAGATTTTAACCTTATATATCAACTATTAGAAGGGAGTCTCGGAATTTTTAGAAATGTACCAAGGGTAGGATGAAGGTTTTAAAAATTTTTTTTAAAAACCTTATCGAATTAAAGAGGCTTCAAAAATGATAGGAGTACCCGTTGGTACTATGAGACAGTGGGAAGCTGATTTGGAACTGACAATTCCCAGAGATGAAATCGGACGGTATTATACAGATTTTGAAGTGGAAACTTTTAATCACATCAAAGCCATGAGGAAAAAATCTTTCAAAAATTATGATAAAAGATTTGCTTAAAAAAGAAGAATACAGAAGGGACTGAAGCTCCTGTAATTTAACCACCAGTACCTTTATCAAAGTGAAGCTGTAGAAACATTATTGGACATCAAAGAAACACTTGAAAATTTAGAAGGATTTAAAAATGATTTAAAGAAAAAGCCCTCGAAACCTTCATATATCAAGGTTTTGAGGGCTTTAAAAATTGAATCTAAGAAGCGTTTTATTAACGTGAGTAGAACTCAACGATAAGAGCTTCGTTGATATCAGCAGCTAGCTCAGTACGTTCTGGAAGACGTGTAAACGTACCTTCAAGCTTGTCAGCATCGAAAGTTACGTATTCTGGCTTGTAGCTGTTTAGTTCAATTGACTCTTTTACGATGTTTAGTTTGCGAGACTTTTCGCGGATCCCAATTACTTGTCCAGGCTTAACGCTGAATGAAGGGATATCTACGCGAGATCCGTTCACTGTAACGTGACCGTGGTTTACAAGTTGACGAGCTTGGCGACGAGTGCGAGCAAGACCAAGGCGGTATACTAAGTTGTCAAGGCGAGTTTCAAGAAGGATCATGAAGTTATCACCATGTTTACCTTGTAATTTTCCAGCTTTGTCGAACAAGTTACGGAATTGGCGCTCAGTTACACCATAAGTGTGACGAAGCTTTTGTTTTTCCTGTAATTGAAGACCATACTCAGAAAGTTTTTTACGCTGTGTTGGACCATGTGGACCTGGAGCGTAAGGGCGTTTTTCTAATTCTTTACCTGTACCGCTTAGTGAAATTCCTAAACGACGAGAGATTTTCCATGAAGAACCTGTATAACGAGCCATAAGTTGACTCCTCCTTGCGTTTTTATTTTGTTGTAAAATAAAAACCATTAGCGTGATTATTCATTAAATGTCATTTTGTCATCTTGCACCATCGCCCTGCAGCAAGGGTTACTCGATGCACCTAATCAATAGGAACAAAATGAACAATCAATGTATTCACATAGGCTGCATTATTTTACACAACAACCATCATATACTTTGAGAGAAAAGATGTCAACCTGAAATGGTTAATCAATCAATCGATTTGGTCGTAGAGGACGATTTACCTATTGTATTCTATGGTATTCACGGTAGGTATGCTATAATTAGTATTTATAAATATCTGAATAAATAGAATACATAATCAGTTTGTTATGTAAAAAGGTGAATCTTTCTTTTGAAGGATCCTTATTTAATAAAACCTAAAACGTTGGTTTATAGCTTCTTTTTAGTTAAAAGATTGTACACTAAATTGAGACGAAGGTGAGCGATGTGATGAAACTTCAACGATTAACGGATCGATTTAAAGCAGGGGTTTTTGATATCCTTTCTGATTCGATGACAGGACAGGCCTCTGTTAGGAGTTGGTATCGACAAATAAGCAAGCTTTTTGTAAACGAATTTCAAGTTGAGAAGGTTCAATATTTTTGCGTTGAGGAACACCAATTGCACGTCTATGAACAAAGTGAGAAAGTAATTGTTCAAGGTGGGGAGTCCCTCATAAAACAATTAAAACACCAGCCATTCATTCGTATTTCAATAACGAATGGCTCAGTTAAAGCTGGTGATGTTTTGATCCCCTGTTATGATCATGGAAATCTTCTAGGTGTATTTTGCTTGCGGCCGAGTGAACAAGCAGAATGGTTCAAAGTTGATCCCTTTGTTAACGAAATCTCGAAGAATCTGACGGTTTTATTTCAAAATGTGATGCAAATGACATCTACCTCCAAAGAAAAAAAACATTATCATGAATTATTTGAAGTAACAGAAGTATTTAACTCGATCATGGATGTCAACGAGATTTTAGCTACAATCATTGAATCATTACGTAAAACATTTCCATTATTTTCATTTGCGCTTTACTTGTCAGACGACCATGAAAATGAAAGCGATTTGCCGATCAAACATTTAGATTACCCATCGAATAATCCATTTATACATAAAGCATTTGTAACGTCTGAAGTCTTGTTGGACGAAGGTGCCCAAGCAGCTACTCTTTGGGCACCTTTAAAAGGAAAGCAAGGTGTGTATGGATTATTACAGGTTGAAGCGAACTCCTTAAAAACTTTTCCGGAAAATGACAAGGAATTTATTAAAAATCTTTCCTATACTGCAGGAAATGCGTTGGAAAATGCCAAGCTGTATCAACAGTCTCAAAAACTAATAGAAGATCTTCAGCTGATTAACGATTTATCACACGAGTTAAATTCAAATTTAAACTTATCTGACATGATGAGGTATCTTTTTGAGCAAATCACATCAGCATTTTCTCCATCTGCCATCGGGTTTGTGTTATTACAAGGGGATAATATGGATATCTTAGATGACAGCTCTGCGTTTTTCAAAACACAGGAAAGTGAATTGTATTTATCGATCACAATTGAACAATTCAAAGAAGGGGAAGAGGCGCTGTACATTACTGATTTGTCGGCTAAAATTAATCAAGAGACCGCCTATCAATCACTTGTTGCGGTGCCGATGGTTCATGATGAGCAGCTAAGAGGATTTTGCATTGTCCTGCATGAAGAGCCTTATTTCTTTACGTTTGAAATGTATAAATTATTGCAGTTGATCGTACATCATTCGACATTAGCTGTGGGAAATTCGATGCTGAGAGAAGAATTACAGGAAATGATCAATAAAGATCATTTAACAGATTTATTTGCACGCAATTATCTGGACCAGTATATCGAGCAATCGATGTCTGACCATGATGAAGGAGTTTTTGTACTTATAGATATTGATAATTTCAAGAGGGTAAATGATACATACGGCCATCAAATCGGAGATGAAGTGATTATCCAGTTAGCAGATGAGCTAAAAGGGTTGACCGCTAACAATGGGATAGGGGCACGATGGGGTGGCGAAGAGCTTGCTTTATATTTCCCCAACACACCAATTGAAATAGGACTTAAAACAACTGAGAAACTTTTAAACCGAGTGTCAAAGCATACAAATCCTACTATTACCATTTCGTGTGGTATTACAAACTGGCAACGACAACAGAAAGATTCACTTATAAAATTAGTCAAAAGAGCAGATGAAGCGTTGTACACGGCGAAAAAAAACGGCAAAAATCGTATTGCGTATCGATGGTACGAAGCAATCGAATGGAATGCATAGAAAAAGAGGATCATGGTCGATCCCTTTTCAATTAGTAAGAATAACATATAATATAATGAATACGATTGCATTTTTTAGGGGGAGATTTGCATGAATAAAGGAACAAAGCAATTTGAGACGAGAGTGATCCATGATGGTTACGATTCAGTCGATCATTTCGGTTCACTTACACCACCTTTGTATCAAACATCAACATTCACATTTGGGAATGCACAGCAAGGAGAGCAACGTTTTGCTGGGGAAGAAGAGGGGTATATTTATTCTCGGTTGGGTAATCCAACTGTGCGTGTTTTAGAAGAAAGAATGGCATCATTGGAAAATGGTAAAGGTGCACTTGCATTTGGATCAGGGATGGCTGCAGTATCGGCTATTTTATTTCATTTGCTAAAAGCAGGAGACCATATTTTATGTTCTAGAGGCGTGTATGGCTGTACATTTGGTCTTCTCGAAATGCTAGAAGAAAAGTTCAACATTACACATGATTATATTAATCTATCGACTGAAGAAGAAATTCGCAAATTCATCACAAATGATACGTCTTGTATATACGTTGAAACACCAATTAACCCAACAATGGAATTGATTGATTTATCCCTGGTTTGCAAGATTGCAAAAGAGCATAACTTACCAGTGGTTGTGGATAATACATTTTGTTCACCGTATTTGCAGCAACCACTAGACATTGGTGCCAATTACATCGTTCATAGTGCCACAAAGTATATTTGCGGACACGGCGATGTGATTGGTGGCATTTTAGTTGGAGATTCGCTCGAGCAAATGAACCACATTCGAATGACAACACAAAAGGATGTTGGCGGCATAATGTCGCCGTTTGATGCATGGTTACTGATCAGAGGATTAAAAACGCTTCCGGTACGTATGGATCGCCACTGTGAAAGTGCACAAAAAATTGCAGGCTACCTGAAAAAACATAAAAGTATAAAGGCCATTCATTTTCCAGGGCTAAAAGATGACCCTAACCATGCAATCGCACATACGCAAATGAAACAATATGGGGGGCTTATAGCGTTTGAGATTGATGGAACGAAAGAAATGGCACAAACCTTTATGAATGAGTTAAAAATGATTAAAATAGCTGTGAGCCTTGGTGATGCTGAGACTCTCATCCAGCATCCAGCAAGTATGACGCATGCAGTTGTACCTGTTGAGGTGAGAGAACAAATGGGGATAACTGACACACTTCTTCGGTTATCCATTGGTCTGGAAGCATGGGAAGATGTTTGTGAGGATCTTGACCAGGCATTTAAAAAACTTCATGGTATGGCGCTACGTTTGAGCTGATCGTGGGGGAAAATTTAAAACTTCACAACTCCAATCGCCTGAAGAATTCAAAAGACTGTCGAGAAAATCTCGACAGTCTTTTCTTATAGGTATTCTACCAATATCTCTACATATTTCTCAAGTTGCTCTTGATCGACTTCGTCAAAACGAGAAGTGATTGGACTATCGATATCAAGGACTCCGATGAGCTTATCATCTTTTACAATTGGAATAACAATCTCTGAGAGAGAAGCCGCGTCACACGCGATATGTCCTGGGAACGCATGTACATCTTCAATTCTCATCGTTTTACGTTCAGATGCTGAAGTTCCACATACACCTTTGCCAAATGGGATACGTACACATGCTGGCAAGCCTTGGAATGGTCCGAGAATGAGTTCTTTATTGTCAATTAAATAAAAGCCAACCCAATTTGTGTTTTCTAAAAATTGATTCAATAAAGAGGAAGCGTTGCTTAAGTTTGCGATTTGGTTTTGTTCTCCTTCAAGTAAAGCTCGAAGCTGTTTTTGAACAAGTGAGTACCTTTCTTCCCTTGTTCCTTTATACATTTCGACAGTAAACAAGCGGTTCACCTTCTTTTTTACTAAATATTCTGTCAACTTAACGTACCGACTCGATATTTGATGATAAATTTATGAAGGTACGCGGTCATAAATAGAGAATGTATGTAAAGACAGTATTCTATTTTTAGCATAATACATGATTGGAAGCAATCATTATGGAAGGATGTATGAAAATGGCCATTCTGCAACAACGTGAAACAAAATCTGAGGTTATGGTAGCAGCAGTCGATTTATTTTATACAAAAGGATATCATGCCACTAGCATCCGTGAAATTTCGGCGAAAGCTGGAGTGAATGTTGCGACGATTTCATATTATTTTGCTGGAAAACAAGGCCTGCTAGAAGAATGCTTAGTTGCTTTTTTTGAACCTTATTTAACTGTATTAGAAAATATCTCAAAACCTTCAAACCAACGGAAGAGTGAACAAATTTCTTATACCATGGATGCGGCGCTTTCAGTTATTGAATTTCAACAGAAGCACCATCGTTTTGCTCGATTTGCATGGAGAGAAGTAACGATGGACAGTCAAATTGTTCGTGAAATGACGTCTTGTTATTTACGAAAAGAACAATATATGTGGAAAATGCTGTTAGCACTGGATATCGAACAAGGTTTTTCAATAAAAATTTCACCATCATTCTTTTTAATCCAATTAACCTCAATGCTGTCAATGCCATTTTTACAAAGTCAAACGATGCAAGAGCTTTGGAATGTGAACCCAGGCGATAAAATGTTTACACGTTTATATAGCTCTATTTTAAAAGAATGGTTTTTTGGTGTCACATGCGAATCCTCAGTGGTTATTAGTTAGAGGAATCATAGAGCCATAAATGAGCGGAATTCCACGGAATTGCGCTTTTTTGGCAAGGTCATTAGCAGAATTCACTTCCATGCAGTCAGGAACCAAAGCCTGTTCCATTATAATCAAATTCGTAGCCCCTCTTGTTGATAGCTGCGAAGATTTCATTGATAAGACGCTTTAAACTGATGACGTCGCTGAAATTTTGCACTAGCGTCATGTGACCAATTAGAGTTGATCTATATGGTCCTATTTCAGCCAACACTGTTTTAAGCGTAGTTTGATAGTAGAAAATACTTGGTGACTTTAGCCCATCCATTCGTATGCCTCAGGATAGTAAAAAAGTATACGGATAAAATGGCGCGTCTAACTGGTCTCCGTATTGTCGGATAAAATGTCTGGATTTGTGTTTCAAATCCTACTATAAAATCAACCTCATGACCTGTTTGAAATGACGAGGTCTTTTTTTATATGCCTTTAAAGCTTCTGGATGTCAAAAGAGTAGTCATTCTACTATATTGCTCAGGGGTTGAATCGGTAAAACACAGGTAAGGAGCGTAGGGGTCTCATAAAATCATGCAAGTAAACTCGCTATTTAAATACCTATTGGTGAATAATAAGGGAAACAGCAGAGAATTTTAGAATAATTGAAAATCGTGTCAAAAAAATAAGAAAAAGAAAGAAAAATCACTGATAACATGATATTATAAAGTCAATATCGTGCATATCCAATGATTGTGAGTCATGGGTGTCGGTTGCTCGGACAGGAGGCCTAAGATGGAGTATATAATCGGTTCCGTTGTATTGGTGATACTAATTTTTACCATATCTTTATTTTGGCGGAAAAAGCTTTATAAAGAAGTGGACAAACTAGAACATTTAAAACTTGAAATTCAACATCGCCCCATTCTTGAAGAAATGACAAAAGTTAAAAAGCTCAATATGAATGGTCAGACTGAAGAATTATTTGAAGGTTGGCGCCAAACGTGGACCAAAGTTTTAGATGTGGATTTAGGGGAAGTAGATAAACTCCTTTTTGATGCAGAAGAATGTATTGATAAATTACGTTTTCGTAAATCTGCCCATATAAGAGAAGAAATTAATGTAATGTTAAAAAAAGCTGAAATTGAAATGAATCAGATTCTTGTTGAACTTGAAGAACTTATGGGTAGTGACGAGAAAAATAGAATTGAAATGGAAACCATTCAAGCTGATTTTAAAGAAGCAAAAAAAGAGTTATTTGCTCAACGTCATACATACGGTAAAGCTGCTGAAGCTATTGAACGCAAAATAGAAGCGTTAGACCCAAAGCTTATGCAATACAATGAAATGACTCTGGAAGGAAATTATTTAGCAGCAAGAGAGCTTGTTCTAACAATTACAGATGAACTAGCACAAATTACACATTTGCTAGCTCAGCTTCCGGATATTTATAATGAGATTCATTACGCTCTGCCTGCCGAGTTAACAGAGATGAAGGATGGCTTTGAAGAAATGGTACAGGCTGGTTACCCTCTAGCACATGTGCCGATTGAAAAAGATACAACTACACTTCAACAATCGATTGAACAAGCAAGAACGCATGTGAATCGACTGGAAATAACTGAGGCTGAAGAACTGATTATCAAGACTCACCAAAGAATTGACTCCTTATACGATTTTTTGGAAAAAGAAGTGGATGCTCTAGCTAACATTAAGCAGTATGACGAATCAACTGCTCAATGGCTTGATCAAATGCATGAACAAAATACTTCTCTTCAAACGGAAATAGAATTTGTACGTCAAGGTTACACATTGAATCCAAGCGATTTAGATATACCAAAAGGGTTTGATAAACGAATTGGTCTTTTGCATAATAAATACGCAATAATAAAAGAACGAATCGGTATGAATGAAACCGCGTATTCTACTTTGTGGTCTGAAATGTATACAATCCGCGAAGAGTTAAATGACATTCAACCAGCACAACAATCGTTTAAAGAACAGCTACAAAGCCTACGTCAAGACGAAGTAAAGGTACGTGAATTAAAGCAACAGCTTAAGTTCAAACTAAAAGAACAAGATCGGATGTTGCGAACGACTAACCTACCTAGCTTCCCTGAATATATTTTAAACCAAGCAAGAGATGCACATGAACAACTTTTTCAATTAGAGCAAAGTTTAAGTGAGAAGCCATTAAATATTGTTACGATTCAACAGCATGCAGCAACATCTAACGAAATGATTGATGCTGTTTACAATGATACAAATGACATGATTAAAACTGCACAATCAGTTGAACGAGTCATTCAATATGGAAACCGTTATCGTAGTAAATACGAAGCCGTTTATATCGGATTGAGTGAAGCTGAACTTTTATTTAGACAAGGGCAATACCAAGAGGCGTTAGAAAAAGCAGCTGAAGCAATCGAAAGCGTTGAACCTGGTGCTTTAAAGCGCATCGAAGAATTGTCACCTAAGACAACGAAAGAAGATCAATATGCTTAAATTCAACTAAAAAAGAGGTTGGTTCCCACATTGGGAACCAACCTCTTTTTGATATTTATGTGTGTGTAGTAGATGTTCTAGCTGAGTGTTGAAGAATAAGTGCAATACCGAATCCAATAAAGCCACCAACAATAGCAGGAACGACCCACCCAACGCCTTGTTCCATTAAAGGTAAAAACGCAAGTGAAGAAGTGAAATCAGTTCCTACTAATCCAGATGCTGATAAACCATCAAACACACCAATAATAATAGTAGGAATCATTGTCCCAATATAAACAGCTCTGTAGCCATTAAAAAGTGGGTCGATAAATGCCAAAAAGATCAATACGATCGCAATTGGATAAATCATTACAAGGACAGGTATGGAAATGGCAATCAACTGTGTAAGTCCAATGTTCGAAACAATCATACTGAATCCAGAGAAAATAAAAACAAACGAACGGTACGACAAAGAAGGGATAAGTCTAGAGAAATACGTTGACGTTGCAGTGACCAACCCAACCGATGTCGTAAGACATGCGGCCGCAATAGCTAAGGCTAGGATGACCGCTCCGCTTGATCCATATAAATAAGAAACAACTGCCGACAATAGTGTTCCACCGTTATCTTGCTCGCCAATTGCGGAAATACTGGTTGCACCTAAATGACTTAAAGCCAAATAGACAAGAGCTAAACCAGTTGCGGCAATTAATCCAGCATACATAGTAACACGAACAATGGATGAGCGATCCGTTATATTTTTTTCTTTAATTGCTTGAATCACTACTATAGCAAAAACAAGTGCCCCAAGCGCATCCAGCGTTAAATAACCTTCAATAAAACCGGTAAAAAAAGCAGAAGATGCGTATGCTTCTGTTGGTTCACCTGGAGATCCCATAGGTGTTATAAAAGCACCTGCAACCAAAGTAGTTAAAATGATCAATAATGCTGGAGTTAAAAATTTCCCAATGCGATCTACTAATTTAGAAGGGTTAAGAGACAATAAAGCTGTCAATATAAAAAACAGAACCGAAAATAGTAACAATGGTAATGTAGAGCCCATTAATATATCTGGTAAAAAGGGGACTATCCCTATCTCATAGGAAACTGTCGCTGTTCTCGGAAGTGCATAAAAAGGACCAATTGTAAGGTAAAGCGTAATTATAAACACTATTCCGAAAACTGGGTGCACACGGCTTGCTAATTGCTGAGGATTTCCACCAGTGTAGGCGATCGCCATAATACCTAGTAGAGGCAACCCGACTCCTGTAAATAAAAAACCTAAAATTGCTAATCCAACGTGTTCACCTGCTTGTTGGCCGAGGAGAGGTGGGAATATCATGTTTCCTGCCCCTAAAAACAATGCAAATAGCATTAAACCAATAGTAAGAATACTACCAAAAGATAAAGTGTTTGACTTCATAATGCCCTCCAATAATTGATATCACTGATCTCAGCAACATCATAACACAGAAAAGGCGAAATTTGTCGAAAATTTAAATGTTCGTAATTATTTTAAAAAGATTTATTATTATAACAATAACCATAGTGAATTAAGCGATGTATCTAAAGGGAATATCGTTAATAATAATGGAGATGATGGTATTTTCTCATCATCATTATGAACAATGAGATACATCTATGAAATCACTTGCTAGTACAGTATATCCCACAGTACAGCCATCTTGGTCAAGTAAGAAGAGATTCCCAATGCATTTTGAATTATCTTTTTTTACTTCAAATGAATAGTGATTAGGCACTACGACGTCAACTGCAACACGAGTGCGTGGATCAATTTCAAATGTTTCTTCAAATATTACTTTTGGTGCTTGGGAGTCTTCCCAATCTAATACTTGAACGGTTACTTCACACGATTTTGTTTTATCTTCATTTGCAAGTTCAAAATGACCCGAAAAAGCACCTACTGGTCGAAAGAGTACGCCCGAGGTTTCGCGTATCTTTTTAGATAGAGTCATTTAAACACCTCCTTCCTAGTTGATCTATATTATCGTATGTTTAATAGATTACTTATGTATAGCCAGATGTACGTTATACGACAAAAAATATAGTATCAAAGAGATTACCGAGAAAACAGAGAGATTACAAGGGCACCTTATAATTAATGGAAGCCCCTTATAAAAAGCACCCCGAAGGATGCTAAGATTAATCAATTACAAATATCGGATGGGTCACTCGTATCACATTTATCCCTAGAGACGGATTGCCATGACCGATAAAAGTGAACGGGATGAAACCTACTGTGCTATTTATTTTTCCAAGAAGATATAGACGAAGGAGAGTTCATATGTTCTTCAGTTGCTACGGGATATTTAAATGACACTATTGTTACGATCGGCGATAAGTGTGTTCTCGCAGAAGCAGGAGTAAAACCATTGGTATCGAATTCACAAGTTGGTCCAATTATCAAGTTCACTTTTATTCTGGAATGGGAGTAACAGTAAAACCAGAGTGGCTCCTGATCAGCCGAGTCTTATGGCAACTTTTAAAGCCCAGGAACCCGGTGAGAGTGACTGTCTTCAAATGGTAGGATTTGTCTCATCCGAGGCTTTTGTTCCTGATCCGGATGTTTTTACCAATGGATGAGTTTTGGATCTAGCACAAGAGGTCCAATGTAATCAGCTTTGCCCTACTGATGACTGTCGAGCTAGCCCTGACTTGTCTACAGCAGATGGAACGGAATCAAATAATTTAGTCGTAAATGGTATGGTAAGAGCCAATGGACAAAATTGAAGAATCGTCACCTAAGACAACGTAAAGAAGATCAATATGCTTAAATTCAACTAAAAGAGGTTGGTTCCCACATTGGGAACCAACCTCTTTTCCATATTTATATGTGTGTAGTCGATGTTCTGGCTGAGTGTCGAAGAATGTGTGCAATAGCGAATCCGATAAAGCCACCAACAATAGCAGGAACGATCCAGCCAACGCCTTGTTCCATTAAAGGTAAGAAGGCAAGAGCAGAAGCTATACCATTTCCTAAAAATCCAGCTGCTGACAAACCATCACACACACCAATAATAAAAGTAGGAATGATCGTTCCAATATAAACAGCTCTGAATCCATTAAACAATGGGTCGATAAATGACAGAAAGATCAATACGATCGCCATTGGATAAATCATCACAAGAACAGGTAAGGAAAATGAAATCAATTGTGTAAGCCCAACGTTTGCAACGACCATACTGAATCCAGAGAAAATAAAAACAAACGAACGGTACGACACAGAAGGGATAAGTCTAGAGAAATACGTTGACGTTGCAGACACCAATCCAATCGATGTCGTAAGACATGCGGCTGCAATGGCTAAGCCTAAAATGACCGCTCCGCTTGATCCATATAAATAAGAGGCTACTGCCGACAATAGCGCTCCACCGTTGGCTTGCTCGCCAATTGCGGAAATACTGGTTGCACCTATATGACTTAAAGCCAGATAGACAAGAGCTAAACCAGTTGCTGCAATTAACCCAGCATAAATAGTGACACGAACAATGGCTGATCGGTCCGTTACATTTTTTTCTTTAATTGCTGTAATCACGACAATAGCAAAAGCAAGTGCCGCAATTGCATCCAGCGTTAAATAACCTTCAATAAAACCAGTAAAAAAAGCAGAAGATGCGTATGCTTCTGTTGGTTCACCTGGAGATCCCATAGGTGTGATAAAAGCACCTGCAATCAAAGTGGTTAAAATAACTATTAATGCTGGAGTTAAAAATTTCCCAATGCGATTTACTAATTGTGAAGGGTTAAGAGACAATAAAGCTGTCAATGTGAAAAAGACAACCGAAAAAAGTAACAATGGCAATCCAGAGCTTATTAATCCATCTGGTAAAAAGGGTAGTACCCCTATCTCATAGCTAACTGTTGCTGTTCTTGGAATGCCAAAAAAAGGACCAAGTGCTAGATAAAGTGTGATTGTAAAGATTATTCCGAAAATTGGGTGTACACGACTTGCTAATTGCTGAGGATTTCCGCCAGTGTAGGCGATTGCGATAACACCTAGTAGAGGCAACCCGACCCCTGTAAATAAAAAACCTAAAATTGCGATTCCAACTTGTTCACCCGCTTGTTGGCCGAGGAGAGGTGGGAATATCATATTTCCTGCTCCTAAAAATAATGCAAATAGCATTAGACCAATAGTGAAAATGCTACCAAAAGATAAAGTGTTTGATTTCATAATGTCCTCCAATAAATGATATCACTGATCTCAGCAACATCTTAACACAAAAAGACGAAATATGTCGAAAATTTAAATGATCTTAATTATTTATATTGTTATAACAATTACGATATTGAATTAAGTGATGTATCATACGTTCATAATAATCTGTGATATGATAAGGTTGTTTTGAAAGAACAGCCCCAACGTTTAAGAACAATGAAAGAGTGAGTAGAATGATTTATTTAGACAATAGTGCAACGACGAAACCATATAAAGAAGTACTCTCATCATTCTTAACCGTTAGCGAAGACTATTTTGGCAATCCATCTTCTCTCCACAATCTCGGTTCAAAAGCATCAACTTTGCTTGGGAGAGCTCGAGAGCAAATTGCTGAAATCTTAAGAGTAGAGAAAGATGAGATTATTTTTACATCAGGTGGAACGGAATCGAATAATTTAGCCTTAAAAGGTGTGGTAAGAGCCAATCGACATAAAGGTAATCATATTATCACAACCTCTATTGAGCATCCTTCTGTCTATAATGTTTTTCAACAGTTAAAAGAAGAGGGGTTTGAGGTGACTATTTTGCCTGTAGATCGTAACGGAGTGATTTCTTTAGATGCACTGGAAAAAGCATTAAACAAAAATACCATCATTGTCTCCATCATGCATGTAAATAATGAAGTTGGATCAATTCAACCAATTGCTGAAGCGGGAGCGCTGATAAAAAAAAATTCAAGAGCAAGCTTTCACGTAGATGCGATCCAAGGCTTTGGTAAGGTTTCGTTGAATATATCAGAGTCAAACATTGACCTGCTTTCTTTATCTGCGCATAAATTCCACGGTTTAAAAGGGACTGGACTTTTATATAGAAGAAAAAATATTCCCTTTCGCACCGAACAGAGGGGTGGAGATCAAGAATCAAGTTTCAGAAGTGGCACAGAAAATGTGGCAGGAGCTGTCTCAATGGCGAAAGCGATGCGGATGGTTAGGGAAAACAAAGAGAAAAACGAGCAGCTTGAATGCTTCCGTAAGCAATTGACCGAGTATTTTTCTTCATTTAAAGGTGTGACAATCGTAAGTCCTCCTATCAAAGGGGCACCACATATTTTAAATGTGTCGATCCCAGGCTTGAAAGGTGAGGTAATTGTACACGCACTTGAAAGGGACGGAATTTACGTATCAACAACTAGTGCGTGTTCTTCTAAAAAAGCTTCAACGAGTCGAACAATAGAGGCCATGGGATTTTCATTTCAAACGAATGTCGGATCAGTTAGAATAAGTATGTCTCATTCAACTACTCAAGATGACGTGCAACAATTTATATATACGTGGAACAGTGTTATTCCAACGTTAATGGAGGGTATAAAAAAATCGTGATGAACTTTGATCGAATTCTTATTCGCTACGGTGAAATTTCAACTAAAGGGAAAAACCGCAACAAATTTATTAACCAATTAAAACGCAATATTTTAGATTCACTCACTGGGCTTTCACCGGTACGTATCGATGCAGGTCGTGATCGCATGCATGTGTTGATTGACAACACAGCAGAAGTAGATCAAATTTTAACTCGTATAGAACCGATTTTTGGCATTCAATCTTTTAGTCCAGTCGTAAAAACAACGAAGGACCTGGACATGATGAAAAGTGAAGCGGTAGCGCTTGTTTCATCATTAGTTAGAGGAGAAACAACGTTTAAAGTATCTGCAAGAAGAGCCGATAAATCATTTCCACTTGATACAAATGAATTAAATCAAGAAATGGGCTCGCATGTCCTTCGCAATGTTGAAGGATTGCTTGTTGAAATGAAAAAGCCTGAAATCGAACTCGTTGTGGAAGTGAGAGAAGAGGGCGTTTACTTGTCCGCACAAAGAATTCAGGGTGCTGGTGGTATGCCGATAGGTACAGGAAATAAAGCGAGTCTGATGCTGTCAGGTGGTCTTGATAGTCCAGTTGCTGGTTTTCAAATGCTCAAACGTGGAGTTGAAATTGAAGCGATTCATTTTCATAGCCCACCGTTTACGAGTGATCAATCAAAAGAGAAAGTCATGAAGCTAGCGTCTCAATTAGCGAGTTATTCTGGAATGGTCAAACTTCACATCGTCCCGTTTACAGCTATTCAACAAGCAATTGGTCAACAAGTGCCAGAGAATTACACGATGACGTCAACGAGAAGAATGATGCTTCGAATTGCAGACATGATACGAGAAAAAACTGATTCACTTGCGATCGTTACAGGTGAAAGCCTAGGACAAGTTGCAAGCCAAACACTCGAAAGTATGCAAGCAATCAATGCAGTTACAGCAACACCTATTCTAAGACCCTTAATTGCAATGGATAAAACGGAAATTATCGATATTGCCAAAAATATTAAAACACATGACATTTCAATATTACCGTTTGAGGACTGCTGTACGATCTTCACACCAGCGGCTCCTAAAACAAAACCAAAACTTGAGAAGGTTCTTTTTTATGAAAGCTTTGTGGATTTTGAGGCGATGATTCTTGACGCTGCCGCCAATATTGAAGTGCACAATATAACTCCTCATACACTTGATTTGGATGAAAAAGAAGCGTTTTCTGAGTTGCTCTAAGTTATTACCAAAAAAAATTTCATTAGGAATAATTACCAGTGTTAAGCCGTGTGTTTTTGCACATTCTATATTCACAAGGGAGGTGAAAACACATGGCAAACAGCAGATCAAACCAACTGGTTGTTCCAGGTGTAGCACAAGCATTAGATCAAATGAAATATGAAATTGCAACAGAATTTGGCGTACAACTTGGAGCAGACTCTACATCTCGAGCTAACGGTTCAGTAGGTGGAGAAATCACTAAACGTCTTGTTCAAATGGCTGAACAACAAATTGGTGGTTCAAAATAATAAAAAACAAAGTAATCGGTGGCTAGTATAGCCACCGATTTTTTTGTTTTAATGGCTAGCTCCTCAAGCCCTCTACTTACCTTGAGCTAAACGTCCTCTTACGCTTTTATTTTATCAGAATATTTTGTATGATAAAGATAGTTTTAGTAATGAAAGGGGTATTTTATGAAACGTGAGGATTTACTAGCGCCAGAAAATTATAATGTAATCGAAGAAGTTGAAAAGTTTGCTGGAAAAAAAACAGCTCTTTTCTGGGAAGGTGAAGGCGGAGCAACAAAACAAATTACATATGATGACATGCTTTTGCATGTGAATAAAATAGGAAATGCTTTTAAACGGGCAGGGTTGCAACAAGGTGATGTGATTTTTATTATGGTGCCACGTTTAATAGAAGCGTATGAACTTTACTTAGCTGCTTTAAAAATAGGATTGGTTGTCATTCCTAGCTCAGAAATGCTACGTGCAGAAGATATTGTGTATCGATTAAATCACGGTGAAGTAAATGCAGTTGTTTCTTACGCACCCTTTATCTCACAGTTTAAAGGGATTGAAGAACTGAATAACTTGCACCGTTTTGTAGTTGGTGGTGACGAAAAAGGGTGGCTTAGTGTTGAATCAATTATGAATGAGGAATCGGCACATCTTCAAACAGCTCCTACAAAACAAGATGACATGGCATTTTTATCTTATACATCTGGTACGACTGGTCAACCAAAAGGTGTTGTTCATACGCACGGTTGGGCTTATGCACATTTGAGAACAGCTGCACCGAAATGGTTAGGCATTCAAGAAGAAGATGTTGTTTGGGCAACGGCTGGTCCTGGTTGGCAAAAGTGGATATGGAGTCCGTTTTTATCTGTACTTGGATCAGGTGCAACGGGTTTAGTATATATGGGTAAATTTGAGCCAACAACATATTTAAATTTATTAAAAAAATACGAGGTGAATGTACTTTGTTGCACACCAACTGAATACCGCATTTTAGCAAAAGTTGATGGATTGGAAACATATGATCTTTCATCGCTTAGAAGTGCTGTATCTGCTGGTGAGCCGTTAAATAGAGAAGTAATCGACACATTTGAACGTCATTTCAACCTTTGTGTCCGTGATGGCTATGGTCAAACGGAGAATACACTTCTTGTTGGTATTATGAATGGGATGGAACTGAAGCCAGGATCAATGGGTAAGCCAACACCTGGTAATCACGTTGACATTATAAATGATGAGGGTGAACCTTGTGCTGCAGGAGAAGTTGGTGATATTGCAGTTCATAAAGATACCCCTGCTCTATTTAAACGATACTATAAAGACACTGAACGAACAGAGATGCAATTTAGAGGCGATTTTTATATAACAGGGGATAGAGCGAAAAAAGATGAGGAAGGTTACTTTTGGTTTGAAGGTAGAAGTGATGATATCATTATTTCCTCTGGATATACAATTGGACCTTTTGAAGTAGAAGACGCCCTCATAAAGCATCCACTTGTTCAAGAATGCGCAGTAGTCGCAAGTCCGGACGAGACAAGAGGAAATATTGTTAAAGCATTTGTCGTATTACGAGATCAATCTTTGACAGTCGATGAGACACTCGTATTGTCACTGCAAAACCATGTTAAAGAGTTAACAGCACCTTATAAATATCCACGAAAAATTGAATTCTTAGCCGAACTACCTAAAACAGCTTCAGGCAAAATACGTCGTGTTGAGTTACGAAAACAAGAGCAAGATACTCCCACTTTGTAATTACACGACCTTTTGAAAAAATACCTAACGCCGAATGAGCAGTGGGTTGTCGAGATTGTGCTGCATCGGTGTTTGGTGTTTTTTAACGCAATTTAGGAGGTTTTAGTATTACGCAACTTTGGACAAACGGAACGATCTATACGATGCAAGAAGAAAATCAATTAGTTGAGGCGATTTTGACATATAACGGAAAAGTTATTGACTATGGTATAGAAGAAGAAGTCACAAAGCGATCAAAAGGTCCGATCGAGGAGAAGATTGATTTAAAAGGTCAAACCCTTTTCCCAGGTTTTGTAGATAGTCATCTTCATTTAATAGCAGTGGGTGAAACATTATTGCGGTTGAACTTATCCCAAATGAAATCAAAGGCTGAAGTGATGCAAGCAGTAAAGCTAAAAGCAGACTCTCTTCCTGAAGGAGAATGGATTTTAGGTGATGGCTGGAATGAAAATGAATGGGCAGTGCCTGAAGTAATTACGGCTACAGAGATAGATGAGATTGTACCCAATCACCCTGTATTTCTTAAACGAATTTGTCGTCATGCGAGTGTTGCAAACTCACTGGCACTTGATATTGCCAAAATCGATCATCAAACACCGAATCCTGAGGGAGGGATCATTGATCGTAGGAAAGACGGATCTCTCACCGGGCTGTTAAAAGATCAAGCTCAGGACTTTATGATCCCAGCACTCCCACCAATTGAAGATGAGTACATTCAAGCATCGCTTAGAGAAGCTGTGAAATATGCTTGGTCACTTGGTTTAACAGGTGGGCACACGGAGGACTTAAGCTATTATGGTGACTTTACACGAACGTATCGTGCATTTCAAAAGGTCATAGAAGAAGAAGGTCATTATTTTAGGGGGCATTTACTTGTTCACCATCAAGTCATTGAAGATTGGCATCGTCAAGGTCATTCGTTTTTATCAGGTTCTAGCTATGTTGAATTTGGAGCGATGAAGATCTTTGCTGATGGAGCGCTAGGTGGGCGAACGGCTTTATTGAAAAATGGTTATGCAGACGATTCCTCAACAAAAGGTGTAGCTGTACATAGTCCCAAAAAATTGAAGCAGCTTGTGTATAAAGCACGGCAGTATGATATGCCAATTGCAGTACACACAATTGGCGATTTGGCATTTGAATATATGCTTGACGCGATTGAACGATACCCGTCGTTAAATGGTCAACGTGATCGTTTGATACATGCACAAATATTAAATGAAGAACTAGTGAAACGAGCAGAAAAATTATCAGTAGTGCTAGATATTCAACCGCAATTTGTTTCGTCGGATTTTCCGTGGGTCGTTGAACGGATTGGGGAAGACCGTATGCAGTGGAATTACGCTTGGAAGTCGTTACTTGCGCGTGGGATAGCGTGCGCTGGTGGCTCAGACGCTCCAATCGAACCTTTGGGACCGCTTTTTGGAATCCATTCTGCTGTAACGAGAACAAAGTCTGGGAGTACAGATCGAACAGTCTTTGGTGAAGAAGAATGTCTATCATTATACGATGCCATTTCTCTTTTCACAAAAGGGAGTGCTTTTGCCTGTCACCACGAAGGAAATCGTGGTGTCATTGACAAAGGCTATGCAGCCGATTTTACTATTCTAGAAAAAGATCCTTTTACATCACCTATTGACGACCTTTTAACAATGAAAGTTGTACGCACCGTTGTAGATGGTAAAACGGTTTATGAAGGTGATTAATTGGACGTTCAATTGAGCGTCCTTTTCTTATTAGAGGAATCTTATGATTGCCTATGTTTTTTGCTTGTGTGTAAATCGTTTTTTGTATTGCTACTTATCCAATTCGGGCGTATAATGAGTTTTATTTCGGAACTCAAAGGAATGGAGAATAGCATGGAGAAGGAAGAAAAACAAGGCATAGTATTTGCAACATTTGCGTATATATTATGGGGATTACTACCAATATATTGGAAACTACTGCAAGATGTAGGCGCAGACGAAATATTGGCTAATCGTGTATTTTGGTCATTTTGGTTTATGCTCCTTTTGTTGATGGTGACAGGAAATCTGCGTGCATTCAAAGCAGAAGGGTTAGCGCTCATCAAGCGAAAAAAAAGACTTCTTGCACTTATAACGGCCTCGGTACTAATAAGCATGAATTGGTTTATTTATATTTGGGCGGTTAATACAAATCAAATGGTTGAAGCGAGTTTAGGTTACTATATCAATCCACTCGTGTCAGTTTTATTAGGGGTTATTGTACTAAAAGAGATACTGTCCAGAGTCCAAGTTGCATCGTTTATTTTAGCGCTAATAGGAGTTGTTATTATTACGGCTTCCTATGGAAATTTCCCGTGGATTGCACTTACATTAGCGATGTCTTTTGGATTGTACGGGCTTGTCAAAAAAATGATAAAAGTAGACCCGGCAATTGGCTTAACGCTTGAAACACTCACGATTATGCCAATTGCTATGATCTATATCGGCTATTTATTTAGTAAGGGAACACCCTCGTTGTTCTCAGGTATGCTTGATACTGACTTGTTATTAATTGGAGCGGGTGTAGCGACAGCTATTCCATTATTATTTTTCGCAAAAGGTGCGCAGCGCATTCCACTTTATATGATTGGCTTTTTGCAATACATCACACCCACTTTGACACTTTTACTTGGTGTGTTTGTATATGGTGAACCTTTTAGTTTAATTGATTTTATTTCTTTCTTGTTTATCTGGGCAGGTCTAACCCTATTTACGTTTTCACGCTCGAAATGGTATGTTGCACTACCAAGACGCATAAAAAAGGTACACGGGCATTAACTCGTGTACCTTTTTTAGATGGTGACGGCAGTAGCGTAGACTCGGAGTTGAAAGAGCCGATTTCGCTTTCTTATAAAAATGTTCTTTTTACTTTTTCCCAGAATGAATTATCTATTAATTTTACTGTTTTAACGACCTGATCGCTCAATATAAGATCGACCTCTTTTACATGGCTGACACCTAATGATTCATTATCGAGTGCCATGACAGGATAGTCATTACCATCTTGGACGATTGTTAGTTTTAGTTTGCGCTGTCCGCTCAAGATAAAGGATGAACCGAGTGTACGAAAGTGATTGTTATTAAGAGAAGCAAGCTCACTCACTTGCATACAAGGAATCATTGGATCGACCACTGCACCACCGACCGATTTATTGTAAGCGGAGCTACCAGTTGGAGTGGAAATAATCATGCCATCCCCTCTAAACGTTTCAAAATGTAAGTCATCGATGTGAACATCCATCACGAACGCTTTAACAATACCAGAGCGAATGCTAAATTCATTTAAACATAAAAATTTTGTCTCACTATCAACTGTTACCTGGATCGTTGGATACTTACGAACTTCAATTTGCTCTTTTGTCATCGCTTCGATCATTGTGGAGAGATCATCAATGTGAAAATCGCAATATAAACTGCGGCTTTCTGAAGTGGATACGCCTGCATATAAACAGTCTTGCCGAAAGCCCGTTTTACGTACGGCTTGTAAGAAGGTACCATCGCCACCGACACTAACAATGATATTTGCTTGTTTTGCATCACGCACAACCGTAAATCCATAGCGTTCAGCAAGATCACTTAACGTGAGAAGTTGTTCTTTCGTTTTTTGATCTTTACGAGCATAAAAATACATGTTTCGACGTTTATCCAACTTAATTCCCTCCTAAAACATTGTTTAATTGAGCATATGTTTGGTATGATATGTAAGGTTCGCCTATTTAATGGAGTGGATGGAATATACAAGAGGTACTTATAAAGTGTACCATGAATTGAAATATAACTGAAGCTGATCATATAAGGACTGAGAGCTTCAAAGGAGGGAACAAACAATGTCTGGGAAAAGATGGATCGCGTTAGGAGTTGCATTGGTTTTGTTTATCACTTCTGTAAGTATCAATGCAGTAACGACCTTGTTTACAACAAACCTTGATGAAGTCTTCGCTTCACTAGATACGACAGAAGGTTTAGAAGAAAGTGTATTGGAGCCTGGCAATAGTTCGGAAAGAATTGCAGTAATTGATTTAACTGGCACGATTCAAGACACAGGTGAACAAGGGGGCTTACTTAGCAATGTTGGCTACAATCATACGCATTTTATGAACCAACTCAATAGCGTCAAAGAAGACTCTTCTATTAAAGCAATTGTACTTAGTGTCAATACACCTGGTGGTGGTGTGGTTGAAAGTGCGCAAATTCACGACAAGCTTGTAGAAATAAAAGAAGAAACAGGGAAAACGATTTATGTTTCAATGGGCGCTCAAGCAACATCAGGTGGTTATTACGTAGCAGCTCCAGCAGACAAAATCTTTGCAAGTAAAGAAACGATGACAGGTTCTTTAGGTGTGATCTTACAAAGCGTTAACTATGGTAAATTAGCTGAGCAATTCGGAGTTGAATTCGTAACCGTCACGTCTGGTGAATTTAAAGATATGCTCAGTCCAACAGGAGAAGTTAAACAAGAAGATATAGAGATCGTTGAAAGTATTTTAAACGATTCCTATGATGGTTTTGTTGACGTCATTGCTAATGGTCGTGGAATGTCACAAGAACGCGTAAGAGAAATTGCTGATGGTCGAATTTACAATGGGATTCAAGCGCTAGAGTTAGGCTTGATTGATGAATACGGATATGAAGAAGACGTAATTGCAGCGTTAAAAGAAGACCTTGAACTTGAAGGAGCACAAGTAATCAACTATACGATGACAAATAGCTTTGGGTCGTTACTTTCACTGCAAGCAAATAAAGTATTTGGTGGTTTAGAAGGTCAGGTACTATCAGAATTTATGAATCGCCTAGGCGGTCCACGTCCGATGTACTTGTATGCTGGTTAAGGGAGGTACACATATTGAATCATAAAGACGAGCGATCACTTGAGCCTTCTGCACCACTTGCTGGGCAGCAGGTTGGAAACGAGGAGTATGAGCAAAGAAGTGTTGTCGACAAGCCTAATCCAGTTTTAACTCCCCACTACGGTGGATTTTGGATGCGTGTTTGGGCTTATTTATTTGATGTACTTGTTATTGCAGCAATCAATGGGTTACTCGTTTATCCAGTCTTTCGCATTATAGGAATTGCAAATGATGGTGGAATGTTTAGTGTAGTTAACATCGTGACAACGATCACCTATTTTGCTTACTTTGTATTGATGACAAAGTTTCTAGGACAAACACTTGGTAAAATGATTTTTGGCTTAAAAGTCATTACGCTTAAGAGGGAAGATCTAGGCTGGTCTACAGTGGTGTTTAGAGAATTGATTGGACGCTATATTCATACAGCGCTCGTCATTTTGACATTTCCGCTATATCTTGTTGTTGCATTTACACCAAAAAAACAAGGGATTCACGATTTTATAGCTGATACAACGGTTATTCACGAAAGAACAGTACTCGTAAAACCTGCCATGAACTAGTGGCAGGTTTTTTTTGTGGTTATTGGACATAATAGGGAAAACAATGAAAAGGTCGGATTGTATGATGATTTTTCTAGGAGTCACCACTTTCTTGACGCTCGTCGTAATCTATTGCTTCTTCTCTAAGATACGTATATACATGTTGCTCATAAAAACAGGTAACGATGATCGAATCGAGTTTACCATTAAACTTTTACATGGACTCTTTTCGAAAAAGGTATCGATCCCTTTTATGAAAAGAGAGGGACTTTCATTAAAATATGAAGAACAGCAATCAAATAAAAAAGAAGAGAAAACGTTCACACCAAATGATCTGCAGCACATGAAAAACAACTATGACCAATTTTTAAATTCCGTTAAAAATGGCAAAGAACATATCCGTCGTATAGTAAAAAAAAGCTCAGTCGATCGTTTAACGACCGATATTCGATTTGGTGTAGGTCAAGCGGATCATACAGCAACACTCACTGCTCTTTTGTGGACTGTTCATGGGTTGATTCGCACGTTTTTAGAACGAACAGTGACAATCGCATGCAAACCAGTACATAATGTTGTCCCTCTCTACGGACAAGTTGTATTTAAAATGACGGCTTCATGCATAGTATCAATCCCCTTAGGGCACCTTATGATAATCGGCATTCGTCTATGGATAGAAAGTGGAATGTCAAAACAAAAAAGGGCTGGTGGGATTCATGGAACATCCAATTGAAGGACTTATGTCCACAGCGATGGAACAATTAAAGGAAATGGTCGATGTGAACACGATCATCGGAGATCCTGTTGAAACACACGATGGTAGTACGATTATGACGGTTTCTAAAGTACGCTTTGGATTTGCGGCAGGTGGAAGTGAGTTTCAATCAGAGTATGACACGGGTGGAGGGTTGGAATCATCTGAACATCCATTTGGGGGCGGAAGTGGTGGAGGAGTGTCCATCACGCCTATAGCATTTTTAATTGTTGGAAAAGACGGGGTCAAAATGCATCATCTAAACGATGGTACACACATTCTAGAAAGATTAATGGATTTGGCACCTGGAGCGATTTCGAAAATCCAACAACAATTGTCACAATCACAAAACCGTCAGTCTGAACCGCCACCATATCAATAGCGATCAGTTGCATATTAGTTGCCTGTTCTCCCTTAACTTCAGTATGATGAACGAGTAAAAACAAATCATACACCATAAGGAGGATGTTACACATGGTAGCTATTACATTTAAAAATAATCCTGTTACATTGCAAGGGTCAGAGGTTAAAGTTGGGGATCAAGCGCCTAATTTCACTGTGCTAGCAAATGATCTTTCACCTGTAACACTTGATGATTCAAAAGGATCGGTCCGTTTAATTAGTGTTGTCCCATCGATTGACACTGGTACATGTGATGCTCAAACTCGTCGTTTTAATGAAGAAGCAGCACGGTTTGGCAATACAACGATTTTAACGGTTTCGGTTGATCTTCCTTTTGCACAACGTCGCTGGTGTGGAGCGAACGGCATTGACAACGTTCAAACAGTTTCTGATCATCGTGACCTATCATTCGGAAAAGCATACGGTGTGGCAATCGAGGAACTTAGATTACTAGCGCGTGCTGTATTCGTTATCGATAGCAATAACGTCGTCACTTACGTAGAGTATGTAAGCGAAGCAACTGAGCACCCTAATTACGAAGCTGCTATTGAGGCAGTTAAAGCATTACAATAAGCAAAGGAACAAACACTGCGAAAACGAATGAAAAAAACCACAGAACCCATGTTTTGTGGTTTTTTGAATGCTTTCGGGGCTGTCTCCTTCAATGAACGAAGACCGTCTAAAACCACTTCACTTCCATTTTTCCGTATATAAAGGTAGAATAGGTTGTTGATACTATGGACAGGAGGAATTAGTGCAATGAGTCATTCTCCCGTTGAGTCGATTTTTACGATGTTAAATGAGACGACGACAGCTTTGCAGGATGCACATGCGTCTTCTTTTTTAGAGGCGTTAGCTGAAAGCGGAGAAAATTGGTTTCGTGGCGAAATCAGTCAAGATATTGACGACGTGCTACAGAAACGTTTAGCTAGAAAATATGATGAATATCCTCTAGAAACATTTAAAAAAGAAGATGTGCGAAAAGCATTCCAATTAACGATTTTAAAAGGAATGAAGGAACACATTCAACCGAATCACCAGATGACACCTGATTCAATTGCGATGGTTATTGGCTTTTTACTAGATAAATTTACACGCAGTGAAAAAGAACTAACGCTATTAGATCCAGCTCTTGGGACAGGCAACCTAGCCCTTGCGATTATGAACCAGCTCTCAGGAAAAGTGACAGTAACCCATGGTGTTGAAATTGATGAAGTATTAGTTCGACTAGCTTACGTTTTGGCAAATTTAACAGAGCAGCCTCTTCACCTGTATACGCAAGATTCGCTCCATCCATTATTTATTGATCCAGTCGATGCTGTAGTGAGTGATTTGCCAGTTGGCTATTATCCCGATGATGTACGTGCTGCAGACTTCGACCTACAAGCGAAAGAAGGGCATTCTTATGCACATCATTTATTTATGGAGCAAAGTGTTCAGCACGTCAAAGAAGGTGGCTATTTATTTTTCTTAGTGCCCAATAGCCTCTTTGAATCGCCACTAGCTGGCCAGCTTCATGAATATTTACAAAAACATGTACATATTCAAGGGCTGCTTAAGCTACCGACTTCTCTATTTAAAAATGAACAATCAGCGAAAAGTATCTTAATTCTTCAGCGTCAACACAAAGATGTTACACCGCCTCAGCAAGTACTTCTAGCAGAAATGCCAAAGCTTAGCAATAGACAAGCGGTTGAATCGATGATGACAAAAATCCAGCTTTGGATGGATGAAAATAAATCATAATTTCATAATAAAAGCGTGTATCGACCATTCAAGTCGGTACGCGTTTTTTTTCTGAAAATAAACACTTCATCTTGTAAGCGCTGTCACTACAAGCTTTTTCTTGAAGTGCACGGTATTCAATGATTAAATGAACAAGGATAAACAATACTTAGTATGGACGACCAATTTGGTATAACCATTTTCATATTAGAAATAAATTGAATAAAAGGAGCAAACCCCTTATGACAAAAGTCATTGCAATCAATGCTGGAAGCTCATCGTTAAAATTTCAGCTTTTTGACATGCCAGAAGAAACGGTTATTACAAAAGGAATTATCGAACGAATCGGCTTAAATGATTCTGTTTTCACGATTACTGTAGACGGTGAAAAACAAAAAGAAATTACAGATATCCCAGACCATGAAGTAGCGGTCGATTTACTACTCGCAAAATTAACTTCGGCTGGAATCATCACTTCACTTGATGAAATTGATGGCATCGGACACCGCGTAGTTCACGGGGGAGAAGTTTTCAATGATTCAGTCTTAATTACAGAGGAGACAATCGGTAAATTTGAAGAGCTATCAGACCTTGCACCTTTGCATAACCCTGCAAACATTACAGGAATCCGTGCATTCCACAATGTGTTACCAAATGTGCCTGCAGTAGCAGTATTTGATACAGCATTTCACCAAACAATGCCTGAGAGTTCATTTTTATACAGCTTGCCGTATCAATACTATGAAGAGTTTGGCATTCGTAAATACGGTTTCCATGGTACATCGCATAAATATGTATCAAACCGTGCAGCAGAAATGCTTGGTCGTCCACTAGAACAGCTACGTCTTATTTCTTGTCATTTAGGGAACGGTGCAAGTATTGCGGCAATTGAAGGCGGACGCTCGATCGATACATCAATGGGCTTTACACCACTTGCCGGTGTAACGATGGGAACTCGAAGCGGAAATATCGATCCAGCGCTTATCCCATTCATTATGGAGAAAACAGACAAATCAGCTGAAGGTGTTCTTGATGTATTAAACAAACAGTCTGGAATGCTTGGTGTCTCAGGGTTTTCAAGTGATCTTCGCGATATCGAAACACAATCAGCCGAAGGAAACGAACGTGCTAAGCTTGCATTGGATGTTTTCTCTAACCGTATTCATAAATACATCGGATCGTATGCTGCTCGCATGAACGGCGTTGACGCGATTATTTTTACAGCCGGAATCGGTGAAAATAGCGACGTCATCCGTGCGGAAGTATTAAAAGGTCTTGAATTTATGGGCGTGTATTGGGACCCAACACTAAATAAAACACGTGGGGAAGAAGCGTTTATCAACTATCCACATTCACCTGTAAAGGTACTAGTAATTCCGACCGATGAAGAGGTCATGATTGCTCGAGACGTTATACGATTAACATAAATGGATACGAAGCCTGCAAGTTCTCTTTTAAGAGAATTTGCAGGTTTTTCTGATGAAAAAAATCTAATGAAAAGGGAAATTCTAAGTAAGATATAACTAGTAGGCATGTTATACTTATGTAAAAGCAGAGGTGAGGTCCATGGCGTGGTCGACACGTGAAAAAGAGGTCTATGAAGAAATCTCACATTGGCGTAATGAGCTCGGTAAATACAGGCAAGATGATTTTTCCCACACGTTTTCAAGATGGTTTGATGCTTCCCTTTCTAGCTTACCTGACGGAGTGAAAGAAGAGTTTTTTGCTCGTATAGACTCGGCTTTATTTAACCTACATAATTTGATTCAAGGCTCTAATATACAGCGAGATACACACGAAAGCTTGTTGGCTACTGCACAAGCTTTTGATGAGACTGTATCTCACCTAAATGATTTTCAACAGCTCAGAATTGATCAGCTTCATTATATTGCGCTACAACAAAGCGGTCGCCATAAACTGTATTCATTCGTACAAGGGGGAGTCGCGGGTACTGGAGGAGCGGTAGCATTTGGAACGGATTTTTTTGCTATGACAATTCTTAATATTCGTGCGATACAGATTATCGCAGCGGCATACGGTCGAGATGTACAGATCCCTTATGAAATGACGCTTTCCTTAAAAGTATTTCATGCAGCGACAATGCCGATTCGTTACCAGGCTGGAGCTTGGGATGAGCTCATTCAATCATTAGAGTCCGAGCAGCTAGATTATTTTTTTAGTGGCGATGATGAACTGACGAACGAACGCTGGATGGAAGGACCAATGAAACAATTAGTGAAATCCTCAGCGATTAATTTATTTCGCAAAAAGAAATTTTCCAATATCCCTTTACTGTCCATGTCAATAGGGGCGATATCCAATTACCGATTAACGAGACGTGTAACAGATTTCGCAGAACGGTTTTATCAGTATCGCTTTTTAATCGATAAACAAGATGACTAAAAACATCCACCTTTGCTGTTAGTGAAGGTGGATGTTTTTTGTTGTTTTACAATTAAGGTGTGATTTTATATGATCGGGTTACAGGTTTCCGCTATTCACAATAGCTTCTTTTTTTCACCATGTATACCTCTCCTAAAATGGATAACCATTCTGACCTACCGAACAGTCTCGAAAAACCACCCCACGCCTCTCGCTGTAGAGGACTAACTATTGCATGGACCTACCTTACTAAAGAAAAAATATACGTTATTAAAATAAAAACCGGAAAGAGGTTGTTTATATATGGTGCAAAATAAAAAAGTGATACTACGTATTCAGGTGATTAGATGCTGTAAGTAACCGCGATTTTATTGTGGAATTTTACTCAAACTCCTTGATCGATCGTGCATTTATCCCGATTGCTCACTGAATCACCTGCTTCGTTTTGAATTAAATGGTAAAATCCTCTTGCGCCTGTTCTTTTTTGGGAGGTTGGTCTGTGCGAACGACGAGTACGTCGCATTTTGCTGCTCGGACAATATGTTCAGAAATGCTGCCGATCAAAAAGCGTTCCATTGCATTTAAGCCAGTGGCTCCGCAAATGATGAGGTCAGCCTCTACTTTTTTAGCGAACTCTTTCGGTACTAGTACCTTAGGAGAACCGTACTGGACAAAAATATTAATTTTGTTTACGCCTTTGCGTTCGGCTTCGGTTTTGTAACCGGCAAGCATTTCCTCTGCAAATGTTTGTGCTCGTTTTGCTACGCTTCGGTCATATGCTTCAACAACGGCAAATGAACGTGTGTCGATTACATGCAGTAGATTCAGCGTAGCATCGTTTCGTTTGGCAATATCGATCGATTTTTTAAATGCCCATTCTGCTTCTTTTGATCCATCGACAGCCACTAGAATGTGGTCATAACTGAGTGCCATATTTATCGCCTCCTTATGTCTTATTGTACAACAATTAACAGAAAATTGATTTAATTTAACTCGATTAACAAATAAGAGTGGAAACGCTTATTTGTTCTTTCATGTACAACTTGTCGTAAAAGTACATATGTAAATCTAGTTAAGATGAAAACGAGTGTAATAATTGCTGAACATAAGCCTGTTCTTATTTTCCAGTTATTATCCCTATTGGTTAAATATAATAATATTGTTGTAAAGTGAAAATTAACATGATAGATTTGGTAGGTAATAAAATAAAATATTCAGATAAAGAGGAGAGGTAAAAATGAGTAGAACGACTGAAATGATTTTAGGTATTTTGGGTGGATTAATAGGGTTTGGGGGAGCGTTCATGGCATTGTTCATGGGTGCAGTAGATGAAGCAGTGAGTGGAAGCACAGAACTAAACGGATTAGGTACAAGCGCTTTCTTATTTAGTGCTCTTGCTATTGTTGGGTCAATTGTTGTGAAGTTTAAAGCAAAGCTAGGTGGATGGTTAATGTTAATTAGTGGTGTTGCAATCCTTATTTCTATTAGTTTGTTTGGTGTTGTTCCAGCCTTATTCCTTATTCCAGCAGGATTAATGGGCGTTATTAGAAAACCAAAAGCTCAAAACATAGCAGCATAAAAGATTTCTAGCTCTTAGTAGTGACAAAGGTGAGAAGCCCATTCAAAGAGAAGCGACCGTTTGAACAGCTAGTACAGTCTTCCGTATTGAGGGAAAAAATTTTTCTCAATACGGATTTTTTTCAAACCAAAGTGTAATTTCAATTTTTTAGCATAATCGATTGTTTTCCTGTACATCTCCAGTTCTAAAGAAGTATCTAATGATCTGTCTACATTTTACATGCTATAACTTGATCAGAAATAATATTATGAATTATTTTAATTTTAAAAATAAAAGTGAGACATCATCATTTACATTTGTTAAGATGGAGATGTTTAACATTCCTTTTATTCTTGGGAATGTTGGCGGATGAGGAGATTCACAATTAGGAGGGGTTTTTAAGATGCGTATTGGAATTCCAAGAGAAATAAAAAACAACGAAAATCGTGTGGCAATTACGCCATCTGGTGTCCATCATCTAGTAAATCATGGACATGAAGTTTTTGTTGAAGTAGATGCTGGTCTCGGATCAGGTTTTACAAATGAAGATTATGTAAGTGCGGGTGGCAAAATTGCTTCTTCAACTGCTGAAGCATGGTCATTTGATATGGTTATGAAAGTAAAGGAACCGATTGAAACTGAGTATGGATTTTTTCGCGAAGGGCTCATTCTTTTTACATACCTTCACCTTGCGCCAGAACCAGAGCTTACAAAAGCTTTAGTTGACAATAAAGTCGTTGCGATTGCATACGAAACGGTCCAACTGTCAAATGGATCATTACCACTATTAACACCGATGAGTGAAGTTGCTGGTCGTATGGCGACTCAAATTGGAGCACAATTTCTTGAAAAAACACATGGTGGAAGAGGGATACTTCTTGCTGGTGTACCAGGGTGTTCAAGAGGAAAAGTGACAGTTATAGGTGGTGGGGTTGCCGGAACGAACGCTGCTAAAATGGCTGTAGGACTTGGAGCAGAAGTGACGATTCTTGATTTAGATCCGGATCGCTTGCGTCAGCTAGATGATCTTTTCGGAAAAGATGTAACAACATTAATGTCTAATCCATTGAATCTTGCAGAAAGTGTAGCTGATTCTGATCTAGTGATCGGCGCGGTGCTGATTCCGGGAGCTAGAGCACCAAAACTTGTTCCTGAAGCAATGATTAAAACGATGAAAACGGGAGCAGTCGTCGTTGATATCGCGATTGACCAAGGTGGAATTTTTGAAACAACTGACCATATTACTACACATGACAACCCAACGTATACAAAGCATGGTGTTGTCCATTATTCGGTTGCGAATATGCCAGGAGCGGTTCCTCGTACATCAACAATGGCCCTTACAAACGTAACAGTTCCTTATGCTGTTCAAATTGCCAACAAAGGCTTCCATCAAGCATGTCTAGATAATGAAGCATTAATGATGGGCATCAACTGTTTAGATGGTTTTGTAACCTACAATGCAGTTGCAGAAGCACATGGTTTGGACTATGCAAATGTAAGAGAATTGCTTTCAAGAGAACCAGAGAAAGCGAAAGCAGCTAGTCGTAGCTAGATGTAGAGATTTATCTGAGAGTAACGTTCAAATCACATTAAAAAAGGATGCCAAATGCAGCATCCTTTTTTGATGTCCTGAAGAACTCGTCGATTAGACTGATTGCTTCTTATCTATAAAATTGTAATTCTTTTGGGAATTTTGTCAGCGTTTCGCAACCATCCGCTGTCACAAGTAAATCGTCTTCAATTCGAACGCCTGCCACGTTAGGTACGTATATACCTGGTTCGATCGTAAAAGTCATCCCTTCTTCAAGAACGAGGTCATTGCTTGATGTGATGGATGGATATTCATGAACATTTAAGCCAAGACCGTGGCCTAAACGATGTGGGAAGAACTCACCATAGCCAGCATCTATAATCACTTGTCTAGCCGCTTTGTCTAAATCACTTGCTTTTACACCTGGTTTAACCATCTCAAGTGCCGTTTGCTCAGCTTTAAGAACGGTTTCATAGATTTTGCGCTGTTCGTTGCCAATTTCGCCGAACGCAACAGTACGTGTAATATCCGAGCAGTAGCCGTTATAGACGACGCCTAAGTCGAACAACACTAAGTCCCCGTAATGAATTTTAGTGAGGCCTGGTGTGCCATGTGGAGAAGCAGCGTTTTTACCTGTTAACACCATAGTGGAGAAAGCCATTTCGGTAATGCCTTTGCGTTTCAATTCATATTCAATTGTCGCGAGGACATCTAGCTCTGATTTTCCTTCGGCCAACTCTGCACATGCGACTTCAATCGCAAAGTCAGCTAAAGAAGCCGCTTTTCGTAAATGTACAAGCTCATCTTCTGTTTTGACGACACGTAAGTCATTCATAAATTGATCAATTGAGTGAGTGGCAAATTCCCCAAATGATTCATTTAAAATCGATAAACGATCCACCGTTAAATGTCCACTTTCAATCGCAATAGATTTTAATGACTCCGCTCGCGTAACAACAAGATCGCGTAGCAAGGCAATTGGATTTTCTGTATCGCTATAACCGATTACATCTCCGGTCCATCCACTATGTCGTGCGTCTTCAACTTCCATAGCTGGGCAAATTAACACACTATCTCCCGAAGATGGCACAAATACAGCTAACCAGCGTTCATGCGGATCGCTTCTAAACCCAGTTGTATAAAATACATTTTCGGTTGATGTTAAAAAAGCCCCATCAAGTGCATTCTTTTTTAAATATTGTTGAACATGTTCAATTTTAGTAGTCAAGTTCTCGGCCGCCTCCTTGGGCAAATTTGTCCAATTTCCATTTAAATCATAGCAATTTTACAACACATTGTAAAATTTAACTGAGCACACCGAATGTTTTAAACGATATGATTAAGGGAAAGAGTGCAGGGGTATGATGGGATTCGAAAATTTGTTGAGGAGGAATGTTAGAATGAAGATTTCATATCACGGACATTCAATTGTAAAAGTAGAAACGAACGGAAAAACGCTTCTTTTTGACCCATTTATAAACGGCAATGAACTTACGGATCTAGAAGTTAAAAATGAGAAACCAAACGTGATCATTTTAACACATGGACATAATGATCACGTGGGAGATACGATTGAGATCGCGAAACAAAGCAATGCGCTTGTTATCGCACCCTTTGAACTTGCAAATTATCTAGAATGGCAAGGGGTAAAAACCCATCCGATGAGCATTGGTGGTGCGTTTGAGTTTGATTTTGGGAAAGTTAAATTGACCCAAGCATTCCATGGTTCTTCTTACACAACAGAAGATCAACAAATGATTTATACAGGCATGCCAGCAGGCGTATTACTAATGGTTGAAGGTAAAACCATTTATCATGCAGGAGACACAGCTCTATTTGGTGATATGAAGCTCATTGGAGAACGTCATCCGATTGATTTGGCGTTTCTGCCCATTGGCGATAATTTTACCATGGGACCTGAAGATGCCGCTTATGCGGCCCAACTGCTACAAGCTAAAGTGGTTGTCCCCATTCATTACGATACTTTTCCGCCAATTAAACAAGACCCAGACGCTTTTGTGAAATTAATCAATGGTGGGGAAGGCAAAGTTATGCATGCTGGAGACTTTCTGCAATTATAGAATTAAAAGCTCGTGATGTGGAAATATTCATAGCGCGAGCTTTTATTTGATCTAAAAACAACGTTTCATTGAACGGACGATTGTTTAACGAGTATAATAAAAAGGCGAATACATGCTCGGGGTGAAAGAGAGGAACAGACTGTGGCTACGAAACATGAACGTATTTTATTGCATATTGAATCACTGCCTGTTGGCAACAAGATTTCTGTGCGTCAAATAGCAAAGCAATTAGATGTTAGTGAAGGAACCGCTTATCGCGCAATTAAAGAATCAGAGAATCAAGGGTTAGTCAGTACGATCGAACGTGTTGGAACAATCCGAATTGAAAAAAAGAAAAAAGAAAATTTTGAGCGACTTACCTTTGCGGAAGTGGTCAGCATTGTTGATGGTCAGGTTGTTGGTGGGCGAGCTGGATTACATAAAACGTTAAATAAGTTTGTCATTGGTGCGATGAAGCTTGAAGCCATGATGCGTTACACAGAAGCAGGAAATTTGTTAATTGTCGGGAATCGAACACGCGCACATGAACAGGCATTACAAGCAGGTGCTGCGGTGTTGATTACAGGTGGTTTTGATGCGCATGAACGGACGAAGAAGCTGGCTGACGACTTAGAATTACCAGTTATTTCAACGAGTTATGACAGCTTTACTGTAGCTACAATGATCAACCGTGCCATTTATGATCAGCTCATAAAAAAAGAAATTGTTCTTGTTGAGGATATTTTGATTCCTTTTGAGAATGCTTATTATTTAACAATGAAAGACACAATTGATCAATGGTCTAAGTTAAATAAAGAAACCGCACATAGCCGTTTTCCAGTCTTAGATCAAGCATCAATGAAGGTAATTGGCATGGTGACGTCGAAAGATATTATAGGAAGAAATAGTCAAGAGGCGATTGATCGAGTGATGACGCGTTCACCGCTGACGGTAAGCGGTAAAACAAGTGTCGCTTCTGCGGCTCATATTATGATATGGGAGGGCATCGAGCTTCTGCCGGTAGTTAATGAGCAACATCGTCTTGAAGGTGTGATTAGTAGGCAGGATGTATTAAAAGCACTTCAAATGATTCAACGGCAGCCACAGATCGGTGAGACAATCGATGATCTCGTTTTTAAAGAATTGACGGTTGAAAAAGATGCTGACAAGCCTTACCGTTTTCAAGTCACCCCTCAAATGACGAATCAACTCGGTGCCATTTCGTATGGCGTTTTTACATCGCTCATAACGGAAGCAGCCAACCGCACCTTAAAAGATTTTAAACGAAGCGATCTTGTTATTGAGAATATTACCATTTACTTTATCAAGCCTATGCAAATGGAAAGCACAATTGAAATTTGCCCAAGACTTTTAGACGTTGGTCGAAAATTTGGGAAAGTGGACGTTGAGGTCTTTAGTGAAGGAAACCTTGTGGGAAAAGCAATGATGATGTGTCAGTTGTTAGATAGATAATAAAGAACCGGCTAAGCACCGGTTCTTTATGGTTGTTGCTTTTCTTATTTTTTCCACTCCACTTCTTCTTTTGCAAGGAGTGGGGTTAGATGGCGGTAAAATTTAAGTCGCAACCATGCACTACCAAAGCCAACGAGGATAAAAATCGTTGCGATGATGTACGTTATAATCAAATTAGTTGCTAATTCAAAATTAAATAGGAACAATTGATTAACACCAAAGAAACCTATTCCTAAACCAAGTGCAATTCCAGCACGACTTGCTTGCCATTGTTTTTCAACAGGTCGCGGTGAGCGGATTTGCTTCGTTTTAAAGTAAAGATAAGCTACTGCAGACAGTATGATAAAAAATACTAAGATCGGCATTCCTATTCCTCCAATAAAGAACATTCTTAATCCTATTGTAGCGAGAATATTGTCGAAATGCCACTTTTGATCTTGAAGGAGAAAATTTTAATGATGAAACAACAAATTATCGATTCCATTAAAGAATATTCAACAATTATTATCCATCGTCATGTTCGTCCTGATCCTGATGCATACGGTTCTCAAGGTGGATTAGCGGAGATTATTAAAGCATCTTTCCCAGAAAAAAATGTATATGCAGTTGGTCAACCTGAAAAATCTCTAGCTTTTTTACGTACATTAGATGAGCTATCAGATGATGTTTTTGATGAAGCTTTAGTTATTGTTTGTGATACAGCAAATGAAGAAAGAGTTGATGATCGCCGTTATACAACTGGAGCAAAGCTTATTAAAATTGACCATCATCCAAATGAAGATGCATATGGCGATCTTTTATGGGTCGATACATCAGCAAGTTCGGTTAGTGAAATGATTTATGAACTTTACCTTGAAGGTCAAGAACAAGGGCTTAAAATGACAAAAGAAGCAGCTCGTCTACTATTTGCTGGGATTGTCGGGGATACAGGAAGATTTTTATTTCCAAGCACTTCTCAAAAAACATTCGATTATGCAGGTGAACTAATTCGTTACGGCTTTGATCGCACGACATTATTTAATTCATTGTATGAAATAGAACCTCATGTACTAAAGCTTCAAGGATACGTGTTGCAAAACTTTTTGATGAATGAAGATGGTGCCGCTTATATTAAACTAACAAAAGAAATGCTCGATCAATACAATGTTACAGCATCTGAAGCTTCACTTCTGGTTGGTACGCTTGGTAGTGTAAAAGGAATGAGAGCGTGGGTGTTCTTTATTGAAGAAGAATCTGAAATACGTGTTCGCCTTCGGTCAAAAGGTCCAATCGTCAATGAACTTGCTAAGCAATACAATGGTGGTGGACATCCAATGGCGTCTGGCGCTTCAATTAAAGAATGGTCGACAGCAGATGAAGTTGTTGAAAAGCTAATTGGAATTTGTAAGTAGGGTTTAAGTAAAGGGGGAAGCAGAATGTCGTTTGTTCATTTACAGTTAACGAGCTCGTTTGACCTCTTGTCTAGCACGATCACGCTTTCTGCTTTGATGGAAAAAGCGCAAGAGGACAAAGCTAAAGCACTTGCAATAACAGATCGGAATGTACTCTATGGAGTCATTCCTTTCTATCGTGCGTGCAAAAAATCGGGTATCAAACCGATCATTGGTATGACAGTTGACGTTTGGGTAGAGGTGGATGAACGCGCTTACCCACTCGTATTACTTGCAGAAAATCAACATGGGTACGAAAATTTAATCAAAATATCGAGTGTTCTTCAAACAAAATCCCCTAAAGGAATCCCACATAAGTGGTTATCCTCCTATGCAAAAGGGCTGATCGCTTTATCTCCTGGGCGTGCAGGTGAAATAGAACAGCTTGTCCAGCAGCAATTATTGGATGAGGCAAAAGAACGCGTGTTGCTCTATCAGCAGATGTTTGGAAAAAATTCATTTTATTTATCTTTGCAAGACCATGACATAAGTAAAGATGAAGAGCTGAACGAATCTCTGCATTCATTTGCCAAGAAGTGTGAAGTTCTGCTTGTTGCCACTGGCGATGTACGCTATTTAAATGAAGAGGATGCCTTTAGCTATGAAGTTGTGACAGCGATTCGAGATGGCGTCAAGATAGAGGGGGATCGGCTAGAAGGAAATTATTCCTTTTTAGCGAAAAACGAAATGCAAAAACGCTTTTCGGACATCCCAGATGCATTACAACATACACTCCAAATCGCAGAACGCTGCTGCATTGAACTTGATTTTACTCGAACGTATTTACCTAAATATCCTATTCCGGATGATGTTACTGCAAAAGAAGTGTTAGAGCATCTTTGTATAGAAGGGTTGAAAAAAAGACTCAACAACATCCCGAACCAGTACGAAGAACGCTTGATGTTTGAGTTGTCTGTTATTGACCGAATGTCTTTCAATGATTATTTTTTAATCGTGTGGGATTTTATGAAGTTTGCGCGACAAGAGCATATCCTGACTGGGCCAGGGCGTGGTTCTGCAGCAGGATCACTGGTGGCATATGCATTATTTATTACTCAAGTCGATCCGATTGAGCATAACTTATTGTTTGAACGTTTTTTAAACCCTGAGCGAATTTCAATGCCTGATATTGATATTGATTTTCCGGACCATCGACGTGATGAAGTGATTCAGTACGTTGCAGAAAAATATGGTGCGATGCATGTTGCGCAAATAATGACATTCGGTACGCTGTCAGCAAAAGCTGTAGCGAGAGATACTGCACGTGTATATGGTTTTTCGAATGGTGAAATGGAAGTGATTTCTCGATCAATCCCGTCAAGAATTGGCATTGTTCTTGAAGATGCCTATCGTGAATCTCCTAATCTTCGTCAGTTTGTGGATCAATCCGCTCGTCATCAACAGTGGTTTAATGTAGCCAAACAATTAGAAGGTCTACCTCGTCATACCTCGACGCATGCGGCTGGTGTTATTATTAGCGACCGTCCACTCGTTGAAGTTGTTCCTCTCCAGCAAGGTCAAGAGTATATCCATTTAACCCAATGGCCTATGGATATTTTAGAGGACGTTGGCTTATTAAAAATGGATTTTCTCGGTCTACGTAACTTAACGATTTTAGAGCGAATCACAAAGTCCATTAAACAAAATGAGAATAAGAGATTTCGACTTGAAGACATTCCTAATCACGATTCACAAACGTTTGAACTGCTAAGTAAAGGGTGGACAACAGGTGTTTTTCAGCTTGAGTCAGAAGGCATGAAAAATGTTCTTACTTCATTAAAACCTACATCTTTTGAGGATATCGTGGCTGTTAATGCGTTGTATCGTCCAGGCCCGATGGACCATATCTCTTCTTTTATTAAACGTAAGCACAGCAGAGAAGCTGTTCACTATCTTCATAATGATTTGAAAGACATATTAGCTCGAACGTACGGCATCATTGTCTATCAAGAACAAATTATGCAAATTGCAGCAAAGATGGCGGGCTTTACGCTAGGGCAAGCAGACATGCTTAGGCGGGCAGTAAGTAAGAAAAAGAAAGATGATTTAGACCGTGAGCGAACAATATTTGTCGAGGGTTCAACAAAAAGAGGGTACGAAGAAAAGACTGCTCACAATATTTACGACTTAATCGTGCAGTTTGCCAATTATGGGTTTAACCGCAGTCACGCAGTTGCCTATAGTTTAATAGGCTATCAGCTCGCTTATTTAAAAACACATTTCCCAAAGCATTTTATGGCTGCGCTTATGACATCAGTAACTGGAAATGAAGAGAAGATACGTTTGTATATACGTGAATGTGAACGTCTGAATATTGACGTTCTTCCTCCTTCTATAGGGCATAGTCATCGGTACTTTGCAGTCGAAAAGGAAGGGATTAGGTACAGTATTAGTGCAATAAAAGGAATAGGAAAAGCGACCGCTGTTGATCTTGTCGAAGCAAGAATGAAACGACCGTACAAAGATTTATTTGACCTATGTGTGCGTGTGCCGTCAAAATCAATAAATCGCAAAGTGTTGGAATCGCTTGTTTTATCAGGTGCGCTTGATGATTTTGGAATAGATCGTTCAACACTGCTTGCGACACTTGCCGTAGCGATTGAACACGCTTCTTTATTGAAATCAGAGGACGGTGGATTATTTGCTGATGACTTTGGAATAAGCCCAAAATATATTGAAAAATCACCGATGCCTAGAGAAGAAAAGTTAGCATTTGAAAAAGAAGTTCTTGGGCTCTACTTATCCGCGCATCCTGTGTCAGCTATCGAAGAAAAACTATTGAATCTACAAGCTAAATCTACTGATCAATTACGAGCTGGGCAGCGTTCAGTTATCATTGGAGCGTTAATTACAAAGGTGAGAATGATTCGGACAAAAAAGGGGGAAGTCATGGCATTTGTAGTTTTAAGTGATGCAACCGGAGATGTCGATGCAGTGGCGTTTCCAGATACGTATCGCCATGGTTCTGCCATTTTAAAGCAAGGGTTTGTAGTCATTTTGCAAGGAAAGATAGAGGAGCGCAATGGCAAGGTTCAGGTTGTGATTCAAGAAGTGAAGCTTGCACAAGATTGGCAAGCAAGTGAAAGCAATCATAAGCTTTTTTTGCGTATCCCACCTCAACTCGAGCAACAATCAACTCTTCAAGATGTACGAGAGATATGTAGAAAAAACAATGGAAACACACCTGTGATTGTTCACTTAGAAGAAACAAAGCGTACGATCCAGTTGCAACGAACAGAGTGGATTCATTTACATGGTGTTCTGCCAGCTCGACTTAAACAGCTTCTAGGAGACAACAACGTCATTATTAAATAAGAAACGAAATTGCTTTTATGAACGTTTTTTTGATATAGTGGAAAGAGAGATATGTGGCCTGACCAATTATATAGGGGTAACACCCATAAATTCAGGGAGTGAATAACCTTTGTCATTACGCGATGAATCATTACATATGCATAGAGTCAATCAAGGGAAATTAGAAACAAAATCAAAAATACCCGTTCGAAATGCTGAGGATCTAAGCCTTGCTTACTCACCAGGTGTAGCTGAGCCTTGTAAAGAAATCTACGATAAGCAAGAAACGGTCTATGATTATACGATGAAGGGCAACATGGTAGCGGTTGTTTCTGATGGCACGGCTGTTCTTGGACTAGGAAATATTGGTCCTGAGGCTGCACTTCCCGTAATGGAAGGGAAAGCTGTTTTATTCAAAAGCTTTGCTGGTGTTGATGCCTTCCCAATCTGTTTAAATACAACAGACATCGATAAAATTGTTGAAACTGTGAAACTAATGGAGCCTACATTCGGCGGCGTAAATTTAGAAGATATTGCAGCACCACGCTGTTTTGAGATTGAAGAGCGTCTAAAAAAGGAAACGAACATTCCAGTCTTCCATGATGACCAACACGGCACAGCGATCGTAACAGTTGCTGGTTTAGTTAACGCACTTAAAATAACGAATAGAGAAATGTCAAACATTAAAGTTGTGATGAATGGTGCAGGTGCTGCGGGCATTGCAATCATAAACTTGTTATATAGCTACGGCGTTCGAGATATCATTATGTGCGATTCAAAGGGTGCAATTTATGAAGGGCGCTCTTATGGCATGAATGAAATAAAAAATGGGGTAGCAAAAATAACGAATCGTGAACAATTAGATGGTTCTTTAGCAGATGTTATTAAAGGGGCAGATGTTTTTATTGGCGTTTCAGTCGCTGGTGCATTGACTGAAGAAATGGTTAGTGAAATGAATGATGAAGCGATAATTTTTGCAATGGCTAACCCCATACCAGAAATTATGCCAGAACTAGCGAAACTTACTGGAGCGAAAGTTATTGGGACAGGTCGTTCAGATTACCCAAACCAAGTAAACAATGTATTAGCATTCCCTGGTATTTTCAGAGGAGCATTAGACGTTCGTGCAACACATATAAACGAAAAGATGAAGCGTGCTGCTGTTGAAGCAATTGCTTCGCTAATTTCTAATACAGAATTGCATGAGAATTATGTTATTCCAGCACCATTTGATCCTCGTGTAGCTCCAGCTGTAGCAGCTGCTGTTGCAAAAGCTGCCATGGAAACAGGCGTAGCAAGACGTAAAGTGGATCCTGAAGAAATTCGTGCAAAAACAGCGCGTCTATCTTTAATTGGAAAGAGTGAGTGAAGTCATTCATGGAGCAGACCAACCTTCAGGAGAAAGGTTTATATTTCTGTTGTTTAGCTTAAAGACATGATTCAACGTAATAGGCTCTCATCAGGGGATCGGTTTTCTTCTGAGTGGGAGCTCTTTCTAAGCGCCTAAGGGTTGGCTGGTTTTCTGCCTGTGAAGCCCTTTTGTACACTTGTCGGTTTAATTGAAAGTGTAATAGGGAATGAACGTTAGTAGGACAAGCAGAACAAGGATGAAGATGAAGAATGGATTAATTCGCAAACATTCACCGGTTCAAATGGATAAAATCGTTTCATTTACTTTTTGACAACATCTTGACTCGTTTTTATAATGGAGAATTAACAATGATCACCTTTACTTGATAAGAATTCGATCGAAGGGGTTACAGACGCACTTTCTAAAGAAGGATGTTGCGTTTATTATTATTCAAGCGTCGAACAGCTAGGAAAATAAATAGCTAAAGTTGATGGTGTCACTATACATGGGGGAGGATTTACATTGCTCAAAGATATTTTCACAAAACCAAAGAAAAAGAAATATGCTACAATTCCGTCAGAAAATGCCAAGAATGATGTACCTGAAGGAATCATGACAAAATGTCCGAATTGTAAAAAGATCATGTACACAAAAGAGATTAGGAAAAATGAAAAGGTATGCATTCACTGCGGGTTCCACCATACGATGACCTCCCCCGAACGAATAAAGAGCTTGGTAGATCCGGAGTCGTTTGTAGAAATTAACGAAGATATGACATCACTCAATCCTCTGAATTTCCCTGATTATATGGAAAAAATAGAGAAAGATCGCCAAAAAACAGGCTTAAATGAAGCAATTATGACAGGTACGGCTTTGATCAATGGACATAAGGTCGTTTTGGTCGTAATGGACTCTCGTTTTAGAATGGGAAGCATGGGATCTGTCGTTGGTGAAAAAATTTCAAGAGCCATTGCTCATGCAGAGAAACTATCCGTGCCATTTCTTATTTTCACTGCGAGTGGCGGCGCTAGAATGCAAGAAGGCGTATTATCTCTAATGCAAATGGCTAAAACTAGTACAGCATTAAAAAAATTCAGCACAGCTGGTGGATTGATTATTTCAATTATGACGCATCCAACAACTGGTGGTGTGTCAGCAAGTTTCGCGTCACTTGGCGATTATAACTTTGCAGAACCAGGAGCCCTTATTGGGTTTGCCGGAAGACGCATTATCGAACAAACGATTCGCGAAAAATTACCAGATGATTTCCAAAAATCGGAGTTCTTGCTCGAGCATGGACAGTTAGATGCGGTTATTCCAAGAAATGAACTGAGAGACCGATTGACGACAATCTTAGCAATTCATGAACAGGAGGATATTTCATGGTAAATGAACTCGAATTTGAAAAACCACTTGTTCAACTAAAAGAAAAGATCAATGAATTAAAAAAATTCACTGCTGACTCTGATGTTGATTTGTCAATGGAGATTGAAAAGCTTGAACAACGTCTTGCTAAGCTTGAAGAAGATATTTATATAAATATTAAACCTTGGGACCGCGTTCAAATTGCTCGTCACCCTGAGCGACCAACAACACTTGATTACATCAGTGAGCTATTTGATCAATTTATTGAACTTCACGGTGACCGACTATACGGAGATGATCACGCGATTGTCGGTGGAGTTGCTTTTTATCGAGGCAAACCAGTTACGGTCATTGGTCACCAACGCGGAAAAGGAACGAAAGAAAATATTCGTCGTAACTTTGGGATGCCACATCCTGAAGGCTACCGGAAAGCGCTGCGTCTAATGAAGCAAGCGGAAAAGTTTAACCGTCCGATCATTTGTTTCATTGACACAAAAGGTGCATATCCAGGAAAAGCTGCTGAGGAACGTGGACAAAGTGAGGCGATTGCACGAAATTTATTTGAAATGGCGGGGTTAACCGTACCTATCGTGTGCATCGTGATTGGTGAAGGTGGAAGTGGGGGAGCGCTTGCTCTTGGCATAGGAAATCACGTCCACATGCTTGAAAACTCTACTTATTCGGTTATTTCTCCTGAAGGGGCAGCGTCGATTTTATGGAAAGATGCAAGTTTAGCAAAAAAAGCGGCTGAATCGATGAAGATCACGGCACCAGACTTAAAAGAGCTTGGCGTTATTGATCAAATCGTACCCGAAGTGAAAGGTGGCGCTCATAGAGGAGTAAAAGATCAAGCGGCTCAAGTTGATTCTGTTTTATTCCAATCACTGCGAGAGTTATCAAAGCTTTCTTCAGATCAATTGATCACACATCGACATGAGAAATTCCAAAAAATTGGAGCTCATACTGTTTTGACTGAAATGCTATAGGGAATACTAGACGTGTGCCTGTTTTTGGTGCACGTTTTTATTATTTTTCGGGGCTGAACGACCCTCTTTTTCTTTAAATATGTCTTTAGTGTGAATTTTGACGAGTTGAATGCGTTTCCAGAAGGTAGATAATTTCGTCTATTGTTTATCCTGCCTTATATGTATTGAGAACACGCTGTTTTCATGTTATTTTTAATTAGATGTTTCGTTCACTTGTACATACTAACAAGGGATTATGTGAAACCCTTAACATATAGACTACATTTATTTAAAAAGGTGGGATTTTCGTAATGAAAAGGATTGGTGTATTAACAAGCGGGGGCGATTCTCCTGGGATGAACCCAGCTATTCGTGCGGTTGTGCGTAAAGCGATTTATCATGGTCTTGAGGTTTATGGTATTTATCAAGGTTATCAAGGATTGATTTCTGGCAATATAGAAAAGCTTGAACTAGGTTCTGTAGGAGATATTATTCATCGCGGAGGAACGAAACTTTATTCAGCACGTTGCGAAGAATTTAAAACAGAAGAAGGTCAGAAAAAAGGGATCGAGCAGTTGAAAAAGCATGGTATTGAAGGCTTGGTCGTAATCGGTGGAGATGGTTCATACATGGGAGCGAAAGCATTGACTGAACACGGTTTTCCATGTGTGGGTGTCCCTGGAACGATCGACAATGATATCTCAGGAACAGATTTCACTATTGGATTTGATACAGCACTAAATACTGTCATCGATGCGATTGATAAAATTCGTGATACTGCAACATCTCACGAACGTACATTTATTATTGAAGTTATGGGTAGAAATGCAGGCGATCTTGCTTTATGGGCTGGTCTTTCAGGTGGAGCAGAAACGATATTGATTCCAGAAGATCCACACGATATGGACAATATTACTGAGCGTATCTTAAAAGGGCATGCACGTGGAAAAAAACATAGTATTATAATTGTTGCAGAAGGTGTCATGTCAGGAAATGAATTTGCAGAGAAGTTATCAGAAAAAATGTCGCTTGAAACACGTGTATCCGTACTGGGCCACATGCAACGTGGTGGTTCACCTACTGCGTCCGATCGTGTGCTTGCTAGCCGTTTAGGTGCACGTGCTGTAGAATTGTTAATGGAAGGCAAAGGTGGAAGAGCAGTAGGGATTGAAAAAAATGTATTGGTCGACTACGACATTATTGAAGCCTTAAAAATGCCACATGAAGCAGACATGGACTTATATCGATTATCACAAGAACTATCAATTTAAACAGTTAAAAGCCTGTAGGAGGTAGCTATAGTTATGAGAAAAACAAAAATTGTTTGTACAATTGGTCCAGCAAGTGAAACGGTTGAAAAACTAACAAATCTAATGGAAGCCGGAATGAACGTTGCGCGTCTGAATTTCTCGCACGGTGATTTTGAAGAACATGGTGCACGAATCAATAATATTCGTGAAGCTGCTTCAAAACTAGGTAAAAACGTAGGAATTCTATTGGATACAAAAGGACCGGAAATTCGCACAAACACGATGGAAAATGGTGCAATCGAGCTAAAAGCTGGCCAACAGATCATTGTGTCAATGAAAGAAGTTGTCGGAACAACAGAAATGTTCTCGATTACATACGAAGGTCTTATTGAAGATGTAGAAGTTGGATCGAAAATTTTATTGGACGATGGTTTAATCGGTTTAGAAGTCTTGTCAATCAACAAAGCAGATGGTGAAATTACGACCACAATTCTTAACAGCGGAATTCTTAAAAATAAAAAGGGTGTCAACGTTCCTGGCGTTTCGGTAAACCTACCAGGAATTACAGACAAAGATGCTCAAGATATTCTATTTGGTGTAGAGCAAGGTGTTGATTTTATCGCAGCATCATTTGTTCGTCGAGCATCTGACGTATTAGAAATTCGTGAACTACTTGAGAAAAATAATGCGCCAAGTATCCATATCATTCCTAAAATCGAAAATCAAGAAGGCGTTGATAACATCGATGAAATTCTTGAAGTATCTGAAGGTTTAATGGTTGCTCGAGGGGATTTAGGTGTTGAAATCCCAGCTGAAGAAGTACCACTTGTTCAAAAAGACTTAATTAGAAAATGTAACGCACTAGGCAAGCCAGTTATTACTGCTACTCAAATGCTTGATTCTATGCAACGTAACCCTCGTCCAACTCGCGCTGAGGCAAGTGACGTGGCAAATGCGATTTTCGATGGAACAGATGCAATCATGCTATCTGGTGAAACAGCAGCAGGTGACTATCCAGTTGAGTCTGTTCAAACAATGAACAACATCGCATCTCGTGCGGAAACTGCGCTTGATTACAAAACAATTTTGTCAAACAGAAGCAAGCGTTATGAACGAAATATGACAGACGCAATCGGACAAGCAGTTGCTCACACAGCACTTAATTTGGAAGTGAATGCAATCATCGCTCCAACGGAAAGTGGTCATACAGCACGCATGATCTCGAAATACCGCCCAGAAGCACCAATCGTTGCTGTTACTGCTGACTCTGCAGTATCACGCCGTCTGGCACTTGTGTGGGGCGTGTACCCACAAGTTGGACAAGTAACTTCAACAACTGATGAAATGCTTGATATGGCCGTGTCTGAAAGCTTGAATAGTGGTTGTGTCAAACACGGGGACCTTGTTGTTATCACAGCAGGTGTACCAGTGTGTGAATCAGGTACAACAAACTTGATGAAGATCCATATTGTTGGAGATGTGTTAGCTAAAGGACAAGGAATTGGTCGCAGATCTGGCTTTGGTCGCGTTGTAGTTGCCTCAGATGCAGCACAAGCAAACGAGAAAATTATTGACGGATCCATACTTGTTACAATCGGTACAGATAAAGATATGGTAGCATCACTTGAAAAATGCTCTGCTGTAATCGTAGAAGAAGGCGGATTAACAAGCCATGCGGCAGTCGTTGGATTAAGCCTTGGACTACCAGTAATCGTTGGAGTGGATAGTGCAACATCTATCTTTAAGGACGGACAAGAAGTTACAGTTGATGCTGAACGTGGCGTGGTATATAACGGACACGCAAGTGTACTTTAAACGAATATAAGATGAAGAGCACCTCTTAAATAATGGGGGTGCCTTTATTTTTGATGTGGGTGAAAAGAAAACTAGTTTTTAAGAAGTGCATGAATAAAGAATGGTCAGATGTGAATAGAGTAGAGTAGGATGATGTATGAAAAACCAATTCAAATGCGAAAAAAACGGTTTGCTGACTGAATCATTCACTGCATTATGAACATGACTGTCATTTAAAACGTTGTAAGTTTTACCTCTGTGAAGGTCAATTTCTATGAATAAAACCCTTACTATGCTATAATTCACATATGTTACGGTAAAAAGGAGGATCCGAATTGAAATGGATCATGCTTTTAATTATTGTTATACCTGCTCTTGAGATTGGGCTCTTAATTAGTGCTGGGAATATTATCGGTGTTTTACCAACCGTTTTGCTTATTATCGGTACCGGTTTTTTGGGTGCATATTTAGCTAAATCACAAGGGATACAAGCCTTACGAAATGTGCAAAACCAAATGGGTATTCAACAACGACCAGGCGAAAAAATTATCGATGGACTATGTATCTTAATCGGTGGAGTTGTTCTTTTAACACCAGGATTTATCACGGATACAATTGGTTTTTTGTTACTCATTCCATTTACCCGAAATCGAATGAAGCCGTTTATTTATAAATGGATTCGTCGCCGAATGAATAAAGGGAACTTGATCATTTATCGCTAAAAAATCCACAAAGCATATTCAAAGGAACTATCCGCGACATTAGCGGATAGTTCCTTTTTTTATGTAAATCCACAAAAGGTTAAATGTTCCAGCTTTGGTTAGTGTGCTGATCGTAAGCATGATGAGTGGAGAAAAAATAACTCCCTTTAATCCAAACCATTGAAAGCTTAAATAAATGAGAAGAAATGCGATAAACGGGTGAATACCAAGCTTTTGACCAATGATTTTTGGCTCTAAAAGCTGACGTGCCACAAGAATGACACACTGGATAATAATTAGCCCAATCATCATTTCTTCCAATCCATTGATCCAATAATAAAAGATCCATGGGACAAACAGAAGGCTTGTCCCGACGACAGGTAATAAATCCAGCAATGCGGAGATAAGAGCGAGTGCAGGAGCCCCTTCAACACGTAGGATCATTAAGCCAATTAACACAATAGTAGCTGTAATAGCTGTAAGGAGCATCTGGGCTTGTACATATGACCATGAATAAAAGTGAATTGCTTTTGAAAGTTGAGTATTATACGAAACAACTGCAGATGGCAATGCATCATTGAATCGTTTCTTGATTTCCTCTTTTTCTTTTGTGAAAAAATAGGCAGAAATTAACACGATAAAGCTTGAAAAGACCATACTAGGTAAAGTGGACACCAGTAAAGAAAGCTCAATTACAATCGTTTCTCCCACGCCTTGAACAAATGAAACAGCTGTATTTTCAATTGATTTTACGAGAGAATTAGCGGTATGTTGGTCAAGTAAATTCTTTGATAACAACCAACTCTCTGCTTGTTCAATTAGGGGAAGTATTTTTACAATGCTTGATTGGATTGCAGTAGTGAACTGAGTGAAAAGATGTGGTAACCTTTTGATTAGTTCAATGAAATCTGCCCAAAACAACAATCCAATACTGAAAGTGATACCTGCTATGGCCGTAAACATTGACAAAATAACACTTAAGACACTGAGAGAAAAAGGTATTTTACAATAACGATGAATCATGACAGATGGTTTATACAAAACCATGGATAGTCCAAATCCAATTAAGATGGGCAACATAAATTCATATGCGATTGCAAAAAGAGCAACACAAGAGAGAATGACAATACAAACTAAAAAAAATCGGGCGAGAATTAAATAGTTCGTCATTTCACCACCAACAACTTTCATATGAGCTTTTCTATATGTATGATGAAGTGAGACAATGAATGAACAACAAAAAATGCTGGAGGCGAGAATGATGTTGGATCAAGCACTCATTTTTTTATTTATTCTTTTAGCCATTGCGGTGATGGCGAAAAATAACTCACTCATTATTGCAGTAGCTGTTCTTTTAATTATTAAGGTTGCGGGTATGGATCAGAGAGTATTCGACACGCTTCAATCGAAAGGGATAAATTGGGGCATCACAATTATTACCATCGCTGTTCTGGCTCCGATTGCGAGCGGATCTATAGGTTTCAAGGACTTAGTAGAAGCGGTGAAATCGCCATATGCTTGGATTGCATTAGGAGCCGGTATGTTAGTAGCGGTCGTTGCTAAAGGGGGGATAACACTTTTAACCGACGATCCTCATATTACTGTAGCGCTTGTAATTGGAACGGTTTTAGCAGTAGCTTTGTTTAAAGGCGTTGCAGTTGGCCCACTTATTGGAGCTGGAATTGCTTATTTTGCGATGAAGTTTTTCGAGTGGGTGAGCAGCTTTTAAATTCTTTTGGAAAAATAAAATCGAGCAAATTTATGCGTTTTCATTCACAAAGTTCAGAGTTTTGATTATAATGGAGAATGTAAGCGCAACCTTTCGGACTTTTTGTTGAATGTGCTCGAAAATTTTTTAATGTCCGCAAGGTGAGCGGCCGTTCTGTTCACAAAAAGAATGAGAATATCATGGTGAAAACATCTTGATTAGGCCAATTATCGTACTTATGAAAATTTCTAAAATACATGTCAAAGGAGAGATAGGTATGACTGCAACACGAGGATTAGAAGGTGTCGTTGCGACAACCTCTTCCATCAGTTCTATCATTGATGACACGCTTACATATGTAGGCTATAACATTGATGACCTTACAGAAAATGCAAGCTTCGAGGAAGTTATTTACTTATTATGGCATTTGCGTTTACCAACAGCAAGCGAACTTGTTGAACTTAAAAAACAATTGGCTGAAAACATGTCTTTACCTAAAGAAGTAATTGATCAGTTAAAGGCGATGCCAATTTCTACGGTTCACCCAATGGCTGCACTTCGCACGGCTGTTTCTTCTCTTGGATTGTTTGACGACGAAGCGGATGTAATGGAAGATGATGCTAATTATCGTAAAGCTATTCGCCTACAAGCGAAAATGCCAACGATTGTTACAGCCTTCTCGCGCATTCGTCAAGGTAAAGAGCCAATTGCTCCAAAAACAAACTTAAGCTTCGCTGCAAATTTTATGTACATGCTTACAGGTAAAGAACCTGCTGCAATTGAAGAAGAAGCAATGAACAAAGCGCTTGTCCTTCACGCTGACCACGAGCTTAACGCTTCAACGTTCACTGCGCGTGTATGTGTTGCAACCCTGTCAGATGTTTACTCAGGCGTCACCGCCGCGATTGGCGCATTAAAAGGGCCACTTCATGGTGGAGCGAACGAGCAAGTAATGAAGATGCTTACAGAGATTGACTCTGTTGAAAAAGCGGAATCTATTGTTCAAAAGAAACTAGAAAACAAAGAAAAAATCATGGGCTTTGGTCACCGCGTCTATCGTCAAGGAGACCCCCGTGCAAAGCATCTAAGAGATATGTCGAAAAAGCTAACTGAGCTTACTGGCGAATCTAAATGGTACGATATATCAGTTAAAGTAGAAGAAGTAGTAACGTCACAGAAAGATCTTCCACCAAATGTGGACTTCTACTCAGCATCTGTCTACCACAGCTTAGGTATTGACCATGACCTTTTCACACCAATTTTTGCTGTAAGCCGTGTTTCTGGTTGGATCGCGCACATCCTTGAGCAATACTCAAACAACCGCTTAATCCGCCCACGTGCAGATTATATTGGACCAGGAATGCAAGAATACGTTCCAGTGAATAAAAGAGATTAATAGTTTACAAATGAAACAATAATTGATGTAATAAACTAGAAGCAATTTGAGGGGGATTTTTTTTATGACACAAGGTGAAAAGATTTCAGTAAGCAACGGTTCATTAAATGTACCTAATCATCCAATCGTACCTTTTATCGAAGGTGACGGCACAGGGCCAGACATTTGGGCTTCAGCTTGTCGTGTTTTAGATGCTGCAGTTGATAAAGCGTACAAAGGAGAAAAGAAAATTGTTTGGAAAGAAGTGTTAGCTGGTCAAAAGGCATTTGATGAAACAGGCGAATGGCTTCCGCAAGAAACACTTGATGCAATCAACGAGTATTTCATCGCGATTAAAGGTCCTTTAACAACACCTATTGGCGGCGGAATTCGTTCATTGAACGTAGCGCTTCGTCAACAGCTTGACCTATTTACTTGCGTTCGTCCTGTTCGTTACTTTGAAGGTGTTCCTTCGCCAGTTAAACGTCCAGAAGACACTGACATGGTTATTTTCCGTGAAAATACAGAAGATATATATGCTGGTATTGAATTTGCTGAAGGCTCTGACGAAGTGAAGAAAATGATCAATTTCCTACAAGATGAAATGGGTACGAAAAATATTCGCTTCCCTGAAACATCAGGTATTGGCATTAAACCAGTATCTAAAGAAGGAACAGAACGCCTAGTGCGCGCTGCGATCAACTACGCACTAACGGAAGGCCGTAAATCGGTAACGCTTGTTCACAAAGGAAATATCATGAAATTTACTGAAGGTGCATTTAAATCATGGGGCTATGACTTGGCTGAAAGAGAATTCGGCGATAAAGTATTCACTTGGAATCAATATGATGAAATCAAAGACAATGCTGGTCTTGAAGCAGCAAACAAAGCACAAAGCGATGCTGAAGCAGCTGGGAAAATCATCGTAAAAGATTCAATTGCTGATATTTTCTTGCAACAAATTCTAACTCGTCCTGCTGAATTTGATGTAGTAGCAACAATGAACCTTAACGGAGATTACATTTCTGATGCACTAGCTGCACAAGTTGGTGGAATTGGAATTGCTCCTGGTGCAAACATCAACTACGATACAGGACATGCGATCTTTGAAGCGACACACGGAACAGCTCCAAAATACGCTGGTCTTGATAAAGTGAATCCATCATCTGTTATCCTTTCAGGCGTTCTTTTGCTTGAGCACCTTGGCTGGAGTGAGGCGGCAAACATGGTTCTTACTTCAATGGAAAAAACGATTGCTTCCAAAGTTGTAACGTACGACTTTGCACGTCTCATGGACGGTGCTACTGAAGTTAAATGTTCTGAATTTGGAACAGCTCTTATCGACAACATGTAAGTAAGTGTTGGAACCAGGTTAACGGGTTTCTGTACATAATGTAATCACAGCGAATGGAGGAATTTAAATGGGTTTCAAACGTAATAAGATATCAATTATTGGAGCAGGGTTTACAGGAGCAACAACAGCACTATTTCTTGCACAAAAAGAACTTGGTGACATTGTTTTAGTTGATATTCCACAAAATGAAGGTCCTACAAAGGGAAAAGCACTAGATATGCTTGAAGCAGGTCCTGTTCTTGGCTATGATGTAACAATTAAAGGTACGTCAAGTTATGAAGATACAGCTGGTTCAGACGTGGTTATTATCACTGCAGGTATTCCGCGTAAACCTGGTATGAGCCGTGACGATCTTGTCCAAACAAATGAAAAAATCATGAAATCAGTTACGAAGGAGATCGTTAAATTCTCTCCAAACAGCACAATTATCGTTCTTTCAAATCCAGTCGATGCAATGACTTATACAGTTTATAAGGCTTCTGGATTCCCTAAAGAACGCGTAATTGGACAATCTGGTGTTCTTGATACAGCTCGTTTCAATACATTTGTCGCAGAAGAGCTTAACTTATCTGTTAAAGACATTCAAGGCTTTGTTCTTGGTGGACACGGCGATGATATGGTTCCTCTTACTCGTTATTCAAATGCGGGTGGGATCCCACTTGAAACAATCATTCCCAAAGCTCGTCTTGATGCAATCATCGAGCGGACGCGTAAGGGAGGCGGTGAAATCGTTGCTCTTCTTGGTAACGGTTCAGCATACTATGCACCTGCAGCTTCATTGATGGAAATGACAGAGGCGATTCTTAGAGATCAAAAACGTGTTCTTCCAACTGTTGCATACCTTGAAGGCGAATATGGCTTTGAAGGAATTTACCTTGGTGTTCCTACAGTTCTCGGTGGCAATGGAATCGAAAAAATCGTTGAACTTGAACTAACAAGCGACGAAAAGTCACAACTCCAAAAATCAGTGGACTCAGTGAACAGTGTAATGGGTGCTTTGACAAACTAAAGCGCAAGCGGCTTGTCCAGATCCGACTAACCACATTTTTTGGCTCAATCATATTCTAAAAGGAATCGCCGTTTATATGGCGGTTCCTTTTTACATTGAAAATACAGTAGAAAATGGTACACTTAAATGGTTAGTAAACTAAAAATTTAGTTTACTGCGAACAAGGGGGAATCATTATGTTATTGGGTAAAAAAAGGAAACTTGGACGTAACATTGAAGATATGGCAATTGGGGAGAAATTAACGCTTACTGAGAAAATTGAAGATAAAGATTTGCTGCTATTTTTAGGACTTACAAACGACGCAAATCCTTTGTATATTCAACATGACTATGCATCTCAAACACTTCACAAAAAACCGATTGTACCTGCTATCATGTTGACTGGTTTTGTGACATCTGCTGTGTCAAAATATCTACCTGGACCTGGATCCCATATTTTGGCTCAACAACTGTCATTTCCTAAAGCGCTTCCTCATTATGCAACAGTTGAATTTTTATTTGAAATAACATCAATTGATCGACCTAAGTCGCAAGTTGAGATTTTTGTGAAGGCCGTTGATGACAAGGGCGATGAAGTGGTGAGAGGGAGTATAACAGTATGCCCACCACAAAGACTAGAAAGTTTGGAAAGTTCTGCGAGGGATAATTTCTAACCATAATAACTCGACTTTCGTAGACCAAATTAGGAAAGTAAGCATTGATGTAGCTGGATAAATACGTAATCCAATGTGAGATTGATTTTTAGTAGCTTCTGTGTTTGTACATTTATTTTCATATACACAAAACCTACAGGCGAGTGATTAGCTTTTTGGGTTCACTTCACTTCCTGAGGGTTTTCATTTTGAGTCGAACAGTTCAATTGGAGAAACCGCAAGGTACTTCTCCAATTGAACTGTACTGTTGCCAATCCATATTGATTCTACTGGGAGAAGAAATGCTCAGTAACCAGGTGATCTCGGTCGGGCAATTGACAAAAAAGCGTGCGTAGGTACGCTTTTTTCTATTTAAATCGTCATGCTGTCCTGTTCTATACTATAATAAAAGTGAATTACTGGATGAACACAGAGGTTTACTATAGAACCTGGAGGTATGACATGGCTAAAAAGGTTTTGGTTGTAGATGACGAACAATCCATTGTAACGTTACTTAAGTATAATCTAGAGCAAGCAGGCTACGAGGTAATTACAGCTTTTGATGGTGAAGATGGCAAACAAAAAGCACTTGAAGAGGGACCAGATTTAATTGTTCTAGATTTAATGCTCCCGAAAATGGATGGCATTGAAGTCTGTAAAGAATTGCGCAAAGAGCACGTCCAAATTCCAATTATTATGCTTACAGCAAAAGGGGATGAGTTTGATAAGGTACTTGGCCTTGAATTAGGTGCTGACGACTATATGACAAAACCCTTTAGCCCACGTGAAGTGGTAGCAAGAGCAAAAGCGATTTTAAGAAGAACGAAACAAGCTGAAGTTAAAGCAGTAGTGCAAGATGAAGAACCGTCATTTTCAGTAGGAGATGTAAGAGTATTTCCAGATCAATATGAAGCTTATTTTGGAGACACGCTACTTGAATTAACACCAAAAGAATTTGAGCTACTGCTCTATTTAATTGAAAACAAAGGGCGCGTTTTAACCCGTGATCAGTTGCTGCAAACTGTATGGAACTATGATTTTGCAGGTGGTACGCGAATTGTTGACGTTCATATTAGTCATTTGCGCGAAAAAATCGAAGAAAACACGAAAAAACCTCTTTACATAAAAACGATCAGAGGGCTTGGCTATAAAATGGAGAAGCCTAAAGGAGAGTGAGGATGACTAGTTTTCGGACGCAACTCTTATTCGCGTTAATTTCGCTTATCTTATTAGTACTGATTGGGCTTGGGGTACTAATTGGTGAACTATTTAAATCGTATTACCCAAATGCCCTACAGTCTAGGTTTGAAAAAGAAGTGTCAATTATTGTGAGCCAAGTAGAACAACAATCTTCTCTTCAGGAGATTTCTACCTCACAATTTGATGAAATTAGCGATGTTTTAGATATGCGAATTACCATTTTAGACGAACAAGATACGACGGTCTATGACAGTGAGAATAACGGGTTAATCGAGCGTCATGAAGAAATGATTGAAACGATACAAGAAGATCAATTAAATCAAAGTGATGTTATTTCACGCTATCAAGTGGAAGAGGACATCATTTATTATGCTCAAGGAATTACGATAGGTGATACTACAGGGGTTGTCGTAATCGGTACAACTTTTGATGAGCTAAAAGATGTATATCGACAAATATGGATTATTCTATCTATTACGTTAGGGCTTGCTCTGCTCATCATTATCTTAATAGGTTCAAAAATTACAAATCGATATACAAAACCAATTGATTCAGCGACAAAAGTTGCGATTGAGCTTGCAAAGGGAAATTATCGTGCAAGAACGTATGAAGATCGTGTGGATGAATCAGGGAAGCTTAGTAATGCAATTAACATTTTGGCTAGGAATTTGCAAGAAATGATCAATAGTCAAACGATTCAACAAGATCGTCTTCAAACGTTGATTGAAAATATGGGAAGCGGACTGATTATGATTGATCGTCAAGGGTATATTGTTTTGGTCAATCGTCCATTTTTAGATTTCTTCCATATGAAAATTGATGATGTATTGAATGAGCGTTATGTAGATATTTTTTCTGAAGAAAAAGTTCAACAACTTGCTGAAGAAGTGTTTATGACAGAACAGCGAGTGCGTAGACAACTGCATTTATCAGCTTCCTATGATCAACGACACTTAGAAGTGTATGGTGCGCCAATCATTGGTAAAGGCAGCGCTTGGCGAGGAATTATTCTAGTTTTTCACGACATATCTGAATTAAAAATGCTTGAACAAATGAGGAAAGATTTTGTGGCCAACGTGTCGCATGAAGTTAAAACGCCGATCACGTCTATCAAAGGATTTACAGAAACCTTGTTGGATGGGGCAATGGCTGATGAAAAGGCACTACATTCTTTCCTATCGATTATTTTAAAAGAAAGCGATCGATTGCAGGCGCTAATTCAAGATTTACTTGAATTATCAAAAGTTGAGCAACAAGGATTTAAACTCAATATTTCTACAATGGATTTGCGCGTACTTCTTCAAGAAGTTAAGACGATGATGGAGCAAAAAGCGTCGCAAAAAGGAATGACGATTTCTCTTTTAGGAAGTGATCAAAGCTTTATTGAAGGAGATCAAGACAGGTTAAAACAAGTATTTATCAACTTAGTGAGTAATGCGATGACATATTCACAGCCTAATGGTGAAATTAGAGTCTTGTTACAAGATGAGGAAGACCGTGTGCTGATACGAGTTGAAGATGATGGCATTGGAATGGACGAGCAAGAAATCCCTCGAATTTTCGAACGTTTTTATCGTGTCGATAAAGCGAGAAGTCGAAATTCCGGTGGAACAGGTCTTGGTCTTGCGATTGTGAAACACATTATCGAAGTACACGCAGGAGAGATAACGGTCGAAAGTACACCAGATGAAGGAACTGCTTTTGACATCTCATTGCCCAAAAACATTAAAAATCGGATGTAATGAGTTCAATTATAAGGCACTAAGTGAACCCCCTTCACCCGCTAGTTTGAGAAAAGCGACGTGAATAGACTTCGTTTACGTCTTTTTTCATTGTTTAGGAAATATAGTAGTCAAGGTTCTCCTTCGAGCGGGCCTTATACATTTTTTTTCACTTTCCTCACTAGTCACATTTGTCACTTTATACACCACGGCCTTTAATACGTGTTTAACTGATACTGTTGCTTTTTGAAATGAAGTTGAAATATATCTGAAACTTTTCCTTTTTTACACCGTAAGAGAGGAGAAGAATTTTTTTGAAAGGAAGATCGATATGAGTGTGAGAAGAATTTTAACAGGTGTAGGGATTGTCATCGGTTCTGCGCTATTATTAGTTGTTTTGTTTACATCCTGGTACACCGTTGATGAATCAGAACAGGCCTTAGTACTAACATTTGGTGAAGCGAATGAAACCATTACAGAGTCAGGTCTAAAGTTTAAACTACCGTGGCCGATTCAGCAGGTTGAAATTTTATCAAAAGAAACATTTAGTTTGCAGTTTGGTTATGACCAAAAAGATGGAGAAATCGAATCATTTCCTAAAGAAACAAGAATGATTACAGGTGACGAAAATATTGCGTTAGCCGATCTTGTCGTGCAATGGAAAATTACTGAACCACGAGATTACTTATTTAACTCAGAGGATCCAGAAAGTATCCTGTATGATGCTACATCTGCTTCGATCAGAAGTATTATCGGGAGTTCAACTATCGATGCTGCCTTAACAACTGGGAAAGCTGAAATTGAAGACGAAGTAAGAGAGTTACTTTCTTCACTCATTGAGAAATATAGTATTGGTATTTCTGTTCAAGCTGTTCAGTTGCAAGATGTAGAATTGCCAAACGAAGAAGTTCGTCAAGCTTTTACTGATGTAACGGATGCACGTGAAACGATGAATACAAAAGAAAATGAAGCAGAGAAGTATCGAAATCAAAAATTGAATGAAGCACAAGGGGAAGAAGATGCAATTAAGTTGCGTGCCGAAGGAGAAAAAGCAGCTCGTATTGAACAAGCGCGTGGAGATGTTGCGATTTTCGACAAGCTGTATGCTGAGTATCAAACCAACCCTGATGTGACACGTCAACGTCTTATACTAGAAACGTTAGAAGAAGTACTACCTAATGCTGAAGTGTACATTATGAATGACGATGGAGGCACACTTAAATATTTACCATTAAATCCACTTGAGCGCGAACAACAACCACCAGTACCAACAGAAGAGCAAGAGAGTGAGGATGGTCAATCATGAGTGATGAAAAAACGCCAAATGGAAAGATCTTTGACTTTAGTAAATCCAAAGGATCAACAGTCGCGATGGAGTGGCGCAAGTACACCAAAATTGGAACAATCTTAATCATTTTGATTGCGTTGCTTATTATTGTGCTGTTGAACACATTTATCGTAAAAGAAGGAGAATACCGCGTAATCCGTCAATTTGGAGAAGTTGTTAGAATAGTAGAAGAACCAGGACTAAACTGGAAAATTCCATTTGTTCAATCAGTTACAATGCTCCCTAAATATCAAATGACTTATGATGTGACTGAAGCTGAGATTAATACGAAAGACAAAAAAAGAATTATCATAGATAACTATTCTGTTTGGCAAATTACGGATCCAAAAAATATGATATCTAATGCTGGAACAATGATCAATGCTGAATCTCGAATGGAAGAGTACATTTACTCTGTTGTTCGATCTGAGCTAGGGCAACTTGATTATGATGAAATTATTAACGATGAAAAATCATCACGTGGTAGTTTAAATGATCGTGTGACAGAGCGAGTGAACACGCTCCTTGAACAAGAAGAATTTGGCGTTCGTGTAGTAGATGTTCGAATGAGGCGGACAGACTTACCTGAAGAAAATGAACAATCCGTTTTCACTCGAATGATCTCTGAACGTCAATCGACAGCTCAAGAATACTTATCGACTGGGGATGCGAATAAAAATCGTATTGAAGCCCAAACAGACCGTGAAGTACAAGAACTGCTTGCAACAGCAAAAGCTGATGCGGATGTTATTCGAGCAGAAGGTGAAGCAGAGGCAGCGAGTGCATACAATGAATCTTTCTCGAAAGACCCAGAATTTTATGAGCTATTTAGAACACTCGAATCGTACAAAACAACAATTGATGATAAAACAATGATCATTCTTCCGTCCGATTCACCATATGCCAGCTTACTTTCAGGCTATTTAGAGTAAGAGGCAGCTAAATATAAGAATAACTAGTGCCGTTGTTTTCTCTTTCATTTTGGTCATGCTAAAATGAGAGAGGAACAACGGTATTTCATTTAGGCAAGAATGACACAAAAGAAATGCAGCTAGCTAAAAGAGGTTATTCCTAGATGTGCAAGCTGCTTTGGATAGATCTTTGCCAGCGAATGCAACCTATAAGGGGGATTTATTTTGAGTAAAAAACTCATGTTGATTGATGGGAACAGTATTGCTTATCGCGCTTTTTTTGCACTACCACTTTTAAATAATGATAAAGGTGTACATACAAATGCTATTTTAGGCTTTACTACCATGCTAATGAAAGTGCTTGAAGATGAAAAACCGAGCCATGTGCTCGTTGCGTTTGATGCAGGAAAAACAACATTCAGGCATAAAACATTTTCTGAATACAAAGGTGGACGTCAAAAAACGCCTTCTGAGCTATCTGAGCAATTTCCATTTATTCGTGACCTTTTAAAAGCCTACTCGATTGATCATTATGAGCTTGATCAATATGAAGCAGATGATATTATCGGTACGCTATCTCTTCAGGCTGAGAAAAAAGGATTTGATGTGGTCGTCATTTCCGGTGATAAAGATATGACACAGCTTTCTTCCGATAAAACCCGTATTGAAATTACGCGCAGAGGCATTACGGATATGGAATCGTATACACCTGATCATATAAAAGAAAAATATGGACTAACACCCGATCAGATCATTGATATGAAGGGCTTAATGGGAGACTCCTCCGATAACATTCCAGGCGTACCTGGTGTTGGGGAAAAAACAGCGATCAAATTGTTAAAGCAGTTTGGTACACTCGAAACCATTTTGGATTCTGTAGACGAAGTAAGAGGTGCGAAGTTAAAAGAGAAGCTCACAGAATTTAAAGATCAAGCAAAATTGAGTAAAGAACTTGTAACAATCACACGTGTTGCACCTGTTGAAGTGGCGCTTGAAGATCTTGAAAGAAGAGAGCCAGATGAAGAAAAGCTTCGCTCACTTTATAAAGAGCTCGCATTTAACTCGTTATTAGATAAGTTAGGAGGCGGTAAGGCAGAAGATGCGGTCGAACTGAAAGATGTGAAATGGCATCATGTAACGGATATCGACAAATCCATGCTCCCTGCTCAAGCAGAACTTCATATAGAACTGTTTGGTGTTAATTATCATACGGCAGATATTTTAGGAATCGGACTTCATCATGACGAGGGTACTTATTTTATTCCAGTGGATGTTGCCGAGCAGTCATCTTTATTTAAAACATGGATTGAAGATGACTCTATAAAGAAATCAGTGTATGATGCTAAGCAATCGATCGTAGCATTTGGACGGCTCGGAATGGACTTACGAGGTGTTGACTTTGATTTGCTTGTCGCGTCATATGTCATTGACGCATCCGAAGTAGCAGACGATTTTGCTTCTATTGCCAAACGTCATGGTGCAGACACGGTCCAATCCGATGAATCCATTTATGGAAAAGGTGCGAAAAAAAGCGTGCCGAGTGATGAGATTATTGGAGAACACATCGCGCGTAAAGCAGCTGCGATAGGCACCATACAATCCATTTGTATAACAGAGCTTGAGAAAAACGAACAGTTTACCTTGTTTGAAGAGCTTGAATTTCCTCTAGCGCAAGTCCTTGCAGATATGGAAGGTAAAGGTGTTTTAGTTGACGTTGATCGTTTAAAAGAAATGGGCGAAGAATTAAAATCAAAGCTTGCTGATATTGAAGAAAGCATTCATCGTATTGCTGGTGAGAAATTTAATATAAATTCACCGAAACAACTTGGCGTCATTTTATTTGAAAAGTTAGGATTGCCAGTAGTCAAGAAAACGAAGACTGGCTATTCAACATCAGCAGATGTACTTGAAAAATTACAACCAGACCATGAAATTATTGAATATATTCTTCATTTTCGCCAGCTTGGTAAATTACAGTCCACCTACATTGAAGGATTGTTAAAGGTGGTAAATAAAGAAACAAACAAAATTCACACACGTTATAATCAAGTGTTAACGCAAACGGGAAGATTAAGCTCGATTGATCCAAACCTTCAAAACATCCCCATTCGTTTGGAAGAAGGACGCAAAATTCGTCAAGCTTTCATTCCTTCTAATAAAGACTGGATTATGTTCGCAGCGGATTACTCTCAAATTGAGTTACGTGTACTTGCCCATATTTCAGGTGATGAGGGACTGATTACTGCTTTTAATAATGACCTTGATATTCATACAAATACTGCGATGGATGTGTTCGGGGTTAAAGAGATGGAAGTAACATCTGCCATGCGCAGACATGCTAAGGCTGTCAACTTTGGTATCGTGTATGGCATAAGTGATTATGGACTCTCGCAAAGCTTAGATATTCCTCGGAAAGAAGCAGCTGAATTTATCAAGCGCTACCTTGCTAGCTATCCAAAAGTGAAGGAATACATGGATGACATTGTGAAAGATGCGAAACAAAAAGGATATGTTGAGACGTTGCTTCACCGTCGCAGATACATTCCGGAAATCACAAGTCGTAATTTCAACCTGCGAGGATTTGCTGAACGTACAGCGATGAATACCCCGATTCAAGGGACAGCTGCAGATATTATTAAAAAAGCTATGATCAATATGGCCATTCGATTAGAAGAAGAAGGTTTAGAAACGAGAATGCTGTTACAAGTCCATGATGAATTAATCTTTGAATGCCCAAAAGAGGAAGTGGAACGACTGCAAGAAATTGTGCCAGAAGTCATGGAACAAGCGGTTGAGCTTGTTGTACCGCTTAAAGTCGATTATTCTTATGGAAAGACATGGTACGATGCGAAGTGAGTCAAAAAGGAAGTGTCATAAATGCCAGAGTTACCAGAAGTTGAACACGTCAAACGAGGGCTAGAACCATATATAATTGGAGAGAAAATTGTCGCAGTTATTTTCTCAGAAAAGGTTCATCAATCTCATTCTCTCGGCAAACAAGCAATACTCAAAGGAATGAGTATTGAGCAGTTTACTCTACTCATTATTGACTATACGATTAAAGGTATTGAACGTAGAAGTAAATACCTGTTATTTGAAATAGAAAAAGAAAGCGAATCAAGTTTCCTCTTGTCTCATTTAGGAATGACAGGAGCTTGGTTTGTCATTGACTCACTTGATGGCATAACAGAAAGTAAATTTCGCTCTCATGTCCATGTTATTTTTGAGTTTGAGAGCGGGAGGATGCTTGTTTATTCCGATATTCGCAGATTTGGTGAATTGCGTTTTTTAAATGAGTTAACCGATCATTCTCCACTAAATGGAATAGGGCCGGAACCATTTGATGAAAATGCAGAAGAACGTTTCTTAGCAGGATTGAATGTGCCGAAATTCCACCGAAAACCAATTAAAGAAGTGATTATGAACCATCAAGTGATCGCAGGTTGTGGAAATATTTACGCGACAGAAGCGCTATTTCGATGCAAGGTGCACCCGAAAAGAAGCGTTGTGAGGATGAGTATGAAAAAAAAGACTGAATTATTTCATCACATTGTTGACGTGCTGCAAGAAGGAATTGATGCCGGTGGCAGTAGTATTTCTGATTACCGCAATGTTAACGGCGAGGCAGGTGGCATGCAGCATCGCCTTCGTATGTATGGAAGAAAAACTTGTCCAGCATGTGGATCTATTGTAAAACAAGCTGTGATTGGTGGACGAAATTCGCATTACTGTGTAAAATGCCAGCGTTAAAAGGATGGTGAACGATTATGATTATAGGTTTAACAGGAGGCATTGCTAGCGGAAAAAGCACGATTGCTAATTGGTTCATTAAAAATGATTATACCGTTATTGATGCGGACAAATCAGCGCGTAAGGTAGTGGAACCAGGTGAAGAGGCTTACTTTAAGATTGTTGATCAATTTGGTAAAGATGTTATCGCAGAAGATGGGACGATTGATCGTGCAAAGTTAGGTGCGCTCATTTTTGGTGATGAAACTGAACGTAAGAAGTTAAATGCAATTATTCATCCGGCCGTGCGTCAAGATATGCTTACTCAAAAAGATGAAGCAATAGCGAATGGCAAACAAACAATTATATTAGACATCCCGCTCTTATTTGAAAGCAAATTGCAATGGATGGTCGATAAAATCGTCGTTGTTTATGTGGAGGAAGAAACGCAGCGAAATAGACTGATGAAGCGAAATGATTACACAGAAGAAGAAGCAAATGCACGTATTTCTTCTCAAATTCCGCTAGATGAAAAGAAAGACCAAGCGGATGCAGTCATTGATAACAATGGAACAGTTGATGAATCAATTCACCAAATAAAAGAACTGCTGGAAACCTGGCAATTGAAAGTTTGAGGAATTTCTTCGACAAACAGTGCAATGGTGACCCAATAAGTAGATTGGGACCCAATTTGAATTGATGGAATTGACCATTTTATTTGGTCAGTTTCATCAATTTTTATTTTAGATCGTTAACTTCTTCCCAAAAGCGTTTAATATGTTATACTAATATTAGTTATTTTATTAACAGTATAACATTATTAGGGGGATCTGCATGAAAAGAACGAACATTGCAATTAACGGTTTTGGACGTATAGGTAGAATGGTATTTAGAAAAGCGGTAATGGAAGACAACCTTACTATCGTTGCTGTAAATGCTAGCTATCCTGTTGAAACGCTTGCTCATCTGTTGAAATATGATACAACCCATGGTATTTTTCAGGGCGATGTACAAACGGAAGAGAATGCTTTAATTGTAAATGGACGACGGATTGCCCTTATTAGCGAACGTGACCCAAGCCAACTACCATGGAAGTCAATGAACGTTGACATCGTGATTGAAGCAACAGGTAAATTCAATTCGCGTGATAAAGCGGCACTTCATTTAGACGCAGGAGCAAAAAAAGTCGTCTTAACAGCACCAGGCAAACAAGAAGATGTTATGATTGTTATGGGTGTAAATGAAAGCGTTTTAGAAGTCGATAAGCACGATGTTATTTCAAACGCTTCTTGTACTACAAACTGTCTTGCACCTGTTGCGAAAGTACTTGATGAAGCATTTGGTATTGAAAACGGTTTAATGACAACCGTTCATGCTTATACAAACGACCAAAAAAATATTGACAACCCACATAAAGATTTACGCAGAGCCCGTTCTTGTGGTCAATCGGTTATTCCGACTTCCACTGGCGCTGCAAAAGCGCTAGGAAAAGTCTTGCCGAATCTTCAAGGGAAATTACACGGTATGGCGCTACGAGTGCCTACACCAAACGTATCACTTGTTGACCTTGTCGTGGACGTGAAACGCGAAGTGACAGTCGGTGAAATCAATGATGCTTTTAAACGAGCAGCAAATGATTCACTGAATGGCATCGTGTCATTTACAACAGAGCCACTTGTTTCAATCGACTTTAATACAAATCAACATTCAGCCATTATTGATGGACTTTCTACAATGGTTATAGGAGCGACAAAAGTAAAAGTACTTGCATGGTATGACAACGAATGGGGATATTCTTGCCGCGTTGTAGATCTTGTTCAGCACGTTGCACACGAAATGGAGAAATCATCTTCAAGAGTGACAGTATCATAATACGTTTTACTCAAAACGACCTCGTGTAATCACGTGGTCGTTTTTTTACTGTTTTAGAAACTATATGATGAAATAAATGTGGTCGGCTGTTGAACTTGGAATAATTCACCCACCTAAAACACCTAGCCCCTCTGTAACGTCTTGCCCAATAGGCAAACAACACATAGCTGTGCGAGACGTCTTATACTTGTCTGAGCTGAGCGAGCCATTGGCGCTTTTGTTTCGCTGTTTTTTGTTCATTTATTTATTGCATTATCTCTTTGAAAATCGTATACTATTTCTCGTGATCTTATTTGGTTACAGACAAATCATTTTTCTACTTAAGGGTTAGGACCTCATTGGACTAACTTTCCCCCGTGGTAGAGATCGTATGAACAACCAAATCTAATCAAATTTACTTTTAAGGGGGAACGATCAATGGAAACAATGGGTCGTCATGTAATAGCAGAATTATGGGACTGTGACTTTGATAAGTTAAACAGCTTGGAATTAATTGAAGAAGTATTCGTAGATGCAGCTTTAAAATCAGGTGCGGAAGTAAGAGAAGTTGCCTTCCACAAATTTGCGCCACAAGGTGTGAGTGGAGTGGTGATTATTTCAGAATCACACTTAACGATTCATAGCTTTCCGGAACATGGATATGCAAGCATAGATGTTTATACGTGTGGTGATTTAGATCCAACAATCGCAGCTAATTATATTGCTGAATCTTTAGGATCTAAAAAACGTGAAACGATCGAAGTTCCTCGTGGTATGGGTCCAGTACGAGTCGGCCAATCAACTGTAAGTGCAATTTAATGATGATCGTAAATAGAGGTGCAACTAGCATCTCTTTTTCTTTTGAGCAAATATTGATAGAATAGAGAAAAGGGTTGCAGGAGGAGATAGGGTTGGCAGGATTACGTTCAATGTTTAAACGGTTTAGCCAAGAGTGTGAAACGGCAGACCAACATCAAGAAGAGGCCCTTCAAACACATTATTATAAAGCAACATTTGATAAGGTCTTTGAAGAAGTTAAGCGCTTTTATTCTTCACCAGCTTATTCCATTACATCTGTCTCAAAAGAGCATGGTGAAATTATGGTACAGAAAAAAAGTAAGCCTTCGATGTTTTTAATCGTGACTGTTGTCAGCGTTCGTCCTTTTCAGACAGCTGTGGATATAAAAGCCTCACCTGAACAAATGATCGTAAGCGGTGCTTATCCTCTTTTAAAGAAGGAGATTGAATCTTGTTATCACATGTTAGGTCAACAATTGCACTTGGCTGATAAGTAAGGGGTGCTGTTAGGAGTTTTTTAGAGTCACTATTAGTTATGTTGAATTACGGATGTTCAATTACCTTCACCTATCGACCACTCCGTATACGTAGTGTTAACTGGAGATAACGATAGCTGTCTTATTAGGATTTCTAGGGTGACTACCTTGTACTTTACTCCTATTTTTTATATGATAGAAGGAAATAATCTTGTTGTGGAGCTGGTTACATGAAATGCCCGTCGTGTCACGAAAGTACGACAAGAGTCATTGATTCCAGACAAATTGATGATGGAAAGTCGATTCGCCGACGCAGAGAGTGCGAATCGTGTCAGTACCGTTTCACTACCTTTGAAAAAGTTGAAGAAATTCCGTTAATTGTTGTTAAAAAAGATGGAATTCGTGAAGAATTTAGTCGAGAGAAGATATTGAGAGGCTTAATCAGAGCTTGTGAAAAACGTCCTGTACCGTTTGAAGAGCTAGAGAAAATCGCTTCATCTATTGAACGGGAACTTAGGAATCAAGGCAAATCAGAGACACCTTCTGTCGACATTGGTGAAATGGTAATGGATCGCCTATCTGCTGTTGACGAAGTGGCATATGTGCGTTTTGCTTCTGTTTATCGCCAATTTAAAGATATCAACGTTTTTATCGAAGAACTAAAAGAACTTATAAGTAAAGGATGAGCATAAGGGAGCTTGAGGGATTCCTTAGCTCTTTTTTGTCTATTGTTTCAAAATGGGAGGGATCGATGTAGCTATGACGAACATGTGGAAGGAAGTTCAACCAACAGATGAGTATCGTGTTCAGTTAAATGGCATGTTACACGAGAGTGACCGAGATATTCTTCAGTTTCTCTATCAACCTCTTGTTGGTGCTTCTTCAACGAGTTTATACTCCATGCTGTGGGGCGAAGTCGAGCGTCATCAGCTTGAAAGCGAACCGTCCATCCATGCATCGTTAATGGGAATGCTTTCTACAAGTATCGATCAATTGTTTGAGGCACGTATAAGACTTGAGGGCATGGGATTGCTTAAAACGTATACAAAAGGTGGAGATAATCGCCAGTTTATTTATCAACTGCAGCCACCATTACATCCAAATGAATTTTTTGATGACCCGATGTTAAGTGTTTTTTTATATCGCCAAGTTGGAAATGCACAATTTTTACGGTTAAAACAGCGCTTTATTGTTCGCTTTGAAGATCGACTTACATACAGAGAAGTGACGAGAACGTTTCAAGATGTGTTCTCATCTGAAGCGTTGACCCAAGCTACTCCTTTATCATTTGAACAGGAGCGTGAAAATGAAACCCTTCTTTTTGAAACAAAAAATGAAGGAATTCAAACGGATTTCGCGAATTTTGATTTTCATTTATTGCTTGCTGGACTTTCTGAAATGATGGTGCCTAGAAAAGCGTTAACCTATCATGTGAAAAATATGATTGCAAAGCTGTCAACTTTATATGGATTAGGTGTACTCGATATGAAAAATATTGTTATCGAAGCTGTTACTGAGGATAATGAAATTGATATAGAATTGTTGCGCAAAGCAGCTAGGGATTATTATCAGGTGCATCGTAGTCCAACGTTTCCAAAGCTTCAATCAGTAGGGAACATAGAAAAAGAAATTGAAACACCTAATGACATCTCTGCTGAAGATGATTTAGTTTATTATCTTGATCACGCTTCGCCGGTCCAAGTGTTAAAGGATGCATCACCAAACGGAACGGGGGCAACCAAAACAGAATTGGCGATGATTGAAGATCTTTTGTATGTCCAAAAACTTCCTGTTGGTGTTGTGAATGTACTTCTTCAATTTGTACTCATTCGGACAGACATGAAGCTAACGAAAGGGTACGTTGAAAAAATTGCAACACATTGGGCTCGCAAGAACATTACGACGGTCAAAGCAGCTATGGAGCTCGCGAAAATGGAGCATAAGCAATACATGGAGTGGAAAGAAGAAACAAACAATGGGACAAAGAAGCGTAAGAGTAATAAAACAATACGAAAAGAAAAGCTACCTGATTGGTTTAAAGATAGACAAGATTCTGTAGAAGAACCATCAATCCCTTCTTCAACCAACGGTGACACTGACCTTGAATTTGAAGAAAGAAAGCGGAAATTTTTAGAAAAGCGTCGACAAAAGAAGCTTGAGGCAGGTGAAGAATAATGGAGCCAATTAACCGTACACTAAAGCAGCTGGCTGGATCTGAACGGTTTCAAGAACGGTATGTGGCGATGAAGAATGAAATTATGGCGAATAAAGAAGTGCAGCAATTCTTTGAATCTCACAAAGATGAACTTGCACCTAATGCGATGGAGCAAGGAATGATCAAGCTATACGAATACATTAACCGTTCAAGTTCATGTAGAAATTGCCCAAGTTTAGAAGGGTGTATTAACACAATGGGCGGGCACGAACCAAAAATTATCATTCAAGGTTCCCTGATTGATTTAGAATATTATCGTTGCCCTCGAAAAACCGCTCATGATGAACAACGTCAAACAGAATCGCTTATTCAAAGTATGTATGTACCAAAAGATGTCCTTCGTGCAACACTTGATGATATTGATCTTGACTCGTCAGACCGGATGATGGTGAGTGAAATGGCTGACGACATTGTGGATCGTCTAGTTCATGATAAAGATCATTACAAAGGAATGTTTATTCATGGTACATTCGGTGTTGGTAAGAGTTTTGTGCTTGGTGCCATTGCCAATGAATTAAAGAAAAAAAATAAAGCTAGCTTTATCTTGTATTTCCCAGAGTTCTTACGAGAAATGAAGCAGGCTATCGGGGATCAGTCATTCAATAGTAAAATGGAAGCGGTAAAGAAATCATCTATCTTAATGCTAGATGATATCGGTGCTGAGTCTCTTTCAAGCTGGGCGCGTGATGAAGTACTAGGTACGATTTTACAGTTTCGTATGGCTGAAGAACTTCCAACTTTCTTTACCTCGAATTTTGATTACAAAGAGTTAGAGCACCATTTAACGTACTCTCAGCGCGGGGAAGAAGAACCAGTTAAAGCAGCTAGAATTATGGAACGCATCAAATACCTAACTATCCCAGTCAAAATGGAAGGGAAAAATCGGAGAAATTAGTTTTTTAGAAAATAAGCTTGCTTTTGCGATTTAGATCCTCTAAAATGACTTTTAACGAAATACTTTTAATCCCATAACGAACATCAGTTATGATAAGGATAACAATCATTATTACGGATCTTAGAGAGAAGGGCCTTAGGCTGAAAGCCTTTTATCACGGATAATCGATTTACCCCCTTGGAACTGTGTGAGTGAATCTTGAATAGCTCACACCGGATGCAGCCCGTTAGCTGAACCAGAGATTCTGATCGTTTTTGCTGATCAGAAAAAAGGGTGGAACCACGAGATTGCTTACCAAGCCTCGTCCCTTTCCAGGGGCGGGGCTTTTTTGTATTAATTTTTGGCTGATCGTATTGACGATTTGCCCATATTATGAGGAGTGAGAGCTATGTCAGACGTTATTCACATTACTTTTCCTGATGGTCATTCGAAAGAGTATCCAAAAGGAACATCAATCGAAAAAATCGCTTCATCAATTTCTTCCGGTTTAAAGAAAAAAGCGATTGCCGGTAAATTGGATGGTGAAATCATTGATCTTCGCACACCGATCGAACAAGATGGTGCGATTGAAATTCTAACACCAGACAACGAAGAATCGCTTGAAATCATGCGTCACAGCACGGCTCACCTTTTAGCTCAAGCTATTAAGCGTATTTATCCAGATGCAAAGCTTGGTGTTGGTCCAGTTATTGAAGGCGGTTTTTACTACGATATCGATACTGCATCTTCAATTTCGACTGAAGATTTTCCTAGAATCGAAAAAGAAATGAAAAAAATTGTTGAGGCTAATATTGATGTTGAACGTCAAGTGGTTAGTCGTGATGGAGCGATTTCTCGTTTTAAAGAAATCGACGATGAGTATAAACTTGAGTTGATTGACGCTATTCCAGCTGATGAAAAGGTAACAATTTATAAGCAAAGTGAATTTTTCGACCTTTGCCGTGGAATTCACGTTCCTTCAACAAAACATATAAAAGAGTTCAAGCTTTTAAGTGTGGCAGGAGCTTATTGGAGAGGGAACAGTGACAACAAAATGCTGCAACGCATTTACGGAACGGCCTTCTTTAAAAAAGAAGACCTTGCACACCACTTGCAAATGATTGAAGAAGCAAAAGAACGTGACCATCGTAAAATTGGGAAAGAGCTTGATCTATTTACAAACTCACAGCTTGTTGGTCAAGGATTGCCGCTTTGGTTGCCTAAAGGTGCAACAATCCGACGTACAATCGAACGTTACATTGTTGATAAGGAAATTTCAATGGGGTATGACCACGTATACACACCTGCAATGGGTAGCGTTGATTTATACAAAACAAGCGGACATTGGGAGCACTACCAAGATGACATGTTTCCTCCAATGGAAATGGACAATGAATCACTCGTTCTTCGCCCAATGAACTGTCCTCACCATATGATGGTGTACAAACAAGATATTCATAGCTATCGTGAGCTACCTATTCGTATTGCAGAGCTAGGCTTAATGCACCGCTACGAAATGTCTGGAGCACTATCTGGCCTTCAACGTGTACGAGGAATGACGCTAAACGATGCACACATCTTTGTTCGCCCAGATCAAATTAAAGAAGAGTTCAAACGTGTAGTACGTCTTGTAGAAGAAGTCTATAAAGATTTCGGTTTAAATGACTACAAATTCCGTGTATCCTATCGCGATCCAGAAGATACTGAGAAATATTTTGACGATGATGAAATGTGGAATAAAGCACAAAGTATGTTAAAAGAAGCAATGGATGAAATGGGTCATGACTATTTTGAGGCAGACGGTGAAGCAGCATTTTACGGACCGAAGCTAGACGTTCAAGTGAAAACGGCGCTGGGCAAAGAAGAGACACTGTCGACTGTACAGCTTGACTTCTTACTACCTGAACGCTTTGATTTGAACTACATTGGTGAAGATGGCAAGCAACATCGTCCAGTCGTGATTCATCGCGGGGTTGTGTCAACAATGGAACGTTTTGTGGCCTTCTTAATTGAAGAATACAAAGGGGCATTGCCGACGTGGCTTGCACCTGTTCAAGTACAAGTCATTCCAGTTTCACCTAATGTTCATCTTGAGTATGCGAAAAAAGTTCAAGATGAATTGCGCTTAAGCGGTGCACGTGTTGAACTTGATCTTCGAGATGAAAAGATGGGCTATAAAATTCGAGAAGCACAAATGAAGAAAATCCCATACATGCTTGTAGTGGGTGACCAAGAGGTTGAAAATGAAGAAGTAAATGTTCGTAAATATGGAGAACAAAATTCTGAAACACTCTCATTTGAATCGTTCTCGTCGATGTTGAAGCGAGAAGCGTATAAAAAATAATCGATTAAAGTAAAAAGCGGCCGGAGCGATTCGGTCGCTTTTTTTCGATGGGGGTTGGTTTGTGAGTTTTCACCTGAAATATGTATGCAGGGTTCAGAAATAAGGGTTTTACGGCAATAAAAGGATATTGCTATAATCATCACTGATCGTAAGAGAGGGTTTCTGACCATTTTTCATCCTTGTTTCTCCTAATGGATAAATATTTATATCTCTTTTCGACAGTTTTAAACAAAATCATCTTGCAACATTTTAATCGTTCTGTTATGATCAAACATGTTGATTAACCAATAGGGATTGACATACACTTGCCGTTCATATAAAATAGCAAGAGTGAATTGAATACAAGTTTGTGGTAAAAGTAGAGGCAGCCCGCTTCTCACCTGACTGGCGCATTCGTTGCTTGTAGGTAACACGTGATCGTATTATACAAGTATGTATAGTGACACTGGAGTGCGGGAGACAAAATAGTTTCCGGCTTTTTTTGTGTGATCATTTAGTTGAGGGTGTCCGATTCTACCCAAACAGCGTATTCGCTACATCAATCCGGAGGTGGATTACTATTAGCAAAGACGTATTATTAAATGAAGGTATTCGTGCACGTGAAGTTCGCCTGATCGATCAAAACGGTGAACAACTTGGAATCAAATCCAAGAATGAAGCGTTAGAGATCGCAGGTCGTGTAAACCTTGATGTAGTTCTTGTTGCTCCGAATGCAAAACCACCAGTCGCACGTATTATGGACTATGGTAAGTTTAAATTCGAACAGCAAAAGAAGGACAAAGAAGCGCGTAAGAATCAAAAAATCATCAATTTGAAGGAAGTGCGATTAAGCCCGACCATCGAAGAACATGATTTCAATACAAAGCTTCGTAATGCGATAAAGTTCCTTGAAAAGGGAGACAAAGTGAAAGCATCAATCCGCTTCCGCGGACGTGCAATTACACATAAAGAAATCGGACAGCGTGTGCTTGAGCGTTTTGCTGAAGCATGCAAAGAAGTTTCCACTGTTGAAACGAGACCGAAGATGGATGGACGTAGCATGTTTCTCATGCTATCACCAACGAACGAAAAGTAACGTTTTTAAGGAGGATAATACCCATGCCAAAAATGAAAACTCACCGTGGATTAGCAAAGCGTGTCAAAAAGACAGGCTCTGGAAAGCTTAAACGTTCAAGCGCGTACACAAGCCACCTTTTCGCTAACAAATCTACAAAAGCTAAACGTAAACTACGTAAAGGCTCAACGGTTTCAGCGAGCGATTACAAACGCATCAAAAACATGATCTAACTTAAAAAAACTATAAAGAACAACGATTTATTAGGAGGTAATGAATATGCCACGTGTTAAAGGTGGAATCGTTTCACGTAAACGTAGAAAAAGAGTTCTTAAACTCGCAAAAGGTTATTATGGTTCAAAACATACTCTTTACAAGGTAGCGAACCAACAAGTAATGAAGTCAGGAAACTATGCTTTCCGTGACCGTCGTCAAAAGAAACGTGATTTCCGTAAGCTATGGATCACTCGTATCAACGCAGCTGCTCGTATTAACGGTCTTTCATACAGCCGTTTAATGCACGGACTTAAGCTTGCTGGTATCGAAGTAAACCGCAAAATGCTTGCAGACCTTGCAGTTGCTGATGACAAAGCATTCGCTCAACTAGCTGATGCTGCAAAAAGTCAACTTAACAAGTAAGCAAAACACAAAACAGGCTGCCCTTATCGGGCAGTCTGTTTTCTTTTAAAAGGAGGAATAAGATGAACTGGCTAAGCTTAGACGTACTTTTTTTCACTTATATTGGAATGATGTCCATAATCGGCTTTTATATGATGCGTGCCGATAAAGAACGTGCCAAAAATAATGAATATAGAATTGCTGAAAAAACGCTGTGGACCGTTACGATGATGGGTGGCGCATTGGGTACATACTGTGGAATGAAGCAATTTCGTCATAAAACGAAGCACATATCATTTCGAATAGGATTGCCATTTTTTTCTTTCTTATATCTGGTTATTGCTTCCGTTATTTTGTTCAATAAATAAAGAAGATGCACAATGTTAGTGTGCATCTTCCTCTCTTTTAGCTTTTTCCATGAGTTCATTAATGGGACTTTTCCAATCAATTTTCGCACGAGGGTAACTACTTTTGATGTCTGTTTCTAAAAACAGAAAATCTTCTACTGTAAATCCATGGAGTTTGGATGGATCTTTTGTCCAAACAAAAATAGATAAAACCTCAAACGATCGATCAGATTCACCTAAATACTTTTCCCCTTGAAACATCACGCCCTTGTATGTCATGAAAAAATTCTTTCTCACATTTTTAGCATCATCATGAAAATAGTAGTCTTCTTTTTCATGTGCAAGTTCGAGCTTTCGCTTCGGATCAAATAAATATTTAATTCCACGGTATAGTAAGTAAATAATAAGTGCGGCAATCACAAAACGAAGGATGATCAAAATCATCATTAATACCCCCTAGCAATAGTCAGTCCTTTCTCTCAATACGGATAGAAGTGAAAAAAGTTTCACTATTTATTGAAAAAAATATTTTTTATCGATCTATAAACCAATTCAAAAAGTTTTTCCTTAGGAGTATGCTTCATTAAGTCTTCTTTGGTAAACTAATGTCGAAAGGACGTGACCATTTTGCTTCAATGGGATAAGTTATATTCGATGCAATATGAACTCGATACATTTATTGAAAGAGAAAAAAAATTGGGAGAAGAATCTCTCGTTGCTAAAAAAATCGTCGCTTTATTAGTAGAAGTGGGCGAGCTTGCTAACGAAACTCGTTGTTTTAAATTTTGGAGTGATAAAGGCCCTTCAGAACGCTCCGTTATTTTAGAGGAGTATGTGGATGGCATCCATTTCTTGCTATCACTCGGACTTGAAACGAACCTTCGTTACTCATCAAATCATAACGAACAACCAATCACTAACCTTACCGAACAATTTCAAAAATTATTTGGTTGTATTCATCGTTTTGCAGAGCACCCTTCACAATCGAATTATGATCAAATGTGGGATGTGTATTTGTGTCTTGGTGAATCACTTGAATTTAGTGAAATGGACATAATGAATGCTTATTTAGAAAAGAATGAAGTGAATGTAAATCGCCAAAAAGAAGGCTATTAATCATTAAGGCAAATCAGCTTAACATACAGAAAACCCGAATAATCGGACGCTAAATAAAAAAGTGCCTTTATTCGGGTTTTCTGTATGTTCTGAGCGAAGACCCGTTTATATAAGGAATTATCAGGACGGAGGATTCTAGGAGTAGGCTGTTTTCGTACTACTGTTGAAATGCATTTCATGTACGGTAGGGCGTTTGTCATGAAGCGCGGATAAGTGCCGTGCCGAGCAGGCTTCGATAACGATGCCGCATCCACGGATACCCGCCGCCCAGACTTCGATATCGGCACCACAGCCGCGGATAAAGCTCCGATAACAAACTTGATCATCCAAAAAAAGTAACTTCAAGTGAATTATGTACATCCATTTCATGTGAGGTAGGAAATTTGTCATGAAGCGCGGATAAGTGTTGAGCAGACTTCGATAGCGATGCCACATCCGCGGATATCCGCTGCTAGACTTCGATAAATACTCTACAGATATTCATTCTCAGCTCTAACCCTTGAACCTTCTCAGCATTACTTAACTGGTTCATAAGGGGGTAATATGACAATACCGAGGTCATCTTTTAGCAGCCTAGTCCCTTTTATTAAACTGTCTAATATGGGGTACAGTTCATAGTCGCCCATCCCTTTTTCGGGTCAATTAGAAATTGTATTGAAATCACTTCAGAAAACGAGAATATCCATATACATTTTTGTGAATAGTTAGACGGAATGGTATAATTCACATTAGAAAGAATTTTAGGGAGGCGAAATTTTGACAAAGCTCAACGAACAGTTACAAATGCTTAAGGATTTAACGGATGCAAAGGGAATTCCAGGTAACGAGCGTGAACCTAGAGAGGTAATGAAAAAATACATAGCTCCATTTGCAGACGGAATAACAACAGATGGAATCGGTAGTTTGATTGCGAAAAAAACAGGTGGAAATGGTGGGCCGCGCGTGATGGTCGCAGGTCACCTTGATGAAGTTGGTTTCATGATCACACAAATTGACGACAAAGGTTTTTTACGTTTTCAAACAGTTGGCGGCTGGTGGTCGCAAGTGATGCTTGCTCAACGTGTGACGATCGTGACAAAAAAAGGTGATATTACAGGTGTAATTGGCTCAAAGCCCCCACATATTCTACCTCCAGAAGCTCGTAAAAAACCTGTAGACATTAAAAATATGTTTATCGACATCGGCGCATCTTCACGTGAAGAAGCAGTGGAGTGGGGCGTAACACCTGGTGACATGGCGGTACCTTATTTTGAATTTACCGTGATGAACAACGATAAAATGCTTTTAGCTAAAGCGTGGGATAACCGCATTGGTTGTGCGATCGCAATTGATGTATTGCGTGGACTAAAAGGCGCTGAACATCCAAATGAAGTGTATGGCGTTGGAACGGTTCAAGAAGAAGTTGGCTTACGTGGAGCAAGAACGGCTGCGACAAAAATAAAGCCAGATATCGGTATTTCTGTTGATGTTGGTATTGCGGGAGATACACCGGGTGTAACATCAAAAGAAGCAAGTTGTAAAATGGGAGACGGACCCCAAATCATTCTATATGATGCATCCATGGTTGGTCATAAAGGATTGCGTGATTTTGTTACAAGTGTTGCGGACGAGCATGGTATTCCATATCAATTCGATGCGATTGCTGGCGGTGGAACAGACGCAGGATCAATCCACTTAGCGGCCAATGGTGCACCATCCATTGCTATTACAGTGGCATCTCGCTACATTCACTCACACGCAGCGATGATTCATAAAGATGACTACGAAAATGCTGTTAAATTGATTATTGAAGTGATTAAAAAACTTGATCGTGATCAGGTGAATGCTATTACATTTGATTAAAATTTATGATTGTGTGACTCAACCTCAAATTGATATGATGAGGTTGGGTCTTTTTTAGGGAGAGGGGGAGGTTTCTAGGTGGCGGTATTTGTAGAGTATTTATTGTATTTTATCGCAGCGGCTACACCTTGGTTTGAAATAGCGCTTGTTATACCGCTTGGTATACTGCGTGGTAATTCACCGATTTTAATCATGTTTGTTGCTTTTATTGGAAACATGCTTACAGTATTTTTATTAATTGCGTTGTTCGAACGTGTGAAGGCATATTTTGCGAAGAAATCGAAAAAGGAAAAAAAGGAAGGTAGCAGACAACAACGAGCCAAGCGTATTTGGAATAAGTATGGTCTTCCTGGATTAGCACTCCTAGGACCGATTTTAATTGGCACACATATTGCTGCTTTTATTGGAATGAGCTTAGGTGCAAAAAAAACTTGGACGCTTCTTTGGTTAACGATTAGTATCGGACTGTGGACACTTATCTTTGGTATTGCCACAATAGCGGGCGTTGACTTTTTTGTTCGAGACCTATCATAAAATAAAATGACGCCAGATAATTCTCACTTTGGGAAATACCTGGCATCATATACTGTTGAAAAGTTTACAGCTGCCCGAGAGTTCAGGGCAGCACTTGTTATTGCGCCAGACCACCTTCGAGTGTACTGATCATATGGTCACGGTCTTCTTTGGAGCTTTTTTCCCAGATTAGCTCAAATAATACGCCAAGACCAGGAAGTAAATGCTCTTCCTGTCGCTCGATTGAGTCAACAATCGTTGATTCAAGCTCTTGTGGTGAGTTTTCTTTTACATTGTGAATGACGGTTTTGCGAATGTTTAAATCCATATAAAATCCTCCTTTAGGGGTAAAGTCTATTTATTTTTCCCGCTACGTTCTTTTTTATCCATCCAACCTTCTATATAATAAAGGAACCCGAGTTTAAGGAGAGATTTGTACACATGAATTTTTTGCAGTCATTACAAAATCCACACGTTAAAGAGTGGAAAAAACTTTCAACCAAAAAAGGGCGAGATCAATCTGGGTTGTTTTTAGTTGAAGGATTTCACCTTGTAGAGGAAGCGTTGAAATCACCTGAAAGTGTTCAAGAAATGATTGTACGAGAAGGCGTTGAACTTCCTCAGCATTTCTATGTGGATTCAATCGAATTGACGACGATAACAGATGAAATTTCCCAAGCCATTGCTGAAACTGAACATACGCAAGGAATCTTTGCCGTTTGTAAGCAAGAAAAACAAGAATTTGCTGACCTTCATGCCAATCGCATACTTATGATTGATTCTGTACAAGATCCAGGCAACGTTGGTACAATGATTCGTACGGCTGATGCAGTTGGGGTTGATGCGGTTATTTTGGGAAAAGGGTCGGCTGATCCGTATAATGCGAAAGTTTTACGGGCTGCTCAAGGTAGTCATTTTCATTTGCCTATCATTAAACTGAATTTACAGGATGTCATTGATGAAATGAAACAACGTGGAATAGCGGTGTATGGTACAGCACTTGAGGGTGGCAATCCATACCGAGAAATTTCTTCAGGAGAACCTTTTGCACTCATTATGGGAAATGAGGGTGCCGGCGTGAAAGAAGAATGGCTCAATCAAACCGACCAAAACTTATATGTACCGATCTTTGGTGAAAGTGAATCGTTAAACGTTGCAGTAGCAACCGGTGTTCTTTTGTACCATTTGAAAGGGTAAATGATACAAAAGGGGTTTGAAACCTAGTCAAAGTAGTTTATACTAATAACGATCAAATACAAAAACATCGATGGAGAAAAGTAATTTGGATGATCCATTTTAGGGAGAGTACACCCGTGACTGTAAGGGTACTCATGGCATGCCAAATGAAGTTCACCTCCTGAGTTGACATCGGGACCACATTTTTGTGTAAAGATGCTCCGGCTACGAATGGCCGTTATCCAATGATGAGTGAGCAAAGTTAAATTTTTTTGCTAACTAGGGTGGTACCACGGATTCCAAGCACTTCGTCCCTAACCTTTTAGGGGAGAAGTGCTTTTTTGCGTTCATTTTGATCTAAGGGTAAAGAGAACACATGATAAAGGAGGATTTTAACATGGAAGAAAGATTGAAAGGGTTACAACAAGAAGCACTAGAAAAAATTGAACAATCTCAAGAACTAAAACAATTAAACGATGTTCGTGTAGCGTATCTTGGCAAAAAAGGTCCGATTACAGAAGTGCTTAAAGGAATGGGAAAGTTATCGGCTGAAGAGCGCCCGAAAATGGGGGCATTGGCAAATGAAGTACGTGACGCGATTGCTTCAGCGATTGAATCAAAGCAACAAGTGCTCGAAACAGCAGCGATTGAAAAGCAACTTCAAGAAGAAACGATCGATGTTACGTTACCAGGGCGACCGGTTCAAGTCGGGTCTCATCATCCGTTAACAAGCCTGATTGAAGAAATTGAAGATTTATTTATCTCGATGGGTTACAAAGTCGAAGAAGGTCCAGAAGTGGAAAAAGATTATTATAATTTTGAAGCACTGAATCTGCCTAAAGGACATCCGGCTCGTGACATGCAGGATTCATTTTATATTACAGAAGATATTTTACTACGCACACACACATCTCCTGTGCAAGCAAGAACGATGGAACGCCACGGTGGCAAAGGACCAGTAAAAATTATTTGTCCAGGTAAAGTGTATCGTCGTGATAATGATGATGCCACACACTCGCATCAATTTATGCAAATTGAAGGGCTTGTCGTGGATGAAAATATTCGTATGAGCGATTTAAAAGGAACATTAAATGTATTTGCTAAGAAAATGTTCGGAGAAGATCGTGAAATCCGTCTGCGTCCGAGCTTCTTCCCATTTACAGAGCCATCGGTTGAAATGGACATTTCTTGTAAAATTTGTGGTGGAGTAGGGTGCAGTGTTTGCAAAAAAACAGGATGGATTGAAATTTTGGGAGCGGGCATGGTGCATCCAAATGTTCTTGAAAAAGCTGGATTTGATTCGAAAAAATATACAGGATTTGCATTTGGTATGGGACCAGAACGAATCGCTATGTTGAAATACGGTATCGATGATATTCGCCATTTCTACACAAATGATGAACGTTTCTTAATGCAATTTGGTCAGAAAGAAATTAACTAATTCAAAGGAGGTTTATTCATGTTTGTATCCTATAATTGGCTTCAAAATTATGTTGATTTATCAGGCATCACACCTGATGAACTAGCTGAAAAAATCACGCGTTCAGGAATTGAAGTAGAAGGTGTAGCCGTACCTGCTGAAGGAATTAAAAACGTAGTGATAGGGCATGTTCTTTCATGTGAAAAACATCCAGAAGCGGATAAATTAAATATATGTCGTGTCGATGTTGGTGAAGAAGAGCCTGTTCAAATTATTTGTGGTGCAGCGAATGTTGGCAAAGGTCAAAAAGTAGCAGTTGCTAAAGTTGGCGCAGTATTGCCAGGTAATTTTAAAATTAAGAAAGCTAAACTTCGCGGGGAAGCTTCTCACGGTATGATTTGTTCTTTACAAGAGATTGGTGTAGAAGGCAAGCTTGTACCAAAAGAATTTTCTGAAGGTATTTTTAACTTTCCAGAGGGAGCGGCAGTTGGTGAAAACGCGATCGAAGCATTAGCGCTAAATGATTCCATTTTAGAGCTTGGTCTAACACCAAACCGTGCAGATGCGATGAGCATGCTGGGTGTAGCGTACGAAGTTGGAGCCATTCTTGATCGTGAAGTAAATATGCCAGAACTTGAATATAAAGTAGCGAGTGAAGAAGCTTCAAGTGTTTTATCTTTAGAAGTAGAAGCAAGTGATGAAAATCCTGCCTATTTAGCAAAAGTAATTCGAAACGTCAAAATTGTTCCATCACCACAATGGATGCAAAGTCGTTTAATCGCAGCAGGGATTAGACCGCATAATAACGTTGTTGATATTACGAACTATGTGTTACTTGAATACGGTCAACCATTACACGCATTTGATTTGGATCGTTTAGAGACAAACAAAGTGCTGGTTCGTTTAGCTAAAGAGGGAGAAACAATTAAAACGCTTGATGACACAGTTCGAAAGTTACAATCACATCAACTTGTCATCACTAATGGCCAAGAACCTGTAGCGATTGCTGGGGTAATGGGCGGAGCAAATAGTGAAGTGATTGACAGCACGACGTCAGTGTTACTTGAGTCTGCCTATTTTAAACCATCATCCGTTCGCCAAACGTCTAAAGACCACGGCTTGCGAAGTGAAGCAAGCTCTCGTTTTGAGAAAGGGGTAGACCCAAATCGCGTTGTACTTGCTGCGGAACGAGCTGCCCAGCTGTTATCTTTATATGCAGGTGGCGAAGTGCTAAAAGGAACGATTGCATTCGATGAACTTGATAAAACTGAAAAGCAAATCAGTATTAAACTTGAACAAATAAATCGCGTGCTAGGCATGACCTTGTCAACGGAAGAAGTGTTAGGTCTTTTCCGCCGTCTGCAAATTACTGCAAAAGTGGATGATAGCAACGTAATCCATGTTTCTGCACCTACTCGTCGTGGGGATCTTGTGATTGAAGAGGATTTAATCGAAGAGGTAGCTAGACTTTATGGGTATGATCACATTCCGATGACTTTACCGGTACATGAGAGTAATCCAGGTGGATTGTCCGCACAGCAACAAAAACGCCGTCTCGTTCGTCAAACACTTGAAGGAGCAGGACTTATGCAAGCTGTCACGTATTCACTTACGAATGATGCTAAAGCAAAAGAATTTGCTTTAGACGTACGTGAACCAGTGAAGTTACTGATGCCGATGAGTGAAGAGCGTAGTAATTTGCGTTTAAGCATCGTACCACAGCTATTAGAGAGTGTGTCATACAACATTGCAAGACAACATGATTCCATTGCTTTTTATGAAACAGGCTCTGTCTTTTTAACAGAGGAAGGATCAGAACTTCCTCTTGAAGAAGAACACGTAGCAGGAGCAATCACAGGTCTATGGCACCATCATGCATGGCAAGGTGAAAAGAAACCAGTTGATTTCTATGTAGTGAAAGGAATTTTAGATGCACTTTGGGAGCGATTAGGTGTAGCGGATGTGATTCGCTATGAAAAAAGCACAGAAGAGCATCTTCACCCAGGACGTACGGCTGTGATTTATTTGAACGATGAAAAAATCGGATTTGTCGGTCAAGTACATCCATCTAGAGAAAAAGAACTTGATTTAAAAGAAACATACGTATTCGAAGTAAAGCTTCAAGCGATCTTCGACTATGCACCAGAGCCATTAAAGTACACAGCTATCCCACGCTATCCATCCGTCACAAGAGACATTGCGGTTGTTGTTGATCGTGAAGTCCTTGGTGGAACGCTAGAATCCATCATAAAAGAAGCGGGAGGAAAGTTGCTGAAGTCGGTGAAACTGTTTGACCTATATGAAGGTGAGAAAATGGAGCAAGGGAAAAAATCACTCGCATTCTCACTTATCTACATGGATCCAACAAGAACGCTTACTGACGACGAAGTTGTAAAGGCACACGATAATGTATTATTAAAAATTAAAGAAAAAACGGGTGCAGAGTTAAGAGGGTAACAAAAAACCTTAACCAACCAAGAGTTAAAATGAAAAAACCCGCTCCACACAAAAAAGATTGTGTGGAGCGGGTTTTTGTTTGTTAACCCGGCTCAGCAGGGTCAGTTGTTTTACGTAATTCAAGGGCATGATTCATTCCTGGGTGTTTATCTGTATATTTTTACTTTCCCCCGATATTTTTGCTTATCCTATTTAATTTCCTGAAAGTTGTTTCTCCTTAATCATTTCTCGATCTAGTTCGCTAAAGGCTGTTATTACGGTTAAAAAGAATTTCCCAGTTGGTGTTCTCGTATCGATTTTATTACATTCTTGAGTATATCCAGATCTTGTATGCAAGGGTTAATTCGACAGACCAAAATCTTGACAGACAGATACAGGAGCTAGAAAGTTACGGGTGTGAGCATATCATCATTGAAAAAGAGAGTGGTAAAGGTTTCGTAAGACATAACAGCTTTCTGGAAGGATGGTTTTAGAGCTTACTTGCATGGATCTTGATGTTTTTGTGCCAAAACCATATTCTGTAATAATCATCAGACAAATTATGTAATCGTTGAAAGAGTCTCAAGAGATAAGAAAACAGCTAGCTGTGGCTGCAGAAGAAAAGAGAAGCGAATAGTTATGAAACATAAATACCGATAAGACCGTCTAATTGATATCAGGAAGCATTAGTGAGTCATAATAAATGTGAGAAAAGTCTAGGGAGAGAATACAATGACAAAAAAAACTTTTAAAAAATCAGGATCTACAAGCTCTATAGTAGCTTCTGTTATTTTAGTGGGCTCATTATTGGTAGCTCTCTATATAGGTTGGGCTACACTAATCAAAGAAAGTCATAATGAACCACAACCAGTTTTAGAAAATACTGATGAAAGCAAAGAAAGTTATAATGAACCACAACTAATTTTAGAAGATACTTTTAATGATAATGAAAGTGGATGGTCAGGAGGATTTTCTGATTATCCAGTCGATTATGATAAATCATCTTATCAATTAGAATTTTCCAGAAAAAGGACACCGAGTGAAATTGGTCAACAAAAAGCTTTATTCTTAAGTGGAACAAATGGCAGTGCCGACCTTTTTATGTTTATAAAAAAGAAAATAGACTCAAGTTATAACTTAAAACCTAATACAGACTATTTATTAGATTTTAATTTTGATATTGCTACGAATACTCCTGCAGGATTAGTCGGTATAGGATCAGCTCCTGGTGAAGGTGTTACTGTTAAAGCTGGAGCAACGACTGGAGAACCCGATGTGATCAATCAAAATGGATATTTACAAATGAATATTGACAAAGGTAACCAATCGACAGTTGGAAAAGATATGATCGTTCTAGATGACTTAGCGAATACAAAGGATACAGATGATTATTCTTATGAACTTAAAAATTTTAAGAACCAAGATACATTTAAAGTGCGAACAAATGAACATGGAGAAGTATGGTTGGTGATTGGTACTGATTCAGGTTTTGAAGGCCGCACCAGTATCTACATTTCTTCAGTAAAGGTAATTTTAACTGAAAACTGAGGAGGGAAATTAATGTTTAATATAATTATGTCAGAGTAAAAAAAGGCGACCATTTCTAAAGGCGCAATATATTACCGAAATTCAATATAGAATTTACTTCATAATAGGGGCTTTAATGAAATAAGAAAGGGAACTTCTGAATTAAAAGAAGTTCCCTTATTTTAATGAAATAGCAACAATAATCTTTAACATAGCTATTCCTTTAAAGAGATAACTTTTTCGCTTTTCCGGTATTAGCGAAGTGTAGTTTGACAAAATGACCGAGTTTATCGACACCGTGCTTTTTGATGAGTTTGGCAGCAGCAAGATCGACTTTGGCACCTGCTCCTTTTGACAGTGTGATCCCTGCTTCTTCGCTTAGTTGGTCCATGGCAAGTAAGAATGCATAGCGTGCGATGATGGATGCGGCGGCAACTGATAAGTGAATGCTTTCTGCTTTGGTGCTGAATAAAACATTTTCACGCACAATGGATGGTTGGTCTTTGATGTGTTTATAGTAGATCGCTCTTTCTGCAAATTGGTCGATTAAAATCCCTTCTGGCTGCACAGGTTGTATTTTATTGAGTAAATGAAGGATGGCTTGGTTATGTAAGACCGCTTTGATTTTTCCTTGCGTCCAGCCTTTAGCTTGTCGCTCGTTGTATTTTTCATTTGGTAAAGTTAGTAAGCTGTATGGGATGGTTTTTATCAACTTTTTTGCGATTTCGATGATTATTGGGTCAGTTAAATGTTTTGAATCTTTTACACCATACTCTTTTAATAGTTCGAGTTGATCTTGACGTACGAAGGCTGCGACAACAGTAATGGGTCCGAAATAGTCGCCTGTTCCTACTTCATCTGTTCCGATAAGTGACATGGTTGTGATGCCAGTAGGAAGGGTAGATGAGCTTTTAGGGACATTTTTTTTAGTAGAAACAATATTCTTTTCAGTCCCCCATTTGGCAGCTTCTTTTTCAGCTTCTTTGCCTTGAAACAGAACTTTTCCTGAATGGTAGGCAGCGATGGAAAAAGTGGTTGATTTGGCTGCAAAATGGGCACCAGGTGGGGTTGAGTCTTTTAAATTTGCTTTGTAGTAGTCTTTCATTGTACTAATTGTTTCTTTTGATAGCATTAAAACAGTATTTGGCACCTTGTAATCTCCTTTAATCGATAAAATTTACTATTTTTTGACAAGACGTTTAACTTTTCTTTTCAAAGAGAAATAGTACGTGTTATGATAGTGATTAGGATTCTCAGGGAACGGGGGCTTATACATTGTCTCATAATGAAAAAAATAGAATAAGTGTTGATATCTATGGACAATCATACTCCATTGTTGGCGGTGAGTCCACGTCACATATCAGGCTTGTTGCTTCTATGGTGGATGATAAAATGAGGGAGATCGGTAGTAAGAATGCTTCCCTTGATACGTCAAAACTTGCCGTACTAACAGCTGTAAATGCTGTTCATGACTATTTAAAGTTAAAAGAAGAAATGGAAGAATTAGAGAACGAATTAAAAAAACTAAAGGATTGAATGCTTGATGTTAGATTTGGTACTTTTCGTTTTGTTGGTGTTGGGCTTTTTAGTTGGTCTGCGCCGAGGTTTTATTTTACAACTTATTCATATGATCGGATTTTTCATTGCATTTTACGTTGCGTACGTATACTATGACGTGCTTGCACCAAAACTAACGCTATGGATTCCGTACCCTGCGTTTGATCGCCTATCTGAAATTCAAATGATTGTTGATTCTGTTAATTTTGAAGGTGCTTATTATCGAATTATTGCATTTGCTATCATTTTCTTTGCAGCAAAAATAGTGATGCAGATCATCGGTTCGATGTTTGATTCGGTCTCGCAATTTCCTTTGCTTCGACCGTTAAATCTCATTGGTGGGGGATTTTTAGGATTTCTTGAAATTTATATTATATCGTTTGTTTTATTATATATAGCAGCGATGTTGCCGATCAGTTCAATCCAAGGAGCGCTTGATGGATCTTGGATTGCAGAAATGATATTAAAGCAAACGCCGATCTTTTCTGAACAAGTGAAAGAATGGTGGTTAGAGTCACGTTCTTAATCGCTTTTTCAAAGAACATTGAAGCCTGGATCTCCCATGTGATGGAGGCCGGGCTTCTTCTTTTCCGAGTAAATTGGTACCATAAAAGGTGTAGAGTGGAGGAGGTTTGTCGTGAATAAAAAAGATCTTATTAAATTGTTAGAAATGATTGCACTATTTATGGAATTAAAAGGTGAAAATTCATTTAAAATATCAGCATTTAGGAAAGCTGCGCAGGCGATTGAAACGGACGAACGGAGCTTAACACAAATTGGCGACTTTAAAACATTAAAAGGCGTTGGAAAAGGTACTGCTTCTGTTATGGAAGAATTCATCCAAACTGGAAAGTCCTCTGTACTTGATTCATTGAAGGAAGAGGTGCCTAATGGATTAGTCCCTCTTTTGAAGTTACCTGGACTTGGTGGTAAAAAAATTGCCAAGCTGTATCATGAGCTTAATATCAAAAGCATGGATGATTTAAAACGTGCTTGCGAAAAACATCAAGTACAAAGCTTAGCAGGCTTTGGCGCGAAAACGGAAGAAAAGATTCTTGCTGTGATTGGTGAAGTAGGAACGCGTCCTGAGCGACTGCCAATTGCATTTATGCTGTTAATTGCTGAAGAACTTGATGGTGTATTGGCAGGAATTCCAGAGGTAGCTCAATTCTCACGAGCGGGAAGCTTACGAAGAGCGCGTGAAACAATTAAGGATTTGGACTACATTGTCTCAACAGCAGAACCAGCAACTGTTGGTGAAGAATTACTTAACATTCAAGGTGTAAAAGAAATACTCTCACACGGAGAAACAAAAGTTTCCATTGTGTTAGAACGAGAATACGATGTTTCAGTAGATGTTAGGTTAGTGAAACAGGAGTCATACGCAACAACCCTGCATCATTTTACAGGATCAAAGGATCATAATGTTAGAATGAGAAGGTTGGCTAAAGAACGCGGGGAAAAAATAAGTGAGTATGGGGTAGAATCAGTAGAAACTGGTGATGTAACCTATTTTTCATCAGAAAAAGAATTCTATCATCATTTTGGTTTATCTTTTATCCCACCTGAGGTAAGAGAAGATGGTACAGAAGTGGATCGTCATGAGGATACAGAGTCACTCATAACAATTAACGACATTAAAGGCGATGTCCACATGCACACGACATGGTCGGATGGTGCTTATTCATTAGAAGAAATGATCGAGGCTTGTCGTGCAAAAGGATATGAATATATGGCCATCACAGACCATTCTCATTATTTGAAAGTGGCAAATGGCCTTTCTCCTGAACGGCTTCGTAAACAAGTGAAAGAAATAAAAGCCCTGAATAAGCGCTATGACGATATTGAAATTTTAGCTGGTATAGAAATGGATATTTTACCAGATGCTTCATTAGATTATGATAATGACTTGTTGCAGGAACTTGATATCGTGATCGCATCGATTCACTCAAGCTTTTCACAATCGCAAGAAAAGATTATGGAAAGGCTACAAACGGCTCTAGATAATCCTCATGTGGATATCATCGCCCATCCAACAGGAAGAATTATCGGAAAACGCAAAGGATATAAAGTAGATGTCGAAGAGTTAATTAAAAGAGCATCTAAAACCGGTACTGTGCTAGAGCTTAATGCCAATCCCAATCGTTTTGATTTAAGTGCTGAATATGTAGAATTAGCTCAATCATATGGTGTACCAATTATAATCAATACAGACGCACATGATGTCTCCCAGCTAGAATTTATGGAGTTGGGTGTTAGAGCAGGTAGAAAAGGATGGCTCTCAAAAGAGAATGTCTTAAACGCAAGGTCATGGTCTTCCTTTTCACAGTTCTTGAACCGGCATCAAAATAAGGGGGAGTAATGTTGAACGCAAAAACAATCAAAACGTTAGAGTTTGATAAAATAAAAAATCTCGTTATGGGGTACGCAGCATCCGAGCTTGGAAGCATTCGAATTAATCGCATGGAACCTTCAACTTCTTTAGAAGAAGTGATTCAATGGCAGGATGAAACAGATGAAGCATCGACTGTCTTGCGTTTAAAAGGTGGTATGCCTTTAAGCGGGATTTTTGATATCCGACCTCATGTTAAACGCTCACAAATCGGTGGTACGCTAAGCCCGTTGGAATTAGTGGAAATCGCAAGTACCATTCGAGCAAGTAAAATAATTCGTCAATTTGTTGAGAACCTAGTAGATTCTGAAGAAATTGAACTACCTATACTAGAAAATAAAAAAGAAGCGATGGCAATCCTAACTTCACTAGAACATATGATCTTTGATGCAATTGATGAAAACGGGGATGTGCTTGATTCAGCAAGTGCTGAGCTACGTAGCATTCGTCAAAAAATACGTTCAAGTGAAAGCAGAATCCGTGAAAAGCTTGAAGGTAGTATACGTTCGAAAAATGCCCAAACAATGCTTTCTGATGCGATTATTACGATTCGTAATGATCGCTACGTTATTCCTGTTAAACAAGAATACCGAGGTCATTACGGTGGGATCGTGCACGATCAATCTTCGTCTGGTCAAACGCTATTTATCGAACCAGAAGCGATTGTAAACTTTAACAATCAATTAAGAGAACAGAGATTAAAGGAGCAAGAAGAGATCGATCGTATTTTACTCGAGTTAAGCTTAGCCGTTAGTGCTGAAGCTTATGATCTTTTGATGACAGTCGATGTTCTTGGCGGAATTGACTTCATGTTTTCAAAAGCAAAATACGGACGTGCGATCAAAGCAACGAAACCAGAAGTAAATGATCAAGGCATCATCCATTTAAATAAAGCAAGGCATCCACTATTGCCAATAGACGAAGCGGTCGCGAATGATATTTTTATGGGAGAAGATTTTACGTCAATTGTGATTACAGGACCGAATACAGGTGGGAAAACCGTCACGTTAAAGACGATCGGTTTATGTACATTAATGGCACAAGCTGGTTTGCCACTCCCAGTGTTAGATGGTTCGAAAATTGCTGTGTTTGATTCTGTCTACTCAGACATTGGAGACGAGCAGTCGATTGAGCAAAGTCTCAGCACGTTTTCTTCTCATATGGTCAATATCGTGAGCATCTTAAAACAGGTTGACCATGGCAGCCTCGTTTTATTTGATGAACTCGGAGCGGGAACAGATCCTCAAGAAGGTGCAGCGCTTGCCATTTCCATTTTAGATGAAGTACACAACAAAGGTGCAAGAGTCGTAGCAACCACTCACTATCCTGAGTTAAAAGCATATGGATACAATCGACAAGGTGTAGTGAATGCCAGCGTAGAGTTCGACGTTAACACGTTAAGCCCGACCTATCGATTATTAATTGGTGTACCAGGTCGTAGTAATGCATTTGAAATATCTAAACGCCTAGGATTAGAGCAAAGCGTTATTGATCATGCGAAAACATTCGTTGGAACGGACAGTAAAGCCGTGGAGGCAATGATTGCATCACTTGAATCTAGCCGGAAAAGTGCAGAGCAAGACTATGAGGACGCACATGATTATTTAAAAGAAGCAGAAAAGCTACACAAAGATATTCAAAAACAAATGATCGAATTTTACGATAAGCGTGATGATTTGTATGAAAAAGCTCGCCAAAAAGCGAGTGCAGTCATTGATCAGGCAAAAGCAGAGTCCGAAGAAATTTTAACCGATTTACGTAAGCTTCGATTAGAAAAAAATGCTGAAGTAAAAGAGCATGAGCTAATCGACGCAAGGAAACGTCTAGATGACGCTGCTCCTAAGCAATCTAACAAAATAAAAAAAATCAAATCTACTCAGTCAACAAAAAGAGTTCTTCAACCTGGAGATGAGGTTAACGTATTAACATTCGGTCAACGAGGTAACTTGATCTCTAAGGTGTCTGATACGGAATGGGGCGTTCAGATCGGTATTTTAAAAATGAAGGTCCAAGAAAAGGATTTGGAGTTCGTAAAGAGTGAGAAGAAAGTAGAGCCAAAACCGCTTGCGACCGTTAAAGGTAAAGAGTATCACGTTGGATTAGAGCTTGATCTGCGGGGAGAGCGTTTTGAAAATGCTTTGTTACGAGTCGATAAGTATATTGATGATGCCTTACTGGCAGGTTATCCACGTGTATCAATTATTCATGGGAAAGGGACAGGCGCTCTTCGAAGTGGTGTTCAAGAAAAGCTTAAAAGCCACCGTTCGGTCAAACGCGTTCGACTTGGTGAAAATGGAGAGGGCGGAAGTGGTGTAACCGTGGTAGAATTTAAGTAACAAAAGGAAATACGAATAAAGGTGGTTCGGAAGCATGGATGATTTTTGGCAACATCCGCTCATTGAAACGGCAGGATATTATAGCGTTGCTGTCCTATGTATGATTGTTTTTCTAGCAATTTTTGAACTCGTTACAAAATATAATAATTGGAATGAAATTAAAAAAGGAAATATTTCTGTAGCTATGGCAACTGGCGGTAAGATCTTTGGGATTGCGAATATTTTTCGTCATTCGATTGATCAACACGATACGCTCATTAAGATGATAGGATGGGGTGTTTTTGGCTTTGTTCTATTGCTTATTGCCTATTTTATGTTTGAATTTTTGACACCTCGCTTTCGTGTAGACGAAGAAATTCAAAACAATAATAAGGCGGTAGGCTTAATTGCAATGGTCATTACGATCGGTTTATCGTATGTAATCGGAGCTAGTATTACTTAGGAGGAAAAGCAATGGAGACACTGTCGAAAGTATTGCTTGTTTGCTGTGGGGCATTTATGGTCATAGGGATTATTTATTTGGTGTCTATGTAATCATAGTCAGACGTGGCTTGCTCAGCTTCGATGAATTTGAGTAAAGTAACGGCATCCAACTGTATGAAGAACAAGAATATTATAAAAAAAATTTCATAGATATAAATAAGGAGATACAGAACAGTAACCGATTTCTGTATCTTTTTTTATTGATAAATTGTAACCGCTTACTAGATAGATTATAATGAAATAGAAATATGAATTTTCTAATTTTTCATTATATTTACAAGGAGGGATTTACATGTCAGTTAAGCCGTGGCATGCGCTGTATCCGGACGAGATACCTACAACACTCGATTATGAGTTGAAACCGGTTCATGCGTATTTAACCGAGGCATCCAAGCTTTATCCTGACAAGGTGGCAGTTCACTTTATGGGCAAGGAGTTTACCTACAAAGAAATGCACGAAAGTTCATTGAAAATGGCTAAATATTTACAAGACATTGGCATCGAAAAAGATGATCGTGTAGCTATTATGTTACCGAACACACCAGCGTCTGTTATTGCGTATTACGGAATTTTATATGCAGGCGCCATTGTTGTACAAACGAACCCATTGTACACCGAAAGGGAAATTGAATATCAAATGAAAGATTCGGGTGCAAAAGCGATTATAACGCTTGACATATTATTCCCGCGTGTGTCAAAAGTTTTTAATGACACAGACTTAGAGCATATGATCATTACAGGGATTAAAGATTTTCTGCCATTTCCTAAAAAACTTATTTACCCATTTATTCAGAAGAAGCAGCATGGAATAACGGTTAAGGTTGAGCACAGGGGGCACAATCACCTGTTAACTGAAATCTTGAAAATCGCTACACCAGATCCAGTGGAGCAAGTCCTTGATTTGGAGGAAGACCTTGCCCTTCTTCAATATACTGGTGGAACAACAGGCTCTCCTAAAGGTGTTATGTTGACACATAAAAATTTGGTTGCTAATGCATCTATGTGCGATGCGTGGCTTTACAAAAACAAAAAAGGTGAAGGTGTTACTCTGGGAATCCTCCCATTTTTCCACGTCTATGGCATGACAACGGTAATGATTACGTCCGTAATGCAAGGGGACAAAATGGTGCTACTACCAAAGTTTGATGTAGAGACAGCACTAAAAACCATTCACAAGCAACGACCAACGATGTTCCCAGGAGCACCAACGATTTACATTGGAATATTGAATCATCCAGATTTACACAAATATGATCTTACTTCAGTGGAATCATGTTTAAGTGGATCTGCTCCACTGCCAATTGAAGTACAAGAAAAATTCGAGAAGCTAACAGGTGGAAAGCTCGTTGAAGGGTATGGGTTAACCGAAACATCTCCGGTTACGCATGGAAACTTTGTTTGGGATCAAAAAAGAATTAAAGGCAGTGTAGGAGTACCGTGGCCAGATACAGATTGTAAGATTGTATCAATGGACACAGCAGAAGCTGCTCCTCAAGGTGAAATTGGTGAAATCGTAGTAAAAGGCCCACAAGTCATGAAAGGTTACTGGAATCAACCTGAAGAAACAGCAGCAGTCTTAAAGGATGGTTGGTTTCACACCGGCGATTTAGGATACATGGATGAGCAAGGGTTCTTCTACGTGGTCGATCGTAAAAAAGATACGATTATTGCTGGTGGCTTCAACATTTATCCGCGTGAAATTGAAGAAGTGATGTATGAACACCCTGCAGTGCAAGAAGTTGTAACCGTGGGTGTACCGGATGCATACCGCGGCGAAACGGTAAAAGTATTTATTGTTCTAAAACAAGGTCATACAGCATCAGAAGAAGAGCTCGATCAATTTGCCCGTCAACACCTTGCATCATACAAGGTTCCAAGACTCTATGAATTTAGAGATGAACTGCCAAAGACAGCAGTAGGTAAAATTCTTAGAAGAAAGCTTGTTGAGGAAGAAAAAGAAAAGCAGACCAATCAAAAGCTGGGATAGGATGGCGGGAAAGAGTGCTACCAATTGACTCTTTCCATTTTTGTCACTGTTGTAATATACTTGACTAAAACAGTAGTAGTTAGTAAGATGAAAATATGAATGATGATTCATTCATATTTTCGTCTTTTTGTTTTTAATGAATCAGATTGAATGAAAGGTGATAACCATTGAAAAAAGATAAACCAAAATACAAACAAATCATCGATGCAGCTGTTGTAGTTATTGCAGAAAATGGCTATCATCATGCACAGGTTTCAAAAATTGCGAAGCAAGCAGGTGTAGCAGACGGTACAATCTATCTTTATTTTAAAAATAAAGAAGACATTTTGATTTCTTTATTTGAAGAAAAAATGGGACAGTTTGTGCGCTCGATTCGTAGCAGAATGGCTGGCAAGGAGAATGCAGTTGAACAGCTAGAAGTTTTAATCGAGAGTCATTTTTATATGTTGTCAGAAGATTATCATCTTGCCATTGTGACACAACTGGAGCTTAGACAGTCAAACAAAGATATTCGTCTTAAAATTAACGAGGTGCTAAAAGAGTATCTTTTACTCGTGGATGAAATCCTACATAATGGCGTTAAAAAGCAAATATTTTCAGAAGAATTAGATATACGATTGGCAAGACAAATGGTCTTTGGTACGATTGATGAGGTAGTAACAACGTGGGTCATCAATGAGCAAAAATATGACATTACGAAACTTGCGCCAGAAATTCATTCACTTCTTGTGAAGGCATTAAGTAAATAAGGAGGAGAAGAAGATGGACTTTTTAACATGGGAAAATGACCAATTCGTTTCTATCGCAATGATTCAGCGACCTCCTGCCAATGCTCTGTCTAGTCAACTCATTAAAGAAATCGATCAATGGTTGACAGCGGTTGAGCACGATCAACAGGTGCGTTGTTTGTTGATACATGGTGAAGGGCGCTTCTTTTCTGCCGGTGCGGATATTAAAGAGTTCACTCAAATCGAAGATGGCGTGGCGTTCAGTGAGCTAGCGAAAAGAGGTCAACACGTTTTTGAACGTATGGAATCTTTTTCAAAGCCAATCATTGCTTCCATTCACGGTGCGGCATTAGGCGGTGGATTAGAGCTTGCCATGGGTTGTCATATTCGTTATGTAAGCGATAAGGCTAAGCTTGGGCTACCTGAGCTTCAGCTTGGTCTGGTACCTGGATTTGCAGGCTCTCAGCGTTTGCCTAGATTAGTAGGGTTTGCGAAAGCGGCAGAAATGCTTCTTACAAGCGAGCCCATTTCAGGAACTGAAGCTGTACAATGGGGACTTGCTAATAAAGCTGTTTCTGAAGAAGAAGTTTTTGAAAAATCAAAAGCGCTTGCATTGAGAATGGCACAGCAAAGCCCCATAGCTGTTAAAGCTGCGTTGGACTTACTCCAATACGCAAAAAATGCTGATTTTGAAAAAGGTGCTGATAAAGAGGCTGAATGGTTTGGGGAAGTGTTCACTTCAAATGATGCGAAAGAAGGCATCGAAGCATTTATTCAAAAAAGAACACCGGTTTTTAAGGGAGAATAATTCATTTTATAAACGGGGGGAATCAACATGGACATTTACGTATTGATGAAAAGAACGTTTGATACAGAAGAGAAGATTTCAATTAGTGGTGGGAAAATTGCAGACGACGAAGCAGAATTTATTATCAATCCTTATGATGAATATGCCATTGAAGAAGCGATCCAGCTTCGCGATGAACACGGTGGTGAAGTAACTGTTGTTTCTGTAGGTTCTGATGAAGCAGAAAAACAACTTCGTACCGCACTTGCTATGGGTGCTGATAAAGCAGTATTGATCAACATTGAAGATGATGTAGAAGAAAGCGATCAATTTACAACTGCTCGTATTTTAGCCGAGTATTTAAAGGATAAAGAGGCTAATTTAATTATTGGAGGAAATGTAGCAATCGACGGCGGTTCTGGTCAAGTCGGACCACGTGTTGCAGAGCAACTAAACATTCCTTATGTAACAACCATCACTAGTATCAACATTGAAGGTGAAACGGTTACGATCGTACGTGACGTAGAAGGTGATTCTGAAACAATTGAAACGTCTCTTCCACTACTTGTGACCGCACAACAAGGTCTAAACGACCCTCGTTATCCATCTCTTCCGGGTATCATGAAGGCAAAGAAAAAGCCTCTTGATGAAATCGAGCTTGATGATCTAGAGCTTGAAGAAGACGATGTGGAATCTAAAACAAAAACAATTGAAATCTATCTTCCGCCGAAAAAAGAAGCGGGTCGAGTTCTCGAAGGTGATATAGATACGCAAGTAAAAGAATTGATAGACCTACTCCGTAAAGAAGCGAAAGTTATCTAACTTAGAGGTCATATAATATTGATTATCAACTTTCAGGGGGGAAACGAGTATGAAAAAGATTGTAGTATTAGCAGAAGCAAGGGATGGGGCTCTTCGCAATGTATCGTTCGAAGCGATCTCAGCTGGAAAACAAATTTCAGATGGTGGCGAAATTGTAAGCGTTTTAGTTGGAGGTTCAGTTTCCTCATTGGGATCTGAGCTAATTGCATACGGAGCAGACAAAGTCGTAACAGTTGAAGATGAGAAATTAAAGAAGTATTCCTCTGATGGTTATGCTCAAGCCATATTAGCTGTAATAGAAGCAGAAGACCCAGACGGAATGGTATTTGGACATACTGCGTTAGGAAAAGACTTGTCTCCACGTATTGCAGGAAAGTTAGGAAGCGGATTAATTTCAGATGTGACATCGATCGAAGAAGATGCCGGAGAAGCTGTTTTCGTTCGTCCGATTTACAGTGGTAAAGCATTCGAGAAGAAAGTTGTGAAAGACGGCCTTGTTTTTGTAACCATCCGTCCAAACAACATTGCTCCACTGGAAAAAGAATCAGGCCGCTCTGGTGACGTTATTTCGATGGATGTAGAAATTAAAGATCTTCGCACGATCATTAAAGACGTTGTTCGTAAAACAACAGACGGCGTTGATTTGTCAGAAGCGAAAGTTATTGTAGCGGGTGGACGTGGCGTTAAGAGTGAAGATGGGTTCGAACCATTAAAAGAACTAGCGAACCTTCTTGGAGGAGCAGTTGGAGCATCACGTGGCGCATGTGACGCGGAATACTGTGACTATTCCCTTCAAATCGGTCAAACAGGTAAAGTTGTGACACCTGACCTGTACATTGCAGCCGGAATTTCAGGGGCAATTCAGCACATGGCTGGGATGTCGAACTCAAAAGTTATCGTTGCCATCAATAAGGATCCTGAGGCAAACATCTTTAAAGTAGCTGACTACGGTATCGTAGGAGATCTATTTGATGTTATTCCACTATTAATTGAAGAATTTAAAAAAGTAAAAGTATCTTAATAAGTGAATGAGGGAACCCCTTCAACTGATGAGTTGAAGGGGTTTTTATATTGTTTGCTATCACCTCTATTTAAAAACGATAATCATTCTCAATTATTTCCCTGAATCCTATTGACGACGATTATCAATTAGAGTAAACTAAATCTTGTCAACGATAATCATTATCAGTTCAAGATACAAAATTGAAGTCAAACATATTACATAGGAGGTAAGGTCATGGATAAAAGAAAAATTTGGCTTGTTGCACTGCTTTCATTAGTTGCAGTCATCATGGTCGCATGCAGTTCAGATTCAGAAGACGAAGAAGCAGGATCGAACGAAGAAACAGTTGGAAATTCAGAATTAGAAGGTAAGTTGGTTGTGTATTCTTCTCGAAAAGAAGAATTCGTTCAACCGATTTTAGATAAATTTGAAGAAGAAACAGGTGTTGAAGTCAAGCTTCTTCCTTCTGACGAGACAATTGTGAATCGTATCCATGAGGAACAAGTAAATCCTCAAGCTGATATTTTCTTTTCAACCGATACGGCTGCAATGGAGTTCCTTAAGTTAGAAGGTGCATTGCAACCATATACGGGGGAAGATGCTGAGATCATTGAGGATAAGTATCGTGCGGATGATAATTCTTGGATTGGACTATCAGCACGAACAAGAGGATTTATTTATAATAAGGACCTGATTTCAGAGGAAGAAATGCCTCAAACGATGGAAGAACTTGCAGATCCAAAATGGGCTGATGAATTTGCAATGGTTCGTGGAGGAAACGGCTCTATGATTTCTCAAGTTGCTGCACTACGAACACAATGGGGTGACGATAAAACATCAGAATGGATCAAAAATGTAGGAGAAAATGCAGGAGCAATTCTTGCTGGCCACGGTGACATTCGTAAAGCGGTTGGTGCTGGCGAATTCAAATTTGGTCTTGTAAACAACTACTATTATCACCAACAACTAGGTGAACCAAAAGACAATAACGTTGGTTTTATTTATCCTGACCAAGGTGAAGACGAAATGGGCGCATTTGTTAACGCATCTGGAATTGGTTTCATTGAAGGAGCACCAAACCCAGAAAATGCAGAAGCATTTATCTCCTTTATGCTTGAAGAAGAAAACATGAGAGATTTCTCATACAACTCAAAAGAAACGCCACTTCATCCTGATGTTGAAGCAGTACCAGAAGCATTGCCAATTAACGAGTATAAAACCATGGACATGCCATTAAGTGATTTAGGACCAGTTTGGAACGACGCTAAACAATTGATCGACCAGTCAGGTCTTCCGCTTGAAGTCCAATAACCAAAATAGATCAAAAGTTCGAGGGGCAATCCTGCGAACTTTTGGTCGTTTCTTTCGTTCGTCTAAATCACCGGGTCCTACTTTAAGTGCGATGGTGATCTTGACCGGGATTTTTATGGTGATTCCGATTATATATATCGGAATTCGCTCGTTTGATAATGGCAGTCAACGTTGGTTAGAATTATTAGATACTCGCATTCCTTTTTTATTAGAAAAAACTTTAAGTTTAACTCTTACAGTAACGTTTCTTGGTCTCATAATTGGGGTAGTATCAGCCATACTTGTCGTCAAGACGAATTTACCAGGCAGGAGAGTATGGCGTTGGTTACTTGTTGTCCCTTTAACGATTCCTGCTTACGTCGGGGCTGTGTCTTACATTATTTTATTTGGACCTCGTGGCTTGGTTGATAACTTGTTTGGAACGACTATTGACGTTTTCTCATTTCCGATGGTCGTATTAATTATAACCGGGTTTACGTATCCGTATATTTATTTGATTGTTAGCGCATCACTACAAAAGATTAACCCTTCTTTTGAAGAGGCTGGATATATAAGTGGATTATCACATTTTGGTGTCATTCGTAAAGTAACCATTCCAATGGTTCGGCCGGCTATTGGATCGGGAGCCATTTTAGTAGCGCTCTATGTAGTGAGTGATTTTGGTTCAGTTGCCATGCTTCGGTACCCAACCTTTACACAAGCAATCTATTTTCAAATGGGGAGCTTTGACCGAGTTGGCGCTTCTATTTTTAGTATGATCTTGATTGTAATCACACTTGTTTTTCTGGGGATTCAATATGCATCGAAACGTCGAATGAAGTTTTATCAGGTAGATGGTACGAGTAAAGCACCGACATTAATTGATCTTGGTAAATGGAAAGTACCTGCGCTTATATTCGTAAGTACGGTGTTTGGATTGTTTGCTGCACTTCCTATTGGGGTCCTTCTATATTGGAGCGGGCTCGCTGTTGTAGAAGGAGTGATTGATTCTCGCTTTTTTGCGTTCACAATGAATAGTTTTATGGCTGCTGCAATAACCTCTTTACTTTGCCTAGTGTTAGCATTACCACTTATTTATGTGAAAACAAGGTTTAATAGTGGTATGTCACGTATTGTGGACGTTATTAGTTATTTAAGCTATGCTTTACCAGGTGTTATTGTTGCTTTAGGGGTAATTTTTATCTTTATTAATTACATCCCATTTTTATATGGAACCATTGCTATGTTGATTATGGCATATGTGATGCGTTTTCTTCCTCAGTCATTACAATCAACTGAATCATCGATGGGGCAAATCTCTCCAAAAATTGATGAGGCGGCATTGAGCTTAGGGAAAAAACCGGTACAAGTTTTAAATCAAGTTATTTTACGTCTGATTCAACCAGGTATAATCGCAAGTTTTTCACTTGTATTTGTAAGTGTGATTAAGGAGTTGCCAGCAACTTTATTACTGCGTCCAGCAGGATTTGATACATTAGCGGTCCGCGTATGGATCGAAACGTCAGAAGGGTATTACGCAATGGCGGCGCCAAGTGCGTTACTTATCATTCTTATTTCAATACTTCCTATTCGTTGGATTATGAACAAATATTAGGAGATGGTTACCCGTGGCATCTATTCAACTACAAAATATCTGCAAATCATTTGTAAAAGGTGAATCTGTACTATCGAACGTTAACTTCGATGTAAATGAAGGAGAAATTGTTGCAATCCTAGGTCCGAGTGGCTGCGGTAAAACAACGACACTACGAGTGATAGCTGGATTTGAAATGCAATCTGAAGGAACGTTACGCTTAAGTGATCAACCAATCGATTCTTCACATAGTTGGGTTCCGGTGAATAAACGTAAAGTAGGGATGGTTTTTCAAGACTATGCTTTATTCCCGCATTTAAGCGTAGAAGATAATATTCGCTTCGGTGTCCAGAAACCAACGAAGGAATGCGGAACACTGATTCAAACAATGCTCGATCTTGTAGGGTTACAGGGTATGAACAAACGCTTCCCACATGAACTTTCTGGAGGGCAAAAACAACGGGTTGCATTAGCACGTGCATTAGCACCTTCGCCAAAGGTATTGTTAATGGATGAACCATTCTCCAATTTAGATGCAGAACTGAAATACACGATGCGTTTTGAAGTAAAACGTATTTTAAAACAAGCCAAAATTACGACTGTATTTGTTACACATGATCAAAAAGATGCACTTGCCATTGCGGATAAGATCATCGTGATGAATAAAGGGAGAGTGGAGCAGTTTGGTACACCACAAGAGGTCTATCACTCTCCTGCTACTCCATTTGTCGCTCGATTTTTATCTCGCTCTAATTTGGTAGAAGCGGAGAAAATAGGGGACTATATTCATACTCCCCTTGGTAAGCTCTATGATCCTTCAAACGGTGAAGGACAGGGGTACTTGGTCATTCGAAGAGACAGCATCGGTATTTCACCAGGTGGAGATTACGAAGGTGTGATTAAGCAAGTGGCGTTTGAAGGAGAGTATAAAGAAGTCGTGATGACAGTCGGCAAAGTCAAACTGTCATTCTTCACGAGTGATCCGTTTTTTGCTCTTCCCGATATTGGAGGTAAAGTAAGGTTCTCATTTAAAGATTATTACTTTTTACCAGAACAATCATCTGAAAACGTCAATGAATCAAAAGAACTGCAGCATGCGTAATCTTCAATCCAGCTCAACGATAATTTAACGGCAGTTAGACTGAACAACAAAGCTGTAAAACCCGTCGGCTCAGGTGATAATCTGTGGTAGGCAAATTATTAGCGTATCAACCTGGAGGGTGCTATACTTTTCCTATATTAGATTTACTAAGGAGGAAATACACATGGCGATTGCACATGCTACTGATCAAACATTTACAACTGACACGAATGAAGGTCTGGTTCTTGCGGATTTTTGGGCACCTTGGTGTGGCCCTTGTAAAATGATTGCACCTGTTCTTGAAGAACTAGATGCTGAAATGGGCGAGAAAGTTAAAATTGTTAAGCTTGATGTTGATCAAAACCAAGAAACAGCAAGCAAATTTGGTGTTATGAGTATTCCTACACTTGTCGTATTAAAAGACGGCGAAGTAGTGGATAAAGTTGTTGGATTCCAACCAAAAGAATCACTTGAAGAACTTCTAAATAAACATGTATAAATGAGAAGGACCGGGCGATAATGCCCGGTTCTTTTTTGTGAATTAGTTAGGGGTATGGCATCGTTGTTCGAGCCCGTGTGAAGCTAAAAGAATAATCATGTTTCGTATGAATCACTCCTCAAATCTACCATCTTCCCCATCTCCCACCAGTATAGTTGAGCAAGCATCCATTTTTTAAAACATATTTATCCCTCTATTTTTGCATTTCCTTCCCTAAATACTTATGATGAAGTAAAAGAAACTTATCTAAATACAGGAGGGCTTGTAATGAATGATTTGCTGAAGCACAAGCTTGCTGTGTTACCCGATCAACCTGGCTGCTACTTAATGAAGGATCGTCAAAACACCATTATATATATTGGCAAAGCAAAACGGCTGAAAATGAGAGTTCGTTCTTATTTTACTGGATCTCACGATGGCAAAACACAACGTCTCGTATCTGAAATTGAGGATTTTGAATACATCGTTACGTCTTCTGATATTGAAGCACTTATTTTAGAGTTAAATTTGATCAAAAAGCATGATCCGAAGTACAACGTTATGTTGAAGGATGACAAAACGTATCCATTTTTAAAAGTGACAGCAGAGAGACATCCAAGGTTGCTGATTACACGGAAAGTAAAAAAAGATAAGGGTCGGTATTTTGGTCCATATCCTAACGCTCAAGCAGCAAATGAAACAAAGAAATTGCTTGATCGTATGTATCCGCTCAGAAAATGTACGACATTGCCGGATCGAGTTTGTCTCTATTATGATTTAGGTCAATGTCTTGCTCCTTGTGAATTTAACGTGGATGAATCAACGTACAGACAAATGACAGATGACATTGCTCGTTTTTTAAATGGTGGATATAAAGAAGTAAAAGAATCGCTTCATAAAAAAATGACAGCAGCATCAGAAAATCTTGAGTTTGAACGTGCGATGGAATTCAGAGATCAAATTACCCACATTGAAGCGACCATGGAAAAGCAGAAAATGGCGATGAATGATTTTACGAATCGTGACATTTTTGGTTATGGTGTTGATAAAGGCTGGATGTGCGTGCAGGTCTTTTTTATTCGTCAAGGAAAGTTGATTGAGCGTGATGTTTCGTTGTTTCCAATTTACGATGAACCGGAAGAAGAGTTTTTAACATTTTTGGGTCAATTTTATATGAAGACAAACCACTTTAAACCGAGGGAAGTTCTTGTGCCCTTGCAAGTTGACGCGGAAATGGCGGAAGAGTTACTAGAGGTAAAGGTACGTCAGCCTGTTCGAGGTCAAAAAAAAGATCTACTGAAATTAGCTGAAAAAAATGCAGTCATTGCTCTTCAAGAAAAATTTTCAATTATTGAGAGGGATGAAAATAGAACGATTAAAGCGGTGGAACAGCTTGGGATGGCGATGAATATCCACACGCCTCTCAGAATTGAAGCATTTGATAACTCGAATATTCAAGGCAGCGATGCGGTATCGGCACTTGTCGTTTTTATCGATGGAAAGCCGGAAAAAAAAGAGTACCGCAAATATAAAATTAACACAGTACAAGGACCTGATGATTACGGTTCCATGCGTGAAGTTATCCGTCGCCGTTATACGCGTGTGTTAAAAGAAGAGTTGCCATTACCCGATTTAATTGTTATTGATGGCGGTAAAGGACAAATCGAAGCGGCACGTGGAATTTTGTCGGATGAACTTGGGTTGGACATTCCATTAGCAGGTCTTGCTAAAGATGATCGTCACCAAACGTCTCAGCTACTGTATGGAAATCCATTAGAAGTGATTCCACTAGGTAGAAGAAGCCAAGAATTTTACCTGCTGCAACGAATTCAAGACGAAGTGCATCGATTTGCTATTACGTTTCATCGACAACTGCGCGGTAAAAATTCGATTCAATCCATTTTAGATGAAATTCCGGGTATCGGTCCACAGCGTAAAAAGAAATTACTTCGTCACTTTGGATCGGTTAAAAAGCTTCGTGAAGCAACGCTTGAAGAAGTCGTGGCTGCTGGAATGCCACCTGCTACGGCAGAAAGAATTGTGAGAAAAATGAAAGAATAGTATTGAGATGTTAAAAACGCTGTGTTATACTGACAAAAAGTTTATACGAACTCACTTTTCTTTTTAAAGTGGGGATAGAGGTGCGAAAGTCAAAAGTACCATTGCTGAGGATGATGGAGTCCTGTGAAGCATTGTGAAAGGGACAATCGCCGAAGTAAGGGGCTGCTCATCCAGCCAAGTACTGGTTCTGCATTTAAGAAATGTAGAGCTGTCAAGATGTTCATTCATCTTGGAGAGCTATCTCACCTGTGCAGCGATGAATGTATTTGTTCAAAAGCAATGGGAGAGCTTTCCCGTTGCTTTTTTGCGTTTCATTTTTGCGCTTGGTCGAGAAATAAAGATAGAAAAGAGGAAGAAAATGAGTTTGATCGTACAGAAATTCGGTGGCACATCGGTTGGTTCTGTGGAAAAGATCCAGCATGTTGCAACGAGAGTCATTCAAGAAGTAGACAACGGAAACCAAGTGGTAGTTGTAGTGTCAGCGATGGGAAAAACAACGGATGAACTTTTTCGTTTAGCCACTGAAATTACAAACAAGCCGAATAAACGTGATATGGATATGCTTTTGACTACTGGTGAACAAATGACGATTTCCTTACTATCAATAGCGCTCCAGAGTAAAGGTTATGAGAGCGTTTCGATGACGGGATGGCAAGCAGGAATTCAAACGGAAGCGATTCACAGTAAAGCACGAATTACACATATCGAAACAGCAAGAATAAGTGAAGAATTAGAGCGTGGCAAAGTTGTCGTAGTTGCAGGATTTCAAGGAATAGATATAAATCAAGAGATTACTACCCTTGGCAGAGGTGGTTCCGATACTACAGCTGTTGCCCTTGCCGCTTCATTGAAGTCTGTTCGCTGTGATATCTATACAGATGTCGATGGGGTATATACGTCTGATCCACGCTACATAAAAGGAGCGCGTAAGCTAGCAGGGATTTCATATGATGAAATGTTAGAATTAGCAAACCTTGGTGCAGGTGTATTGCATCCTCGTGCAGTTGAGTTTGCTAAAATTCATTCGATTCCATTAACAGTAAGATCAAGTATTGAAGAAAAAGAAGGTACATTGATAGAGGAGGGTTCCAACTTGGAAGAAAATTTAGTCGTGCGCGGTGTTGCATTTGAAGAAGATATTGTTCGTGTAACCATTTTTGGGTTAGAAGATGAAATTACAGGCTTGGCATCGGTTTTTACTACACTTGCAGCGAATCATATAAATGTTGATATCATTATCCATAGTAGAACCGAGTTAAATTCAACCAATTTATCTTTTTCGATAAAAGAATCTGAGCTAGATGAAGCTTCAGAGGTCTTGAATCAAAATCAAGCGAGCCTTGGTTTTAAAAAGGTAGAGCATGAAACAGGCCTTGCAAAAGTATCGATCGTCGGGTCAGGGATGGTATCTAATCCAGGGGTCGCCGCCCAAATGTTCCAAACATTATCTGAATACGGCATTGCAATTAAAATGGTAAGTACGTCTGAAATCAAAGTGTCGACAGTTGTGAATAGGATCGACATGTTGAAAGCTGCGCAAATTGTTCATGAGAGTTTTTCTTTGGAGTCGCTTCAGACATCACCGCAATTATCATAATTAAAAACAAGACGCCTAATCTAAGGCGTCTTGTCTGTGTGTGAAATCATTTACTTTTCCTAGAAGGCATGCCGTAAGGGTCTTTAGAATCCCATTTAATAACGAACTGAATAATGCTGTTGCGTTTCTGGCGGTGTTGTGTGGCTTCTGCTTGGCATTGTTTCATCATGGCAAACTGTTCAGCGATAAACCCCGCTTCAAGTGTAAAATGTTCGGCGTCATTTAATTCGATTCGTTTTTCTAAAAGCGGACCACTTAGCTCTACTATGATTTCGTCACCTTTTTGTTTGATGGGTTGGAGTGTGCCCCAATCCGCTTTGTCAAAAAAATGAAAGAGTTCATCTTCATTTTGACAGGGGTGCTTTTGCGCTAGGTTTTTACCAGCCCAATAAAGGACCTCATTTGTATGATTGCCTAGAAGCGCTGGAAGCAATTCATCTCGAATAAGAGAATAGCCAAACGGTCCGGCTGAAATATCGTTTTGTTCAGACATAAGATGTCCCTCACTTTCCACTCTATTATTATACGTGGACTCGTCCGAAAGTGTAAGAGATAGATTAAGAAAAGGTAGAAATGTTGGGCATAATAAAGAAAGAAGTCTTCCTACTATAATAGATTGTGAGTTATGTATCATTCTTTTGATGGGACTTTTTGCATGGATGCCGTATTATTCTATGGAGAAATGTTTAAATGACTAGGTATTTAGCGAAATATCAGAATTGCTTTTTATGTATACGTTTTCTTGACGCTCCATACGTATGAGAGTACAATTGATTTGTCACAAAAGTGTTATATTGTGCGAAAAAGCTAGTGTAGACGTCGAAGCTTGTAAACTTTAAAAACTTTGACGGATATACATTGCTTGTATTTATTTAGAGGGGGTAACATTCGATGGCAGAAAATCGAGAGTTTTACTGGAGGAGGCTTCATTCTTTAGTAGGAGTCATTCCTGTAGGGATCTTCCTGCTTCAGCATTTAGTAGTCAATCATTTCGCGACTCGAGGCGAACAAGCTTTTAATGACGCAGCTCATTTTATGGAAAGCTTACCATTTAGACTGCTTCTTGAAATCTTTATTATTTTCTTACCGCTGTATTTCCACGCTTTATATGGAGTATATATTGCATTTACAGCTAAAAACAATCCAAAACGTTATGGGACTTTCCGTAACTGGATGTTTGTCCTTCAAAGGTTCACAGGCGTATTCACGCTTATTTTTGTGACGTGGCATATTTGGGAAACCCGCATTGCGGCTGCTAGGGGTGCAGAGGTTAATTTTGGAATGATGGAGTCGATTTTAGCTGATCCGCTAATGCTAGCATTTTACATAGCAGGAGTTGTTTCGACAACCTTCCACTTTGCAAACGGTCTTTGGTCTTTCTTTGTAACATGGGGAATTACGGTTTCACCACGATCTCAACTAATTTCAACTTATATAACTCTTGGTGCATTTATCGCACTAACAATCGTTGGTGTTAGAGCAATATTAGCATTCTTGTAAATCGGTTATGAACATTTTGAGTGTTAGAAGCGCTGAGTAACGTTCAGTCGGCGGATTAAAGTAAGGAGATGACAAAATGAGTAAAGGCAAAATCATCGTTGTCGGTGGAGGTCTTGCGGGACTTATGGCAGCGATTAAAGCGGCGGAAGCTGGAATGTCAGTTGATTTATTTTCACTTGTTCCAGTAAAACGTTCTCACTCTGTTTGTGCGCAAGGTGGTATTAACGGAGCGGTAAATACAAAAGGTGAAGGAGATTCACCTTGGGAACATTTTGATGACAGTGTATATGGTGGAGACTTCTTAGCGAACCAACCCCCTGTAAAAGCAATGTGTGATGCTGCGCCTGGCATTATTCACTTACTAGATCGTATGGGGGTAATGTTCAACCGTACACCTGAAGGTTTGCTTGACTTTAGACGTTTTGGAGGTACACAGCATCACCGTACAGCATTCGCTGGTGCAACAACTGGTCAACAACTTTTATATGCACTTGATGAGCAAGTTCGTCGCTATGAAGTGTCAGGTTTAGTCACAAAATACGAAGGTTGGGAATTTCTTGGTTCAGTGCTTGATGACGAGGGTGTTTGTCGTGGCGTTGTTGCACAAAACCTTAAATCAATGGAAATTCTATCATTCCCTGGTGATGCGGTAATTATAGCGACTGGAGGACCTGGTATCATTTTTGGGAAATCTACAAACTCTGTGATCAATACCGGTGCAGCAGCTTCAATCGTTTATCAGCAAGGTGCACATTATGCGAATGGAGAATTTATTCAAATTCATCCAACGGCGATTCCTGGAGACGATAAACTCCGTCTGATGAGTGAATCTGCTCGTGGCGAAGGTGGACGTGTTTGGACGTATAAAGATGGTAAGCCATGGTACTTCCTTGAAGAGAAATATCCAGCTTACGGTAACCTTGTTCCGCGTGATATTGCAACGCGTGAAATTTTTGATGTATGTGTACGTCAAAAGCTTGGAATTAACGGTGAAAACATGGTTTACCTTGATCTTTCACACAAAGACCCTAAAGAACTTGATATTAAACTTGGTGGAATTATTGAAATTTATGAGAAATTCATGGGTGATGATCCGCGCAAAATACCGATGAAAATCTTCCCTGCAGTTCACTATTCAATGGGTGGATTATGGGTTGATTATGATCAAATGACAAACATCCCTGGATTATTTGCTGCTGGCGAGTGTGATTATTCGATTCACGGAGCAAACAGACTTGGTGCTAATTCACTTTTATCTTCTATTTATGGTGGAATGGTTTCTGGACCAAAAGCTGTGTCATACATTAATGGTTTGGAAAAAACAGTAGAAGATATTTCGGCAGATGTATTTGAGCGCCACGTTCAAGAAGAACAAGCAAAATGGGATCACATCATGTCAATGGATGGCGAAGAAAATGCTTATGTTATCCATAAAGAACTGGGTGAGTGGATGACGGACAACGTAACAGTGGTTCGTTACAACGACAAGCTTAAAGAAACAGATGAAAAAATTCAAGAGCTGCTTGAGCGTTATGAAAATATCAACATTAATGACACGGTAAAATGGAGCAATCAAGGTGCGGTCTTTACTCGTCAATTGAAAAACATGCTTCATCTAGCACGCGTTGTAACAATCGGAGCACTTCAGCGTGACGAAAGTCGTGGTGCACATTACAAACCTGACTTCCCAGAGCGTAATGATGAGCAATTCCTTAAAACAACAATGGCAAAATTCGATGCCACAACAAATTCACCGGAGATCTATTATGAGGATGTTGATGTGTCACTAATCGAGCCTCGTAAACGTGATTACTCTAAAGCGAAAGGAGCTAAGTAATCATGACTGCAGCAGAAACGATGACAAAATCAAAAACGATTCGATTCGAAATTTACAGACAAGATGACCTTAACTCCACGCCTTACATGGAAGAATTTGAAATTCCTTATCGCCCAAATATGAACGTGATTTCTGCACTAATGGAAATTCGTCGTAACCCATTTAACAAAAAAGGTGATAAAACAACGCCTGTATCATGGGACATGGGCTGTCTAGAAGAAGTTTGTGGAGCTTGTTCAATGGTCATAAACGGAAAACCACGTCAATCATGTACAGCACTTGTGGATCAGTTGGAACAGCCAATTCGTTTGGAGCCAATGAAAACATTTCCAGTAGTGCGTGACCTACAGGTTGACCGTAGCCGCATGTTTGATTCATTGAAAAAAGTGAAGGCATGGATTCCAATTGATGGCACGTACGATCTGGGACCTGGTCCGCGTATGCCTGAGAAAAAACGTCAGTGGGCATATGAGCTTTCAAAATGTATGACTTGTGGTGTTTGTCTTGAAGCGTGTCCAAATGTAAACAGTAAATCAAGCTTTATCGGACCTGCACCCCTTTCGCAAGTTCGCTTATTCAATGCTCACCCAACAGGTGCAATGAATAAAAGTGAACGTCTAGAAACAATTATGGGTGACGGTGGCCTTGGCAACTGTGGTAACTCTCAAAATTGTGTTGAAGCTTGTCCAAAAGGAATTCCTTTGACAACATCGATCGCAGCGCTTAATCGCGACACTAGCTTCCAAATGTTCAAAAGCTTTTTCGGAAGCGATCAACAAGTTTAAATATGAAAGCTGCGGATGTCTTGTGCATCCGCAGCTTTTTTATTGATAAAAGTGATATCTAGAGATAAATGTGAGTAACGATCATTTTAAGCATTTGCCATCCAGTGGCAGAGTTCGTACTCTTCGGGAAGCTCTTATTTGCATGCTGGAGTTGAAAAAACTGATTAATTTATTGTTACTGATGAAAACCAGAAAAATCTATCTTGTATCGTGTTTATACGTTATTATTAAGAAAATGAATGGATATTCATAATTGGAAGGAAGATGTGGTTCATGAAAGTAGAATACATAGAAGATTTTCAAAAATGGGAAGAGGGCTTTTCTTTTTATCATGAAATAAATGTTCGTTTTTCTGAAACAGATATGTTTGGTCATTTAAATAATACAGTACCTTTTGTTTATTTTGAGCAATCTAGAATTGAATTTTTTAAAGCGATTGGATTTATGCAAGAATGGGTTCGAGTCGATCAAGACACTATACCAGTTGTTGCAGATCTGCAGTGTGATTTTCTGCAACAAGTGTATTTTGATGAAACGCTTCGTGTATATGTGAAAGCAGCAACAGTAGGTGTATCGTCGGTTGATATTCATTATCGTGGTGTAAATGGAGAGGGGAAAGCCGTTTTTGTTGGCAGAGGTACAATGGTACAAATGTCTAGAAAAACAGGCAAAGGACACCCTTGGGAAGATGGGCAAAAAGAGCGGCTCTTGCGCTGAAATTTAACATATATGAAATAGATTTCGAAATCAACGCACTCCTTAGCGAACTGACTCATAAACTGGATAAACTGGCTTCAGCTTAGCAAGTGAGGAGGAGTATCCAAATGAGTCGGGCACAGTACAATCGTTCATCCATTTTAACGAAACGAGAACGCGAAGTTTTTGTATTACTGCTACAAGATAAAACGACGAAAGATATCGCGAGTGAACTATTTATTAGCGAAAAAACGGTACGTAATCATATTTCAAATGCCATTCAAAAACTAGGTGTTAAAGGAAGAGCGCAAGCGATTGTTGAATTACTTAGATTGGGAGAACTTACATTGTAAAAAGGGGAGTTTTCTCCCTTTTACAATACATATGTGGTATAAAGAGAAAAGATTCTTGCTATTTTTTTAAAAAAAGGTGACAATCAAAATAGAATGAAAACGATAGGAGTGTCGAATGCCGATGGAAACGAAAGCAACGAAAGAACTTCATGCTGCCGGTGTTATGGCGGGCATTGAGAGAGATCTTCGTTATATTTCCGGAATCATTAAACAAAAAGGCCGTGAAATTTTAAGTCAATATACGATCACACCTCCCCAATTTATCGCCTTACAATGGTTATTTGAAGTTGGAGACATGACTATTGGAGAGCTATCCAATAAAATGTATTTGGCGTGCAGTACGACAACAGATCTGGTAGATCGTATGGAGAAAAATGAGCTTGTCATGCGTGTGAAGGATGAAAATGACCGTCGTGTCGTGAGAATCCATCTGTTGCATGAAGGTGAACGCATCATTGAAGAGGTAATTCATAAACGTCAACATTACTTAAATGAGGTACTAATCGACTTCACACAAGAAGAAGTAGAAATGTTGTCAAAAGGTTTGAACCGTCTATACAATGAAATGAAATAAGAGTGAGGGGCTTTTTTTGAATAGAGCAATAGGCATCATGGATTCCGGCGTTGGAGGCTTGACGGTAGCGAAAGAAATTATGCATCAATTGCCAAATGAAAATATTGTGTATCTTGGTGATACGGCACGCTGCCCTTATGGACCTAGACCCAGTTCAGAGGTAAAACAATATACATGGGAAATGGCCCGTTTTTTATACAACCAAAATATTAAAATGCTGGTGATTGCTTGTAATACGGCGACCGCAGTTACACTTGATGAAATTCAAACCGCTTTTGACATACCGGTGATTGGTGTGATTACACCAGGAGCTAGATCGGCAATCAAACACACAAAAAATGACCAAATTGGCATTTTAGGAACAGCAGGAACGATCAAAAGCAAAGCGTATGAAGAAGCATTACAGGAAATTAGACATTCGATTCGAACATATCCGCTAGCATGTCCAAAATTTGTTCCATTGGTTGAAAGTGGAGAGTATGCAGGTTCGATGGCGAAAAAGATTGTAGCTGAAACACTTGCCACGTTAAAAAACACCAATATTGATACATTAATACTTGGTTGTACTCATTATCCGTTGTTACAGCCAATTATCGAACAATACATGGGATCATCCATTAACGTTATCAGTTCGGGTGATGAAACAGCCCGAGAAGTTAGTGCGATTTTATCCTATCGACAAGAACTAAATGAAAGACATGAAAAAGAAAAAGAGCAGCAACACCGCTTCTTCACAACAGGCTCACCAACTATTTTTGGACAAGTTGCTATGGAATGGTTGCAAAACAAAGCGCTATGTATAGACACGATCCGACTGCCGAGGGGCTAATTCCTCGGTTTTTTTCATTGAATGAGCCACGCCATAGAAGGGCGTGGCTCTTCCCGATGGATGAAATTCAAGTACATATGTTTCAGACCTTACAGAGTTTGTTATACTAATAAAGAATTTGTGTAAAAGGGATCCCGCTTCTTCTTCATAATAGTAGAGCGGTTAAAGGAGGATATTTCGATGCGCGTAGATGGACGACAAGCTTCAGAGCTTCGCCATATGACAATTGAAAAAGATTATTTAAAACACCCAGAAGGCTCCGTGTTGATCACGGTTGGGGATACAAAAGTGATATGTACTGCAAGTATAGATGAACGAGTACCGCCATTTATGAGAGGACAGGGTAAAGGGTGGATTACCGCAGAATATTCAATGCTTCCGCGTGCGACAGGTCAACGAACCATCCGTGAATCAACAAAAGGAAAAGTGCAAGGCCGCACAATGGAGATTCAGCGCTTGATTGGACGATCACTACGCTCGGTTGTTGACTTGCCTGCATTAGGTGAACGAACTGTTTGGATTGATTGTGATGTGATTCAAGCAGATGGCGGAACAAGAACAGCATCCATCACAGGCGCATTTGTTGCAATGACGCTTGCAATTGCTAAACTAATGAAAGAAAAATCGTTGACGAAATTTCCGATTATCGATTTTTTAGCAGCGACATCTGTTGGGATAAGTGAAGAACATGGAGTGATTTTAGATCTGAATTATGCTGAAGATAGCACTGCAATGGTTGATATGAACATGGTCATGACTGGCAATGGAGAATTTGTAGAGTTGCAAGGAACAGGAGAAGAAGCAACATTTTCACACAAACAATTGCTGGACATGCTTGCTATTGCAGATCAAGGAATGAAACTGATTATGCAAAAACAGCAAAGTGCTTTAGGTGAGATAGCAAATCTTATCCCAACAATTGATGAGGTAAAATCATCATGAAGCAAGTGCTCATTGCAACAAGCAACCAAGGAAAAGCGAAAGAATTTGAAACACTTTTTTCACCGCTGGGCTATTCAGTGAAAACGCTCCTTGATTATCCTGATGCACCTGATGTGAACGAAACCGGAACAACATTTGAAGAAAATGCGAAGCTAAAAGCAGAAACGATTGCTAAGCAATACAACGTTATGACGATTGCAGATGATAGTGGTTTGATTGTAGATGCCCTTGGTGGTGAACCAGGCGTGTATTCTGCTCGCTACGCAGGTGAAGAGAAGAATGACGAGGCGAATATCGATAAAGTGTTAAAGTACCTACAGGGTGTAAAGAAGTCTGCCAGAACTGCTCGCTTTCATTGTACTTTAGCTGTTGCACGCCCAAATAAAGAAACTGTCACGTTTACAGGAGAGTGTGAAGGGAACATTACGACTGAACGAATGGGCGACGGTGGATTCGGCTATGACCCTGTGTTTTGGGTTGAAGACAAGCAATGCACGCTTGCTCAAATGACTCAACGACAAAAAGGCGCAATCAGCCACAGAGGAAAAGCGATAATAAAGCTTGCAGAACTACTTCCTACTCTTACGAAATGAGGGATTCGGTGAAAGTATTAGTAATCAGTGATAACCATGGAGATACCGAAAGAATCGTAGGTGTAAAAAAGAGATATGAAGGGAAAGTAGACGCTATGTTTCATTGTGGTGACTCTGAGCTTCCTTTTAATTCAGATGAAATGGATGGCTTTATAAAAGTACGGGGAAACTGCGATTTCGATTCTAGCTATCCTGATGATAAAGTAGTGAAGGTTTTAGGGACGACTGTTTTTATGACACATGGTCATCTTTATGGAATAAAATCTTCGCTTGATCGAATTTATTACAAAGCAGCCGAGGTAGGTGCGGATCTTATTTTCTTTGGGCATTCACACACATTAGGTGCAGAAGTGATCGAAAATCGATTGTTTGTGAATCCAGGAAGCATTTTATTACCTCGTGGTAGAAAAGAAGCTACATACGCAATTGTGGAACGCATCGACTCGAACGTTGACGTGTGTTTTTATGATGACAAACATGAAGAAATCACCTCTTGGAATGGATCTATTTAATTGAACAGAAGACATTAACGGATTCTCACATGCGCGGACAACCTACGTACGTTTTCATTCAATCAGGCGTGGAATTCGCGCATGTCCAACTAATTTATAAAAAAACGTTGACTTTATGTTATTCTACTATTATAATAATAATTGTCTTACAAACAATACATACATTACATAATTTCTTGTCCCAGTAGCTCAGCTGGATAGAGCAACGCCCTTCTAAGGCGTCGGTCGGGAGTTCGAATCTCTCCTGGGACGCTAACCGAATTAAGTTACGCCATGTTTGCGTTTTGTTACCTTTACGGTGACAATGCGGAAACATGGCGTTTTTCGTATGGACGTGGAACGCACCGATACGCGTTTTTTAGACAGCGTTGAACTTCAAGGAAACCGATGGCAAAACGGAAGGGATCGATCAACGAAAGACGCCCAACGGCGGATATAAAAGACCACCGCTTCATAAACGCGCAAAGCTAAAGCGGCACACGAAATATCCGCCGATTCATCGCCTGTTTAAAAAGAAGTAACGTTTGTAACGTAGCCTTTCGAGGTTGCGTTATTTTTTGTGAAAAAACTCCGCACTTTTTCATCGGTGGTTGGTCGTAAATTCAACTCTGAAAAGCGTGCGGGATCCAACCGCAATTTGGTTAAACATTTTAGAGATCAGGGGGGACCATTCTGGGGGGATGGGTATGATCATTTAGAACATATTTGTGCCTGCTCTCATAAAGTGTAAGTGTTAGTAAAAATTAAAAATGAGGTGAAGAACTATGACGGTTAAAGAAGAAAAAGATTGTTGTGCATGTCTAGGAGTTGGCACGGCCCTTTGTTGGTTGGCGTTATCGAACGCCATTATTATCGCCGCCGCATTGTTGGTATTAGGATTCGGGGAAATATGGACTGCTGCGGTTGTCATCTCCGCGATTGTCGTGCTTATTATCGGGATTATTTTTGCGACGATTACACTCGCTCTTATTGCGAAGTTTGTATGCAAATGTTTGAAAGATAAAAAGCATCACTGCTGAAAATACTGTTGGAAGGTAGTGTATGACTATTCTTTCGAATTGTAGGGAGGTGAAGGGTTGAAAACGTCCAAAGAAAAATTTTTACTGACGGCTATACTTCTCACGTTTGTTGGGGTGCTCCTTGTTGGTGTCGTCATTGTGGCAGGGATCATTTTTTTAAATGAAAAAACCATTGTGGTGCCGGATGATAAACCCACGATTCAAGATGCAGTCGATGTGGCAGAACCAGGAGATATCATATTAGTAAAAGCCAGTGGTAGTCCTTATCTGGAGAACGTCATTATTGATAAAGATGACATCAAGCTGATTGGGACGAAAGTGGAACCTATACTAGATGGGGCAGGATCAGGTATAGGCATAGATATTGATGGACAGTCTGGCGTGTTAGTACAGAATTTTATTATTCAAAACTATGATCAGGGTATTAGCTTAGTGGACTCAGACACCACCATGTTTAAAGGGAATACCGTTACTCTTACTTCTGAAGAAGCCATTAACATAGAGGGTTCAGATAGTAACGTGTTTAAAAAGAATAGCGTTACTAATAATGAATCTGAAGGTATTAAATTAACTGATTCAGACACCAACAAGTTTGAGGGGAATACCGTTGCTCTTAATGAGGATGAAGGTATTCAATTAGAGGATTCAAATAGCAACATGTTGAAAAAGAATATCGTTACTGGGAATCGTGAAGGTATAAAGTTAATAACTGCAGAAAACAACGTGTTTAAAGGGAATACCCTTAATGAGAATACTTCTGAAAGTATCCAATTGGAAGATAATTCAAACACCAACGTGTTTAAAGGGAATACCGTTACTCTTGGTGCGGCTGAAGGTATCCAAATAGAAGATTCAAATAGTAACACCTTTATAAGGAATACCCTTACTCAGAATCGTGAAGGATTTAGCTTAGAGGATTCAAACGGCAACACGTTTAAAGGGAATACCGTTACTCTTAGTGAGAATGAAGGTATAAAGACAGAAGATTCAGACGGAAACTTGTATAAAGGAAATACCGTTAATGTGAATGGGGCTGAAGGTATTCTCTTTTCGGCAGATTCTACCGGGAATGATGTTTTCTTTAACCGTGCATTCGGTAATGTGGATGACGATATCTTTGATGGTGATACAAACAATTTCAAAGGGAATAAATGTGATAATAGTAACAAACCTAATATTTGTAATTGATCAGACTATGTCCCCTGAACGAAAACCCAAATAATGGACACTATAAAAAAGTGTCCTTATTCGGGTTTTCTATATGTTCTAAGTGAAAACCCGTATGAGTAAGAATGTGTTTTCTGAGTTTCAAATGAACGAATTGGAGAAAAATGTCCACTTCTTTGGTGTTTTTATTTCCCTCAATGCGTACTCTTTTTTCTTAATAACAGAACAGAAATGATGAAAGTGAATAAGACAATAAGAAGAGAAATAATGATGATGGTTAGTAAAGTGATTGAATTTACTAAAACTGAAAGGTTGGCGTCTATTTGACCAAGTGCCCGAACACCACTGTCAAGTAAGATGGATAGTCCGATTGGGAATAAAAATAAGGTGAATATAGCTAAAGCTGATGCTAAACAACATAGTCCTAATTTTTCAGGCTTTTCAAGGCATAAATCAGTGTGCCTCTTAATCAATAAAAGTGCAATCACAAAGACTGAAATAACTATCAGAACAAGTACAATATCCGCAACTATTAATGTAGTAGCTATTAAGGCTGGACTAGTGCCCACCACAACGGAAACAGAAAAAACTCCTGTTGCAATCTTTCCTAGTCCTATAGGGAATAAAAAAAGTGCAAAAATGGCCAAAGCTGAAGCTAAGCAACATACCGCAATGTTTTTCATGATACACCCCTTCTTTCTTTCATCCGATATTTTTTCATACATGTTAAGGCGTATATGATCTATATGAGCATCAAAAACACGTTATGCATGTCAGAAAAGTATTGAGCTTAGGTGCCTACGCGTTTTAACAGAAGGTCAAATAGGTGTAATGCGGAACTGAATCAAGCAAAAAAAGCTGTTCGTATCACTTTATGAAAGGGTGGGAATGGATTTTTAATTTGGAATTTAAGGAGTAACAATGCTAAACTCAGGGTCACGTATTAAAAGCGGAAGGGTGGTTATGTTGGTGACAAAGCGTCCTGACAAACACATAAAACGAGATCAAAAGGTCATTCCGTTTCCTGGATTAAAGGACCGACTTGTAGAAAAAGGGCTTGCAAAGCTGCAATCACAGCTCCACAAAGAAGCAATTGAACTACTAGTAGAAGCCTACGCGCTTGACGGTGAGGATCCGGTTACAGGAACTTCCCTTGCTGTTGCATTGTATGAAGATCGCCAGTGGGAGCAGTCAAAAACCATCTGTGAGCGTTTGCTATTCGAAGGGCTTGGAGACTATGAGGAAATGCTAGAGCTGTACATATTAAATTTACTTCAGCTGAAGGAACATGATCAAATCATCACAACGATCGAAACAGTGATTGACGAGCAAATTATTTCTGCTGATAAACAGGCTCACTTTGAACACCTTTTAGCAATGAGTAAACGCCATGAGCAGCAAGACGAAGGTCAACCTACACAATCATTTTCGTTAGGGGAAAAATTAGAACAACAAATGATCCAAGTGGCTAATTTAGCGAAACAAAATGTACACCCATTCAAGCAATCGTTAATAGACTCCATACAAGATAAAAACACTCATCCCTTTATTAAAACAATGGTGTTAAATGTTCTTCGCGAGCAAGGGGTACAGGACACGGTAACGATCGAGAAATGGACGCACAGAGAAGTTGTGAATCCAGCTCAATTAGTTGATCCGTTTGAATCCGAAAAATTCAGAGAGGTCGCTGAGGTGATTCAAAAAGAAGGGGGACAAGTGGATCCGACTCTTTCCGAACTTGCAATCGATCTGATAAGACGTCATATTTTTTTGTTGTACCCATTTTCATGGGATGAAATAGACGTGAAAGTCATTGGCGAAGCTTATCTACAATTAGCAAAGAGCTATATGGGAGAAGCGATTGAATGGAGCGAAAAAGAAAAGAATGGCATTGTTAAAGAAATCGAAATACTTGAAAATGTCTCAATGATATGATGTAATGTATAGCTGTTGAAAGAAAGTTAACCTATGTTATAATAAAATGGTTGCATAATGGGATTCGTGATACCTAAAATCATAGAATCAACGTCTTCATCGCTACTTAGCGTGAAACCATTAAATATTACTATAGATGTGTTGGAGGGAATTGAATATGTCAGTAAAATGGGAAAAGCAAGAAGGGAATGTTGGTGTCTTGACTGTAGAAGTCGACGCTGACACTGTAAAGCAAGGACTAGATGATGCATTTAAAAAGGTCGTTAAAAAAATTAACGTCCCTGGATTCCGTAAAGGAAAAATGCCTCGCCAAATGTTTGAAAAGCGTTTTGGAGTGGAATCTCTTTATCAAGACGCGATCGATCTTATTCTTCCAGAAGCGTATTCAGGTGCAATTGATGAAGCTGGGATCTTACCAGTTGATCGTCCTGAAATTGATGTAGAGCAAATGGAAAAAGGAAAAGAACTTATTTTCACTGCAAAAGTGACAGTAAAACCTGAAGTAAAATTAGGTGAATACAAAGGCTTAGAAGTGGAAAAACTAGATACAGAAGTTACTGATGAGGACGTTACAAACGAACTTGCAACTCTTCAAGAGCGTCAAGCTGAGCTTGTTGTTAAAGAAGAAGGTTCTGTAGGTAATGGCAACACAGTGACACTTGATTTCGAAGGCTTTGTTGATGGTGAAGCATTTGAGGGTGGCCAAGCAGAGAATTACACATTGGAAATTGGCTCAGGGTCATTCATCCCAGGCTTTGAAGAGCAACTAGTTGGTCTTTCAATTGGCGATGAAAAAGAAGTTGAGGTTTCATTCCCTGAAGAGTACCATGCAGAAGAACTTGCTGGTAAACCTGCAGTATTCAAAGTGAAAATCCACGAAATCAAAGTGAAGGAGCTTCCTGAGCTTGATGATGAATTTGCGAAAGATGCAGATGAAGAAGTGGAAACACTTGCTGAACTAAAAGAAAAAACAAAAACTCGTCTTGAGGAACAAAAGAAAGCGGAAGCGGAAAGCACACTTCGCGATTCACTTCTTGAGCAAGCATCAACAAACGCTGAAATTGATGTTCCAGAAGCAATGGTAACAACTGAAGTTGACCGTATGCTTCAAGAATTCGAGCAACGTTTATCATCGCAAGGGATGAACTTAGAGCTTTACTTCCAGTTTAGCGGTCAAGATGAGGCAGCTCTTCGTGGACAAATGAAAGAAGATGCAGGAAAGCGTGTTCGCACAAACCTAACGCTTGAGGCAATTGCAGAAGTTGAAAACATCACAGTTACAGATGAAGATGTTGAAAATGAGCTTAACAGTATGACTGAACAATTCAACATGTCAGTTGATCAAATCAAAGCAGCCCTTGGCGGATCGACGGAAGTTCTTGGAAATGATTTACGTATCAAAAAAGCAATTGATTTTCTTGTGGAAAATAGCAAGCCTGTTGCATAATAGTAAGTAAGGGAGTTCAAGGCGCGAAATCCATTCGTGCCTTGTTTTCTACCTGAAAGAAGTACATACATAGTACATACTGCCGAAAAAGTGACTAGCGTACTGCTCAATCCGTGTTTCTTCCGCCTGTGGATTTGCTGTGTTACAATTCGTATCAAAGACATTCAGTGGTAGTTTTTTGTTCGATTTGAGCATAATATTTGCCACAATCGTGCATCACACGTATGATGTGAGTTTGAAATAAGGGGTGAAAGTAATGTTTAAATTTAATGATGAGAAAGGACAATTAAAGTGTTCTTTTTGTGGTAAGACCCAGGAACAAGTTCGTAAACTAGTCGCTGGACCTGGTGTATATATTTGTGACGAGTGTATCGAGCTTTGCACAGAAATTGTGGAAGAAGAACTTGGTACAGAAGAAGAAGTTGAATTTAAAGACGTTCCAAAACCAAAAGAAATTCTAAATATTTTGGATGAGTACGTTATTGGTCAGGAACGTGCGAAAAAGTCCTTATCAGTTGCGGTATATAACCATTATAAGCGAATCAACTCGAACAGCAAGATCGATGATGTTGAACTTTCAAAAAGTAATATTTGCTTAATTGGACCAACTGGATCGGGGAAAACACTTCTGGCTCAGACATTAGCGCGTATTTTGAACGTACCATTTGCAATAGCAGATGCGACTTCATTAACAGAAGCGGGTTATGTTGGGGAAGATGTTGAAAACATTTTATTAAAGCTCATTCAATCAGCAGATTATGATGTAGAACGTGCTGAAAAAGGTATTATCTACATTGATGAAATTGATAAAGTGGCACGTAAATCTGAAAACCCATCGATTACTCGTGATGTTTCAGGTGAAGGTGTTCAACAAGCATTGTTAAAAATTCTTGAAGGAACAACAGCGAGTGTGCCGCCTCAAGGTGGTCGTAAGCACCCACATCAAGAATTTATTCAAATTGATACAACGAATATCCTGTTCATTTGTGGCGGGGCGTTTGACGGAGTGGAACAAATCGTGAAGCGTCGCCTAGGACAAAAAGTGATTGGCTTTGGTTCTGACCCGAACCAAGCAGACGTGAAAGAAAGAGAATTGCTTGCGAAGCTTGTACCAGAAGACTTATTGAAATTTGGGCTGATTCCAGAATTTATCGGACGTCTTCCTGTTACAGCTACACTTGAGCAGCTTGACGAAGAAGCACTTGTATCAATTTTGACTGAACCTAAAAATGCATTAGTTAAGCAATACAAAAAAATGCTTGAATTAGATGATGTCGACCTTGAATTTGAAGAAGGCGCTCTTCTTGAAATTTCTCGTAATGCCATTGAGCGAAAAACTGGTGCACGTGGTCTTCGTTCAATTATCGAAAGCATTATGCTAGATGTGATGTTTGATTTACCATCACGTGATGATATTAAAAAATGTATCATCACGCAAGAGACGGTTGAACGTAACGAACGTCCAGTTCTCGTGTTAGAAGACGGTACGAAAATTGGCCCAACCGATGAACAAAAAACATCCGCTTAACAGAGGAAATGAAGAAGCTGACTCGTTAGACCATCTATCGAGTCAGCTTTTTTTGACATTATGAGCAGGATAATGGATGTAGGATAGCGGAAAAGGGTACAGTAACTACATCTTAGTAATTTGACCGAATGGTTTACATTCGTGTAGTAAGTTAGCTTGACGAATGCGTTCGAGCTTGAATGCAATGGAGGTGTCGTTTTATGGAAGAGAAAAACAAATATACCGTACCACTCCTCCCACTAAGGGGGTTGTTAGTGTATCCAACAATGGTATTGCATTTAGATGTTGGTCGTGATCGCTCTGTTCAAGCACTTGAACAAGCAATGATGGAAGAACACCTTATTTTTCTTTCTACACAAAAAGATATGACGGTCGATCAACCAGAACAGGAAGATTTATATTCTGTTGGAACATTGACGAAGGTTAAGCAAATGCTCAAATTGCCAAATGGTACGATCCGAGTACTTGTTGAAGGGTTAGAGCGAGCAAAAATGACATCCTTCGTTGAGGGTGATTCTTTTTACAAAGTTGAGATTGAATCTTTACCAGACCAACCAACCAAAAGTCCAGAGCTTGAAGCGCTGATGAGAACGCTTACCGATTATTTTGAACAATACATTTCATTATCTAAAAAAGTTTCAAATGAAACGTTAAATACCGTAACGGACATAGAAGAACCAGGTCGTCTTGCGGATATTGTGGCATCTCATTTGCCATTAAAGATTAAATTAAAGCAAGAAATTTTAAATACAACAGACATCAAGCAACGCTTAATACAAGTCATTGAAACCATTAACAATGAAAAAGAAGTACTAAGCCTTGAGAAAAAAATAGGACAGCGCGTAAAAAAATCAATGGAACGTACGCAAAAAGAATATTATCTTCGTGAGCAAATGAAAGCGATCCAAAAAGAGCTTGGTGATAAAGATGGAAAAACTGGCGAAATCACTGATTTATCCGAACGAATTAAAGCGGTCGGAATGCCAGAATCTATTTTGGAAATTGCCATGAAAGAACTCGATCGTTACGAGAAAGTCCCTTCTACATCAGCGGAAAGCTCTGTTATTCGCAATTATTTAGAGTGGTTAATTACTGTTCCTTGGACAACAGCAACTGATGATGATTTAGATATTAAAAGAGCGGAAAAAATCTTAAACCGTGATCATTATGGACTCGAGACAGTGAAAGAACGCGTGATTGAATACTTAGCTGTGCAGCAACTAACTCAATCACTCAAAGGGCCAATTTTATGTTTAGCAGGTCCTCCGGGTGTCGGTAAAACAAGTTTGGCACGTTCCATCGCAGAATCTATTGGACGTAAGTTCGTACGTGTTTCGCTAGGTGGTGTTCGTGATGAATCAGAAATACGAGGTCACCGTAGAACCTATGTAGGGGCAATGCCCGGTCGAATAATTCAAGGGATGAAAAAAGCAACGACCATCAACCCAGTTTTTCTTTTAGACGAGATAGACAAAATGTCAAACGACTTCCGAGGCGATCCATCTGCAGCTATGCTAGAGGTACTTGATCCTCAGCAAAATAATGCATTTAGCGATCATTACATTGAGGAACCTTACGACCTATCAAAGGTTTTGTTTATTGCAACAGCAAACAACTTGTCAACGATTCCTGGACCTCTGCTTGACCGCATGGAAATTATCACGATTCCAGGATACACAGAAATAGAAAAGATTAACATTGCGAAAACTCATTTGCTTCCAAAACAGATTAAAGAGCATGGACTAACGAAAAGTAAACTTCAATTAAGAGATGAAGCAATTCGAGAGGTCGTTCGTTATCATACACGTGAAGCAGGTGTACGTGGCTTAGAACGTCAATTGGCAAAAATTTGCCGTAAAACGGCCAAAATCATTGTTAGCGGTGAGAAAAAACGTGTTATTGTAACACCCAACAGCTTGACAGACTTTCTAGGTAAATGGAAATTCCGTTATGGTCAAGCAGAATCAGAGGACCAAATTGGTGTAGCAACAGGCCTTGCATACACAACAGTTGGTGGGGATACACTTCAGATAGAAGTTTCATTAACACCAGGTAAAGGAAAACTCGTATTAACAGGTAAGCTTGGTGATGTGATGAAGGAATCTGCACAAACAGCTTTTTCATATGTTCGTTCAAAAGCGCGCGAGTGGGATTTGAAAGAACAGTTCCACGAATCATATGATATCCATATTCACGTACCAGAAGGAGCAGTGCCGAAAGATGGACCTTCAGCAGGGATTACGATCGTGACTGCGTTAGTATCAGCCTTAACAAATCGCCCAATCAAACGAGAAATTGGGATGACAGGTGAGGTTACGTTGCGTGGAAGAGTCTTGCCAATCGGCGGCTTAAAAGAAAAAACATTAAGTGCACACCGAGCAGGTTTAACCACTATTATTATTCCAAAAGATAATGAGCGGGATATTGATGATATACCAGAAAGTGTACGAAATGAATTAACGTTTGTTTCAGTTTCTCATGTAGATGAGGTTCTTGAACGCGCATTAGTAGGAGAAAAATCATGAAAATAACACAATCAGAAATCATTATTAGTGCAGTAAAGTCTGAACAATATCCAGAGGGTGAACTCCCTGAGTTCGCTCTTGCTGGACGTTCTAATGTAGGTAAATCTTCGTTTATCAACAAAATGATTAACCGCAAATCATTGGCACGAATTTCATCAAAACCAGGTAAAACGCAGACATTAAATTTTTACTTGTTAAATGAAGCGCTCTATTTTGTTGATGTGCCAGGTTATGGATATGCTAAAGTATCTAAATCTGAACGAGCTGCTTGGGGCAAAATGATTGAGACGTATATGACCGATCGTGGTCCTTTAAAAGCAGTTGTACTTATCGTAGACCTGCGTCATCCTCCAACAAAAGATGACATAATGATGTACGATTTCCTGAAGCATTTTGACATCCCATGCTTAGTTGTCGCGACTAAAGCGGACAAGATTCCAAAAGGGAAATGGCAAAAGCACATGAGCATAACACGTCGAGCGATGCAAATTGAAGATGGGGATGGTTTAATTATGTTCTCTTCTGAAACAGGCATTGGGAAAGATGATGCATGGGCGTTTATTACTGAAAAAATGAATGACTAACTAATAGAGAAATGAAAGAACCTGTGATCTCATCCAGATAGAGAAGATCACAGGTTTTTTGGTTAGATAACTTTTGTGAAGTTTACACAGATATGTTGATTTAATTTGATTTTATAAGGTTTCTTTTCTCCTGTAACAGGCAATAATAACAACATGGAGTCATTTTGTGGAAACCAAGCAAGGCAGTTGAAACAGGACTAGCAGTTTGTTACTCTAGATTAGGATGTGATTGTCGTATCGTAGTGCGATTCGAGCGGATTCTCGAATACTATGTGAAAACGTGACCATTGAAGTCGAATAGGGGTTCAATGGATGTTCACAATTGTTGTTATGACACGTTTCATGACGTGGTATAATAGTGTAAATGATGAATTAGTGGGGGTGTCTTTCAAAACATGCACATACTAGTGGTAGGATTGAATTACAAAACGGCCCCTGTTGAGATAAGAGAACGTCTTTCTTTCCAGGAAGCAGATCTTAAGCATGCGATGGCGTCGCTTCAGACGAAAAAAAGCATACTGGAAAACGTGATTGTATCAACGTGTAATCGCACGGAAATTTATGCAGTCGTGGATCAGCTTCATACAGGTCGTTATTATATTAAAGATTTTTTAGCCAATTGGTTTGGTTTAGATAAAGAAGAGTTTAGCCCTTATTTATTCGCATATGAAAAAGATGGTGCGATGGAACACTTATTTAAAGTAAGCTGCGGACTTGACTCGATGATTGTAGGAGAAACGCAAATCCTTGGACAAATACGTAAGAGCTTCTTAACCGCGCAAGAAGTCGGTGCAACTGGCACAGTATTCAATGAATTATTTAAGCAATCCATCACGCTTGCTAAAAAAGCACATTCAGAAACGGATATCGCCTCCAATGCGGTTTCTGTCTCTTACGCTGCTGTTGAGCTTGCGAAAAAGATTTTTGGAGATTTAAATAAAAAGCATGTCCTTATTCTCGGAGCAGGGAAGATGGGGGAACTTGCGATTCAAAACCTTCAAGGTAGCGGTGCAACGAAGATTACGGTCATTAACCGTACGTTTAAAAAAGCACAAACACTTGCAGCAAAATTTGAAGGCAAAGCGAAACAAATGCGCGAACTTCAATGTGCTCTTGTGGAAGCAGATATTTTAATAACATCTACTGGTTCAAAAGATGCACTCATCGATAAAGAAATGATGACTCACGTTGAGGGAATGAGAAAAGGTCGTCCATTTTTTATGGTGGACATAGCGGTTCCACGTGATCTAGATCCTTCGATCAATGAGCTTGATAATGTATTTCTTTATGATATTGATGACCTAGAAGGGATCGTTCAGGCGAATTTAGCTGAGCGAAAACAAGCAGCTGAAGTGATTGAAATCATGGTAGAAGAAACGATTGTGAACTTCAAAGAGTGGTTGAACATGCTCGGCGTTGTCCCTATTATCTCATCCCTCCGCGACAAAGCATTAGCTGTACAAGCTGAGACGATGCAAAGCATTGAACGCAAAATGCCGAACTTGTCAGACCGTGAACGTAAAGTGTTGAATAAGCATACGAAAAGTATTATTAACCAGCTGCTAAAGGATCCGATCTTGCAGGTGAAGGAATTGGCTGCTTTACCAGATGGAGAAGAAAAGCTTGAGCTATTTATGAAAATCTTCAATCTTGAAGAGCAAGCAAAAGGTTCACTCCAAGCTTCTGAAGTGTCAACGGAAGAAATTGACTGGACTACCAAGCGCCAACCTGAGCTTTCCTTGCAGCCTTAAGTGGGGGATAACAGATGTTTGAACTTTCTATGACTCGACTTCATGAAGTGATGATTATCCTCTATTCTGTAAGTGTTTTACTTTATTTTATGGATTATTTACAAAAGAACCAGAAGGCAAACCGACTTGCCTTCTGGCTTTTAGCAATTGTTTGGGTTCTTCAAACAATCTTTTTATTTCTATATATGACAAGAACAGGGCGCTTCCCTATTTTAACTCTTTTCGAAGGGATTTATTTTTATGCTTGGGTGTTGGTCACACTGTCATTAGCGATCAATCGTCTAATGCGTGTGGACTTCACCGTTTTTTTTGTCAACGTAATAGGATTTACGTTTATGACAATTCACACATTCGCGCCATTTCAAGCTGCAACAAATGCAGCTGCTGAACGGTTAATGTCTGAGCTAATACTCATTCACATAACGATTGCACTATTGTCCTATGCTGCCTTTTCACTCTCTGTTGTTTTTTCAATCCTCTATATCTTGCAATATCGCATGTTAAAGAAAAAAAAGTGGGGACAAAAACTTCAGAGAATTACAGATCTATCAAAGCTTGAAAAAGGAACGTTTATTTTAAATGTTATTGGCTTCCCTATGCTGCTTTTAAGTTTAATTTTAGGGGTGCAATGGGCGATCATAACGCTTCCTTTTATGATTTGGTATGATGTGAAGATTGTCGGATCGTTTTTTATACTGGGGATTTATGGTGTGTTTTTATATTTGAAAGTTGGCAAGGGTTTAGCCGGGAAATCATTGGCAATGCTGAATATTGCAGCGTTTCTATGTTTGCTAATAAACTTTTTACTAGGCAGTCGATGGTCATCATTTCATTTCTGGTATTCGTAAACACAAAAGTGGAAGTGGCTGGTTTGGCTCCGACAAGCATAAGGCGCACTGACAGGATGGAGCTCTTTACCGTCAAGCCAGTGAGGCTTATGACCTCGAGGAGCTAGCCGCTGGTGCTGGATGAAATAAAAGCGGAAGCGACTGGTTTGGCTCTTGAAGCTAGACGTTTTCTGAAAATGTGGGATTCATATAGGAGGAACTAATAAGTTATGAGAAAAATTATCGTAGGTTCAAGAAGAAGTAAGCTTGCCATGACTCAATCAAAGTGGGTCATTGAACAGCTTAAAGCACTTGATCCATCAACAGAATTTGAAATAAAAGAGATTGTCACAAAAGGTGATCAAATTCAAAATGTTATGTTATCAAAAGTAGGCGGAAAAGGCTTGTTTGTGAAAGAAATTGAACAAGCGATGATCGACGGTGAAATCGACATGGCCGTTCATAGTATGAAAGATATGCCAGCTGAACTTCCACCAGGTTTAACGATTGGAAGCATTCCAGTGCGAGAAGATGTACGTGATGCTCTTATTTCTAAAAATGGACAAAAGCTTGCGGATCTTCCAGCTGGATCGATAATTGGAACGAGTAGCTTAAGAAGGAGTGCTCAAGTTCTTGCGAAGCGCCCGGATCTTCAAATTCAATGGATTCGCGGAAATATCGATACACGTTTAAACAAACTTAAAACTGAAAACTTTGATGCGATCATTTTAGCTGCTGCAGGACTTGCACGCATGGGGTGGTCAAATAATATTGTGTCTGAATTTTTAGAGCCAGAAGATTGTTTACCTGCAATTGGTCAAGGTGCACTTTCAATTGAATGCCGAGAAGAAGATGCAGAGCTTCGAGCATTGCTGGGTGAATTCACTGATAATGAAACGGAAAAAACAGTATTAGCTGAACGTGCATTCTTACATAAGATGGAAGGTGGCTGCCAGATTCCGATCGCTGGCTTTGCTACGTTAACAGGGAAAGAAATTTCGTTAACAGCTCTTGTTGCTTCTCCAGATGGAAAAGTTGTCTATAAAGAAGTTGTGACTGGACAAGATCCTATCAAAGTTGGTGAAGAAGCGGCTGCAGTTTTAACCTCACAAGGGGCAAAGACACTTGTGGACCAGGTAAAGGCTGAACAAGAAGGTCATTGAGGGATGAGCAACTTGCTATTAGGACGAACCATTTTATTGACACGTCCTTACCAAGAAGCACTTTTGGATAAGAAGTTAGTTGAGAAAAATCAAGGCAATACACTCTTGGTTCCTTTGATAGACACGACTTATATACAAAACAATAAAGAGTTGGAAATTTTATCGAACCTCGATGCATATTCTTGGATCATTTTTACGAGCAAGAATGCAGCAATGTATACAATGAACGTGTTAGAAAAAAAACACCTATTAAACTGGCTTCGTAAGATTAATATTGCAGCCATTGGTACAAAGACCTCTAGCTACATTGAAGAAAAAGGTTTTGAAGTAGCTTTTACACCACAAAGCTTTAAAGCAGATGAGTTCGTCAAAGAATTTCCTTTTGAAAAAATGGTGGGACAACGTGTTCTTTTTCCTCAAGGAAACCTCGCGCGTAATGTGGTGATGAACTCATTCAAGCAGCAGAAGATCGAATGTGATCAATGGATTCTTTATCACACGATCAAGCCTGAAACGAGTGATAAGAAGCTATTACATGCTTTACAAAGTGAAGCGCTAGATGTGATTACATTTGCAAGTCCCTCTGCAGTGAACAACTTTGTTGAGATAGTTAAAGATGTACCTATTCTTTTTCAACAAGTGAGAAATGGAAACTGGTTAATCGTGAGTATTGGTCCAACAACATCCGATGAGTTAAGTATTCATGGTTTACCTGTTCATATTGAGTCAAGTATTCATACAATGGCTGAGATGGTTGAAGAAATTGCAGGGTTTTATATGGGACAAAACTAGGAGGAACTTATCATGAATGAAATTGAATTTGCCCGTCACCGTCGCCTTCGTACATCTGATTCACTTCGTGCGATGGTTCGAGAAACGTGGCTTCGAAAAGAAGATTTAATTTATCCATTATTCGTTGTAGAAGGAGAAAAAATTTATAAAGAAGTACCTTCTATGCCAGGTGTTTTTCATATTTCATTAGATGCTGTTATGGATGAAATGAAAGAGATTGTCGAACTAGGAATTAAATCGATCATCTTATTCGGTGTACCAGCCGAAAAAGATCCACTCGGTAAGCAAGCCTATCACGATCACGGGATTGTTCAAGAGGCAACACGTTTGATCAAAAGTGAATACCCTGAGCTAGTAATTATTGCTGACACATGTCTATGTCAATATACAGACCATGGACATTGCGGTATCATTGACAATGGCAAAGTATTGAACGATCCAACGCTAGATTTGCTAGCGAAAACGGCAGTCAGCCAAGCACAGGCAGGTGCCGATATTATCGCTCCTTCAAATATGATGGATGGATTTGTTGCAGCGATTCGTCACGGACTTGATCAAGCAGGGTTCGGTGATATTCCGATTATGAGTTATGCTGTGAAATATTCATCAAGCTTTTACGGACCGTTCCGTGATGCAGCTCACAGTTCACCTCAATTTGGCGATCGTAAAACGTATCAAATGGATCCAGCAAACCGGATGGAAGCGTTACGTGAAGCCGAATCAGATGTGAATGAAGGTGCCGACTTTTTAATTGTTAAGCCTGCCCTCTCGTATTTAGATATTATGCGCGACGTTAAAGATCGTTTTCCATTACCGGTGGTTGCGTACAATGTGAGTGGAGAATATTCCATGATCAAAGCAGCAGCGCAAAATGGTTGGGTAAATGAGCAAGAAATAGTGATGGAGAAGCTAACGAGCATGAAAAGAGCGGGTGCTGACCTTATTATTACGTACCATGCAAAAGACGTGGCAAAGTGGTTATCCAACTAACAGATCATTGGAGGAGAGAATAAAATGCGTTCTTACCGACGTTCAAAAGAAGCATATAGTGAAGCAACTAAGTTAATGCCAGGTGGCGTAAATAGCCCAGTGCGTGCTTTTAAATCAGTTAATATGGATCCAATTTTCATGGAAAAAGGAAAAGGATCAAAAATTCATGATATTGATGGCAATGAATACATTGATTTTGTCCTTTCGTGGGGCCCCCTAATTTTAGGTCATGCAGAAGACCGAGTTGTGTCTGCGATTCAAGAAGTAGCATTAAGTGGGACAAGCTTTGGTGCGCCGTCAACCATTGAAAACAAGCTAGCGAATCTTGTGATTGAACGCGTTCCATCGATCGAAAAAGTGCGCATGGTTTCGTCAGGTACAGAAGCAACGATGAGTGCTCTTCGTCTAGCTCGTGGTTTTACTGGTCGAAATAAAATCGTTAAATTTGAAGGTTGTTACCACGGACACGGAGACAGTTTACTTATTAAAGCTGGATCAGGTGTTGCCACGCTTGGGTTGCCAGACAGCCCTGGTGTACCGGAAAGTATTGCGAAAAACACGATCACAGTCCCATACAATGATGTTGAATCCATTCAATATGTATTTAAAGAGTTTGGAGAAGATATCGCAGCTGTGATCGTTGAACCAATTGCAGGGAATATGGGCGTTGTTCCACCTGTTGAAGGCTTTTTAGAAGAGCTTCGCAGCTTAACAACTAATCATGGCTCCCTACTTATCTTTGATGAAGTGATGACTGGCTTTCGTGTAGGTTTCAATTGTGCACAAGGTCATCTTGGTGTAACACCAGATCTTACTTGTCTAGGAAAAGTAATTGGCGGGGGGTTACCAGTAGGTGCATTCGGCGGTCGCAAAGAAATCATGGATCAAATCGCACCAGCAGGACCGATTTATCAAGCTGGTACGTTATCAGGGAATCCACTAGCCATGACTGCCGGCTTTGAAACGTTGTCTCAATTAACGCCTGAGTCGTATGACTACTTTGTTGAGCTAGGTGACTTACTTGAGGAAGGCTTTACATTTCTTGCGAAAAATTATGGCATCCCTCATTCAGTAAATCGTGCAGGCTCGATGCTTGGATTTTTCTTTACGAATGAAAAAGTAACGAACTTTGATCATGCAAAATCCTCAGATCTTAAACTTTTTGCTGAGTTTTATCGTCACATGGCGAATAATGGTGTGTTTTTGCCGCCTTCTCAGTTCGAAGGTTGGTTCTTATCAACTGCTCATACGAAAGAAGATGTGGACAAAACATTGCAAGCGGTTGAGGCTTCGTTTAAAGCAATTAAAGGTTGATATAACCCTGGAAATAGGGGGTTTCTCCGGTAAGCGGAGCTGTCTTATAGGTATCAATTTATTACAAAATTCCTGTTTTCGTTAAAAAGTACTATTTTAAAGTAATCTGGGACTGATCTCAACGTGTTGAGGTCAGTCTTTTTTTGATTAGGGAACGTTGTATTAAATAAATCCAATAATAGAATTTATTCTACTCCTGTATATACTTGAAGCGATCATAAGTGCAAGTATTTTTAATGTAGTGGCAAATAATCCATTTGGTTCCGAATAGGTGAAAGGTGAAGGTATTATTATCTACCACTACCATTATTGTTTAATGAATTTAGTACTTATCTCATTTTGCATCGGGATTTCGTTCGCACAACCACCATTTTTTCGAATTTTTAGTAAAGTGATTGAATCAATCTGTGGAACGTCATAATCATTCCTCCTTTTGCATATAAAGAAAGTGAAGGATATTGTCAAAAGGAGAAATGAGGGAGGAAACGATGAAAAATAACCAGATGCCACTTACTTTAAAAGAAACGATTATAATGGATGGAGAGTTTGGGTTGAAAGAACTCAGATCACTATCATTTGAACCCAGTGTGTCTATTACAGAACATGCGGATCATGTGTTGATTGAAGGATCTCTACATTTAGCGGGTGAAGGAGTTGCGAGTGTTGGTTCGAGGTTTGATGAGGAAGCTAATGAATCATATGAACGAATTCATGTGATCAACCATTCTGGTGATGAGCAGTTAGATTTTGAACATTATTTTCCGATTACGGTTAATGTGGCATCAGAGCGAGTTGCAAATGTCCATCTATTAGACGTCTATATTGACCATATTGATTACGAACTGAAGGATGAACGTGTTTTATTTATCCATGCGGATATTGTGGTTGATGGGGTGACAAAAGCAGAAGAGACTATCGTTGTACAACCTGAAGTGGCAGAAGTAACGCCTGATTCTAATTATCAGATGGAAGTTGAAAGAGATGTTAAACCTGAAGAGGAAATACACGAGTTGCCGATTCGTTTATTACCTAACCCGTTAAAGGAATGGAATCAACCAAGTGGTGGGATTGAAGCATTTGAGGGACGAAATGAACTGGATGTTGAAGAAATGAACTCCTATCAAAATGATTCATACGTAGAAGATGCGATTGAACCTAAGGTTGCTGATGCTGATTCATACGTAAACGAAGATGCGATTGAACCTAAGATTGCTGATTCATACGTAAAAGAAGATGCGATTGAACCTGAGATTGCTGGTTCATCAGTACAAGACGAGCCACTTGTTGAAATGAGAGCGACTCCTCCTTTAGAATCGCTCGTTAATCATCAAACGCATATTGAAGAAGAACAACAAACGGCAGAAGCTGACAATCAAGAAGCCGAACGCTTTGATGTGACGGATGATCAGGCGTTAATGAGTTTTGTTTCTACGTTAGAGGATGAAATGACGACGATCAAAGTTCATATAACACAACAAGATGAGACACCAGAAGAAATCGCTGAGCGCTATGGAGTATCAATGATTCAGCTTATGAAAACTAACCAGTTTGAATCGCGTGCGCCATTTGATCGTGGCAGACTCGTTTGGATTCCATAGAATTAGATCCATTCAAAATACAACGCGACCGCGACTCCAACTAGAATTCCTAGGAGAAGAACATCAAGTGTCGATGGCCATATGAATAATCTAACTGCTTGAAAAGCACAAATCGGTATGATTACCGCTTGGCATGGTAATCGCCATCTTTTCCACCATGCTGGCAAGGGCTTTGGAGAAAATCGTTTAGTTATTTTAGTCATCGATCTCTTCCTTTCAAAATAATCGTTCCTGTATTGTATGACAGGATCATCCGATTAGCCCCACCTTAAAAATGCATTTAGCATTGACGGATGGTCAGGTCATCCGCTACTATAGAAATACATAATGATATGCGTTGATTGGGAAGAGTACATGACTATTCATTCTTCAGAGAAGAGGTTCATTTGCTGAAAGAATCTCCAGAACGAACTCGTAGAAGTCCCCCATGAGCAGCTAGGATGAACAGGCATTGACCTTATTAGTTACTAGCCGGTTAAACACCGTTATTGGAATTGAGTGTACAAGTTCTATTTGCTTGTGTAAAAAGGTGGTACCGCGAATGCGCTCCTTTCGTCCTTTTATAGACGAGAGGAGTTTTTTGGTTTTTTTAAATGGTAAAAGGAGGAAATTGATGTGGAAAAGAACGAAGTAACCATGCCAACGAAATATGATCCAAGTGCAATTGAAAAAGGACGCTACGACTGGTGGCTTAACGAAAAGGTTTTTGAAGCGAAAAACGATAATAAAAAAGAGCCTTACACGATCGTTATTCCTCCACCAAACGTAACGGGCAGACTTCACCTAGGACATGCTTGGGATACGACATTACAAGATATTCTAACGCGGATGAAGCGTATGCAAGGTTACGACGTTCTATGGCTTCCTGGGATGGACCACGCTGGCATTGCAACACAGGCGAAAGTAGAACAAAAACTTAAAGAGCAAGGTAAGTCACGTTATGACTTAGGCCGTGAAGAATTTGTAGAGGAAACGTGGAAGTGGAAAGAAGAATATGCCGATCATATTCGTGCACAATGGTCAAAGCTTGGGTTAGGCCTTGATTATTCACGCGAACGTTTTACACTTGATGAAGGTTTATCAAAAGCAGTTCGTGAAGTGTTTGTCACACTTTACAATAAGAAACTCATCTACCGTGGAGAATACATTATCAACTGGGACCCTTCAACAAAAACAGCTCTCTCTGACATTGAAGTAATCCATAAAGATGTCCAAGGTGCGTTTTATCATATGCGATATCCTCTTGTAGATGGCAGTGGACATATTGAAATCGCGACGACACGTCCAGAAACAATGCTTGGCGATACAGCAGTTGCCGTTCACCCAAAAGACGAACGCTACAAGCATTTAATCGGTAAAATGGTGAAGCTACCAATCGTAAACCGTGAAATTCCGATCGTTGGGGATGATTATGTTGATATGGAATTTGGTTCTGGTGCCGTTAAAATCACGCCAGCTCATGACCCAAATGACTTTGAAATTGGAAATCGACATAATCTCCAGCGCGTTCTAGTAATGAACGAAGATGGCTCAATGAACGACAAAGCAGGGAAATACGAAGGCATGGATCGTTTTGATTGTCGTAAACAAATCGTGAAAGATCTTCAAGAAGAAAATGTTCTTTTCAAGATTGAAGAACATCTCCATTCGGTAGGTCATTCGGAGCGAAGCGGTGCAGTTGTTGAGCCTTATTTATCAACGCAATGGTTCGTTAAAATGGGCCCACTAGCGGACCAAGCAATCCAACTTCAGCAAGGTGATGACAAAATCAATTTTGTTCCAAATCGCTTTGAAAATACCTATGTTCGCTGGATGGAAAACATTCGGGACTGGTGTATTTCTCGTCAATTATGGTGGGGGCATCGAATCCCTGCTTGGTATCATAAAGAAACCGGTGAAATTTATGTAGGGGAAGATGCTCCTAAAGATCTTGAAAATTGGAATCAAGATAATGACGTTCTTGACACATGGTTTTCATCTGCTTTATGGCCATTTTCAACAATGGGTTGGCCAAACGAAGAGTCAGCAGACTTTAAACGCTATTACCCTACTGCAGCGCTTGTAACAGGTTATGACATTATCGCATTCTGGGTATCACGAATGATCTTCCAAGGCATCGAATTCACAGGGGGACGTCCATTTGATGATGTGTTAATACACGGTCTTGTACGTGATGCGGAAGGACGTAAAATGTCGAAGTCACTTGGAAACGGTGTTGATCCAATGGATGTAATTGAACAATATGGTGCGGACTCACTGCGTTATTTTCTATCAACTGGTTCATCACCTGGTCAAGATCTACGTTTCTCGATGGAAAAAGTAGAATCTGTTTGGAACTTTGCTAATAAAATTTGGAACGCATCTCGTTTTGCCTTAATGAATATGGATGGTTTGCGTTATGAGGAAATCGATTTAACAGGCAAGAAGTCTGTTGCGGATAAGTGGATTTTAACTCGACTAAACGACACGATTGAAAACGTGACAAGCCTAGCAGACCGCTATGAATTTGGTGAAGTTGGACGTACACTGTATAACTTTATTTGGGATGATTTCTGTAACTGGTACATCGAAATGTCGAAACTTCCGTTAAACGGTGAAGACGAAGAAGCGAAAAAGACAACTCGTTCGATCCTAGCTTATGTGCTCGATCAAACGATGCGTTTACTTCACCCATTTATGCCGTTTATCACAGAAGAAATCTGGCAGAACCTACCTCATGAAGGAGCATCGATCACAGAAGTTGCATGGCCAACGGTTCAAGAAGAGTGGACAGACCGTGAAGCGGAAGAAGAAATGAAGCTTCTAATCGAAATCATTCGTGCCGTACGAAATGTCCGTGCTGAAGTAAATACGCCAATGAGTAAACCAATCAAGCTGATGATTAGAGCAAAAGGTGATAAAGTACTCGAGCGTTTAGAAAAAAATGAAGCGTATCTTGAGCGCTTCTGTCACCCTGAAACACTGCAGCTCGGTACATCCATTCAAGCGCCTGAAAAATCGATGACAGCTGTTGTAACAGGAGCTGAGCTGTTTTTACCCTTAGAAGGTCTTTTAAACCTTGACGAGGAAATTGCTCGTTTAGAAAAAGAACTGGTGAAATGGACGAAAGAAGTCGAGCGCGCTGAAAACAAGCTCGGAAACGAACGCTTTATCAGCAAAGCACCACAAGCAATTGTAGATGAAGAAAAAGCAAAGCAACAAGATTATTTAGAGAAGCAAGAAGCCGTTAAACAGCGTATTGAAGAACTTAAAAAGATATAGATAAAAGCGGAAGCGGCTTGTTCAGCCAAAGTAAGCACAAGACGAGCACTGCCTAAAAGGCGTTCTTTGCCTTTAGTAGTGAACGGTTTGAGAGGAGCTAGCCGTTGTAGTTGGATAGAATAAAAGCGAACGGATGACATTCTGTTCGCTTTCTTTTTTATGAAATTCTTTTTAAAGAAAGGAAGTTTAATGAGTGATTCATACATATAAGGAAGCAATTGATTGGATTCATGGACGTTTACGATTAGGGATTAAGCCGGGACTTACTAGAATGGAATGGATAATGGAGCAACTTGGTCATCCTGAACGAAATATTAATGCTATTCATATTGGTGGAACGAACGGGAAAGGGTCTACAGTGACTTATTTACGATCTATTTATCAGGCTTCAAATGCTACAGTTGGTACGTTCACATCACCTTATTTTGAAACGTTTAATGAACGAATTTCTGTAAATGGCGTTCCTATTTCAGACGATGACTGGTTAAAACTTACTCAGAAAATTGAACCGCTTGCAAATCAACTTGAAGAAACTGACATGGGCGGCCCAACGGAATTTGAAGTGATTACAGCGATGATGTTTCTTTATTTTGGAGAAATTCATCCAGTTGATGTGACGCTTATTGAAGTCGGATTAGGTGGACGATTCGATTCAACTAATATTGTGAAACCTCTTTGCTCGATCATCACATCCATTGGACTTGATCACGTAGCGATATTGGGATCAACGTATGAAAAGATTGCATTTGAAAAAGCAGGAATCATTAAAGAAGGTGTGCCTGTTGTACTAAATGTAAAACAGACCTCAGCAAAATCTATGATTGAAAAAACATCGAAGACGAAACAAGCACCTATTTATTCGTTTGGAAATGACTTTTCAACAAAGATTTCAGAGATAAATTCCACTGGTGAACGTTTTCACTATAACGATCGTAACTATTACTATACTTTCAACATGATGATGACAGGTGAGCATCAAGTTGAAAATGCATCGTTAGCGATATTTACTGCGTTACATTTAAAAGGAAAATTAGCGATTAGCGTTTCAGAAAAATCAATTCATGAAGGCATAGCCAACGCATATTGGCCGGGACGAACAGAAAAAATCAGTAATTCGCCTACTGTTATCATGGACGGTGCACATAACAAGGAAGGCATTGAAGCTTTATTAAAAACACTCACTAGGAAGTTCCCAGATAGAAAGCTACACTTTTTATTTGCAGCTGTTGGGGATAAAGATTTAGTCCAGATGATTAACATGCTTGATCAGGCTGCCTATTCCATCGCGTTTACGACGTTTGATTTACCTAGAGCCGCTACAGGTGAGGAGTTAGTGGCCATGAGTGGGCATCCAAACAAGCAACTGATGACACCTTTGCATTGGATCCACCAGGTGGTGAATGAGGAAAGTGGAGATGTATTTGTGCTAACGGGTTCACTCTATTTTTTATCGTCTATTTCCTTTGAAATGAAAAAAATTCTAAATAGTGAAAACAAAAGGTGACTTTAAGGGGGAATGTTGATAAAGTAGTTCGTATATTGTGACTGTTTTATGGGGAATGGAGTTGTTCTAGTGTAGTGAGGTGACTACGAATTTAAACAGGTATTATGGATGAGTAGGATTATTCTTTTTAACTCATACTCGATTGATCCATTTGAAATGACTTCGTGAGTGGATTCCACATGGATTGATCTCTAGCCATCACCGTAGCCTCGCTATCATAAAGTAGACAACTCTACAATGTTAAAAGCTTGTTCGTATATCAAGAGTAAATGGTTTGGCATTTAGTCAGTTGATTGAGAAAGAAGTGGCAACGATTTAACCATAATGTACAGTAAAGGAATGGAGCAATGGCAGCCTTTTATACCATTTTTTTTATTATTATTGGATTGGTTATGGGTTCCTTTTTTAATGTTGTTGGGTTGCGTGTACCAAAAAAAGAATCAATTGTTTCACCTAGTTCTCATTGTGCGACATGTCATTATGAATTAATGTGGTTTGAACTTATACCGGTATTTTCTTATGTAGCACTTATGGGTAGGTGTCGAAAATGCAGGTCACGGATCTCACCGATTTATCCAACAATGGAATTGATTACAGGTCTACTGTTTGGAGCAGCGTATTATACACTCGGGTTTGGTGTAGAACTTGCCACCTTGCTCATTTTTATTTCTATGCTTGTCATCATTGTCGTCTCTGATTTTGCCTATATGCTTATTCCAGACAAAATTTTGCTGGTTTTTGGGGGAATGATTCTCATATTGCGTTTCGTTGAGCCTCTAACACCATGGTGGGATGCGTTAGCTGGTGGGGCAATAGGATTTTTCTTATTATTTTTTATCGCGATTGTGTCTAAAGGTGGTATGGGTGGTGGTGACATTAAATTATATGCAGTGATCGGCTTAGTGCTTGGCGTAAAACTCACACTCTTGTCTTTTTTCTTCGCCACATTTCTTGCTACCTTCATTGGAATTATAGGAATACTGCTTGGTTTATGGAGCCGAAAACAAGTGATTCCTTTTGGTCCTTATATTGCAACTGCATCCTTGATTGCTTATTTTTGGGGAAATCAATTGATCGCTCTTTACATGAACTGGTTTCTTTACTAATCGAAAAATGTCACACGCTTTTAAGAGCAAGACGACAGAAGTCTTGTTCTTTTTCTTTTTAAACATGATAGGCTGTTGGACAAACAGTGGTGAAGGAGGATCACAGGTGGAACAAAGTCCGACCAATCAACCGAAAAAAGACCTATCATCGTCCAAGAAAGATGAACCAAAAAACAAGGCAGTGATCCATTTTCCTAAATCTAAAAAAGCCACTTTATCATCTGTTAAAAGGGGGATGATGAAGGGGCCTGGTGTATTCAAAAAGATGAAGCCAATCTTGTTGGCCGTATTGATTTCAATCATTTTTGCAAGAGTAGTGATGAGTGTGTTTGACACCGAAGTACCCGAACAGTCAGCTCTTGTTGGACAATCTGAGCCTGGTGGGCAAGAAGTTGGTAACACGGTCGCAGCAACAAAAATTCCTGCTCTTTCTATGTGGGTTGTACAAGCTGGTGTATTTAAAGAAGTAGCATCTGCTGAGATGTCTTATCGAGATTTGGCTGCAAAAATGCCAACCATTCAAACACTTCATGAGGGAATGTTTGCAATATGGGTTGGAGTTACATCAAACGAAGCAGCTGCAAAAGCAATTGCTACTCAAAATAGTACGGAAGAAACACCACTTTACGTTAAACAAGTCACAAGACCACCCGTTGACATGGAATTAGCAGAAAAGGATGCAACATGGATAAAAGAGGTGAATGATTTTGTTTTAGCGCAGTGGGAAACGTCAGAGCCACTCGCAGTTCCAGAAGAATTGATCACGAATCCACCACATAATGAAAAGCTAAATTCGACCTTTACATCTCTTGAAACGCTTCAAAAGGCTGGCGTTCAACCCGGAGTTGAGAGGGATACAGCCTTTCTACTAGTAGTCGAAGGGATATGGGAGCTTTCGCAAAATTAATTAATGGATGATGGTTTGATAAGGGGATATGCTATAATGGGTGTATCTCCCATCTAAATCCATTGCAAGAGAGGACAAGGTTCATGACAGAAATCATATTAGCTTCGGCTTCCCCAAGAAGAAAAGAGTTACTCTCCTTTTTAAATCTCCCTTTTTCGATTTATCCCAGTACATTGGAAGAAACTTTTTTACCAAATGAAGATCCTGTAAAGGTCGTAACTGAACTTGCTAAAAGAAAAGCAGAAAATGTGGCGTCTAGTTTTCCTCATTCTTTAGTCATTGGCTGTGACACAATTGTTGTATGTGACGAAATTTTAGGGAAACCGAGGAACGAGGAAGAAGCGGCTTTCATGTTGCACAAGCTTTCTGGTAGAACGCATTCGGTTTATACAGCTGTATCACTCATTAAAGAAAGTCGTTCGACCCTTTTTGTTGAGCGTGTTGCTGTGACATTTTGGTCATTGTCTGAAAAAGACATTCAAACGTATATTGCATCAAATGATCCTTTTGACAAAGCGGGTGGCTACGGCATACAAAGCGGTGGTGCGTTGTTTGTGAAAAAAATCGATGGTGACTATTATGCGGTGATGGGCTTGCCAATTGCTAGATTGCATAGAGAAATGAATGCATTTCTAAAACAGTGATCTCCTTTTTCCTCATTCCTTCTTTCCCTTTTTAAAGGAGGAACCCCGTGGAAACAAAACCACAAACTAATTTAATGATCCGCGATTACGCACAAGAAGATCGTCCACGCGAGCGACTAATGATCCAAGGCCCTCAAAGTTTATCCAACCAAGAGCTAATCGCCATAATACTGCGAACGGGTACAAAAGAAGAATCTGTCATAAAATTATCAAATCGCTTGTTACATCAGTTCGATGGTTTACGTCTATTAAAAGAGGCATCTCTTGAAGAAATTATGAGCATAAAAGGAATAGGAGAAGCAAAAGCTGTTCAAGTGATGTCAGCCATTGAGATTGGTCGTCGCATCTCGAATTTAACATTTGAAGATCGCTATGTCATACGCTCCCCAGAGGATGGTGCGAATTATTTAATGAATGATATGCGTTTTCTAACCCAAGAACATTTCGTGGCTCTTTACCTCAACACCAAGAACCAAGTGATTCACCAGCAAACCATATTTATAGGGAGTTTAAATGCCTCAATCGTGCATCCTCGTGAAGTATTTAAAGAAGCCTTCAGAAGATCCGCTGCATCCATAGTGTGTGCACACAATCATCCAAGTGGAGACCCAGCGCCTTCAAAAGAGGATATTAATGTGACAAGAAGGCTTGTAGAATGCGGCAAGATGATTGGGATCGACGTCCTTGATCACATCATCATTGGTGATAAAAAGTATGTAAGTTTAAAGGAAAAAGGTTACATGTAACTCTGTTATTTTAATCTTAGGTAAGATATAATAAAAGCTATGGTTTTTGCTCGTGATGTAATGGTCACGAAAGAATTGTACCTAGTAGTGGAATTAGAAAGGGAGATACACCATGTTTGGATCGAAAGATATTGGTATTGACTTAGGAACGGCTAACACGCTCGTTTACATAAAAGGTAAAGGAATTATCGTAAGAGAGCCTTCAGTAGTTGCGTTGCGCCAGGATTCTAGAGAAATTGTTGCAGTAGGAAATGAAGCACGAAATATGATTGGACGTACTCCAGGGAATATCGTTGCATTACGCCCAATGAAAGATGGTGTGATTGCTGATTTTGAAACGACATCAACGATGATTAAACATTATATGAACCAAACGCTCAAAAGCACGGGTTCATTTTCAAGAAAACCATATGTAATGGTTTGTGTTCCATCAGGAATTACATCTGTTGAACGAAGAGCCGTCATTGATGCTTCACGTCAAGCAGGCGCTAGAGATGCTTTTCCAGTTGAAGAGCCGTTTGCAGCTGCGATTGGAGCGGGTTTACCTGTATGGGAACCAACTGGTAGTATGGTCGTTGACATTGGCGGTGGTACAACTGAGGTTGCTGTGATTTCACTAGGTGGAATTGTAACTAGTGAATCGATTCGAGTTGCAGGTAATGAAATGGACGATGCAATTATTTCTTATATTCGCAAGCAATATAACTTAATGATCGGTGAGCGGACTGCTGAGATGATTAAAATTGAAATTGGTTCAGCCATTGTTTCTGATCAACCGGAAACACTCGAAATCAGAGGGCGTGATCTGTTAACAGGACTTCCAAAAACAATTGAAATTTCTGAAACTGAAATTACTCATGCACTCTCGGATACGATTTCATCAATCATAGAATCGGTTAAAAATACGCTAGAAATGACGCCACCAGAATTATCGGCAGACATAATGGACCGAGGAATTGTATTGACTGGCGGAGGAGCATTATTACGTAGACTAGATCAAATGATTACAAATGAAACAGCGATGCCTGTTTATATTGCAGAAGAACCACTTGACTGTGTGGCAATCGGTACTGGTAAGGCATTAGATAATATTGATTATTTTAAAAAGCAAAAATAACCGCGGTAAAACGATTGAGGTGTTTTAAACCATGCCCCCATTTTTTATGAATAAGCGACTCATTGTGCTACTTCTCGGCATCATCCTGCTGGTGGCGTTGATTGGATTTTCATTACGTGAGCGAGAAAATATATCTTGGCCTGAACAGTTCGCAAAAGATATGATCGGTTTTGGACAAAATATTGTAGCTAAACCAGCAGGCTATGCTCAAGGTTTAATCGGAAATGTACAAGATTTAACGAATGCGTATACAGAAAATCAAAAACTAAAATCTCGTTTAGACGAATTAGCTCAAATAGAAGCGGACGTCAATAATTTAACTCGAGATAATGAAGAACTACGTGCAATCCTTGACATTGAAGAAGATCTTCGAGAGTTTCACGTTGTGAATGCTACTGTAATTAATGGAAATCCAGATCAGTGGCAAGAATTGATTACTATCAATAAAGGACAAGTGAATGGCATTGAACCTAATATGGCTGTTCAAACGGCGAGTGGGATGATCGGACGGGTTAAAGATGTTAGCCAGTTCACATCAACCGTTGAACTGCTCAGTTCGAGCAACCCAAACAACCGCGTATCGGCGTTAATTCAAGCAGATGAAACAGATGAAGCAGATGATGTAACTGGAACCGTAGAAGGATATGACCCTGAACGCAAAGAACTAATGGTTAAGAAGATAGATAGTGGCGAGCAAGTTGAGGTGGGCTCTAAGGTTATCACCTCTGGAATGGGTGGAGTTTTTCCTAAGGGCATACTGATTGGAGTGGTAACAGAAGTTTCTCCGGATGAGTACGGTCTTACTCAAACTGCGTATGTGGAACCAGCCTCAAGCTTGTATGGTATGGAACATGTAATGGTGGTCGAAAGAATAGCTGCGGGCCAAAAAGATATTGATAAAGATGCAGAAACACGAGAAGCAGAGGAAGATGAAGGAGAGGAGGAAGACGAATGAAGCGTCTAATTCTTCCGATCTTTGGTATTCTTATTTTTTATAGCGAAGGTATTTTTGCTATGTTTTCTCCAATTGAAGTGTTTGGTGATAATCGCTTTTTAGTTCCTCGCTTTTTATTTTTGTTTATCTTATTTTTAAGTGTGTATTACCAGTCAAGAGTGGCCTATATATATGGGTTTGTCTTCGGCTTTTCATATGATTTGTTTTTCACAGGCGTTATAGGTATCTATACGGTTTTATTCCCGCTACTTGTGTACATTGCTCTTGCGATATTAAAGTTAATCCATCATCATGTTATTGTAGTAGGATTTCTCGGCATTATCCTCATCGCTGTTTTAGAATGGATTGTATACCAATTCAATCATTTGATTGGTGTTACAGTTGTTGATTTTTCGACCTTTTTGACACAACGACTTTATGCAACATTGATTTTTAATTCCTTATTTATTTTACTGCTCGCTTATCCATTTAAAATGTGGATGACGAACTTACGACAAACACATTTGGAAGATTAGAAGAAAGTGAATGCAAGAGTATCGAGGTGAAAACAGAATGGGTAATCGCCAGAATGTAATGATTAAAGGGACGAAAGATGGTTTTATTTTAAAATTAAACGATCAATGCAGTTATGATGTGTTAAAAGAAGAATTGATTGAAAAGCTGGCTGTTCAATATAAAGCACTTGATGATGATCACTTGATTTCCGCTCAAATTGAAGTGGGGAATCGCTACCTGACGAATGAACAACGCCATGAGTTGAAAGAGATTGTTCGTAGTCAAAAAAGTCTCGTGGTAGAAGAAATTCTTAGTAATGTGATAACAGTAGATGCGGCGGATATTTTGATTCGTCAACATGAAATGTCATCCATGGCTGGGATTGTTCGTTCTGGACAAGTCATAGAAGTAGATGGTGACTTTCTTTTAATTGGTGATGTTAATCCGGGTGGCACGATTATGGCAGGAGGAAACATCTATGTGATCGGAAAGCTTCAAGGTATTGCACATGCAGGTTGTTATGGAAATAATGAAGCGGTTATTGTAGCCTCTCAAATGATTCCATCCCAATTGCGTATTGCGCAACATTTGAACCGTGCGCCCGATATGGATAAGAACGAGCAAGAGACACACGAAATGGAATGTGCATACATAGACGAGTCTGAACAAATCGTGGTCGATCGACTCCAAGTGCTTCGTCACATAAGACCGAATATTACTAAGTATGAAGGGGGAAGGTGAAGTGGGAGATGCCATTGTTATTACCTCTGGAAAAGGCGGTGTAGGAAAAACAACTACAACTGCCAATCTTGGGACAGCACTTGCGATGCAAGGAAAAAAAGTTTGTTTGATCGATACAGATATTGGTTTGCGAAACCTTGATGTTGTACTAGGTTTAGAAAACCGTATTATCTATGATTTGGTTGATGTTGTTGAAGGGCGCTGCAAAGTTCATCAGGCTCTTGTGAAGGACAAGCGTTTTGATGATTTGCTGTATTTGCTTCCAGCTGCACAAACGAGTGATAAATCAGCTGTGAATCCAAAACAGATGAAAGAGCTTGTTGAGCAATTAAAGCAAGATTATGATTTTATCTTGATTGATTGTCCTGCTGGCATTGAACAAGGATACAAAAACGCTATTGCAGGTGCAAACAAAGCCATTGTCGTGACGACTCCAGAACGTTCTGCTGTACGTGATGCAGACCGTATTGTTGGTCTTATCGAGCAAGAAGATATTGAACCGCCTATGCTTGTTATCAATCGTATTCGCAACTCTTTGATGATCTCTGGGGATATGCTTGATATTGACGAGATCACGTCGCATTTATCGATTGATTTACTAGGGATCGTTATTGATGATGATCAAGTGATTACGGCGTCGAACAAAGGAGAGCCGATTGCGATGAATCCGGACAATAAAGCATCAATTGCTTACCGGAATATTGCCAAACGAATCCTTGGGGAATCGATTCCTCTTGTGTCTTTAACAGAAGAAAAGAAAACCTTTTTCCAAAAGCTATTAGGCTTTATAGGAAGTAAAAACTAATATTATTTGAAACTGACCGCACATATGCTGCGGTCAGTTTTTTCATATTCCCCTACCTTTGACCATACCTTAATAACAAGTAATCGTGGGGAATAGGAGTGAACAAGATGAGGGAGCCTTCATTAATCCAAAAAAAAGCCGAAGAAATTCGAAAGGGTAGAGGGTCTAATGGGTCTACCGTGTCACCACCAACGTCACAATCTATTTCCATAGTCAATAAGCTGATCGTTAAATCAGCGGTCTCCATTGTTATTGTTGCCATTTGCTTATGGATACAGAACCATCCGGATACACTGCCTCAAGGTATTAAAGAACCATTCGTGAAATTAGTGAATTCTTCTTTCTCATTTGCATCAATGTACGAGGAATGGGGGAAATATGTGGGATTTGGAGAGACAAGCACCACATCAACTGTTTATACATCCGACGTCTTGTATGCATCACCTGTTCTGTCACTTGGTAATTCTACAGTGACTAATCAAGGTGATCAGCTCTTGATTACTGCAGCTAAAGGAGAACTTGTTTATTCAGCTGAATCCGGTATCGTGTTGTTTGTTGGTGAACGAAATGATGAACAGGTCGTTGTGATTCAACACTCTGACAAACGACAATCAATCTACCAAAACATATTACCTGGTGCACTACGTTCATTTGATCGCGTCAATCGAGGGGAAGCAATTGGACAAGTATTAAATGATGAAGGATTTGTTTTTGCGGTGCGCGATGAGCAGGGGTTTTTAGATCCTTCCTTGCTAATTTCAGAGCATGAAGAATAGAAAAAAAATAATTTTTGCGATTCATCCACTGACATGGGTGCTAGCAGGAATCTCATTTATGACTGGGCAGTTTACGTCTTTTTTTCTTTTAATGTCGATCATTATGATTCATGAAGGGGGACATATCCTCGCAGCTCTTTGGTTCAAGTGGGATATCCAAAAAGTCACCCTGCTACCTTTTGGAGGGAAACTAGAAATAAAAGGTGTTCTTGATCGCCCATTTTCACAAGAAGTCATTGTGGTTTTAAGTGGCCCATTTCAACATGTGGTATTGGGTGGTCTTGCCTTTGTTTATTTGCGTGATTGGACTTATTATTCTTTATTTATGCAACTAAATTTGCAGCTATTATGCTTTAATCTTCTTCCTTTATGGCCTCTTGATGGTGGACGGCTCATGTTTTTACTTTTGGCGAAAATAAGCCCGTTTGCTCAAGCGGTTAAACAATCTTTGGTATTAAGTGCAGTAGGTCTTATTTTAACAATCGGTTTAGCATTATGGTTTTTCTCTTTTAACCTTCAACTTATTCTTCTTTTGGTTTACGTTTCGATTGCCTGCTACTCACAGTGGCGACATCGCAGGATTTTGCAGCGGCAATTTTGGCTTGAACGCTGGAAAAACAATGTACCACAAACGAATCCGAGAGTGAGTGTCGTGCAAAAAAACGAGACGATTGACATGATTTTAAAAGGATTAAAAAAAGGACAACCTGACATGATTTTAATAAAAGAAAATGTCAGAACGATCGCTATGCTTCCAGATCAAGCACTAATCCATCATTATTTTACGAATGGATCACCAAACCAACCTGTATCGGTCTTACTGAAAAGCTAATCATGCTATACTACTAAAAAGAGATCGGCAGGAGAAGGTGAAGAAAGATATGGAAAAAATCATGATCATAAATGCCAGGGAACGTGAGAAAAGATGGTTGTTTTCTGAAGGAAATAAGGTACAGAGGCTTGAAGTGCATCAGCCAACTGATCAATCAAAGGTAGGCAATATTTATAGTGGTGTAGTTGAAAGTATTAAACCATCGCTAAACGCAGCGTTTGTGTCATTTGATAAAGGAAAAAACGGATACCTTTCATTGAATGAAGTACCAGGATCAAAATATGAAATGGGAATTGGTTCCTTCTTACATCAAGGTCAGCGAATCATGGTACAAGTGAAAAAGGATGAATCCCGTACAAAAGGAGCTGTATTAACAGCAAACATTGAATGTACAGCGACGAACTTTGTGTTTTTTCCGTATGGTGAAATCGTAACTGTATCTAAAAAAATTGACGAGGTTGCAAAGCGAGATGAATTAAAATCGTGGGCAACTCACAAATTAATCGATCGTGAAGGAATAATCATTCGAACCGAGGCAAAGAGTTGTTCAACAGATCAACTTGAATACGAGCTAAATGAACTCAGATCCACATTTTCTGCGTGGGAAAAGAAATTTTCATCACAAACAAAGTCAACCTTTCCAATAATTGAGCGTTCTTCCTTTATGGTTAGTGTTGAGCAATTGCTTGAAAAAGAAAGTGGAAAGATAGTTGTTGATGATCCCGATACAAAGAGCGAGATTGATCAATTTTTGTCTCGTAGAAAAGATCTAATGTGGGATTGTGAACTCATTTTAAATGATCAAAATATCTTTGACTTCCATCAATTTTGGAATGCTGAAGAAAAAGCGATGAAAAAAGTCGTGTGGATGGATGGAGGAATTTCCATCGTGATCGAAGCGACAGAAGCGCTTACAGTTATTGATGTCAATTCAGGAAAGCAAGCCAATCAAGGTGACGCCAGACAATCGATTCGAACGATCAATGAACGTGCCGCTACTGAAATCCTACATCAGCTCAAGCTCCGTGACATCAGCGGTATTATCGTGATTGATTTTATTAATATGGAGTTCTTGGATGATCGCAATCACATTGAAAAGATCATCAAAAAACGGGTTGTAAAAGACCACAAACATGTTGAAGTCATTGGTTTCACAGCCCTTAGCTTGTTTCAATTAACTAGGAAAAAAACGAGACCATCACTAGATGAATCGTTGTCTATACGCTGCCCTGTTTGTGACGGAAAAGGGATCGTTTTATCTCCAGAGTCAATGGCGTATCGCTTAGAAAGAGAACTGTTTGAAAAACGTCGATCAATTGAAGAAGTTGTTCACGTACAAGCAACGAAAAATGTCATTCGATTATTTAAAGGAGAAGAAGGCTCGTTTGGGGAAATGCTCGAGCAATCATTGGGATTCAAAATTGAATGGACAATCGTCGACCACACTCATCCTTATTATGCTATCCATCACTTAGCTTAATTATTAAGAGAATCATTGAATTGCATTGACACAATCGTTTTATTTATGATAGTATTTTTATGTTACTGTTTGTAGCACCCGTGCTACAACCGCGCATTGCAGGTTTAAGTGCCAAATGGTCACCTGTTACATGGCGAGTCTGAGTGAATTGAGGAGGTGCAAGGGAGATGTACGCAATTATTGAAACTGGCGGAAAACAAATCAAGGTTACAGAAGGCCAAACCGTTTATATTGAAAAATTAGACGCTGAAGCTGGAGCTGATGTAACATTTGATAAAGTATTATTCGTAGGCGGAAGTGACGTGAAAGTCGGAAGCCCATTGGTGGAAGGTGCTACTGTTGCTGGTACTGTTGAAAAACAGGGCCGTGCTAAGAAAATTACTGTTTTCAAATACAAAGCTAAAAAGAATAACCACCGTAAGTTAGGTCATCGTCAGCCATACACGAAAGTCGTGATTGGTAAAATCAACGCTTAAGGTTGGATGATATGATACGAGTGATCATAGAACGAGACGGCAACGAACGTATACAAGCTTTTCAAATGGATGGACATGCTGATTATGATGAACACGGTAAGGATCTAGTTTGTGCTGGAGCATCAGCGGTATCTTTCGGAACTGTGAATGCTTTAATGACACTTACATCGATTGAACCGGTCATTAATCAGGCATCTACTGGAGGTTTTTTACGAATTGATCTTCCCCAGACAATTGAAGAAGCTGAAGATCAGCGTGCTCAGTTGTTGCTAGAAGGAATGGTTGTATCGTTGCAAACGATTGAACAAGATTATGGGCAATTCATTAAAATAACCTTCAAATAAGTAGGAGGTGGAGTATATGTTGAGATTAGATCTTCAATTTTTCGCATCGAAAAAGGGAGTAGGTTCTACTAAGAATGGTCGTGATTCACGTTCTAAGCGTTTAGGTGCTAAGCGTGCGGATGGACAGTTCGTTTCAGGTGGTTCAATCCTTTACCGTCAGCGTGGAACTAAGATTTACCCTGGTGCTAACGTAGGTCGCGGAGGAGATGACACTCTTTTCGCTAAAGCAGACGGCGTCGTTCGTTTCGAGCGTGTTGGCCGTGATAAGAAAAAAGTCAGCGTCTATCCTGTAGTACAGGAAGCGTAAGGTATAAGAAACTCTGACCGTTTTCGGTTGGAGTTTTCTTTTTTGTCTTTTTTTGCGCGTAATTTTTGTGTTTTTGCTATACTAAGTTACATGATATTTGTAAAAGATAAGTCATGTTAAATAGGAGGGTGCCGATGAAGAATTCGATTCGATCACTTGAGCTGCTTCAGCATAGTCGACACGACTGGATGAATCGGTTGCAAGTGATTAAAGGAAACATAGAATTATCGAATATTGATCGTGCGAAAAAAGTGATTGAAGAGATTATTATTGAAGTGCGTCAAGAAGCACAACTTTCTTCACTTGGCGTCCCTAGATTTTCAGAATGGCTTTTAACGTATAATTGGAACCGTTCTGCGCGCTTATTTGTCAAATATGAACTACTGAATGAAGGACAGATTCCTCAAGAGATGGACACAACAATTTTTGAATGGACAAAAAAAGTAGTGGACAAAATTGAAAAGTCTGTGCCGGATGAGGTGAATAACGAATTATACTTATTCTTTAAAGTAGACCAAGAAAAATCTTCTATTCAAATCACGCTAGAATATGATGGTCACCCTTTATCGAGTGCTCCAGAAGATCTAATGTCAGATTTAGGTGGACCGGAGCTTGAATGGGAGGTTTCATCAAAAACTGAGTTCATAGTAGTAGCAACATTTACGCTTGAACAGCAGGATTGATAGAGAAAAATTAGGAGGATCACACATGTTTGTTGATCAGGTCAAGATTTATGTAAAAGGTGGCGACGGCGGGGATGGCTTGGTTGCCTTTCGTCGTGAAAAATATGTACCAAAAGGTGGTCCGGCTGGTGGGGACGGTGGTAAAGGTGCAAGCGTTATTTTTATCGTCGAAGAAGGTTTAAGAACCCTTATGGATTTCCGTTACCAACGCCATTTTAAAGCACCAAAAGGTGAAAATGGTATGTCGAAAAATCAACACGGTCGTGGTGCAGATCACATGATCGTAAAAGTTCCACCGGGCACAGTTGTTAAAGATGAGGTATCGGGTGAAGTGATTGCTGACTTAACAGAACATGGACAGCAGGCGGTTATCGCTAAAGGTGGCCGTGGAGGAAGAGGAAACTCTCGATTCGCTACACCTGCAAACCCAGCGCCTGAACTTTCTGAAAAAGGGGAGCCTGGGCAAGAGCGTGAAGTAGTCATGGAGCTTAAGCTTTTAGCTGATGTTGGTTTAGTGGGTTTTCCTAGTGTAGGTAAATCAACCTTACTATCCGTTGTGTCATCAGCCAAGCCGAAAATTGCTGAATATCACTTTACAACAATTGCACCGAATTTAGGAATGGTTGAAACAGATGATAGCAGAAGCTTTGTTATGGCTGATCTACCAGGTTTAATTGAAGGTGCTCATACCGGAGTTGGTTTAGGACATCAGTTTTTACGCCATATCGAACGTACACGTGTGATTGTTCATGTGGTGGATATGTCAGCCATTGAAGGACGCGATCCATATGAGGATTACGTGACGATCAACAATGAGCTTAAAGAATATAACTTACGCCTAACAGAGCGACCACAAGTAGTGGTTGCAAATAAAATGGACATGCCCGAGTCAGAAGAAAACTTGAAAACGTTCCGTGAAAAAGTGGGCGAAGAAGTACGTGTATTCCCAATCTCAGCCATCTCAAGACAAGGGTTAAAAGATCTTTTATATACGGTCGCTGACCTAATTGAAAAAACACCAGAATTCCCACTCCAAGAAGATGAAGTTGATGAAACGATCAATCGTGTTCTATACAAGCATGAAGGTGTTCAAGAAAGTTTTGAGATCACACGTGAATCAGATGGTAGCTTCGTAATTACAGGTGATTCAATTGAACGTCTATTCAAGATGACGGACTTCAGCCGTGAAGAATCAATTCGCAGGTTTGCTCGTCAGTTGCGCGCTATGGGAGTTGATGACGCACTTCGTGAACGTGGGGCGGAGAATGGTGATACGGTTAAAATTGTGGAGTTTGAATTTGATTTTGTTGATTAACGGATTGGTTCAGGCAAATGGGAGGAAGTAAGGTGACAAAAAATCGACTAGATGAAAAATTTTTCTTAGTGAGGGAAGACATACTTCCTGAAGCCATGAAAAAAACGCTTGATGCTAAAGAGTTGTTGGAGCGGGGAAAAGCCGACTCGGTTTGGGAAGCAGTAAGACAAGTTGATCTAAGTCGAAGTGCTTTTTACAAATATCGTGATACGGTTTTTCCATTTCATACTGTGGTAAAGGAGAGTATCATTACGCTCTTTTTCTATCTAGAAGATCGTTCAGGTACCTTATCCCAGTTACTTGGGCTTACGGCGTCTTGCCATTGTAATATCTTAACGATTCACCAAACCATTCCGCTACAAGGAAGAGCGAACGTGACCTTGTCGCTCAATGTAACGGATATGAGTGTGCCACTTGATGAAATGATGTCGAAGCTAAAACGGCTTGAATTTGTTGAAAGAGTGGAAATACTCGGTTCTGGCGCATAATATAGAGTCAAGGTAAGAAAGGTGATAAGATGAAAATTGCTTATTTAGGTCCTGAAGCATCGTTTACTCATCATGCAGTGAAAAAAGCTTTTCCGAAAGATGACCTTGTGCCGTTTGCGACGATCCCTGATTGCCTCGAAGCTTTAACAGCTATGCAGGTTGATCGGGCGGTAGTTCCGTTAGAAAATGCGCTTGAGGGTTCTGTTCCGATCACAGTTGATTATTTATTTCATGATGTGGATGTATACATTACCGCGGAGCTTGTGTCGCCCATTGAACAACACTTAATGGTACATCCAGTAAATGAATCGCGCTGGGAAGAAGTGACAAAAATCATGTCCCATTCTCACGCACTAGCGCAATGTCACAAATATTTGTATTACCGATTTAGAGGACGAATACTGGAACCATCAACATCGACAGCAGCTGCTGCTCATTATGTAAACGAGCATCCTGAAGAAAATGTTGCGGCAATCGGTAACTCACTTGCAGCGAAAACGTATGGATTAAAGATAGTGGAAGAGAACATTCATGATTTTCATTTTAATCATACTCGTTTTGTCGTACTTTCTTGTACGGCAGCTACTGATCATCTTGAACTAACAGGCGCATCACACAAGTCAACATTAATGGTAACATTACCTTCTGATGATCGAGCGGGTGCGTTGCATCAAGTGCTATCTGCTTTTTCTTGGCGTCAATTGAGCTTAAGTAAAATCGAATCTCGACCGCTTAAAACAGGTTTAGGCAATTATTTCTTTATTATTGATGTTGAGCAATCAATGGACGGTGTGTTGATGAGAGGTGCCATTGATGAACTCGAGGCACTAGGCTGTACAGTAAAGGTATTAGGAAGCTATCAAAAGCATTCTGTCCCAACGCTCTAGTTTTTAAATAAAAAAGCATTCACCCAAATCACTAGGATTCGGCGAATGCTTTTTTTAGTCTTTTACTAATATTCCTGCATGAAATAATTTCTCCTCGACTCGTTGTAAAATGGATTCTTTATCAGCTTCAATCTCATGAAGGTGAACGCCAGCTGTTAGTTCGGACAAGAATGATGATTCAGTACTCTTAATTTTTTGAATAAAGTCATTGACGTCATTTATGGAATGAACCATCAAAGATGCGGTTAAGTCTCCATATACAGGGTGTTCGATAGATACGTTTTTGATTGTTGCGCCTTCTTGAACGATCATGGTCATCTCTTGCTCTGATTGTTCCGGTGTGTGGCGACAGACAATCTTTCTGCTCACTTTCGTAGTTGGGTTTGAAGGCATGTAGAGGTAACCTTGGCTTGTTGCTAAAATAGGCTCTTGCTTAGCTTTTAGCAGCGTGACATCACTGACAATTACTTGACGACTTACATTCATTTGTTGTGCAAGTTCGTTGCCCGTAATTGGACTTTGGGAGTCTCTAAGCGTATGTAGAATGTTTTGCCTTCTTTTTTCCCCATTGATTTTTCGATCCCTTGACATGTGTTGTTTCGTCCTCTCTTGCATTTGATTTGACGTAATTGTACCACATTGTTTCCCATTTGTGGCTGAACCTGAAAGGGCCGCTTCCGCTTTTGTTACAAAAAATCGTGGCAAATATCATTGTTATTCATAAGATATAAGGAATGATCTATGGAGGAGGGAAATAAGTGAAAATTCATGTTGTTCAAAAAGGCGATACGTTGTGGAATATTGCAAAAAAATACAATGTATCGTTTGAGGAGTTGAAAGCAATAAATACACAGCTTTCGAATCCAGATATGATAATGCCAGGGATGAAAATCAAAATTCCATATCATAGTGCAGGGAAAAAAGAAGTGATCGTTAAGGAATCCGTTGTTCAGCATCCTTTTTCAGAGAAAAAACCACACGCACCACCAATGGACTATCAGCCAGTTATACCACAGCAAAAACCGATTATGATGCAGCCTGAAGTAGATATTCACCAAACCTACAATGTGCAGCTATTACAAGCACAAATGCAACAGCAAGAGCAGCCGCAATACCAAGTGCCTCAATTCCCGATGCCAGTGATGCCTCCTAAAGAACTAGTAGAGGAAGTAAAGGAAGTTAAAGAAGAAATAAAAGAAGTTGAAAAAGAAGTTGAAAAAGAAGTAGAAATGCCTCAAATGGTACACCACGGAATGTGCTATCCAATTTCGCCAATTATGCCTGGAGATGGCTTTCAGTGTCAGTGTCAGTATCCCAATCCAATGCATATGCAACAGCCACAAGTTCAAGGAGAGCATATGATGCCTGACAATAATCTTCCCAAGGATCCTATGATGCAACCACAGGGATATCCAGGAATGCCAAACGGATATATGGGAGAATATCCGAATATGAACCAATACCCGCAAGGAATGTATGGAGACCAAGGAATGTGGCAAATGCCACCAGGAATGTATGGAGACCAAGGAATGGGTCAAATGCCACCAGGAATGTATGGAGACCAAGGAATGGGTCAAATGCCACCAGGAATGTATGGAGACCAAGGAATGGGTCAAATGCCACCAGGAATGTATGGAGACCAGGGAATGGGTCAAATGCCACCAGGAATGTATGGAGACCAAGGAATGGGTCAAATGCCACCAGGAATGTATGGAGACCAGGGAATGGGTCAAATGCCACCAGGAATGTATGGAGACCAAGGAATGGGCCAATTTCCACCAGGGATGTTTAGGAATCAAGGAACGAACCAACCATACGGCTATCCAGGAAATCCAGGAATGGGTCAAGGAATGCCAAGGTATGATGAAGAGGATGAATCTTAATGAGGTCTATTGGAGGCGAGGATTCTCGTCTTCTTTTTTATTGTAATGGGAGAAGAAATCACGTGATGTAAAATACCATGCAAAAGTCTATGGGAAATGTTTAGTTGAACACAACTGAATGAATAAGCATCATTCCTCACAGGGTAAACACAAAAGCTTAGAGGGAAAAAATAACCGTCTTACTCTGTACGATCACATTATGTTACGGCTGTTCAGCGGATGATGATAAAGGGGTCCAAAATGATCAATGAATCAGAAGCCAAAAATGAGATACATCAAGGGAAGTTCTCAGATCATTTAGCAGAGGGGATAGCCCAAATAAAAGGTGTTCAATATGTGAAAGTCATTGTGCATGAAAAAGACATTGCAGCTGCGGTTACCCATTCAAAGAAGAATCAGTCGAAGAAGATATAATTTACATGCTACAGGAACAAGTGGATGATGGTTACGATGTTTATGTGTCAAAAGATAAAGCGACCTATCGATTGCTCAAGGAGTAGATAATGGTTTGCGATCCGGATATGATGAAAAATGGGAACACGACAACATGGAGTCTTTAAAAGAAATGATGACAAAAGTAACGAAACAGTCAAAAGAAGTATTGTAAGTAGAATAAACAACTGGTTCATATAGCACACTACTCTTAAAGGAGGTGGGCTATATGAATATACAGACCCGTATGACTGGCAAATTGATCATTACTTTCTTTATGATGACTTTCATACTGAGTCCCACGATAACTTCAAATGCAAGTGATTACCATATGATCGACATTACACTTGAAACGATTTATGAAGATGGTGAAAAAGCGGTTGAAGTTCGATCTGAGGAAGTTGTGGCGATGGAAGACCTTTGGGGAAAGTATGAAATGTGGCACCTAGTTGATATGTCAGAGGGAAAAGTCATTTTCCGCTCACAAGTGAAAGAGTTGTCGCCGTTAACAACCTTAAGTGGCTATAGTAAGTTCTCACCATAACAACCGACCTCACCGCGGTTGTTTTTCTTTTTTGCTGAAGTCCTAGATAAAATCTGCTAAAATAAGAACAAACGTTTCGTGACCCTATAAACTGTTCCGATTTTTACGTTGAAAATGTGATACAATGAAGAATGGACTTGAAAGGAAGAAGGCATAATGTATGAATACATAAAAGGTGAGGTTGCACTCATTTCAACAGAATATATTGTCGTAGACCATCATGGTTTGGGTTATCAGCTTTTTATGCCAAACCCTTTTGTTATGACGTCAAAGCAAGGGCAGCATGTACAGGTGTTTACGTATCAACACGTGCGTGAAGACCAGCTAACCCTTTTTGGTTTTCCAACGATGGAGGAAAAGCTTTTGTTTATGAAGTTGTTGAATGTTTCCGGGATAGGCCCAAAAGGAGCTCTCGCCATTTTAGCTTCAGGAGCACCTGAACAGGTTATTCAGGCGATTGAAAATGAAAACGACACGTTCCTAACAAAGTTCCCTGGAGTAGGGAAGAAAACCGCACGTCAAATGATCTTAGATTTAAAAGGAAAACTTCAAGACGTAGTACCAGATTTTTTTCCGAACCTTTTTGCAGATCCAGACCGTGCTAAATCAACTGATAACCCTAAATTAGAAGAGGCCCTGTTGGCGTTAAAGGCGCTTGGCTATTCGGATCGAGAACTGAAAAAAGTAGAACCTAGCTTATTCAAGGAATCACTAACAACGGATCAGTATATTAAAAAAGGGCTTCAGCTCATGCTTAAGCTTCAATGATAAAGCTAGATAGCAAGGGGGGATCGTATGGAAGAACGAATTGTTTCCAGTGACACAGAAAGCACAGAAGAACACTCACTTGAGCAGTCGTTGCGCCCACAACTACTTGAAACGTACATCGGTCAGGATAATGTAAAAAACAATTTAGCCATTTTTATAGAAGCGGCGAGAAATCGTCAAGAGACATTAGACCACGTGCTCCTATACGGTCCACCGGGTTTAGGGAAAACGACGCTTGCTGCTGTTATAGCAAATGAGATGGGTGTGAATTTAAGGACGACTTCAGGACCAGCAATTGAACGACCGGGAGACCTTGCTGCTATTTTAACAGCGCTTGAACCTGGAGATGTACTCTTTATCGATGAGATTCATCGCCTGCCTCGAGCAATTGAAGAAGTATTGTATCCTGCGATGGAAGATTTTTGCTTGGACATCGTTATTGGTAAAGGGCCGAGTGCAAGGTCTGTTCGACTTGATTTACCTCCATTTACACTTGTTGGAGCGACGACACGAGCGGGTGCGATCTCAGCTCCTTTACGTGATCGCTTTGGTGTATTAAGTCGTTTAGAATACTATGAAGAAGGTCATTTAATCGAAATCGTTCGTCGTACAGCGGATATTTTTCAAACAGGGATAGATGACCAAGGAGCACTCGAGATTGCGAGACGCTCTCGTGGTACGCCTCGTATTGCAAATCGCTTGTTGAGACGCGTGCGGGACTATGCACAGGTCAAAGCAGATGGTACAATCACGTTTGCTATCGCACAAGAATCACTAGAACTTTTACAAGTTGATCGATTAGGTCTTGATCATATTGACCATAAATTATTAACAGGGATTATTGAACGTTTTAGAGGAGGACCTGTGGGCCTCGATACGATTGCAGCAAGCATTGGAGAAGAATCGTCTACAATTGAAGATGTGTATGAGCCGTATTTGCTTCAAATCGGATTTTTACAACGCACACCAAGAGGACGAGTCGTAACCGATCTTGTATATCAGCACTTCAAGCTTGAGGTGCCACAATGACACTTCCTAAAACGATTATGTTAGTAGGAGCGGTCCTAGTGATCTTAGGATTTGTCATGCAGTTTATAAAGCTTGGTAAATTACCAGGTGACATTGTAATTAAACGAGAAAATATGACCATGTACTTTCCGATTGTGACATCGATTATCGTTAGCGTGATTTTGACAGGAGTTTTTTTCTTAATTAACCGCTACCGCTAATCATGTTTTTGTAAATTAATAGTTAGGATGAAAAAAATGAACATAGAGGATTTTAATTTTGCGTTACCAGAAGAGCTAATCGCACAAATTCCATTAGAAGATCGAACATCAAGTCGTTTGTTGGTACTGGATAAAGAAAGTGGGGATTTTTCACATCGATCGTTTCTTGGTATTCTTGATTATTTGCACGAAGGCGATTGCCTTGTGTTAAATGATACAAAAGTATTGCCAGCTCGTTTGATTGGAGTAAAAGAAGGTACTGGTGCAGCGATCGAGCTCTTGTTGTTGAAGCAGCTTGAGGGAGATCAATGGGAAACGCTTGTTAAGCCAGCAAAGCGGTTGAAGGTTGGCACGGCTGTCGTTTTTGGAGAGGGATTATTAAGAGCAACGTGTGTGGGGATTGGTGAACAAGGTTCAAGAATCATGGAGTTTTCGTATAGTGGCATTTTTTATGAACTGCTTGATGAACTTGGTGATATGCCGCTACCACCTTATATAAAAGAAAAACTCGATGATCAGGATCGCTATCAAACCGTTTTTGCGAAAGAACGAGGGTCAGCGGCGGCTCCAACAGCTGGTCTTCATTTTACGAAAGAGTTGCTTGATCAACTGCGCCAAAAAGGTGTAGAGATTGCTTTTATTACGTTACACGTCGGTCTCGGTACGTTTAGACCAGTATCGGTTGACTCAATTGAAGAGCACGATATGCATCGTGAGTTTTACCGATTAAACGATGAAACCGCGCAAAAATTAAATGCTGTAAAAGCAAGCGGTGGGAGAATTATCACGGTCGGTACAACGTCAACGCGGACGCTTGAAACCATTGTTGATAATCAAGGGAAGTTCCAGCCAGCGAGCGGTTGGACGGATATCTTCATTTACCCAGGCTACACGTTTAAAGCAGTGGATGCGTTACTTACAAATTTTCATTTGCCAAAGTCAACACTGATTATGCTCGTAAGCGCAATGGCAGGAAGAGAAGCAACTCTTGCTGCATACGAAGAAGCTGTGAAAGAACGTTATCGCTTCTTCAGCTTTGGCGATGCGATGTTAATCAAATAGAAGGGAGAAAGTCACGTGAGTGCAATTCGCTACGAACATATTAAAACATGCAAACAAACAGGTGCGCGTCTTGGGATCGTCCATACGCCACACGGATCATTTGAAACACCAACATTTATGCCGGTTGGGACGATGGCAACGGTTAAAACGATGTCACCTGAGGATTTAACACAGCTTGGAGCAGGCATTATATTGAGTAACACCTATCATTTATGGCTACGTCCAGGACATGACATTATTAAAGAAGCGGGTGGATTACACAAATTTATGAACTGGGACAAGCCGATTTTAACCGATTCTGGTGGATTCCAAGTTTTTTCATTAAGTAAATTCCGTGATATTAAAGAAGAAGGTGTCCATTTTAGAAACCATATTAATGGAGATAAGCTCTTTTTGAGTCCTGAAAAAGCAATGGAAATTCAAAATGCGCTTGGGTCTGACATCATGATGGCGTTTGATGAATGTCCACCTTATCCAGCGGAAGAGAAGTACATGAGAGATTCTGTAGAACGTACAACTCGTTGGGCAGAGCGATGCTTAACTGCTCACGAACGACCACATGATCAAGGGCTATTTGGTATTGTACAGGGTGGAGAATATGAAGCATTACGTAAACAAAGTGCAGAGGATCTTGTGTCAATGGATTTCCCGGGCTATGCTGTTGGGGGATTGTCTGTTGGCGAACCGAAAGATGTGATGAACCGTGTGCTTGAATTTACAACACCATGGCTGCCGACTGACAAGCCACGCTATTTGATGGGGGTAGGCTCACCGGATTCACTTATTGATGGAGCGATACGCGGAATCGATATGTTCGACTGTGTATTGCCAACACGTATTGCACGCAATGGTACCTTGATGACAAGCCAAGGGCGTCTTGTCGTTAAAAATGCAAAATATGCACGGGACTTTGGCCCGATTGATCCGAATTGTGATTGCCACGTATGTAAGAATTATAGTCGCGCGTACATTCGCCATTTAATTAAATGTGAAGAAACGTACGGAATTCGACTTACTACTTATCATAACCTACATTTTCTGATAAACTTAATGGGGCAAGTTCGCCAGGCGATTAAAGAAGATCGTCTTGGAGATTTCCGGGAAGAGTTTTTTGAACAATACGGTTTCAATCAACCGAATGCAAAAAACTTTTAATAGATTGAACGGCAGGAAGGAGGAGTTAGAGCAATATGGAAACGTTAATTACCTTATTACCACTTATCTTGATGTTTGGGTTGATGTACTTATTTTTGATTCGTCCACAACAAAAACGTCAAAAGAAAATAGTGGAAATGCAATCTAGCCTTGCAAAAGGCGACAAAGTGGTAACCATTGGTGGCCTTCATGCAATCATTGATGCAATTGACGAAGGGCAAGTCATCTTGAAGTGTGGAGATGGTAACCGTCAAACATACGACCGCAACGCAGTACGTGAAGTGGTTGAGAAACAACAAGGTGTAATGTAGTACCGGAACATGTTGTCCATACATAAAAAGCTGTCGAGATCCTCTCGGCAGCTTTTTATATAATTATTTATTTAAGTATCTTCACGTGTCTCACCAAATAGATTAACTCCAGCAACTCCTCCAACAATGGCGATGAAGAAGGTCAGTGACCCTTGGATCAGTGAGGAAGTCCAAAGCGTTCCTTGAGCGGTTAAATATAGTGACAATCCTACCATCAAAAGTCCAATGGCAGCACCAACTAGCAAACCTTTCTTTTTTGAAACTGCTCCACCCACAATCGCACCTGCTAGCACAACCACAAACATTGCACCATTTAGCCAAGTTGCCATTTCTAATTCTTTTAAAGATGTAAAAGCAAGTAGTGTCGCTATAACGATAGAAATGCTTAAAATGCTTGAGGCAATGACCACGATCCCATATGTAATCCCTTTCCCAATTTGTACCCAGGTCGTCATAATATTCCTCCTAGCGTATGATTTTTGTGTAGTGCTATGTGAAACTGACCATACTACAACTGATAAAATAATCGAAAGGGATGAGTGAATTGCTTGAAGAGTACATCTTGATTGGGTTGCGAACATTGACCTTATATGGACTCATCTTGCTCATTTTTCGTATGATGGGAAAACGAGAAGTGGGTGAATTAAGCTTGCTCGATCTCATTGTTTTTATGATGATTGGTGAAGTAGCAGTATTTGCGATTGAAGATCCGTATATAGAATTGTTTAAAGCTGTGATTCCAATGATGCTTTTGATGAGCTTACAAATACTCCTATCGTGGGTTTCACTTAAATATAAGCCGTTTAGAGATTTGATGGACGGTACCCCATCAGTATTAGTTCGACATGGAAAACTTATGAAACGAGAAATGAACCGTAATCGCTACAACATTGATGATTTAATACAGCAACTTCGTGAAAAAGATATTTTTGATTTACAAGACGTTGAATTTGCTATTTTGGAACCTTCGGGCACGCTAACGGTACTTAAAAGGGGTCGTGATGAAGGAGAGTTGTCATTGCCTCTTATCATGGACGGTAAAATTCAATTTGATCATTTAGCAAGAATCAAAAAAAATGAAGAATGGCTAAAATATGAGATGGTAGAAAACGGTTATTCTGATGTAGCTGATATTTTCTTTTGTTCATATGAAAATGGTCGATGGTTTATAAGTGGTAATACCAAACATCAAGACGAGTGACGCCATTTTGAAAAGAAATCCCAATCTTCACGTTTAATGACATTGGAAATTCTACCTAAAAATACGTAGCAGATCGTGAGTAACAGCATCGTAACAAGAGGATGGTTTAAATATGTTGGCAATAGTGATGGGAAAACTGTTCTTTGTAAAACAAACATGGATACCATAATCAACGCCACCAAGCCATATTGACTATATGGTACCTTGATTGGTACAAGCTTTAGCATCGTTAAGAAGTGCAGCAGTGTAACGACAATGAAACCGACCATTATTCCAATCGCCGCTCCACTTATACCAAAGCCAGGCTGAAGCATTAACACAGTCATGACAACCAACTTTATGGCAGTACCGATTAAACTGTTGATCATTGCTGCCCCAGCTGCTTCGTACGCTTGAAGAACGGCGTGTAACGGTCCTTGATAATAGAAAAAAATAGATAAAACAGACATGAAACCTAAAAGCTGTTGACCATTTGAAGAATTGTATAGTGCTTGCATTAAATAAGAGCCATGCGTTAGTAAAATGATGGAGAACAACCCTCCTGTAACAAGTGATATACGTAAAGCTTGTTGGATCCGGTGTTCCACTGTTGTAAACTGCTTTTTTGCTTTTGCTTCACTAATGGCAGGTACCAATGTTGTACTTAACGAGACCGTTATAAAAGAAGGCAACAGGAGGAGAGGTAACACGAATCCAGTTAGCATGCCGTACTCCTTCGTTGCCATTGCTGCTGTTAATCCAACAATTGTTAAACATTTCATGACGATAATCGGTTCTAAAAACCATGCGATAGACCCGATCATTCGACTGCCTGTTGAAGGTAAAGCGATTGTTAACAATTGCTTGGCAGTTGATGAACGACTAGGGAGAGGCTTAGAAAGAACTGTTTGGGTGGTTAAACGTTTTCTTGCTCGGATAAAGTGAAAATAAAGATAGGCGAGTGATAATAATTCTCCGCCGACCGTAGCAAACATCGCTCCTGCAGCTGCAAATTCAATCCCCATGGGCAGCATTGCCCCAACTAATATGTATAGTAAGGCAAGTCTTACAAGCTGTTCAATAATTTGACCTACAGCTGTAACACCCATCTGTTGTTTGCCTTGAAAGTAACCACGTAAAACAGCCGAGAAAGCTGCAATTGGAATAATGGGAAGAATGGCAATGAATGGCCAAAGTGTACGATCGTCTGCAAATAAAGTAGAAGTTAAGTAAGGAGCGATCGCAAACATAATTGGAGTAAAAGTCAATGCAAGTGATCCCGTTATTAAAAGGGAGACCGCCAATATCCTCTGCACAACTCGTTCTTCTTTTTTAGCTGTTGCTTCCGATACATATTTTGAGATTGCGATAGGAAGTCCAAGTTGGGTGATTGTGATGACAAGCATCAAAGTTGGAAAAGTCATCATATAGAGGCCAACCCCTTCTTCGCCTACCATTCGTGCAAGGAGTATTCGTTGCACCATTCCCAGCACTTTCGTCAGCATTGCGGCGAAGATTAATATAAGGGTTCCTTTAATAAAAGTAGACAATTAACACTCCACCTTCTCAAAACAAACTTTTTTCGGTATAATTAACCATATGCATGTCATTGGACAACCTATGACGGAAATATAAAGTTTGTCCGAACCTAGGGGGAAAAAAATGAACAAAAACACCTCTCTTCAAGAAATAATTAACAATTTAGGTCCTGCTTTAAAAAGTAAAGAGCAAGAGCTTCACTTATATGGTTATGATACAGTTACAATCGAAGGATTGTGGGACTATTTAGTTCACAAAAAGTGGATAAATAGTGAAGGAGAGTTCAGATTACATGTTGTCGTGAATGATATTTTATCAATTAAACCAGGCGATTTTATGAACTATACGACACGAATCGAATATAAGGCAGCGCCACTCAATTTAAAATTGAATGAAGAAGAGTTAAAATTGCTACTACATGGAAAATAGCATTGTATCAGTGTCCAGTTCTTTTTAGACCATCAATAAGCTAATTAGTAGGTTAGACACCAACTGATAAAGCATGTCTTATGCTTTTTAAGGCTGATTTGAGCCATTGTTGCTTTTAAACAGCAGAGAGGATGTATACATAATGGTAAAGCGTAGTCGGTTAGTCACCTTTTTTCTTTTGATTGTCTTAATTGCAGGTGCAATGGGAATGACGTCCCAATCAATTTTAGGAAACATTAAACTTGGACTCGATCTTCAAGGTGGCTTTGAAGTTTTATATCAGGTAAAACCTGCTGAAGAAGGACAGGAAATTACACCTGCTGTCGTAGCGGATACAGCTCAGGCATTAGACCGACGCGTCAATGTGCTAGGTGTGAGTGAGCCTGTCATTCAAGTTGAAAACAAAGATCGAATTCGTGTTCAACTTGCGGGGGTAGAAGATCAAAATCAAGCTCGTGAGATTTTATCGACTGAAGCGAAGTTAACATTTCGTGATGTTAACGATAACGAACTTATGAGTGGAGCGGATCTTGTTGAAGGTGGTTCTAGTCAAACTTTTGACGGTAACACCAACCAACCAATCGTGAAGTTCGTGTCGAAAGATGGTAGTAAGTTTGGGGAAGTTACTCAACAAGTTTTAGATATGGGTCCACCAAATAATAAGTTGGTCATCTGGCTTGATTATGAGGAAGGTGATTCATATCAAGAAGAAATGCTAAAAGAAGAACCTAAATTTATTTCAGCTCCAAGCGTTCATCAAGTTTTGACAGGTGAATCCATTATTGAAGGTGGATTTACGATTGAAGAAGCGCAAACGCTGGCTGATTTATTAAATGCAGGTGCTTTACCTGTTGAACTCGAAGAAGTGTACTCTACTTCCGTAGGGGCTTCATTTGGTCTTATGGCAATGGATCAAACGATTAAAGCAGGTATCATTGGTATTTCATTGATCTTCTTATTTATGATTGCTATCTACCGCCTCCCAGGTATCATTGGAGTTGCAACATTATCCATTTACATCTACTTAGTTTTACTGATATTTGATTGGTTAAATGGTGTGCTGACATTACCGGGTATAGCAGCCTTGATTCTAGGGGTTGGTATGGCAGTTGATGCCAATATTATTACCTATGAACGGATTAAAGAAGAATTAAAGGTTGGAAAGCCTGTACGTGAAGCATACGAAGCAGGAAACAAGTCGTCTTTATGGACCATTTTTGATGCGAATATTACAACCATGCTTGCAGGGATTGTGTTATTTATCTTTGGTACAAGCTCTGTAAAAGGGTTTGCAACCATGCTCTTAATCAGTATTGTCGTAAGCTTTATCACAGCTGTATTTGGTACACGACTCTTTATGAGCCTATGGGTTAGAAGTAAATTCTTGGACAAACGAAAAGGTTGGTTTGGTGTAAAAGCTTCTGAAATCAATAATTATTCAGAAGGAGTGGATTCATTAGATTTACCGACTAAGTTTGATCGTTTTGACTTCGTGTCTAGTCGTAAGAAATTCTTCGTACTTTCAGCAGCGTTAATCGTAGTTGGACTTTCATTCTTACTTCTTTTCCGCTTAAACCTTGGTATTGACTTTACAAGTGGGACACGAATGGAAGTGTTGGCAGATACTTCGCTGACTGAAGAAGTCATACATGAAGATTTAGAATCGATCGGTTTGTCCGCTAATAACGTTCTTGTCTCCGGTGAAAGCCAAGAAATTGGTGTTGCTAGATTCACGGAGTCACTTAATCAAGAGGAAATCGCTGAAATAAAAACGTATTTCTCTGATAAATATGGAGCTGAGCCAAACATATCAACTGTGGATCCAATCATAGGTGAAGAGTTGGCGAAAAATGCACTGATGGCAGTCGCGATTGCTTCCATAGGTATTATATTGTATGTAACGATTCGCTTTGAGTGGTCAATGGCACTTTCGTCAGTGATTGCCCTCGTACATGATGCGTTCTTTATTATTGCAGTGTTTAGTATGTTACGACTCGAAGTTGATATTACATTTATTGCTGCGGTCTTAACGGTTATCGGTTATTCGATCAATGACACGATCGTGACATTTGACCGAATTAGAGAGAATATGCGTAAGATGAAGTTGATTGAAACGAAAGAACAAATCGCGTTGATTGTTAACAAATCATTGCGCCAAACGTTAGGTCGCTCGGTGAATACCGTTCTAACTGTTGTGTTCGTAGTAGCAGCAATGATCATTTTTGGTTCTTCCTCAATATTAAACTTCTCAATTGCTTTGTTGATTGGTTTAATTGCGGGAACGTATTCTTCTGTCTTTATCGCCGCCCAGCTATGGTATATACTGAAAAAACGTGAACTGAAAAGAAAAGGATCAATTGTAACGTATAAAGAGAAAAAAGAATGGACAGACGAACCAGTCGTATAACTGTCTAATATGAAAAAACCGTCATCGTTACGATGACGGTTTTCTGCATCTTGTAGAGGATTAAATTATAGTGAAGGGTAAACAATAACTATAGACTTAAGTTTTTGATAAAGGTTTCTTTAGGAAAAGGGGGGATTCTATGAGATTCCAATGGGCACTGATTATGGGGATTATTTTTGCTCTTATTGTTGCGATTTTTGCTGTTATCAATGTGAATCCTGTAATTGTGAATTTTGCTTTTGCACAGGTCGAACTCCCGCTAATTTTAGTTATTTTAGGATCTGTTTTAATGGGAGGGTTAATTATTGGATCTGTAGGTCTGTTTCGCTTGTTTGTTACACAGCGAAAGATAAAACATCTTGAAGTTGAAAACGAAAATCTTAACCAGCAGTTAGCCCAATCGCTGGTTAGTGAGCATAGGCCATTGTCAACACGAAAAACAGCTCCTGATTCAACAGGGAAACCATCATCACCTGAATAAACAAAATTGCGATGGATAAGAACATGTGCATAGCTTTTTTATGTTTACGGTGTCATTGAATACATTGATTTGCTCCTGTATAATGAGAATCGCAAAAGAGGTGAAGAGATGTTACATTCAAAAACACGCTGGAAAATCCAGCCGGTCAATGAAGATACCGTTCAATTACTTTCAAATGCACTCAATCTACCAACTGTTGTAGCAAGGCTACTTGTTCAACGTGGAATAATTGATGTAGAGGAAGCGCGTTCTTTTTTACACATAGAAAATCAGGAGTTTCATAATCCTTTTGAGTTACTTGGTATGCAACAAGCTGTAGATCGAATCAAACGTGCAATTGAAGAAGACGAAATGATTCTCGTATATGGTGATTATGATGCCGATGGTGTGACGAGTACTTCCGTTATGCTGAGCGCTTTACAAGAGCTTGGTGCGAATGTCGATTTTTATATACCGAATCGCTTCTCGGAAGGATACGGGCCAAATGAAGCAGCGTTCCGTTTTGCTGCTGATCAAGGGACTACTCTTATTATTACAGTAGATAATGGCGTGTCAGGGGTCCATGAAGCTTCCGTTTTAAAGGAACTTGGAGTGGATCTTATCGTTACCGATCACCACGAACCAGGACCACTATTACCTGACGCTTTCGTGATTATTCATCCAAACCATCCACAAGGAAACTATCCATTTAAGGAGCTTGCTGGGGTGGGTGTTGCTTTTAAACTTGCACATGCATTGCTAGGGGAACCGCCTGTTCACTTACTTGATCTTGTGGCTATTGGCACAATTGCGGATCTCGTTGCCCTACAAGGAGAAAATCGTCTTCTTGTAAAAAAAGGTCTCCAAGTACTGCGACAATCCAATCGGAAAGGCATCCAAGCTCTTTGCAAAATTGCCGGTTCAAATGTAGCTGAACTTGATGAAGAATCAGTAGGCTTTGTTATTGGTCCAAGGTTAAATGCAGTTGGTCGCTTGTCTGACGCCGATCCAGCAGTAGAGCTATTGATGTCAAAAGACGCGGAAGAAGCTGAAGCGCTCGCAATGGAAATCGACGCAATCAATAAAGAACGGCAAGCCATCGTTAGTACGATCACAGAAGAAGCAATTGAACTAGTGGAATCCTTTTATCCGTTAGATGAAAACCGTGTTCTTGTTGTGGCAAAAGAAGGATGGAATCCAGGCGTCGTTGGAATCGTTGCTTCACGTTTAGTAGATCGCTATTATCGGCCGGTCATCATGCTTTGTCTTGATCCAGTAACAGGAAAAGCAAAAGGATCCGCGCGAAGCATTTCGGGTTTTAATATGTTTGAAGAGCTTTCTCAAAACCGAGAATTACTACCTCATTTTGGCGGTCACCCAATGGCGGCTGGCATGACGTTATTGATTGAAAATGTAGAAGAGTTACGCTCTCGTTTAAACGAACAAGCAAAAAAACTATCGTCAGAAGATTTTATTCCGATTACTTCGATTGATACGATTACATCTTTAGATGAAATTGATTTAAATATGATTAGTCAGGTAAGGACTCTTGCTCCATTTGGAATGAAAAATCCAAAACCAAAAGTTTTAATAGAACAGTCATCTGTTGCTTCAATCCGTAAAATTGGTACCAATCAAAACCATTTAAAGATGACTCTTCAAAGAGACCAGTCGGCAATCGACGGAATTGCTTTTGGCTTAGGAGAGCTTGCAGATCATGTGTCACCGCTTGCAAAAGTTGATGTGATTGGCGAGCTGTCGATCAATGAATGGAATAATACAAGGAAACCGCAAATTTTTGTACAAGATATAAAAGTAAGTCAGTGGCAGTTATTCGACGTGAGGGGAATTGTCCAACCTGAGAGGTGGTTGTCGACATTACCAAGTGAACGACACCTTATTGCTTTCGATGAAAAAACGGTTCGGAAATTTAACGAAATCGTTGCGTCAAATGAGATTACATTCATTTCAACCGTAGAACAAGCACAGACTTATTCTATAGATGAAAAACACATTGTTCTGCTAGATTTGCCAAATGAAGAAGAAGTGTTGGTAACGTTGATTAAAAATGGCAAACCAAGTCGAATTTATGCCCACTTTTATCAGGAAAATCCACAGTTCTTTCACACGGTGCCATCACGTGAACATTTCGGCTGGTACTATGGTTTTTTAAAAAAACGCAATGAATTTGACATCCGTAAAAATGGAGATGCGTTAGCCAATCACAAAGGGTGGACACGAGAAACGATAAATTTCATGTCAAAGGTGTTTTTTGATCTAAATTTTGTTACAATAAACGATGGAGTGATTACGGTAAACGAGAACGTTCAAAAACGTGATTTATCCCATTCTCCTACTTATCAATCGAAAGAACGATTGGTTAAAATGGAGCAGGATTTGTTATATTCGTCTTTTCAGCAGCTGAAAGCATGGTTTGAACAGCATGCAGAATGGTCGGAGCGACTTGAGGAGGAAAAGGTATGGATTTAAAGCAATATATAACCATCGTTGAAAACTGGCCAAAGGAAGGCATTCGATTTAAAGACATTACAACTCTCATGGATAACGGAGATGCTTACCGTTATGCCACTGATCAAATTGTTGAATATGCTAAAGACAAAGATATTGATTTAATTGTTGGACCAGAAGCACGTGGATTTATTATTGGCTGCCCAGTAGCATACGCGCTTGGGGTAGGTTTTGCACCTGTTCGTAAAGAAGGAAAGCTACCACGTGAAACGGTGAAAGTTGATTACGGGTTAGAATACGGAAAAGACGTATTAACGATTCACAGAGATGCAATCAAACCGGGACAACGGGTGATGATTACAGATGATCTACTCGCTACAGGTGGAACAATTGAAGCAACGATCAAGCTTGTCGAAGAATTAGGTGGCGTTGTTGCTGGAATTGCCTTTTTAATTGAACTTACGTACCTAGATGGACGTGACAAATTAGAAGGATATGATATACTTACACTTATGGAATACTAATTTGGTAAGAGAGTCCCACAAGGGGGCTCTCTTTCTTTCGAATTGTGTCGACTTTTAAGATGTTTTTTAACGAAAATGTCACAATAGCTTTACATCCGTACTTTTTTTTTTAATAATAGAAACAATACACAAAAACTAACTTCAGATGATAAAGGTGATATAACGTATGGCGAATGATCGAGTGCTTACCGCGGAAGAAGTGTTCGGGATTACAGCAACCTACATGAGTAGCAATCAAGTGGAATTGGTAAAGAAAGCTTATGCCTTTTCCTCTGAAGCGCATAAGGAACAGTTTCGAAAATCCGGCGAGCCTTATATAGTACATCCCATTCAAGTCGCGGGTATTTTGGCGAATCTTCAAATGGATCCCTCAACCGTTGCTGCTGGATTTTTGCATGATGTTGTGGAGGATACGGACTATACCGGTAAGGATTTAAGCGAACTGTTTAACGAAGAAGTGGCCATGTTGGTTGATGGCGTAACAAAGCTTGGGAAAATTAAATATAAATCAAAAGAAGAGCAACAAGCAGAGAATCACAGGAAAATGTTTGTTGCGATGGCACAAGACATTCGGGTGATTCTTATTAAGCTTGCAGACCGTTTGCACAATATGAGAACACTCAAGCACATGCCCGTTGAGAAACAAGTCCGTATCTCAAATGAAACGCTCGAAATTTTTGCACCTCTCGCTCACCGTCTTGGGATCTCGACGATAAAATGGGAGCTTGAAGACACGGCATTACGTTATTTGAACCCTCAGCAATATTATCGAATCGTTAACTTAATGAAAAAAAAGAGAATCGAGCGAGAAGAGTATGTTGAGACGGTGATTCAAGAAATAAAGGATCACGTTGGAGATGTTTCCATTCACGCCGATATCGTTGGACGCCCAAAACATATTTACAGTATTTATAAAAAAATGGCCATGCAAAACAAGCAATTTAACGAGATTTATGACTTGCTTGCAGTTCGCGTCATTGTTGATAGCATTAAAGATTGCTACGCAGTGCTAGGTATAATTCATACGTGTTGGAAGCCAATGCCTGGTCGTTTTAAAGATTACATTGCTATGCCAAAGCCAAATATGTATCAATCTCTTCACACAACGGTAATTGGTCCGAAAGGTGACCCGCTAGAAGTACAAATCCGAACTTCCGACATGCACCGTATAGCAGAATATGGGGTAGCAGCTCACTGGGCTTATAAAGAAGGCACAATTGTGGGCGAAGACAAAAAAGCGACTGTTGAAAAAAAATTAACGTGGTTTAGAGAAATTTTAGAGTTTCAACAGGATTCATCTGATGCCGAGGAATTTATGGATGCTCTCAAATTCGATCTTTTTTCAGATATGGTCTATGTATTTACTCCAAAAGGCGACGTCATGGAACTGCCAGCAGGATCTGTGCCGATCGATTTTGCTTATCGTGTCCACTCGGAGATCGGAAACAAGACAATTGGTTCGAAGGTAAATGGCAAAATGGTGCCGCTTGATTCAACTTTAAAAACCGGTGACATCATTGAAATTATGACGTCCAAACATTCATACGGACCAAGTAAAGACTGGTTAAAGCTTGCACAAACATCTCAAGCTAAGCATAAAATTAAAGCGTATTTTAAAAAACAACTTCGCGATGAAAACATGGATAAAGGTCGTGACATCGTTGAACGTGAGATTCGGTCGCTTGAATTTAATCCGAAAGAAGTTTTGACAGAGGAAAATATCAAGCGTGTATCTGAAAAATTTAATTTTATGAACGTAGAAGATATGTATTGTGCCGTTGGCTATGGTGGAATCACAGGTGTTCAAATTGCCAATCGACTTACAGAGAAGCTTCGTAAACTTCGTGATGAAGAAGACACGCTGGAAAAAGCGATGGCAGAAATTAAACCACCGACACAACGCAAGAAAAGAGATGCGGGTGTTACGGTAAAAGGCATTGACAATTTGCTCGTGCGACTATCTAAATGCTGCAGTCCTGTTCCTGGTGACGACATCATTGGCTTCATTACGAGGGGCCGAGGAGTATCTGTCCACCGCACGGATTGTCCAAATATCCAAAATGATTCCAATGCTCGATTAATCCCAGTTGAATGGGAAGGGACACCTCACGATAAAAAGGAATACAACGTGGATATCGAAATTTCTGGTTACGATCGAAGAGGCTTATTAAATGAAGTTCTTCAAGCGGTAAACGAAACCAAAACAAATATCTCAGTTGTTAGTGGTCGAATAGATCGCAATAAAATAGCGACAATCAATATGTCCATTATGATTCAAAATATCAATCACCTTCAACGAGTAGTGGAACGGATCAAACAAATTTCTGATGTTTATTCCGTACAGCGGATAGTGAATTAACGACTGGAGGAGACGGCTTTGCGTGTTGTTGTTCAAAGAAGCAAAGAAGCTTCTGTCACAGTGGAAGGCAAAGTAACAGGGAAAATAGAACACGGCCTAGTACTGTTAGTCGGGGTTACGCACGAAGATGGAGAAGAAGATGCACGTTACATTGCTGATAAAATCGCCAATCTTCGCATTTTTGAAGATGAAGAAGGAAAAATGAACCATTCATTACTCGATCAAAAAGGACAAGTTCTATCAGTCTCGCAGTTTACTCTTTATGGGGATACGAAAAAAGGAAGAAGACCTAACTTTATGAAAGCGGCAAAACCTGATCTTGCAGAACCAATCTATGAGAAATTTAATGAATTCCTTGTCGAAAAAGAGATTGTTGTGGAAAAGGGGATGTTCGGTGCGATGATGGAAGTTTCTTTAACGAATGATGGGCCGGTTACACTGATCGTTGAAAGTAAATAAAGAAAAAACTCGGCATATGCCGAGTTTTTTTCGTGTGTACGAGGAAATCTAACAAGATTGTAATCTAATAATTTTCAAAATACTCAACTAGTCCATTATAAATACCAGTCGTTGCAATGTCACGGAAGCGATCATTGTTGACTAACGCTTCTTCAGATGGATTACTAATATAACCCAATTCGAGTAATACAGCCGCGCTGGAATTTTCACGAAGCACAAAATAGTCACCAAATTGTACTCCGCGGTTACTGATTGTCATTTGCCCTTCGAGACCTTTGTGCACCGAATTAGCTAGCGTTTTGTCTATTCCTCCGTAGAAGTAGGTCGTGTAACCTCCAATGCTTCGATCATCATGTGCATCATAATGAATCGAAATAAATGCATCTGCTTGGTATTGCTGAGAAGTAGCGACACGACTATTTAAATCAATGTATCGATCATCTTGTCTTGTCATAATCACTTTTGCACCAGTACTTGATAGCTTGTGATAAAGCATTTCAGCAGTGCGCAATGTTAATGGTTTTTCGTGCGTACCACTCGCGCCTGGAGAACCACCATCACGTCCGCCATGACCAGCATCAATGACAATGGTAGCATCAGCAATTGAATCAATAACCTTTTCTTCTTGTTCTCGTTCTTCCTCTTCCTCTTCAAACTCTTTTACAGTTGAATCTTCTGCAGCAACAATCCAATTGGCAATAAAACCAGTTGTATCATCACTTAATCTAATTTCAAACCAGTCACCTTGTTGAGACACTACAGGGTACTGTTCACCTGCTTGGGCTAGCGTAACAACGTCGGACTCAACAGATGCTTGAGATCGAATGTTTGAGCCATTATACAAAATCGTAACACTCTCTAAATCTGCAGTAGAACTGTTTGATTGAGTATGACTGGATCTGGTTCCTTGCTCTGTATACCAGCTTGCGATCCAACCAAATTCACCTGATTGATACTCTATGCTATACCAATCACCTGAGATTTCTTCAACTGTAAAAGAATCTCCTTGATTAACACTACCGATCGAATCTCCAGATCGAGAAGGTTCATTTCTCACCGTTAATGCATCAACCATAATGACGATTGAAGAATCTTCTAAAGAGCTCATTTCAATCGGTTCCGTTGAGTCGTTTGTTGTTGCTTGGTATTGAACATAAGACGAACTAACCCACCCTTTAAGTCCGTTTCCTTCAACGAGTAGCCAGCCATATTGCTCTTCATCAATTAACACGATGTCCCCTTGATTGAATGAACCGATAACTGCTCCTTCTGAAGAAAAATCGTTACGAACATTTAATCGATCGACAGAAATGGTTCCAAGAGATTCACCTTCACTTGTCTGTTGAGATGATTGTTGTTGCTGATCAATAAATTCTGCATAGGCCCATCCAGACGTTCCATCAGGCATACTAATTTCTAGCCATTCACCGGATTCAGATAAGACATTAACTGAATCACCTTTCTTCAGTGTTCCAACTACGTCATAGTCTGTTCCAGCAGCCGCTCGAATTCGGAGTTCGTCAGTAATAACATAATATGTATTCGTTGATTCAGTGTCTACTTCAGGGGTAGGTGTGCTTTCTTGAATAGTTAACCACTCGGCCACCCAGCCTTCTTGTCCACTAGCTAGCTGTAATTTGAGCCAACCATATTCATTATCTAATACCTCATATGTATCCCCTTTATTAGCGGTTGCGACAGTTGGAAACGCCAACCCTGGACCTTGTCTCATATTTACTGAATCACTTGAAATTGTTGCTGTAATCCCCTCAGCTTGTCCGGCTCTTGGTGGGATCGAGAAAGAAGTAAAAAGAAGAACAATGACTAAAAATGGAACACTTACCTTCATACCATCACCTCACATATAATTCCTGCTCCTATTATATATAGTTTCACTCAAATCGTCATTAAGAAATATCAATTGGAAAAGTCATTTCGATTCTTCTTGACATTCACCCCGCTCATTCGTATGATTGATTACATTATAAAAAAACAACTTGAATTGACCGATGATGGGGCACAGTAAATAAGAAACGCATGACTAGAGAAAATCCACCTTAGGCTGAAAGTGGATTTACATGACGCCTTGTTGAAGGAACACCCCGTAGGTTCGACTCTGAAAAGTGATCATCTTAGTAGGAATCGACGTATGCAGGCGTTAACTGCCTCAAGTGGAAGCATAATGCTTCAATTAGGGTGGCACCACGGGATATCAAACTCCCGTCCCTTGTTTTAGGACAAGAGACGGGAGTTTTTTGTATGCAAAAACGTTGGAGGGTATAACGATTTGCACATTAAAAATGAATTTAAAACAAGGAGGAGTTAAGATGTCATTCAATATTCCACGCGGTACGCAGGATATCTTGCCAGGGACAGTTGAAAAATGGCAATATATTGAGCAAGTGACAAAAGATTTATGTGAACAATACCAATACAAAGAAATTAGAACACCTATGTTTGAACATACAGAGCTCTTCGAACGTGGGGTTGGAGATACAACCGATGTTGTACAAAAGGAAATGTACTCATTTCAAGATCGCGGAAAACGCAGCTTAACATTACGTCCTGAAGGTACTGCTGGAGTCGTACGATCGTTTGTTCAACACAAAATGTTTGGGAACGCCAATCAACCAGTTAAACTCTTTTATCAAGGGCCTATGTTTCGGTATGAACGACCACAAGCAGGACGCTATCGCCAATTCGTTCAATTTGGCATAGAAGCGATTGGCAGTGATGATCCAAGCATCGATGCAGAAGTCATCTCACTTGCAATGGAACTTTACAAACGACTTGGATTAAAAGAAATCAAGCTTGTACTAAACAGCTTGGGTGATACAGCAAGTCGTGTAGCTCACAAAGAGGCGTTGATCGCACACTTTGAACCAAGAATTGATGAATTTTGTTCAGATTGCCAAACCCGCTTAACTAAAAATCCATTACGTATATTGGATTGTAAAAAAGATCGTGATCATGAACTAATCTCAACAGCACCGTCACTTAAAGATTATTTAAATGAGGAATCAAGTACTTACTTTAATAAGTTACAACACTACTTGACAGTGATGGGCATTGATTTTGAGCTTGATCCTAACTTGGTTCGTGGTCTTGATTATTACAACCACACAGCATTCGAAATCATGAGCAGTGCTGAAGGATTTGGTGCAATCACAACTTTATGTGGTGGTGGTCGTTACAATGGACTAACGGAAGAACTAGGGGGACCGAATGCACCTGGTATCGGTTTTGCGCTAAGTATTGAACGCTTACTTGCAGCGCTTGAAGCAGAGAACATTGAATTACCAGTTGAAGATTCTCTAGTTTGTTACATGGTCGCAATGGGCGACGAAGCGAAAGATAAAATTGTTGAACTGACATTTAAAGCAAGACAACAAGGACTTAAAGTCGAAATGGATTTTCAAAACCGCAAAATGAAAGCACAACTTAAATCGGCTGACCGTTTGAAAGCGAAATATGTAGCGATATTAGGTGACAATGAATTAGCGGATGGAAACATTATGGTTAAAGAAATGGAAAGTGGATCACAAGAAATGGTTTCACTTGATCAATTCATTGAACACTTAAAGCAATCCTAAGGAGGAAAACATATGTTTGGAAGATCATTTTATTGTGGAGAAGTACCAACAGCATCAATTGGAGAAAAAGTGACACTGAAAGGTTGGGTACAAAAACGCCGTGACCTTGGTGGTTTAATTTTTATTGATCTTCGTGACAGAACGGGAATGGTACAAATCGTTTTTAATCCTGCTATTTCAGAAGAGGCGCTTAAACAAGCTGAAAGCATTCGTAGCGAATACGTGTTAAGTGTTGAAGGAACAGTTCAAGCACGCGATGAAGGTATGATCAACAAAAACATATCGACTGGTACGATCGAAATTTACGCTACAGACGCAACTGTTATTAGTGAAGCGAAAAATCCACCATTTGCTATTGAAAACAAAGCAGATGTTGCGGAAGAGATTCGATTAAAATATCGCTATCTAGATCTTCGTCGACCAGTCATGAGTGATACATTTAAAATGAGACATGAGGTCACTAAATCCATTCGTCGCTTCCTAGACGACGAACGTTTTATCGAAGTTGAAACACCCATGCTAACGAAAAGTACACCAGAAGGGGCACGTGATTATCTTGTGCCAAGTCGTGTTCACGAAGGTGAGTTCTATGCCCTACCGCAATCACCTCAGCTATTTAAACAAATGCTGATGGTTGGTGGCTTCGATAAATATTATCAAATTGCTCGCTGCTTCCGTGACGAAGATCTTCGTGCAGACCGTCAGCCTGAATTCACACAAATCGACATCGAAACAAGCTTCATGAGCCAAGAAGACATTATGAACATGAACGAGAGTATGATGGCACAAATGATGAAAGATGTGAAAGGCATTGACATTGAATTACCGCTTCCTCGCATGACGTATACAGACGCAATGGAGCGTTTTGGTTCAGATAAACCAGACACTCGCTTTAAAATGGAGCTTGTAGATGTATCATCGATCGTGGAGAATTCTGGATTTAAAGTCTTTAGTGGAGCAGTCGCAGGTGGAGGTCAAGTAAAACTGATCAATGTCAAACAAAGTGCGGCCAACTATTCACGTAAAGACATTGACGCGCTGGGTGAATTTGCTGGACGCTACGGAGCAAAAGGCTTGGCGTGGCTGAAAGTGACTGCTGAAGGCTTCAACGGACCAATCGCAAAATTCTTTGGGGAAGAAGAGCAAGCAAGCTTAACATCTGCAGCAGAAGCTGAAGCGGGTGACTTACTGCTATTTGTAGCTGATAAAAAATCAGTTGTAGCAGATGCATTAGGTGCTCTGCGTTCAAAGCTCGGCAAAGATCTTGGCTTAATTGATAAATCAGTGTTCAACTTCCTGTGGGTGACAGATTGGCCACTGCTTGAATACGCGGAAGACGAAGGTCGTTATTATGCAGCTCACCATCCATTTACAATGCCTGTGCGTGAAGACTTAGCGCTTCTTGACACTGACCCAGCTGCAGTACGAGCGCAAGCCTATGACCTTGTTTTAAACGGTTATGAATTAGGTGGGGGATCACTTCGAATTTACGAGCGCGACATACAAGAAAAAATGTTTTCTGCTCTTGGTTTCTCTCAAGAAGAGGCACAAAGTCAGTTCGGGTTCTTACTTGAAGCCTTTGAATACGGTACACCTCCACACGGTGGAATCGCGTTAGGTCTTGACCGTCTAGTTATGCTTCTAGCAGGCCGCACAAACCTTCGCGACACGATCGCATTCCCGAAAACAGCTAGCGCAAGCTGTGTGTTAACGGAAGCACCAAGCGAAGTAAGTAGCGCTCAACTTGCTGATTTGAGACTGTCACTGAATCTTCAGAATAATTAATAAATAAAACTACAAACGAATTGATCTTTTAAACAGGTTATGCTATTATTTACTCACACGGTAAGTCCTGATGTGTTCGTTTTCATCAATCAGTTTTGACCGAACAATTGGATTAATGGGAGCCTGCGTTTTCTTGCATCGTGCATGCCTTTTGCGAGGACACACCAATCAAGAAACAGGGCACCCACCTGCTGAGAGCGGGTTCAAAACGATAGATATATACCGAGACGGCACAATTGGGATTTACCACCCACTACATAAGTGAACCACCAGACTTGGTCTGGTGGTTTTTATCATGAGTAGAGGGCATTAATTTTTTTTGTAATATTGAACCATCAAATAGTCGTGAGGTTGTCTGTGGAAGAGTATACCCGACAATCCAGCCCAATCGAATATTGATTTAAACATGAAAGTAAGCTATTCTTAATTTCGTCATAACTAACCAATTTGGAGTTGATTTAAATGCTTCACCAATTTTCACGTAATGAGCTGGCGATTGGGTCAGAGGGGATCGAATTATTAAAGGGGAAGACGGTTGCGGTACTTGGGATTGGCGGCGTTGGGTCTTTTGCGGCTGAAGCGCTTGCTCGCAGTGGCGTAGGTCGTTTGATCCTTGTTGATAAAGATGATGTTGATATTACGAATGTGAATCGTCAAGTGATCGCATTGTTGTCTACAGTTGGACAACCGAAAGCGGATTTGATGAAAGAGCGCATTGCGGATATTAACCCAGAGTGCGAAGCAATTTCGTTAAAAATGTTTTATACAGAAGAGACGTATGAAGAATTCTTTAGCTACAAACCTGATTTTGTAGTGGATGCTTCTGATACGATTTCGTTCAAAATTCATTTGATTAAAGAGTGTTTGAAACGTGAGATCCCTGTTATTTCAAGTATGGGTGCTGCGAATAAAATGGATCCGACACGCTTTCAAATTGCAGACATTTCTAAAACTCATACAGACCCAATTGCTAAGGTGATACGTAAGCAACTAAGAAAAGAGCGGATTCCAAAAGGAGTTCCAGTTATTTTTTCTGACGAGAGCCCGATTGTTATTCGTGAAGAAGTACGTAAAACGGTTGGCAACGAGCAGGCAGCCATTCGCAAAGCGAAGATGCCACCATCTTCCAATGCTTTTGTTCCTTCAGTTGCTGGTTTGATTGCAGCAAGCTATGTCATTAATAAGATGCTTAAAGATATTATGATTCAACGAGTTCAATAACGGCGATAAAAACCGATTCTATAACTAGAGTCGGTTTTTTTTTTTTTTTTTGAAACTTTTCCCAATCGACAACGTATAACTGGAGGAAGCTTCTAAATTAGTTATATAAGGTGAGCTGAAATGGAAAGGAGAGAACAATTCATGACACAGCAATCGATCGTTCAACTAAGAGATGTCACGAAAACGATTCGTGGGAAAACGATTATTGACAAGGTTACATTTGACGTTTATGGAGGGGAAGTATTCGGTTTCCTCGGACCAAATGGAGCCGGTAAAACGACGACGATTCGGATGATCGTCGGTTTGATGAAGTTAACAGACGGAGATGTACTTATCGAGGGGAAAAGCATCCAAAAGGATTTTGAGGACGCTGTTCAACACGTTGGTGCCATTGTTGAAAATCCTGAAATGTATAAATTTCTTTCTGGCTACAAAAACCTTGTTCATTACGCAAGAATGTATAAAGGTATTTCAAAAGAAAAAATAGATGAGGTTGTCAAACTTGTCGGGCTTGAAAAACGAATTAACGAAAAAGTGAAAACGTATTCTCTCGGAATGCGTCAACGTCTAGGGATCGCTCAAAGTTTACTGCATGATCCTAAAGTGCTGATTTTAGATGAGCCTACAAACGGGCTAGATCCTGCTGGCATTAGGGAAATTCGTGATTACATAAGAAAGCTTGCCAAAGAACGTGGGATGGCGGTAATCGTCTCCAGTCATTTGCTGTCTGAAATGGAAATGATGTGTGATCGAATCGGAATCATTCAAAAAGGGAAATTAATTGATGTTCAAACGATGCGTGATTTTGTTTCGACAAAAGGGCAGTTATTTAAACTTGAAGTCTCTCAACCAGAAGATGTAAAAGAGAAAGTTGTCCAATACAATTCTGATTGGACAGTTGAAGTCGTAGAGCGATCACTTGTCATTGATATGACCAAAGAGCAAATTCCTGACCTTGTTCGTTGGTGTGCGGCAAATGATATCGATGTGTATGGCGTCTCACCAGCAACCAAAACACTGGAAGATCGATTCCTAGAAGTAACGTCTCAGGAAGGAGCGGGTACACATGTTTAATTTAATTCGCAATGAATGGATGAAAATTTTACACCGTCCTGGCACGTATGTGATGGCTGGGTTGTTAATACTTGCTGTGATTATCTCAACCGTCCTTTTTCTTTTTATTGATTCCACTTTTGGAGAAGGAGAAGAAATAACGTGGCAACAATCGCTTGAAATGGATAATGAGCAAATACAAGAGACGCTCGAAACAGGAGGGTACGATCCGTATATACCAAGTGCAGAAGGAGCACTTGCAATCAATGAATATCGTTTAGCAAATGACCTTCCTCCGAACTCAGCAAAATCAATATGGACATACTTAGAAAATAACTCTTTTATGCTTGCATTGGTTGGATTGTTTGCCATTATTATGGCTTCAGGAATCGTAGCGGGCGAGTTTTCTTGGGGAACAATCAAGCTACTCATGATTCGGCCAATTGCGCGATGGAAAATTCTTCTTTCAAAATTCATGACTGTTGCCACTTTTGCTCTCGCTATGAGCGGAATTTTAGTAATTCTATTATTGATTTTAGGATTTGTTTTTTATGATTCAGGGACGACCACCCGTTTGATTTATGAGAATGGTTCAGTTGTTGAAGGGAGCATGATTCCATATTTGGTGAAAGTATATATATTTAACTCGATTGATGTGATTTTATTAGCGACGATGGCCTTTATGATTTCTGCTGTTTTCCGTAACAGCTCGATGGCAATCGGAATTAGCTTATTCTTGTATTTTGTTGGTGGATCAGCAACGGGTTTCATCGCAATGTACTACGACTGGGCAAAATACAGTTTGTTTGCAAACACCAACCTCTCACTTTATGAAATGGGTATGCCAGTAGTTGAAGGAATGACCATGACGTTCTCTGTCATTATGATTCTTATTTACTTTACTTTATTTGTTACACTTGCGTTTACTGTTTTTACAAAACGAGATATCTCAGCTTAAAGAAACGCCAGCTACAGGTCTTTATGTAGCTGGCGTTTTTTCGTTCATTTTATCGTATATTTGCTTAAGTGCTTGTTCAAACTTTCCTGTCGTTTTCGGTTCATAATAACGAGCGTTTTTTATTGTATCCGGTAAGTATTGCTGTTTGACCCACCCGCTTGGAAAATTATGTGGGTATTGATAGTCAAGTCCGCGACCGAGTTCTTTTGCTCCTTTGTAATGAGCATCTTTTAAATGCTCGGGTACAACACCGCTTTTGCCAGCGCGGATGTCACTAAGAGCAGCGTCAATTGCTGATATGCTTGAGTTTGATTTTGGGGACAGACAAAGTTCAATCACTGCATTGGCAAGTGGAATTCTTCCTTCAGGAAATCCAAGTCGCTCAGCTGATTCGATGGCAGCGAGTGTTCGTGCACCTGCTTGTGGACTTGCTAATCCTACATCTTCATAAGCGATAACGATTAGACGTCTAGCGATCGTTGGTAGATCGCCCGCTTCAACCAATCTACCTAAATAGTGAAGAGAAGCGTTCACATCACTGCCGCGAATTGATTTTTGAAAGGCGCTCATCACATCATAATGAGCATCACCGTCTTTATCGTGAGAAAAGCTTTTCTTCTGCAAACATTCTTCGGCAATGTCAACTGTGATCACAATGATGCCGTCGTCTTTTCCCGCAGTGGATTTCACGGCTAGTTCCAATGCATTTAACGCACTTCTTACATCTCCGTTACTGCCCGTGGCAAAATGAGTTAATGCTTGATCGGCAAGCTCTACTTGGATTTTTCCAAATCCTCTTTCTTCATCCGTTAACGCACGCTTTATCGCAATGGTTATATCTTCAATGGATAAAGGATGAAGCTCAAAGATCTGACACCTGCTACGTATCGCTGGATTAATGGCATGATACGGATTACTAGTTGTCGCACCAATTAAGGTGATCATGCCGTTTTCTAAATATGGCAGCAAGAAATCTTGTTTGGTTTTATCTAAACGGTGAACCTCATCCAATAGTAAAATGACTTTTCCGGACATTTTGGCTTCTTGAACGACAATTTCCATATCTTTTTTATTATTTGTAACAGCATTTAATGTACGAAATGCATATTGAGTACTGCCTGCTATAGCTGAGGCAATTGATGTTTTACCAATCCCTGGTGGACCGTACAAAATCATTGATGACAATTGCTTAGCCAGCACCATTCTCCTTATTATTTTGCCCTCTCCAACAAGATGCTTTTGTCCAATCATTTCATTGATCGTGCGTGGCCTCATTCGGAAAGCCAATGGTTTAATGCTCATAGGATCACCCCTAATTCGAGTAAGTTTCTAGCATCTATCATAGTATCAACCGCTATGAAATGCCAATCTTATGGGTTCTATGCTATAATGGCAAAAGTCAATAGTCGAGGTTAGAGGTGGATTCTTTATGAAAATTTCAACAAAAGGACGCTATGGATTAACGATCATGATTGAGCTTGCAAAACAACATGGAGAAGGTCCAACGTCGTTAAAAGCAATCGCAAAGACACATGATTTATCCGAGCATTATTTAGAGCAGCTAATAGGACCGCTTCGCAATGGGGGCTACGTGAAAAGTATAAGAGGTGCTTATGGTGGTTATGTGCTAGCGAAAGAACCAAACGAAATTACAGCTGGTGACATCATTCGTGCGTTAGAAGGCCCGATTAGTCCAGTTGAGGGTATCGAGGATGAAGCACCGCCACAACGTGAACTATGGATGCGAATCCGTGATGCTGTTAAAGATGTACTTGATCATACAACCATTGATGATTTAGCAAACTATACAAGTGAAGGCGAATCAGACGCCTATATGTTTTATATTTAGTAAGCGGAGGGAATTATTGTGAAGCAACTATATGCTGACCACGCAGCGACTACTCCTGTGCATCCGCAAGTGGTTCAGGTCATGACCGACATTTTGACCGATCACTTTGGAAATGCATCGAGTATTCATGCAGTCGGTCGTAGATCACGCCAGTTTTTAGATGAAGCAAGAACATCTATTGCCAAAAGTATCGGCGCACACTTTAATGAGATTATATTTACAAGTGGCGGCACAGAAGCAAACAACCTTGCGATAGCAGGTGTTGTGGAAGCGATGAAACAAAAAGGCAACCATATTATTACCACGAAAATCGAACATCATGCTGTGTTACATCCGTGTGAAGAGCTTGTGAAAAGGGGATTCAATGTAACGTTTTTAGATGTTGACGAATCAGGGCGCATTTCGATGGATGATTTTGAACAAGCGCTCACAGATGACACGATTTTGGTGACGATTATGTTTGCAAACAATGAGGTTGGTTCGATTCAGCCGGTTTATGAAATAGGCAATCGTTTGAAATCTCATCAAGCATACTTTCATACAGATGCTGTTCAAGCGTTTGGTTATGAGGACGTAAATGTACAAGAAATCGGTGCGGATTTGTTATCGGTATCAGCGCATAAAATTAACGGACCTAAAGGTGTTGGTTTTCTTTATGTGAAAAAAGGTACCTTATTGTCTCCACATCTATTAGGTGGTGAACAAGAACGAAAACGTCGAGCGGGAACCGAAAACATTGCATCTATCGCGGCACTTGCAAAAGCAACTGAGCTAGCGCAAACAGGGCGTAAAAAAAAGCGAGAAGAACTTTTAGAAATAAGAAATAATCTTCTCGGTCGTTTGGATGAACGAGGTGTGATGTATCGCATAAACGGTTCACTTGAGCATGGGCTTCCCCATGTGCTAAACTTAAGCATCTTTGGTGTCGATGTTGAAGCAATGCTCGTGAACCTTGACATGGCAGGAATAGCAGTATCAAGTGGTTCCGCATGTACTGCTGGTTCAATCGAGCCGTCTCATGTCCTTGTTGCTATGTTTGGGCAAGGAGATGAACGTTTACGGAATTCGATTCGGATTAGCTTTGGTCGCGGGAATACGATTGAGGACGCTCACAAAATTGCTGACGAACTAGCTAAGATTGTGAAACGACTCGTACATTAGCATAAAGCCAGTGAAATAATAAGATAAAGTGGTGGAAATAAATGAAAAAATCACCGGAAGAAACACGTGTGGTTGTAGGGATGTCTGGTGGCGTTGATTCTTCTGTTGCAGCGTTATTGCTGAAACAGCAAGGCTATGACGTGATCGGGATTTTTATGAAAAACTGGGATGACACGGATGATACGGGAATGTGTACAGCTACTGAAGATTACAATGATGTCATTCGCGTGTGTAATCAAATCGGTATCCCGTATTATGCAGTGAATTTCGAAAAACAATATTGGGATAAAGTGTTCACCTACTTTTTAGAAGAATACAAAGCAGGTAGAACACCAAATCCTGATGTGATGTGTAATAAAGAAATTAAGTTTAATGCGTTTTTAGATCATGCCCTAAAGCTTGGTGCAGATTATCTTGCGACAGGTCACTATGCACAAGTTGTAGAACGCGATGGTGAGGTGAAAATGCTTCGTGGAATAGATGACAACAAGGATCAAACGTACTTCTTGAATCAACTGACACAAGATCAGTTGTCCAAAGTCATGTTCCCAATAGGCAATATTGAAAAAAAAGAAGTGCGTAAAATTGCACAAGAAGCTGGTCTCGCTACCGCAACGAAAAAAGACAGCACAGGCATATGCTTTATCGGTGAACGTAATTTTAAAGAATTCCTTGGTCAATACTTGCCAGCACAACCTGGAATGATGGTAACGATGGATGGTAAAAAAGTCGGTAATCATGATGGACTAATGTATTACACAATTGGTCAACGACATGGTCTTGGAATCGGCGGCTCAGGGGAACCATGGTTTGTTCTCGGTAAAGATCTTGAGAAAAACGAGTTGTTTGTCGGACAGGGGTTTGATCACGAAGCACTTTACTCGGATTCTATTACAGCGACTGACATTAGCTGGACGTCAAATAAACCAGTCCCGACAACATTCACATGCACAGCAAAGTTCCGCTATCGTCAACCAGACGACAATGTGACGGTACACGTGAAAGAAAGTGGAGAAGTCGAAGTGGTCTTTGATCAACCAATACGTGCTGTGACACCTGGACAAGCTGTTGTTTTTTACAATGGTGACGAGTGCTTAGGTGGAGCAACCATTGATAAAATTTACAAAGATCAAAAACAACTTTTATATGTTGGCTAACTAATCGGAATAAGTGGTATTTATTTTCGGTCGTCACACTTATAGAAATAGGTGTGACGATGATGAATAAATGCTTGCTTGTTCCGGTTTTTTGCTGTCTAATTTGAAGTGAAGCTATGGTATACTTTGAATCAACTATTAATATAGAACCAACTATAGGAGTGGTATTTATGACAAATTTAAACGAACAAGCAATCCAAAAACTTCAAGATGGACAGTACGAAGAAGCTGTTGATCTATTAAATAAAGCAATTGAAGAAAATCCAACTGACACAGCGGCGTATATTAATTTCGGAAATGTGCTTGCGCAATTTAACGAAACTGAAAAAGCAGAGCGATTTTTCCAAAAAGCGATTACCTTAGATGAAGAAGCCGGACTTGCTTATTACGCTTTGGCTAACTTGTATTACAATGCTGAACGTTTCAGTGAAAGTGCCACTTTATATGAAAAATCAATCTCAAAAGGTGTGACAGAGTCCGATGCATATTTCATGCTTGGGCTGTCTTTTATGAATGAAGACAAAGTAAAGTTGGCACTGCCGTATTTACAGCGAGCAGTAGAACTATCTGAGGAAGATGCAGAAGCCTATTTTCAATACGGACTTGCACTCGCACACCTTGAAATCGGTGAAGAAGCAATTGAACAACTTCAAAAAGCTGTAGATCTTCAACCAAATCATGCGGATGCTTTATACAATTTAGGTGTTGCTTACGCAGGGTTTGAAGAAAATGCTACGAAAGCACTCGCATGTTTTGAACAAGCTATTTTGGCGCAACCAGACCATTACTTAGCGCTAAACGGCAAAGAGATTATGAAACAAGCGTTAGATTCCAACAGTTGATTGTGAAGGAGGAGCGCATGGATGGCTACCGAATCGATGGATTTATTTAACGAAGAAGAACCGTATATCAAAGGTCGTCATATCGTCACAATCTTTCATAACGAAGACAATATGTATTCTGTCGTGCGTGTTCGTGTGGAAGAAACGAATACGACTAACGAGGAGAAAGAAGCCGTTGTGACCGGTCATTTTCCAAAAATGCAAGAAGAAGACACCTATGTTTTTCACGGGAACTTTAAAGAACATCCTCGGTTTGGGATGCAATTTCTCGCCACTCGTTTTAAAAAAGATATTCCTCAAACAAAACAAGGCATCGTTCATTATTTGTCCAGCGATCTCTTTCAAGGTGTTGGAAAGAAAACAGCCGAGAAGATTGTTGATACGCTTGGAGAAAAAGCCATTTCGAAAATCATGGAAAATGAAACGGTATTACAGAATGTGCCGAAGCTTTCAAGTGACAAAGCGAAGCATATCTATGATGTGTTGATTGAACATCAGGGGCTTGAGCGGGTAATGGTTCATTTAAGCGATTGGGGATTTGGACCGCAGCTTTCGATGAAAATCTATCAACTGTATCAAGAAACAACACTTGAAATTTTGCAGAAAAATCCTTATCAGCTTGTGTATGAAGTTGAAGGAGTAGGCTTTGGAAAAGCGGATGAATTAGGCCGACACCTCGGATTGTCTGGAAAACATCCAGATCGAATCAAAGCAGCCTGTCTTTATTGCCTCCAGCAAACTTCTCTTCAAGAAGGACATGTATATGCAGACTCCAAGGATTTACTAGTAAAAGTAAAAGAGCTTCTACTAAAGCATCAGGCAGAAAACATTGAGTACAGCGATATTGCTAGTCAGCTCTTAAAACTCGATGAAGAAGGCAAGATTATTGGAGAAGACAAGCGGATATACATGCCGTCCCTTTATTTTTCTGAAAAAGGACTTGTAACAAATATACAGCACCTGTTATCACATAAAGAATATGAAGATCAATTTCCAGAATCGGAATTTTTGCTTGCGCTTGGTGATCTTGAAGAGAGAATTGATGTGTCCTATGCACCTTCTCAAAAAGAAGCCATTCAAAAAGCGCTCACATCACCTTTAATGATTCTCACAGGAGGGCCTGGTACGGGTAAAACGACAGTTATTAAAGGAATTGTTGAGTTATATGCAGAGCTGCATGGACTTTCGCTAGATCTTGATCAATATAGCAATGAAGAACCGTTTCCGATCGTCCTCGCGGCTCCGACTGGAAGAGCAGCTAAACGAATGTCAGAATCAACTGGCTTAAAAGCGATGACAATTCATCGTTTATTAGGGTTCACAGGCCAGGAAGAAATGGAAGATGATGATGAACGTTTAATTAAAGGAAGGCTACTCATTATTGATGAAATGTCGATGGTCGATACATGGCTTGCCCATCAACTCTTACAAGCCGTTCCAGAGACGATGCAGGTAATCTTAGTAGGCGACCAAGACCAGTTGCCATCGGTTGGACCTGGGCAAGTGTTACAGGATCTACTTAACTCAAAAGTAGTACCTACCGTTCATTTAACAGATATTTATCGTCAAGAAGAAGGATCCTCGATTATTGAGCTTGCCCACCAAATGAAACAAGGTCAACTGCCTCAAAATTTACGCCAGAAGCGACCAGATCGATCTTTTTTTCCTTGTCGAGCAGACCAAATGGAAGAAGTGGTGGGCAAAATTGTCAACAACGCCATCGCCAAAGGCTATTCATCAAAAGACATTCAGGTGCTTGCACCGATGTACCGAGGTCCAGCGGGCATTGATCGGTTAAATCAACTCTTACAAGAGTTGATGAACCCGAATAAAGATGGATCCAGAAAGGAACTTAAATGGGGAGATGTCACATATCGAATTGGGGACAAAATTCTCCAACTTGTGAATCAACCAGAGAGTCATGTTTTTAATGGTGATATGGGGGAAGTTATTTCGATTTTTTATGCAAAAGAAAATACGGAAAAACAAGATATGCTCCTTGTATCGTATGATGGGGTTGAAGTGACTTATACTAGACAAGATTTACATCAAGTGACCCATGCTTTTTGCTGTTCAATACATAAATCACAAGGTAGTGAATTTCCGATTGTTATATTACCTGTCGTAAAAAGCTATTATCGCATGCTACGTCGGAACTTATTGTATACGGCAATCACTCGTAGTAAACGCTTTTTAATTATGTGTGGGGAAGAAGATGCTTTTCGGTTTGGTGTGGAGAGAAAAGATGATTTAATGCGCTTGACAACCCTTCGTCAAAAATTGGAGCAAGTAGTTGAGGGTGATGGGGGAGTTGAATCGATAGAGCCTTTAAATGAAACGGTTTCTTTGGTGTCTGTTGATCCAATGATCGGCATGGAAGGCATCACCCCTTATGATTTCATGGAAGATCAAGGTAGGCGAATAAGAAGATGAATAATGGGCAACGATTGAGATAAAACAAAACACGACAATGTGTATTGGAGGCGTCTCGATGAATTGCCCATGCTGTAACCATCGTGATATCGGAAAAATTGGCACAAAGCATTATTACTGTCGCCATTGTTGCATCGAATTTTTAGTGTACCGTGGAAAGCTCACATTATATGAAATTGCAGAAGACGGTTCAATCGACTGTTTAAATGACTTATTTTATGAAACAGAGCTTTCGGGCGAACGAAAATGGATTCTGTAACAAAAAAATGGTTGATACGATTTGTAATGCTTTTATTGTTGCTCGCAAGTGGGTGGTTTGTTTATTTACTTTGGCCAGTAATAAAACCACTTTTGGGAGGAGTTTGGCTAGCTGCAGTTCCACTTTTTTTCAGCGTATTGCTAGCTTATTTACTGCTCCCATTTATTCATTTATTAATTAAAGCAAAGTGCTCCAATCGTTTAGCCGTATGGATTGTATTTATCGTCTTATTTGGCCTACTAGGAGCGCTTGTTCAATGGGGAGTACCAGCTTTAATTAAAGAGTGGCGACATTTTATGCAGCACCTTCCCACGTTGACTGAGCAATTTTCCGATTGGAACCATATGGTGAATGGTTGGCTGTCACAAATGCCAGCACCACTAAGAGAAATGATCATAGAATCAATCGAACGATTTTCATACAAGTTGGAAAAACGTGTGGAGAACGCGATGGGAGGGCTTGATGGTTCATTTAAATGGATTATTGCTTTATCACTGACCCCTTTTATGGCATTTTATTTGGTAAAAGACCGCCTGATAATCGGACGTGTATTCATGCGATTTGTACCTGCCAGACGAAAAAAACAAGCGTTGGAGTTTTCACATGAATTAGATCAACGTTTAGGAGGCTATATCCGCGGACAGTTATGGTTGAGCTTGTCGGTTGCTGTGCTATCGTTTGTTGCATTATTTTTAATCAACATTCCATACGCTTTTCCACTAGCAGGTATTATGGGGATATTTAATGTTATCCCATATATTGGACCTGTTATTGGTTCGCTACCGGCTGTTCTCGTTGCAAGTACTATTTCGGGAAACATGATTGTGTGGGTGATTGTTGTAGCGTTTGTAATACAGATGGTAGAAAGCCACTTGTTATCGCCGTGGATTTTGGGGAACAGCGTCCATATTCATCCTGTCATGATCATGATTTTACTGCTTATAGGTGGAGAAATAGCTGGAATGGCTGGTTTAATCTTAGTGGTTCCTTTATATATGGTTGCGTCGATTGTCATTCATGTATTTTTAGTCGAACCACGTCAACAACGAATTGACAAATAACACATTCCTTTCTATAATTTCTGTAGGAAAAAAAGTGTAACTCGAAGATGGAAAGAGTACATTACACCCATTCGCGTTTTTGCAAAGAGAGAATTCCACATGGCTGAAATGGAGTTTGGATGAAGGGTAATGGAAAGCTAGTCCGGAGTGCAGATAAACTCTGCCGTACGCCGCGTTAAGGCGCTCAAAGTGATGGGTAGAACGTTTTTACTCATAACCAGGGTGGTACCGCGAGTTAGCTCTCGTCCCTGTATGGGGATGAGGGCTTTTTTGTGTTTTCTTGGACCCATAAAAGAGTTAACATGAAGGAGGAAATGATATGCAAAAATGGACAGGCGCAGAAATCAGACAAATGTTTTTGGATTTCTTTAAAGACAAAGGGCATGATGTGGAGCCTAGTGCTTCGTTAGTCCCGCATGAAGACCCATCATTACTTTGGATTAATAGTGGGGTTGCAACACTGAAAAAATATTTTGATGGGCGTGTCATCCCTCAAAACCCAAGGATCGTAAATGCACAAAAATCAATTCGAACAAATGATATTGAAAACGTCGGAAAAACAGCTCGCCATCACACATTCTTCGAAATGCTTGGAAACTTTTCGATCGGTGATTATTTTAAAGAAGAGGCGATTGAATGGGCATGGGAATTTCTTACCTCTCCTAAATGGATTGGATTTGAAGCGGATAAGCTTTCAGTAACCATTCATCCTGAAGACCATGAAGCATTTTCTATTTGGAAAGATAAAGTGGGCGTGCCTGAAGAACGTATTATTCGTTTGGAAGGAAACTTCTGGGATATCGGTGAAGGCCCGAGTGGACCAAACTCAGAAATCTTTTATGATCGTGGGAGCGAATATGGTTCAGATATCACTGATTCTGAACTTTATCCAGGAGGAGAAAATGACCGTTATTTAGAAATCTGGAACCTAGTCTTTTCACAGTTCAATCACAATGCAGATCACACATACACACCTCTACCGAAGAAAAACATTGATACAGGTATGGGTCTTGAACGTATGACATGTGTGGTTCAAGATGTGCCAACAAACTTTGAAACCGATTTATTTATGCCAATTATTCAATCCACAGAAGAGATCTCAGGTCACCGTTACCAACAGTCACCAGATAAAGATATCGCTTTTAAAGTAATCGCTGACCACGTACGTACGGTGTCATTTGCGATTGGCGATGGTGCTTTGCCATCAAACGAAGGACGAGGTTATGTACTTAGAAGATTGTTACGCCGAGCTGTTCGTTATGCAAAACAAATTGGAATCGACCGCCCGTTTATGCATGATCTAGTTCCGGTTGTAGCAAATATTATGATTGACTTTTATCCTGAAGTTAAAAAGAAAGAAGACTTCATTCGTAAAGTCATTAAAACAGAAGAAGAACGTTTTCATGAAACATTGAACGATGGTCTGACCATTTTGTCTGCGCTGATGACAAAAGCAAAAGAAGACGGTACTGGAACTGTTGCAGGAAAAGATGTGTTCCGTTTATACGATACGTTTGGCTTCCCAGTAGAGCTTACCGAAGAGTATGCAGATGAGAAGGGCTTAACAGTTGATCATGCTGGCTTTGAAGAAGAAATGAACGCACAAAGAACGCGTGCTCGTGCTGCAAGACAAGAGAGTGGTTCGATGCAAGTACAAGGTGGTTTTCTTGGCGACATCAAAGTTGAAAGTAAATTTGTCGGATATGACCAATTATCACATGATACGATGGTTGACGTATTGATTCGCAATCAAGCGATGGTTGAAGAAGTAACGGCTGGTGACGAAGTACAACTGATTTTATCCGAAACACCTTTTTATGCTGAAAGCGGCGGACAAATTGGTGATAAAGGAACGCTGATTAATAATGGTGTGAAGTTGACCGTTACTGATGTGAAAAAAGCGCCAAACGGTCAAAATATTCATACAGCTACTGTTGAATCAGGTTTGTTAAAAAGAGGAGATGTGATTACTGCAAGCGTTGAATCTGCCTCTCGTAACCAGATTACAAAAAACCACACTGCTACTCATTTATTACATCAAGCGCTAAAAGATGTTTTAGGCGACCATGTAAACCAAGCCGGATCATTAGTTCAAAAAGATCGCTTACGCTTTGACTTTACTCATTTTGGACAAGTTCAACCTGAAGAACTTGAAAGAATCGAAGAAATCGTCAACGAAAAGATTTGGAACAGTTTCTCAGTCGATACTGCAATCAAATCGATTGATGAAGCAAAGGCAATGGGTGCAATGGCATTATTTGGTGAAAAATATGGATCTGAAGTTCGCGTTGTCTCAATTGGCGGTTACAGTCTAGAACTATGTGGTGGTTGCCATGTCAATAATACAGCTGCTATTGGTTTGTTCCGTATCGTCTCAGAAGCAGGAATCGGAGCAGGGACTCGTCGTATTGAAGCTGTAACAGGAGAGGCGGCTTATCGCTATATGAATGAGCAAGTTAATCTTCTTCGTCAATCAGCTCAATCGCTAAAAACAAACCCACGCGAAATCGTAGCACGTATACAAGCATTGCAGGCTGAAGTAAAAGATGTTCAACGTGAAAATGAATCCTTGCACGCAAAAATGTCAAACATTGAGGCTAGCAGTATCATTGACCGCGTACAGATTATTGATGGAGTATCTGTATTAGCAGAAAAAGTACAGGTGGCAGATATGAACGGTCTTCGCACGATGGCGGACGATATCAAGAATAAATTAGGCTCAGGAGTACTTGTTCTTATCGCTGTCCAAGGTGATAAAGTTCAAATCATTGCAGGTGTAACAAAAGACTTAATTGATAGAGGGTTCCATGCGGGGAAACTAGTCAAAGAAGTAGCAATACGCTGCGGTGGCGGTGGCGGTGGTCGCCCGGATATGGCACAGGCGGGCGGAAAAGATCCTCAGAAAGTAGAAGAAGCACTCCGTTTTGTGCCAGAATGGGTTAAATCCGTTTGATTCTTACGAAAACTGGTGTACAATAAAAAGTGTGATGGACAACAGGAATAGGTAAACTGTTCCGGAGTGAGGTGTTGAAGATGAGCTCATTTGACAAAACGATGCGATTCGACTTCGGGGATGAATCGATGGATAAAGAAGTACAACATGTTCTTATCCAATTATTTGAAGCCTTGGAGGGGAAAGGGTACAATCCTATCAACCAAATTGTAGGGTATCTTTTATCTGGCGACCCTGCCTACATTCCGCGACATCAAGATGCACGGAATATTGTTCGTAAGCTTGAGCGTGATGAAATCATTGAGGAGCTTGTGAAGTTTTATTTACAACAACACAAAGAGGAAAACTAACATGCGCGTAATGGGATTGGATGTCGGCACGAAAACGGTTGGTGTAGCGATCAGTGATGCTTTAGGCTGGACTGCTCAAGGAATCGAAATAATCAAAATTGACGAGAAAGGCGGTCAATTAGGATTTAAGCGAATTAAGGAGTTAGTTGATCAGCATGAAGTTACAACAATCGTTGTCGGCTTACCAAAGAATATGAACAACACAATAGGTCCCCGTGGTGAAGCTTGTCAGCTTTATGCGGACAAGTTGTATAAAAAACTTCAAGTTAACGTAAAACTATGGGATGAGCGCCTAAGCACAATGGCAGCAGAACGTGTGCTGTTAGAAGCCGACGTCAGCCGCGGTAAACGAAAAAAAGTCATTGATAAACTGGCTGCAGTAATGATTTTACAAGGCTATTTAGATAGCCAGAAATGATGAGGTGACTAAAATGGAACATGGTGAAAAAAATATTACAGTAGTTGATGAACAAGGAAACGAAGTGTTGTGTGAGGTTCTTTTTACATTCGACTCAGACGAATTTAAAAAATCATACGTACTTTACTTCCCAGTTGGTGAATCTGAAGAGGAAGAAATCGAAATTCACGCATCTTCTTTTGAACAAAACGAGGAAAATGCAGAAGGCGAACTTAAGCCGATTGAATCAGAAGAAGAATGGGATATGATCGAGGAAATGTTGAATACTTTCTTAGATGAAGAGGAAGAAGGACAAGAGTAATCACTAAAGCGAAAGTGTCTTGACGAGCCACGACAATAAGGCACAAATTTGACTTTTTGTCTACTGGTCATGGTACCTAAACCATCGAGGCTACTGAGGCTAAATGACATACTTTTCCTTAACATAAGACGTACAGGTGAAGGTTGCCTGTACGTCTTTTTGTTGTATAATGTATCTATATAAGAAATATTGTAGAAATTCGGCTACTTGAGGTTGCTGTTTTATAGTGGAGGGAAATTGTTTGAACGAGAACCGATCTAGATTTGAGCAATGGATTCACAATTTACAAGAACGAAAAAAGGAAGCTAAACTTGTGAGAAAAATTGTATTTGTATCCATGATGGTAGTAGTATTTTTATTTATTGGCATTAGTGTAGGAGGATACTGGTATATCTCATCTGCTTTAAAACCAGTGGATGCTAAAAATGATACACCTGTGACTGTGGAAATTCCTGTTGGATCATCCGTAGATTCAATAACTTCGACATTAGCGGAACATGATATTGTTAAGGATGCGCGAGTGTTTAAATATTATTTAAAATTTAACAATGAATCAGATTTCCAAGCGGGTATTTATGAGCTTACTCAATCTATGACTCTGGAAGAAATCACGGAAAGTCTTAAATCAGGAAAGGCGTACCATGAACCACTTTTTAGTATAACCATTCCGGAAGGGCTAAGGCTCGAAAAAATCGGTGAGCTTGTTGCAGATAAAACAGACTATACAGAAGAACAATTTATGGAGACAGTATCAGATGCTGATTTTATTGCTTCTTTACAGCAAACATATCCTGAATTGATCACAGATGAAGTAGTACAGGAAAACGTCCGCTATCCTTTGGAAGGTTATTTGTTCCCAAAGACTTATCCTTTTTATGAAGAGAATCCGTCCCTTCAGGATATGATCAGTCAAATGGTCGATGAAATGAATAATGAAGTTACTCCTTTTTTAGATTCGATGAAAGAATTAAACGTTCATGAAGTATTGACATTCGCTTCGCTTTTAGAAGTAGAAGCAACCGCATCAACTGATCGTCGAATGATTGCAGGTGTTTTTTATAATCGTCTAGAGGAGGAAATGCCCTTGCAAACAGATCCAACGGTGTTATACGCGCTAGGTGAATGGAAAGACCGTGTAGTTTATGAAGATTTAGAAATCGATCATCCTTACAATACGTATAAGCATACTGGATTACCGCCAGGACCGATCTCTGCTCCAGGACTGGAGTCCATTGAGGCTACGCTTGATCCTAAAGGATCAGACTATCTCTATTTCTTAGCTGGTGCGGAAGACGGAGAGGTTTACTACTCTGAATCACTGGAAGAGCATGAGCGTAAAGCAGAACTCTATATTTACAGTAAAAATGAAGAAAAAGCAGATAGTGAAGAATAAAAATGAAGTAGAAATGGTGTTTGGAGGAAAGATTGTTCACTTTCCTCCTTCATTTATGTTAAAATAGGACAAGTATTTTTATGCGTACTTCATAAAGTGGGTCGTAGTGGAAAGCTAATTTAAGCTTTCTTCTTTTCATGTCAGGCGGCTACGATGTGGGCGCTCTTTTTTATGCAACTCGTAACGATAAAAAGGCGGGATCTAAGATGAACGGTAAGCTTCATGATTATATAGAGAAGTTGTATGATGACCGCCCAGCATTATTGATGGAGATGGAACTTTTTGCGAAAGATGAAAATGTTCCGATTATGGAGCTAGACGGGATAGAAGTTTTATTACAATGGCTCAGGTTTCAACAACCTGCACGTATATTAGAAGTGGGAACGGCGATAGGCTATTCTGCATTACGTATGGCGGATGCACTTCCTCATACTGAAATTGTGACAATTGATAGAGATGAAAATCGATTAAATCAAGCTAAATCGTTTATCGGGCGCTCAGTTTTTAAAGACCGAGTACATGTGATTTACGGGGATGCGCTCGATGTCAAAGAACAAGTAGAAGCATTTGGTCAATACGATGCCATTTTTATCGATGCAGCCAAAAGCCAATACGGTCGATTTTTTGAGCTCTATGAATCATTACTTACAAAGAATGGGGTCATTTACACAGACAATGTTTTATTTAAAGGATTAGTTGCAGATCCAACGCCAGAACTGAGCCGTAACGTTAAGCAGCTTTTACGTAAATTAGATCGATATAATCAATGGTTGATGAACAATAAAAATTATCAAACCGTTATTTTGCCAGTTGGCGACGGTTTGGCTATTAGTAAAAAGAGGTGACAGGATGAAGAAACCAGAATTACTCGTAACACCATTTTCTGTAGCGCATGTCAAAGAACTTTCAATCTCTGGTGCCGATGCATTTTTGATCGGAGAACAACGGTATGGACTTCGTTTGGCGGGAGAATTTACGAGAGACGAGTGCAAACAAGCGATTGAAATAGCTCATGGATACGGAAAGAAAGTTTATATCGCAGTAAATGCCGTTTTTCACAATGATAAAGTAAATGAATTAAATGACTATTTATTGTTTTGCGAAGAAGCAGGAGCTGATGCCGTGATATTTGGTGATCCAGCCGTTTTAATGGCAGCACGTGAATCAACTCCAGATCTTCCGCTACACTGGAATACTGAAACAACAGCCACAAATTACTACACATGTAATTACTGGGGGCGCCGTGGTGCAAGACGTGCTGTGCTAGCAAGAGAACTTTCCATGGAGTCAATCATTGATATGAAAGAAAATGCAGAGGTGGAAATTGAAATTCAAGTACATGGCATGACATGTATGTTCCAATCAAAGCGGGCATTACTTGGGAACTATTTCCTTTACCAAGGTAAAGCTCTTGAAATTGAAAATCGTAAAGTTCAAAAAAATATGCTTTTGCATGATGTTGAACGCAGTAATAAATATCCTATTTTTGAGGATGAAAATGGCACTCATATTATGAGCCCGAATGACATGTGCATCATTGATGAACTTCAAGAAATGATTGAAGCGGGTGTAGATTCCTTTAAAATTGAAGGGATTCTTCAAACGCCTGAATATGTTACAACTGTAACGGAACTTTACCGAAAAGCGATCGATGTGTGTGTCGAAGATCCAGATACGTATGAGGATCAAAAAGATCAATGGCTTGAAAAAATTGAAGAACTTCAACAGCCGCATCGTCCACTCGATACAGGATTTTTCTTTAAAGAAACCGTCTATTAAGAAAGGAGGAACGATGATGACAACAATGAATGATAAAATTTCAAAAATCATAGATGGCAAACGCGTAATCGTGAAGAAGCCTGAATTATTAGCGCCAGCCGGTAACCTTGAAAAGCTAAAAATAGCAGTTCATTACGGAGCCGATGCCGTTTTTATTGGTGGACAAGAATATGGTCTGCGTTCAAATGCTGGAAATTTCACATGGGAAGAAATGAAAGCAGGAGTAGACTTTGCTAAAAAGTATGGAGCGAAAATATATGTAACAACAAATATTTTTGCGCACAATGAGAATATCGACGGTTTAGAAGAATATTTACGAGGAATCGCATCTGCTGGTGTAGCCGGTATTATCGTAGCAGATCCACTAATTATTGAAACATGCCAACGTGTAGCACCTGGTGTTGAAGTTCATTTAAGCACACAACAATCCCTGTCAAACTGGAAAGCAGTAAAGTTCTGGAAAGAAGAGGGTCTCCACCGTGTGGTTTTAGCTCGTGAAACGAGTGGTGACGAAATTCAAGAAATGAAAGAAAAAGTAGACATCGAGATAGAGTCTTTTATACACGGCGCGATGTGTATTGCTTATAGCGGTCGCTGTGTCTTAAGCAATCATATGACTGCACGTGATTCAAACCGTGGAGGCTGTTGTCAATCTTGCCGTTGGGATTATGATTTGTATGAAGTTGACGGTGAAGAAGAAAAAGCTTTATACAGCGATGAAGATGCACCATTCGCCATGAGCCCGAAAGATTTAAAACTAATTGAATCCATACCACGTATGATCGAAGTTGGAATTGACAGCTTAAAAGTAGAAGGACGAATGAAATCGATTCATTACGTAGCAACCGTTGTGAGTGTATACCGTAAAGTTATCGATGCTTACTGCGCTGATCCGGAAAACTTTAAAATTAAGCAAGAATGGCTAGATGAGCTTGATAAATGTGCAAACCGAGATACGGCTACTGCGTTTTTTGAAGGTAAACCAGGTTACAAGCAGCAAATGTTTGGTATTCATGGGAAGAAAACAACATTTGATTTCGCTGGTCTTGTGCTTGATTACAATAAAGAAACACAAATGGTTACACTACAACAGCGTAATCATTTTAAACCAGGTCAAGAAGTTGAATTTTTTGGTCCAGGTATGGAAAATTTCACTCAAATCATTGGAGAAATATGGGATGAAGACGGTAACGAATTAGATGCTGCACGTCATCCATTACAAATCATTCAGTTTAAAGTGGATCATCCATTGCGTCCGAACAACATGATGAGGAAGGAGCTCGTCTCTAGACCATGAGAAAAAAACCAGTAGTGATTGGGGTAACCGGTGGATCAGGATCCGGAAAAACATCTGTAACAAAAGCGATTTATGACTTTTTTCAAGGCCACTCAATCGCAATGATCGAACAGGATTATTATTATAAAGACCAAAGTAATATTCCGTATGAAGAGAGATTAGCAACGAATTACGATCATCCTTTGGCGTTCGATAACGATCTTCTTATCGAACACATTTTGACGCTTAAAGAGCGCAAGGCAATTGATAAGCCCGTTTATGACTATACGGTTCATACACGAGCACAACAGACAATTCCAGTAGAACCGAAAGATGTTATTATCCTAGAAGGTATTCTTGTGTTAGAAGATGAGCGCTTGCGTAACCTAATGGATATTAAGCTTTATGTAGACACTGATTCGGATTTACGTATTATTCGCCGTTTGTTACGAGATATTAACGAACGCGGACGCACAATTGATTCTGTTGTAGATCAATATATAAACGTCGTACGCCCAATGCATAATCAGTTTATTGAACCGACGAAACGATATGCTGACATCATCATCCCAGAAGGTGGACAAAATCATGTCGCTATCGACTTGATGGTAACGAAAATTCAAACGATTCTTGAACAAAAGTCAATTGTGTAATATGATAGCAAAGACAATAAAGAGGATTACATGCGTATCCTTTTTTTAACTTACTTCATAAAAGGGGTAATGAACACATAGCATGACTAAGAAGTGATTTGGTTCTCATGCATTCAAAGGAGTGAAGGATTTTGGCTAAAGAAAAAGTATTTCCAATGACCAAAGCTGGGAAAGAGAAGCTAGAGCACGAACTAGAACAACTTAAATCTGTAAAACGTAAAGAAGTAGTAGAGCGTATTAAGATTGCTCGAAGTTTCGGTGATTTGTCAGAGAACTCTGAATACGATTCTGCAAAAGAAGAGCAAGCATTCGTTGAAGGACGTATTTCGACTTTAGATGCAATGGTACGCAATGCGAAAATTATTGAAGAAGATGGTTCGATGGATGGCGTAGTGGGACTTGGTAAAACGGTTACATTCCAAGAGCTACCTAACGGTGATGAAGAGGAGTACACAATCGTTGGTAGTGCTGAAGCAGATCCATTTGAAGGACGGATCTCAAACGACTCACCAATCGCAAAAAGCCTATTAGGTAAAATAGTTGGCGATCAAGTTAAAGTTCAAACTCCAGGTGGCGACATGGATGTAAAGATTGTATCAATAACATAATACAAAAATGGATAGTGGGTTTATGTAGCCCTTCCCAAGGCTCTAGGTGAAAAAACCACCTGGAGCTTTTTGAAACTTATAGTAGTCATCATACGTCTATTTAGGTATGCAGGTCTCCTTACCTAGTTTTTAAAAGGATTGAAGTCACTTGTGCAACTTGGGGAGTGATCTGATATGCTAGTTGAGATTCTGTTGTTGTACGCTGACAACCTTTAATAGGAGAGATGAAAGATGGCAAAAGATCAACATTCAAGACTTAAGTCTCGAAATAAGAAACGTAAAGCGAATTTAGTTCTTAATTCATCGATTGCAGTTGTTTTAGGTCTAATCGTCATTGTCGGTTCAATAATCTTTTTTAATAATGATAAAACAAATATAGGATCATCAGACAATGATGATGAGCAAACACTTGCTGAACAACATCTAGCTTCTTTAGAACCAGATGAGGCTTTAGAAGGTAAAGATAGCGATGGTGAAGAGGCAAATTCTTTGACTGACAATGAAGTTGATAAAGAAGAACGAGAAGCTCAAGAAGCAGCTAATGATTCTGCAACAGGTGAAGATGAGTCCGTAAATGGATCATGGGAACCAATCGGAACAACCCAAACTGGCGAACACGTATCATCCTATGACGAAAATTCAGTGGATTGGGAAGAAAAAGTGAAGGCGATTTCATACGCAACTGGAATTGAAGAGAGCAATATGTTGATTCTGTTTATTGGGAATCATGAAAACAGTCCTCACAAATCTGTTGGTACCGTCTCTAGTTTTGATGATCTAGATACTGAATATAAAGTGTACCTTGAATGGGTTGATCAAAAAGGATGGAAACCAGTAAAGGTGGAAAAGAATTAGAACCTGGTGCGTAGTCATAGTTTATCAAATAACAGGGTTGGCTCAGATGCCAACCCTGTTATTTTGCTTTATAATGTACAACCGCAGTGAAGTAAGGTCTTCCATTATCGTCGATGGTTACGTTATGTGAAACAGAATGCACACGCAGTAAAATGGCTTGATTATGTTCGATTTGAGTTTGGATCTTTTTTTCAAGGTCTTTTAATGTATGAGCGTCATAAAATTCTACTTTATCTTGTAGCATTTCAACTTGAAATGACATGAAACAATTCCTCCTCTATACGTTTACGGATTCATTGTACCATGTAGTTGCAAAAGGAAAAATTGAAATTTTGAGATTGCTATGATAAAGTCAAAGAAGTTTTGACGAATTTGATGAAATGAGGGATTACCATGAAAGTTGCTATTATTGGTGCGATGGAAGAAGAGGTTGCACTTTTACGTTCTACGATTGAAGACGCCCAAACAGAAAAGGTTGCAAACAGTGAATTCACTGTTGGAAAACTGAAGGGGTTCGAAGTAGTTCTTCTGAAAAGTGGGATAGGAAAAGTTAATGCTGCAATGACGTCAACTATTTTAATGGAACGTTACCAACCTGATCTTATTATTAATACGGGTTCTGCTGGAGGATTTGAGCCATCATTGAATGTAGGGGATATCGTGATTTCTACTGAAGTTCGCCATCATGACGTCGATGTAACCGCATTTGGTTATGAATATGGACAGGTGCCACAGCTTCCTGCAGCGTTTCTTGCGCATTCTTCTTTGCAACAGCTTGCCGTTCACCAAGCAGCAAGTATTGAAGGAATTAGGGTCGTTAGTGGACTCATCGCAACAGGAGATTCGTTTATGAATGACCCTGTGAAAGTAGAAGTACTGCGTGATAAATTTACCAATCTTCAAGCGCTTGAAATGGAAGCCGCGGCAATTGCACAAGTCGCTTATCAATATAACAAACCATTTGTCATCATTCGTTCATTGTCGGATATCGCTGGAAAGGAATCAGATCTTTCATTTGATCAATACCTAGAAAAAGCAGCAGTAAATTCAGCAAATCTCGTTTTATCAATTATTGAGGGATTAACGGAAACAACAATCTAAGAATGAAATGACAATCGTTTTATTCACCATTTGTGCGTTCGGATTGAGAAAATTCTTGGAAAAGCTTCATTAATGCTCTTTTTTCAATTCTTGAAACGTAGCTCCTTGAAATGCCTAGCTCTTTGGCTATTTCCCGCTGCGTTTTTTCTTCTAATCCATTCAATCCGAAGCGCTGTGTGATAACATCTTTTTCTCTCGGATCAAGTGATTGAATAAACGTTCTTACTTTTTCTTGATTCATTTTATTATGAATAAGTTGATCAAGTTCATCTTCCTCGCCGCGCAATACATCGATGAGGCTGATGGCATTGCCGTCTTTGTCTTCACCGATAGGATCATTTAACGACACATCTTTTTTAACTTTTTTGAGTGAGCGTAAAAACATTAGGATTTCATTTTCGATGCATCTTGCGGCATACGTTGCAAGCTTTGTTCCTTTTTCAAACGAGTAGCTTTCAATCGCTTTAATCAATCCGATGGTGCCGATAGAAATTAAATCTTCGTTTGACTCTCCTGTGTTTTCAAACTTTTTCACAATGTGAGCAACAAGACGCAAATTATGTTCAATTAACACTTTTCTAGCTTCGTCATCGCCGTCTAATGTTCGTTGGATCATTTCTTTTTCTTTTTCCTTTGAAAGAGGTTGAGGAAACGCGTTTTGCTTGAAATAGCCCATTAACGAGGTGCTGTCTCCAAGTGCCATGAGTAAAGCGAACAGTATACTTGACAATGTTTGACCCTCCTTCTCTTGTTTATTAAACTATATGAGAAGGGTCGTTAATACTTGCTAGTCCACATGAAATCAGCGTGTGGCGTTTTGGAGCAACAGGGATTCATAAAGGGAGAAATTAGTCATTTGGAGAGGGTTTGTTAAATCTGCTTGTATTGAGAAAGCGTCCTAGTTTTTGAGCAGTGGTTTTATAATTTGAATACTTTTGACCACGAATGAATCTAAAACGCTTAATGACACCTTAACTTTTACATGGAGAATAAATTACATGATTTTCATTGGTTATCGCGCCGTTAGATTATTCTGAATCTAAAAGTTATCATAACAGTAGCCAATTCTGAGTGAATTGGCTACTGACTAGATTACATTTTTTTAACTTTTAAAGGACTTACCATCATCAAGGATAAAATGAAAATAATCGTGATGTGTGTGGTTATTGGTAATAGTGATTGTGCCAAAAAACTCAAGGTTAATAGGCAACCCGCAGCAGTAATCGGTAATCCTTCAAAATAAGAAGAGTTCTGTTTCGTATTAAAGCGTGCAAGTCGATAGGCGCCACAACCGATATAAAAAATAGTAAGAATCATTCCACTTGCACCAAAGTCATGTAAGAGACCATGATAAATAAGTAGTGCTGGCGCGACTCCAAATGAAACTAGGTCGCTCATTGAATCAAGCTGTTTCCCTAAATCAGACTCAATTCCTAATTTTCTAGCAGCCATGCCGTCAAAACGGTCCATAAATGCAGCAATGAAAATAAGAAGAGCTGCTAAGGAAAGTTGACCTGATGTTGTATATAATGCTGCAAATCCACCCAGCGCTAAGTTTGATAGCGTGAGTACATTCGCTGTTTGGGATTTAATCTTTTTAAAGGTAACATCAATTACTTGCAAAAATGACACGGGGGTCCTCCTTATAACAGTTATCATACACCATTGTACCCTTTTTGTTACATGTTGTTAAGTCCATTTATTACAAGATTATTGGAGGTTCATTAAGTGAAACGTTTTGTTTACCAAAAATTAATTGAATTGACTAATGGAAAGGCGAGCTCATTGCTATTAAAGAGTTTTACTACCTCTTCCTTAAGCAAACACGTGATTCATTCGTATAAAAAGGTTTTTTCGATTTCAGATAATGAATGGATTACACCGCAAAATGGCTTTCAATCACTACAAGATTTTTTTACGCGCCAAGTAGTAAAAGAGAGTAGACCAATCAATACAGATCCCAATGTCCTTACTAGTCCAGTTGACGGTACCATTGAGTATGCAGGTAAGATCTCTGCAGAAGATGAATACATCGTAAAAGGCCTTCGTTACAAGTTAGAGGAGCTGCTAGGAAGTAAAGAATACGCAGAAGTTTTTACAGGTGGCGCTGTGTTTATCTTGTATTTAAGCCCGGCGAACTATCATCGAATCCACAGTCCAGTGAATGCGGAAGTAGGTAGGCAGTGGATTTTTGGACGTACCTCATACCCTGTGAATAAATTCGGACTCTCATTAGGAGACAGACCGCTATCTAAAAACTACCGAATGATAACCGAGCTCTTCACAAAAAGAGGGAAAATGGCATTTGTAAAGGTTGGGGCAATGTTTGTCAATTCTATTCATTTGACAAACACAGGTGATCGGTGGAAACAGGGAGAAGAGGTTGGCTTATTTCGTTTTGGCTCCACTGTTATTATGGTAGTCGAAAAAGATACAATCGAGCTGACAAAAAAATCAGGTTTAATTCGAATGGGTGAGGAAATTGCTCGCTTCAGAAATGATGAATAATTAAACTGATCCTGATATTGGTATGTTTTTTCTATCAATCGAATCTTTTATCAAGTTAATAAAATCGGCTGATAGATTTAGTTTCTCTGCTTCATTTAGTGCTTCAATTAGTAAGTGTAATGGTAGGTTGTCCATTGTTAGATCTCCTTTTACTTATAATTGTTTCAAAGAATGTACATTTAGATTATCAGACCGTTATTCAAAGAACAAGCGTTCTGTTATCCACAGCGGTCGGTGGATATTCTGTGTGAAACCTGTAGATATCTCTCATCAGCCTATATGCCTCAAAGGATTGGGGGATTATGGAGTTATCCACAGATTGGGAGAATGACTAAATTTGTCGAACGATTATCACCTTTCTTATTATTTAATTGTGTTTTGATATCCTTTGTAGGATACTGTATTATTAGTATTTAAAACTAAATGAGGTGAGTCAAGTTGATTAAATTATTTTTGCCAAATGAATATGTCGACAGTATTTTTGACATTTCTCCTGAGAAACTTAAAAATCAGGGTATAAAAGCCATAATTACAGACTTAGATAATACATTGGTTGAATGGGATCGTAAAAATGCTACACCTCGTTTGATGGAATGGATCGAATCAATGCAAAAAAATGAAATCCTTGTCACCATTGTGTCAAATAATAATCAGCTTCGTGTAGCGGCCTTCTCGGACCCAATTGGTGTACCGTTTATCTATAATGCAAGAAAGCCTATGGGTCGTGCCTTTAGACGAGCGATTAAAGATATGAAGGTTAAAACGGAAGAAACCGTTGTTATTGGTGATCAGCTATTGACTGATGTATTAGGTGGAAATCGGAATAATCTTTATACCATTTTAGTAGTACCTGTTGCGAAAACAGATGGGTTTTTTACTCGAATAAATCGCATGATAGAACGAAGATTGCTAAAATTTTTCAAGCGAAAGAATATGATCCAATGGGAGGATAAACAGTGAGTGAAATGAACGTTACCTGTATTGGTTGCGGAGTTATGATTCAAACAGTTGATAAAGAAGGTATTGGCTATGCTCCACCATCAAGCTTAGAAAAAGAACAAGTGATTTGTCAGCGTTGTTTCCGATTAAAACATTACAACGAGGTGCAAGATGTCGCGTTGACAGATGATGACTTCTTGAAAATTTTAAATGGATTGGGACAAGTCGATGCACTTATTGTAAAGGTGGTTGATATTGTTGATTTCAACGGAAGCTTTTTAAATGGATTACACCGTTTTGTAGGCAAAAACCCTGTCTTGTTAATTGGAAACAAATCCGACATTTTACCAAAGTCAGTGAAGCCAAATAAGTTGATTAATTGGATGAAGTATGAAGCAAAGCAGCTAGGGCTTAAGCCTGTCGATGTTCTTCTTTGTAGCGCTGAAAAAGGTCATCATATTACAGAAGCGCTTGCCACGATTGAAAAATATCGTAAAGGTCGAGATGTTTATATTGTTGGTTGTACGAATGTTGGGAAATCGACATTTATCAATCGTATTATTAAAGAGGTTACGGGTGAAGGTGATGTCATTACAACGTCTCAATTCCCTGGCACCACACTTGATATGATAGAAATTCCACTCGATGACGGACAAGCCATTATCGATACACCTGGTATTATTAATCGTGACCAAATGGCCCATGTTGTAAACAAGAAAGATTTGAAACATGTGATGCCAAGAAAAGAAATGAAACCAAAGATTTTTCAATTAAATGAAGAACAATCATTATTCATTGGTGGGTTGGCTCGATTTGATTATATCAGTGGAGGAAGAAAGTCATTTACCTGCTATTTTTCAAATGAACTTGAACTTCACAGGACAAAATTAGAAAAAGCGGACGATTTATATGATCGTCATCGCGGTGAGATGTTATCGCCTCCACGCTTAGAGGACTTAGAGAGCTTTCCAGAATTAGTCCGTCATGAATTTTCCATAAAGGATGAAAAAATGGATGTGGTTTTCTCCGGTTTAGGTTGGATTACGATCAATGAACCTGGAGCCAAGATTGCAGCATACGCTCCAAAAGGAGTTAGCGTACTCATCAGAAAATCCCTCATTTAAGAGTAAGAGGTGAATCGTTTGAAAATATTATTAGGTGTGATTGGTTATCCAATCGAGCAATCAAAATCACCACTCATGCACAATTATTGGTTAAAGGATCAAGCAATTGATGGGCATTATCAAGCTTTTGAAGTTCAACCCCTAGAATTGAAAGAGGCAGTAACAGGAATGAAAGTGCTAGGTCTCTCAGGCTGGAACGTAACCATTCCTTTTAAAGAAGCGATTATTCCATTATTAGATCAAATTGATCCAGCTGCAAAAGCGATAGGTGCTGTTAATACGGTCGTGGTACAAGGCGGGCAGTTGATTGGGAAAAATACAGATGGTCTTGGATTTGTTCAGTCATTGATTGAAAAACGATCTATACAACAAATTAAGCAGTCCTCTATTTTAATCATCGGTGCTGGTGGTGCTGCAAAAGGAATCTATTATGCGTTATCTCAGCTTTCACCAATGACGATTAGAGTCACAAATCGTACATTCGAACGAGCTGCGTCATTAGTTGAAAACATGAATAACAATGAATTAAACGTTGCGATCACCACGCAAGAAGCACAACAGAAGCTTTCTCATTTCGATATTATTATCAATACAACTTCTGTAGGGATGTTCCCAGAAATCGATCACCTGCCAATCGATGTTTCAGAAATCAAACAAGGGGCGCTTGCCGTTGATATTATCTACAACCCGCTGAAAACCCGTTTTTTAAGAAAAGCAAGCGAAAATGGCGCGGACACGCTAAATGGAGTCGGAATGTTTGTCCATCAAGGTGCATTAGCGTTTAAAGAGTGGACAGGTAAGAAGCCAAATACAGAAAAAGCAATTAAAATGATCGTAAAAGATCAAGGAGGATCAACATGTTAACAGGTAAGCAAAAAAGGTATTTACGTGCGGAAGCACACCATTTATCACCTATTTTTCAAGTTGGAAAAGGTGGAGTAAATGATAATATGATTAAACAAGTTCGAGAAGCGTTAGAAGCAAGAGAACTGCTTAAAATAAGTGTTCTTCAAAACTGTGAACAAGACAAAGACGATGTTGCAACAATGATTACAAAAGGAACACGTGCTGAACTTGTTCAAATAATCGGTAACATTGTTGTTGTTTACAAAGAATCACGTGAGAATAAGAAGCTGGAATTACCAAAGGTGAAATAATGACAGCGAAAAAGGTAGGAATTCTAGGCGGTACATTTGACCCGCTTCACGTTGGCCACTTATTGATAGCAAATGAAGTGTACCATGCTTTATCATTAGATGAGGTACGATTCATGCCTAGCGGACGACCACCGCATAAAAATACATCTGGTGGCGCATCAGATGAGCATCGAATTAAAATGGTAGAAATGGCGATTGAAGAAATACCTTATTTTCGACTGGAACTTATTGAATTTGAACGATCAGGCCCTTCATACACGTATGATACAATTATAAGGTTAAAAAAAAGAGATCCTGGTGTCCAGTTTTATTTTATCATTGGTGGAGACATGATTGATTATTTACCTAGGTGGTCAAGGATTACTGAGCTCGCAGGGGAAGTTCAATTTGTTGGCGTGAGAAGGCATGGGTCATCTGGAGAAACAGATTATCCAGTTCAAATGATTCAAACGCCTATGATTGACCTTTCCTCAACCTTATTAAGACAGCGTATAAGAAACGGAATCGATGTCACTTTTTTGCTTCCACAAAAGGTTTATGACTATATAACCAAGGAGGAATTATATGAATCGTGAAGAAGCTTTAACGTATGTCCAAAAGGTGTTGCCAGAAAGAAGGTATATGCATACACTTGGTGTGGTTGAAACAGCCAAAGAATTAGCAGAGAAGCACGGGGCAAACGTTGAGCATGCAGAGATGGCAGCTATTTTACATGATGCAGCCAAGCATCATGACCGAGATGATATGAAAAATTTATTGCAAAAAGAAGACATGGATCAACGACTGATGCAATTTCATCATGAGCTTTGGCATGCACCAGTTGGAGCGTACCTTGCAAAAGTAACGATCGGTATTGAGTCTCAAGATGTCTTGAATGCGATTCGTTTCCATACAACAGGACGTGCGAAGATGAGTTTGCTTGAAAAAATCATCTATGTTGCAGATTACATAGAGCCTAGTCGAAAATTTACAGGTGTTGAAAAAGTAAGAGAGGTTGCTTATGAAGACATTGACAGAGCGCTTAGCCGGGCTGTTAAGCAATCAATCTTATTTTTAATTGAAAAAAAACAGCGCATCTTTCCAGATACACTTGAGTGTTATAACGATGTGATGCTACAAAAGGAGAAAAGTAAATATGAATGAAATTGATTTATTAAAGATTGCTTATACAGCAGTAGATGACAAGCGCGCAGAGGATATCGTAGCTCTTAATATGAAAGGCATTTCACTCATTGCAGATTTCTTCATTATTTGTCACGGTAACTCGGATAAACAAGTTCAAGCAATCGCGAAAGAAGTGAAAGATCGTGCGGAAGAAGAAGGTTATTCAATTAAGCGTATGGAAGGGTATGACGAAGCTCGTTGGGTGCTAGTTGACTTAGGAGACGTTGTTGTACATGTATTCCACCGCGAAGAACGAGACTACTATAAGCTTGAAAAACTTTGGGGCGATGCTCCGATTCAAGATGTTTCGAGTAGCATAAAGGGATGAGCTACGGCCGCTTTGCTGAGATTTATGATCAGCTAATGAGTGATATGCCTTACGATCTATGGACGCGTTTTGTGTTAGAGAAACAGGCGCAATTCGGGAGCACTGGACGCAGACTACTTGATGTTGGATGTGGAACGGGAGAGTGGACCCTGCAAATTGCACAAGAAGGTTTTGAGGTAACGGGGATTGATCTGTCTGAGTCGATGCTTGCGGTTGCTTCTAACAAAGCGCAAAACGCAGGAGTTCCACTTCAACTTTTTAAGCAAAATATGGCAAAAGTGGAAGGTTTCGAACCCTTTGATATTATCACGATTTTTTGTGATTCGTTAAATTATCTAGAACGTGAAGAAGACTTTAAGAGAACATTCGATAATATGTATCGTCAGCTAAGCTCAGGGGGACTGTTTTTATTTGATGTGCATTCTATCTTTAAAATTGAGCATCTTTTTGTTGATCAAACGTTTACTTATGATGATGGTAACGTTGCTTATATTTGGAATTCATTTGAAGGTGAACATCCTCATAGCGCTGAAAACGAACTTTCATTTTTTGTGATGGAAGACGCGGATCGAGATCAGTACGTTCGTTTTGACGAACTCCATAAACAACGTACATTTTCAATCGAACAATACCGTATTTGGCTAGAAGACGCCGGATTCACAATTGAATCTGTGACCGCCGACTTCTCACCTGTATTATCACTAGAAGAAAACAGTGAGCGAATCTTCTTTACGTGTATTAAGTGATAAGTTCAAAGTGTAATAAGCGGCTCAATCAGCCCCGACACCTTCAGGGCTAGCCAGGGCTACAGTAAAAATAAAGGATGAGATTTATTCTCATCTTTTTATTACTTGCAGGAATTTTCATCGTGCTATAGAATACTAACAAGTACGCTCCTTTCTTTTTCTTCATTGCCAAATGGAGGTGAAAAGAATGCATGAGTGGTTGCGCTCAAACCAACGAACGTTGCTGATCATAATTCCCCTTTTGCTTGTTTGTTTTCTACTGTTTAATCCTTTCAAAAATGCCTCAACAGAAATCCCAACACCTCTCGTTCCAGCTCAAGAACCCGTAACCCCAGCTGTCGAAGAAGCCCCAAAATCAGAATCGATCCTAGTGCAAGTAGATATAAAAGGAATGGTTAATCTCCCAGGCGTCTATCAAGTAAATGATGGAGACCGTGTGGTTGATTTAATTCAGCTTGCTGGAGGTACAACAGACGAAGCTGAAATGACTTCCGTTAATCTTGCGCAGAAAATTCATGATGAAATGGTTGTCTACATCCCTGCAGTTGGAGAGGAAATTCCGAGTGTAATTCATACTACCCAATCACCAGAAAGGGAAAGTGGGGAAAGTCAAAATGGTAAGATCAATCTCAATGAAGCTGATTCAACAACTCTTCAGACAATTCCAGGAATAGGACAAGCTAAGGCCCAGGCGATCATAGACTTTCGTGATACAGTTGGGCGATTTGAATCCATTGAAGATATTAAAAAAATCTCGGGCATCGGGGACAAAACGTTTGATAAAATGGAAGAATTGATTGATACAAAGTAGTATTTTCAGCGAAAATAGTAGCGATGAATGTTAAATGAAGGAGCGGTTTTAAATGGAAAGAATTTCATGGAATCAATATTTTATGGCACAAAGTCATCTGCTAGCGCTTAGAAGTACATGTACAAGACTTGCCGTTGGAGCAATGATCGTACGAGAAAACAGAATGATGGCAGGTGGATACAACGGTTCGATAGCAGGTGGAACACATTGCATTGATGATGGTTGTTATGTCATTGATAATCATTGTGTTCGAACGATTCATGCTGAAATGAATGCACTTTTGCAATGTGCTAAGTTTGGAGTGCCGACTGAAGGTGCAGAAATGTTTGTGACACATTTTCCATGTCTACCTTGTTCCAAAGCTATTATTCAATCGGGTATTAAAAAAATATATTATGCAACCGATTATAAGAATCATCCTTATGCAATCGATTTATTTCAACAAGCCAAGGTACAGCTTGAACACGTGCCGTTTGAATCACGTTCACTAGAGCCTCTCCTAGGTTCTCTAGGACCAAAGGAGAAGGGTGGATGAAGTGGCTTGTTCCTAGTGCGTTTATGGCGGTTTTAGGTGTGACCATAGCGCACTCCCTCGTGTGGGGAGCGCTGATTTGTCCATTTTTTATTTTTGCGTGGGTACGATACCGACCATCAATGAAAATAATAGCCATTTGTGTTGGGGTCTGTGCAATTTTCATGGCGTTAACTAGTGTCGCTCTGTCTGGTCATGAGAGTCATTTAACAGGGGAAGAACAGCGCCTGCCATTACGACTAGCACAACCTTTTAAAATAAAAGGACAAACAGCTACGACCACAGCAACAACAGTTAAGGGTGAATCTATTCTAGTGAAAGTATATTTACAAGATGAGCACATTCCTCAACTCATTGCCTCAAATTCTCCAGCATGGTGTTATTGGAAAGGTGAACTGGAACGTCCTTCCACTGCACGAAATCCCCATTCTTTTAACTACCGTACATATCTTTGGAATCAAAACACCCATTGGATATTCACTCTCTCGAATGCCGACGATTTCACACAATGTCAGCCCATTCAATTAACGATAAGAGAAAAGCTTGATCAAATACGACAACAGGGAATGAATCATCTCAAAGTTGTATTTCCAGAAAAGCTGCAGCCAATTGCTAAGTCACTTTTATTTGGTGATCGTTCTGATATAGAAGGCGAGTTATTAGAGTCCTATCAGCAGCTTGGTGTCATTCATCTGCTTGCCATTTCAGGAATGCATGTAGGGTTGATGGTTGGTCTACTTTGGTGGTGTTTGCTTCGCATTGGCTTAACAAAAGAGAAGGTTCGCATTGTAATATTAGTATTAATGCCGCTTTATGCAATTATGACAGGTGCCTCACCACCCGTAGTACGCGCAGTTAGTGTCGTGATGGCCGTAATCGCTTGTACGATGATAGTAAAGCGGATAACTTTGATTCAAGCTCTTTGCTTAAGTATTATTGTTCAATTGATGATCAACCCTGTTCTTTTATTACATGTTGGATTCCAGCTTAGTTATGCAATAAGCTTATCACTCGTATTATCCGCTGCAAGAATTTTATCAGCAAAGTCATGGTTAGAGTCTGTATTTATAGTCACAGTAGTCGCGCAATTAGGTGCCCTACCCATATTATTGTGGCACTTTCATGAAGTATCCTTTATGGCTTTTGTGACAAACCTACTGTACATTCCGATTTTTACGCTTTTTCTTTTACCTTCGCTTTTTCTTCTTTACCTATTTTCCTTTTTTCTTCCAAATGTCACATTCCTCCTTGCTGGAATGCTAGAAAAAAGTGTCCTTCTTCTTGATACGTTTTCTATGTTTTTATCCACATTTCCGTTTGCCACAGTTGTATTTGGAAAACCATCTCATGTGTTGTCATTCTTTTATATCATCGCTCTCTTTTATATGTTCAGTCGGTGGGAAAGTAGGGCTCCTTTCAAAGCGATAATATTCTTGCTCATTGTGCTTTGTTTTGATTGGTTTTCCAGCAGATTTAATCCCTTTGGATCGGTTTTATTTATCGATGTTGGTCAAGGAGACAGTATTTTGATTGATTTACCTTGGGGAAATGGTACGTATTTAATTGACACGGGTGGTGCTGTTCAGTTTGGACCACAAGAAAATCAATTCTCTGTTGGAAAGGACATCGTTTGGCCGGTTTTAAAAGCGAGGGGGATTACGGCTGTTGATGCAGTTATATTAACACATGGCGATTGGGATCATATAGGAGGTACACTGGATTTAATTGACTATATAGAAATTGGTGAAGTATGGATTTCTCCTAGCTCCTATGAAAAAGAAACGATGGAAGAGCTAGTAATGAAGTTACAAAACAAATTTATTCCAGTACAGGAAAAACTCGCTCCATTTTCATGGGCCGCTGGCAATGCCTACTTTGAATTGTTGTATCCGCACGATCGTGATTATGAAGGAAATGATGACTCATTAGTGATTTGGGCAAAATTCGGCGGGCTAACATGGTTATTTACAGGGGATGTAGAAGAAAAAGGTGAGCAAGAGCTTTTATCAAGGTATTCGCTTAAATCAGACGTTTTAAAAGTTGGACATCACGGTAGTCATACGTCCACGTCTCAGGAGTTTTTAACGAAAGTGAGTCCAACTTATGCGATTATTTCAGCTGGCGTAAACAATCGTTATAATCATCCGCATCCAGAAGTAACGCAGCGAATCACTGAGCAAGGCGCAGTAATGTTGGGCACGTATTCCCATGGTGCGATTGAATATCGCTTTAGAGGAGATAAGGGAACCTTTCAATGGATGATTCCATAAGATATCGAATAACAATAAAAGCGCGAGCGGCTCGCTGGTTTGTACGATTTATATGAAAAAAAGAGCCAGCATCTGCGGGCCCTTTTACAACTTCATTATGATCCTACGATAGAAATGATCGTTCCAAGTGCAAATATCGCTGCAAAGAAGCCGAATGATACAACGAAACCTACACCAGAGTCGACGGCGTCATTACGTTTCGACTGAACATTGTTTTCGAATTCGTGCATAAGTACCCCTCCTATTTCTATTTTAGTATAGAGGATGACTAAAAAAAAATCCATACTTACAAAATAATTTTCCTGTCATGGCACAGGTTATCACAAATAGTTCATGATTTTGGGGTGATAATATCAAAAGAGATGTGTGTGTTCCGCTTTGTGTAAGGATTCCTAGGCCCTATACAAAGCGTTTAAATACCCGCTCGTTAAAAGGATGTCCTTTTGGCGAGTGGTTTCCTTTTATCAACATTACTGTTCATTGCCACTTGTAAAAACTCCATAAATTCCTTACCATAATAGATGATATGTAAAGAAATGGAGCGGAGAATGTTGATTGTAAAAGAATGGACAGCGATTAAAAAGCAACAGTTTGCTCCAGTATACTTAGTATATGGAGACGAACCATTTTTAATAAAAGAAACAAAACAATTACTACTTAAACATGTCATCTCAGAAGAAGAAATGGATTTTAATTTTTCCTCGCATGACTTAGAAGATGGAGTTACGCTTGAACAAGCAATGGAAGAGGCTGAGATGGTTCCGTTTATGGGAGAACGTAGGCTTATCTTTATACATAATCCATCTTTTTTAACGTCTGAAAAGAAGAAAGAGAAAGTCGAACATAACGTCTCATCGCTTGAAAGATACCTTGCTTCACCATCGCCATATACTATCTTAGTGTTTGTTGCTCCGTATGAAAAGTTAGATGAGCGTAAAAAAATAACGAAGCTATTGAAAAAAAATTCAAACGTAATAGAGGCAAAAAAGTTAAAGGGAAATGACATTGAAACTTGGATACGACAGAGGGTCGGAAAAGAGGGTGTTCAAATTGAAGACCAAGCGATAAAAAAGGTCATTGAACTTGCTGGCATGAACCTCTTTATGCTAGCAAGTGAAATTGAAAAGCTGGCTCTTTATGCGCTTGGAACGAGCGCGATCACGGTTGAAATGGTCGAGCAACTAACAGCTCGCTCAATTGAACAAAACGTATTCGAACTTATTGACCGTGCTGTTAATAATCGTATCGAAGAAGCCCTCAGGCTCTATTATGATTTGTTAAAACAAAAAGAAGAACCACTAAAAATCCTAGCGCTCTTAGCTGGGCAGTTCCGCTTGATTTATCAGGTGAAAAGTTTAACGTCAAAAGGGTATGGCCAGCAACAAATCGCAACGCAATTAAAGGTTCATCCATTCCGGATAAAGCTTGCTGCTAAACATGCTCAATTGTTTTCTGATCAACATTTAGCAACAATTATGTTGTCACTTGCAGAATGTGATCTTGAAATGAAGTCCTCTAGTTTTAATAAAGAAATGGTAATCGAGTTATTTTTAACCCGTCTTCTCAATCAAAGATGAAAACTTGTCGTCGACAAATTCGTTTTTCTTCAACAAACGTTCTAAATAGGAATGGGCAACAACTTGGAGGTTGGAACTCAAAATGTCCGTTGAAGAAACCGACATAAACAGCCGTATAGATAGTTTACGCTCAGCAACGCAAAAAGACCCTACGAAGTAGGGTCTTTTTTAAGTAACCAACATATTATGCGTTAGCTTTTTTCATTAGGCTAGCTTTTTTGCGGTTAGCGTTGTTTTTGTGGATCAAGCCTTTTTGAGCAGCTTTATCCACTTTTCTAATTGCGTTTGAAAGAAGTTCAGTTTTGTTTTCTGCGTTTGTTTCTGCAGCTGTTTCAAAAACCTTAACAGCTGTACGCATAGCAGATTTTTGCTGAATATTCTTTGCTTTACGTGCTTCGCTTGTTTTCGTGCGCTTAATAGCAGATTTAATATTTGGCATTCATGTCACCTCCCAAATTGGATCGAGGTTCTATATGACTCGATTTAGCAATTCATAACCCACAAACGTGGGAACTAGTGGACCCACATCGCAGATCACCAGCTTAGAACGTAGCATTAAATTTACATAAGAACAAAGGATATTTTATCAAATGGGGAAGTATATTGCAATAGGAGAGAATAAAAAGAAGTGGATTACAAAAAAGAAAATTGATGTTTATGCTCTTATGTATCCTAAAAATAATATTTGTATGGATTGACTCTCGTATGCACACGCTAAAAAAAAAGAAAGAAGGGGATTAATCATGATTTCAATGCGTACAGATCTTGTGATCGAAGCTTTTGAAACAGCAGTAGAAGAATTGGTTGAAAAAAAAGCAATAGAAGGTGTTGAAATTACGGAAGAAATGATTAATGAATTCACTGTTAGTAAAGTGACTGTTTCAAAAACAGGCGAGCAACGACTTGGAAAGAAGGAAGGTCATTACTGGACGCTTGAAGTACCTCAGCTTCGAACGCAGAACGAAAAGTGGCAAAAAACGATTTCGACAGCACTTGAAAAAACCATTCATCAGTTTTTAAATCTTTCTCATATTTCTCAAGATGCACATATCTTAATCGTTGGTCTCGGGAATTGGCAAATAACGCCTGATTCACTTGGTCCACTTGTATGTGAAAACGTTTTTATTACAAATCACTTGTTCCTCCATGAACCGCATGCTGTGCAAGATGGTTACAGAAAAGTTTCAGCCATCGCGCCAGGTGTTATGGGGTTAACAGGGATGGAGACGAGCGATATTATTCACGGCATCGTTGAAAAAATACAACCTGATGCGGTAATTGTCATTGATGCATTAGCTGCTCGGGCCGTTGAGCGTATTCACGCGACAATCCAAATCTCGTCAACCGGTATACAACCAGGAGCAGGAGTTGGGAATAAGAGGAAAGAAATTAGTGTGGAGACACTCGGAGTTCCGGTTGTTTCGATCGGAATTCCTACCGTGGTAGATGCAGTCACAATAACCCAGGACACATTGAATTATTTTTTAAAGACGTTAGGTCAAAAAAAACGAGAGAAAGACAAGCCTTCTAATTCGTTAATAACAGGTGCACTTCCAGGGGCAAGACGTTTAACCGAAAAAGACGAACCAACTGATGACGAACAAAAAATGTATTTAGGAATGATGGGAGAACTAGACGAGGATGAAAAAAGACAATTGCTTGAAGAAGTATTGTCTCCACTCGGTCAAAATTTAATTGTTACACCAAAAGATACAGACTTGTTTATGGAACAGGCAGCAAATGTTGTCGCTATGTCCATTAATAGTGCACTTCATGCTAGCCTCTCAAATGGACAAGGGGCGACTGTTACACATTAACAACAAGGTAATGGTGAATTTGGGTTCTTTCATTATGCCCCTCGCATAGATTTTAAATAAGTCTATATGTGAGGTGAGGAAAAACGATGAAACGAACTAAAATAACTTTAATCGAACCAGTTTTATCCCAAACGGTGTATTCGATCTTACGAACAATATTTCTACTACTGTCGTTGGTACTCACTGCGGTGTGTATGCCTTCTTTTATGATGTGGGCCAAAGATAATTCAATCATGTGGCCTCAAGAAATTCCTGATTGGTGGGCAAAGGCTTTTGTTCAGATGGAAACATCTTCAATCATGGAGGGAGAAACTCCTGTTATAAAAGAACTGCTTGCTCAGTTGCAAGTACATGCATCCGACCCGTCAAAATGGTTGACGATGGAAGGGGTGTTTTTTAACGATTCCTCGGCTTTTGCACAGTCTTCTGAAGCGACGGGTTTTCCGGAACATTCAGAATCTACGCCGCCATCTCTAAATGATGAAGCTGATGCGATACAGCCTATACTTCAAGAATCAACGGCAAGTACTGCAGACCATCCGAATAAGTTATTTCTTTATTTTACACATCCAACTGAATCGTTTCTTCCATACCTGGAAACGGAAAACTCGGATCTGGCTAATCATTCAAAAGTAAATATTTCTGACATGGGACCGTTCCTTCAGACAGCCTTCCAAAATAATGGAATAGGCGTTGTATTGGATGACACGGATATTGCAGCTCGCTTAAAAGAACAGGGTCTTGCTTATGCAGATTCTTATGATGAATCAAGAAAAGTTGTTCAGGAGGCAATGGGGAGTATACCTGAGTTAACTTATTTTGTTGATCTCCATCGTGACTCTCTTAGAAGAGAGGAAACAACGCTAGAACATAATGAAAAAGTATATGCTAAGATGTCTTTTGTTGTTGGAGGAGGAAACGATCAAAAAGATGAAAACTTAGCACTTGCAAATGAAGTCCATGAAAAGTTGAACGATTTAGTTCCAGGGATATCTCGAGATGTGATTATAAAAGAAGGTTCAGCTACGGATGGTAAGTTCAATCAAGACCTTTCCACAAAATCACTGTTGTTGGAATTGGGTGGGGTTGATAATACATTTGATGAATTAGAAAGATCCTCCGAACTGTTTGCAGAAGTTTTATCAGAAATTATCTTAGAAGAAGAAGCTGAAGCGGTGAACCAACCTTAATGTGGTGATACGTTGCATTGAAACGTTGACTCCAACCTGTTATACTGAAAGTTAGTAGAATTGTGTCGAAAAAACAGGGGTGGACATTGAATGAATCAAGAGCAACGACTGAACAGACAAAAAAACATACGAAATTTTTCTATTATTGCCCATATTGATCATGGGAAATCTACATTAGCAGACCGAATCCTTGAAAAAACGGAAGCATTAACATCGAGAGAGATGAAAGCACAGTTGCTTGATTCAATGGATCTTGAACGAGAGCGTGGCATTACCATAAAACTCAATGCTGTTCAATTAACGTACCAAGCAAAAGATGGGAAAGAATACATTTTCCACTTAATCGATACGCCTGGACACGTGGATTTCACGTACGAAGTGTCTAGAAGCCTAGCTGCATGTGAAGGAGCAATTCTTGTTGTGGATGCAGCTCAAGGAATTGAAGCCCAAACACTAGCCAATGTTTATTTGGCTTTAGATAATGATCTTGAAATATTACCTGTTATCAATAAAATTGACTTGCCAGCAGCTGATCCAGAACGTGTTCGACAAGAAGTAGAAGATGTGATTGGACTCGATGCTTCGGAGGCTGTACTCGCATCTGCAAAAGCAGGGATCGGCATAGAAGAAATTCTTGAACAAATAGTAGAAAAGGTTCCAGCACCAACTGGAGATCCAAACGGATCATTAAAAGCACTTATTTTCGACTCTTTATACGATCCATACCGTGGTGTTGTTACGTATATACGTATCGTTGAAGGTACTGTAAAGCCAGGAGATAAAATACGAATGGTTGCTACAGGAAAAGAGTTTGAAGTAAATGACCTTGGTGTATTCACTCCTCAAGCAACTTCTCGTGACGAGTTAACGGTTGGTGATGTAGGATACTTAACGGCAGCCATTAAAAATGTAGGAGATACTCGTGTAGGTGATACGATTACAAGTGCTATTAATCCAACCGCAGATCCTCTACCTGGCTACCGCAAGCTCAATCCAATGGTTTATTGCGGAATGTACCCGATTGATACAGCACGCTATGTTGATTTAAGAGAGGCGCTTGAAAAACTTGAATTAAATGATTCAGCGCTACAATTTGAGCCTGAGACCTCTCAAGCGTTAGGTTTTGGTTTCCGCTGTGGGTTCCTTGGGTTGCTACACATGGAAATCATTCAAGAACGCATTGAACGAGAATTTAAAATTGACCTAATAACGACTGCACCAAGTGTAATATACGACGTCCATCTTGAAGATGGATCACAAATGAAGGTTGATAATCCTTCTATGATGCCTAATGCTCAGTCGATAGGTCACGTAGAAGAACCTTACGTAAAGGCCACAATCATGGTGCCGAATGATTACGTAGGAGCTGTTATGGAACTTTCTCAAGTAAAACGAGGTAACTTCATCGACATGAAGTACATGGATGATTCTCGTGTGAATGTCGTATATGAAATTCCCTTAGCTGAAATTGTCTATGACTTTTTTGATCAGTTAAAATCAAGTACAAAAGGCTATGCGTCATTTGACTATGAGTTGATTGGTTACCGTGAGTCAAAGCTTGTGAAGATGGACATCTTATTGAATGCTGAAAAAGTCGATGCATTAAGTTTTATTGTTCACAATGACTTTGCCTATGAACGTGGTAAGATTATCGTTGAAAAATTGAAAGATTTAATTCCAAGACAACAGTTCGAAGTACCAATCCAAGCGGCAGTTGGTCAGAAAATTGTTGCACGTTCAACCATTAAAGCAATGCGTAAGAACGTTTTAGCTAAATGTTATGGGGGCGATATTTCCCGTAAGCGTAAACTTCTCGAAAAGCAAAAAGCAGGTAAAAAACGCATGAAAATGGTAGGCTCAGTTGAAGTTCCTCAAGAAGCCTTCATGGCGGTTCTGCAGATGGACGAAGGAGAAAAGTAAGTAGTATCAGGGGTTAGATGCTTGCTCAATCTGTGTAATGGTGGAGTTTGCCACCGATATGCCACCAACTTATAATTGGCTGGTGATTGAATCAAAAATATCGGCGGCATCTCTTGCCATTTTCTTTGTTAAATGCACGTACCGATCTTCAGTTACTGCTGCTCTGCTATGGCCTAGCCTGCGTTGTACTGTTTTGGTAGGCTGTCCAGCCTCAATCAGCATGGTAGCATGAGTGTGATGCAACGAGTGATAATTGAAGTCTATTTTAAGCTTCTTCTGAATCAGTTCGCGCGTTTGATATTTAATAACGCTTGGTGTATAGCGCTCGCCACTATCTTTTCTACATACATAATCATGGTCCTGGTAGTTGATATAATGCTCACCATATTTTAATCGGTTTTCTAACTGTTTCTTTTTCTCCTTTTTTAGGATAGACAGTAGGTTATTGCCAACCGGTATTGATCGTTATCCTGCTTTACTTTTCGGCGGCCCGATCTCCCACTGTAATTTAGTTTTTCCTTCAATCTCTGTCTTCTTACCAACGAGTTGCTGCTCTACATTTATTACACCATCTTCAAAATCAATGTGCTTCCATTCGAGACCACAAGTCTCACCTACACGTAAAGCGGCATTTAAGCCGATCATATACGGTAAATAGAATGGGTGCCCTTCCCTAACATTTTCGCTTAATATTTTGAAGTTTTCGCGAGACTGGATTTTTAAATCCTCTCTTGTAGGCTTTCTGGACGTTTCGATCAACAATTCGACGTACTGCATTGGATTCTCGTTGATGTACTTATACGGGTAAACAGCTTGCTTCAGTGACTTGTTCAAAACACCGATCATGATCTCAATCGTTTTTCTAGCCCAACCTTCTCTGACCTTCAAATTCACAAATTGTTGCATAACATGGGGGCTCAGTGATTTGAGTTTGTACTTCCCCAGGTGAGGTAAGATGTGAATTCGTATAATGCTCTCGTAGTTGTATTGAGTGTTAGGTTTCAGCTTTAACTGTACATATTCTTTCTGCCAAAACATTAAAAAATCGTGTACTGACATTTCACTCGGCTTTGTGATCGAGCCGATATTCTCATACTCCATGATCTTTCTTCTTAAAACCCTCTCAGCCTCACTTTTTGTTGCTGCACCTTCAGCTGTTCTTTCAATCTTCTGTCTTTTCCCGTCAATTTTAGCTATCTCAAAGTAGTAATACCATGTGCTTCCTCTTTTTCTAACACCACCACGCATTTTGAAACCTCCTATCGTGTGGATAATAACATTAAGAAACCACTATCACTTAAAGCGATAGTGGTTTTTTTTATTCTAAGTTATTTACTGCATAGTCTGCTTCTTCTTGGGTGAATTGCTCACCGTATTCAGAAACCAACTGATCGCGAATTGCTTCCTTGGACATGCTCATGCTTTCTTGGTATGTTTTTGCTTTTTGGAGTGCATTTTCATTCCAATCAGCTTCAATATTATCAATTGCATACTGAGCTTCCTCTGCTGTAAATTGCTCACCAGCTTCAGAAGTTAGTTGATCGTAGATTCCGGCTTTCGACATGTACATTGTGTCAGAATAACTCTCAGCTTTCTTTAAAGCATTTTCGTTCCAATCTGCATCTACATTGTCGACCGCATATTGCCCAGCATCTTCAGGGAATTGCTCGCCATACTCAGAAGTAAGTTGGTCAAAAAGTCCGGCTTTTGACATATACATTGTATCAGAGTACGTTTGTGATTTCTTTAAGGCTGATTTGAATTCAGATGAAACATCATCTTCAACAGCTTCTTCTGCTGCCTCTTCATCAGATGATTCTTCCGATTCAGCTGCTACAGCTTCCTCTGTTGTAGCCTCTTCTTTTATCTCGTCAGCTACTTCTTCGTCTCCGCCCCCGACTGCAGCTGCTACGATTACAAGCGCAATTAACCATACCCACCACTTCTTATAGAACGGCTTCTTTTTCTTAGTTGTTACATCTGCCATGTACAATTACCCCCATATTTGTTGGATAGTGTTACTCTGATACTATAGCATACAAATATGACTAAAGTTACAAGAATTGTAGTATATGTTTACACTATTTGAGCATTTAGAACTGATGATAATGATGATTAGTAATAATTTAAACTAAAAATATAATTTTGCACTAACGTCAATTTACTTATTTAATTCTTTAAGTAGAAACTCTTCGTACTTAGTCAAAGCCATCGCAATGACTGTTTCATCTCTTAAATCCGTACCTTCTTCCTCTCCCAAAAACTCAAACAATAATTCGTGGACCCGATCCAGTTCTTTTTGGTAAGTCATTTCATTTCCCTCTATTAAGTAAGTTATTTTGATGTTTTGTCATATTCACAAGGGTATGTCATTTTTGGGTCAACCTTTTAAAGATCCTGCTTTCTTCTATAATAGTTGCCACCATTTAGCCACCGTTATGGTGGGATATGATAAAATACGATGAGTTACAATTTTATATTCATCTGTATGGAATCGGCATCAACCCCAATGATGCCAATGTATTGCGAAGTACGATACGGTACGCTATTATACAATCCGTATATTCTTGTCCATATGAAGCCTGCATGGCGGTCCTGCAAATGGACAGTGACGAAAAGTAAGAGACAAAAAGAAGTAGTGATTTGCCGCCGTAGTTATAAAAATGGTGGAAAAATAGTAGGCACCTATCTTGTACAGGATGGAGCTTTTACGCTCCCTATCGTACAAGAATAGGTGTCTTTTTCTATAGGCAATAAAAGGATTATCAGCGAAAAAAATTTAATCTTTTTTCTAGTTAATTAGGTTTGGGAGTGAAAAGTAAATTAAAAAGAGATTTTTGTAAGGATCATTTTTATAAAAACCAAGGAATATAGGTTTAAGATTTTATTTCTCTTCGCCTCGCTGTTGTTGACATAAGTGCTTAATAAAGGAATAATAGACAAAAAGATTGAATTTTCGTCATATTTAAAATCAATAATGATAACGCTTACAATTAAAAGGAGGCTGAAATGGTTTTGGTTTGGGTGTTCGCAATGATTACAATCGCATCTGTATTTCTAGCATTAAAACTTCGGAAAAAATGGTTATTTACATTACCGCTTTTAGCGGTTGGGTGTTTCATGTTAATAGAAATTATAAAAGTTCCCTTGCCATTTGGGGAAACGATTAAATTTATCTTTGATTTAAAAGGCTAGAGATGAAAGGGGAGATGATGTAGTGAAGAAAATTGATAAAAAAGTGGCAGATGCTTATTTCCGAACACGTACGACCCTCATTATCATTTATTTAGTGATTGGATTTGTTGCTTCATTTGGTGTTGTATTGTTCGCTGAACCTTTATCTAAAATTACGTTTAATGGATTCCCGCTTCACTATTACATGGGGGCTCAAGGAGCGGTAGTAATATTCATAATCTTATTATTTGTCAGTGCCATCGTTTGTGATCGTGTTGATAAAAAATATGGCATTGACGATGCACGAAATGAATCAATTGGATCGGGTAAATCAATTGATCATTAAAATGGTGTAATCGTGGAAATCAGAACATTAAAGGGGGGAAGATGGTGGATACACAGTTTATTGTGTCATTAGCATTCATACTAGCAACGTTTGGATTATACATAGGAATCGCTATTTACAACCGAGCGAAGGTAACTTCTGATTTTTATGTTGCAGGTCGAGGCGTTCCACCGATATTTAACGGGATGGCCATTGGAGCAGACTGGATGAGTGCGGCCTCATTCATTGGGATGGCTGGTACCGTTATGATCATGGGTTATGACGGTCTTGGCTACATTATGGGGTGGACAGGCGGTTATTTGTTACTAACATTTCTGTTAGCTCCTCAACTTCGAAAATACGGTCGTTATACGGTACCTGAGTTTATTGGAGACCGTTATAGTAGTAACGCGGCAAGATTGATTGCGGCATTTGCCACCATAATTATCAGTTTTACGTATTCCATTGGACAAATGTCCGGATCGGGTGTTGTCATTGGCCGGCTTCTAGAAGTGGATTATCGGATCGGTACACTTATTGGTGCAGTTCTAATCGCATTTTATGCTGCGCTTGGCGGAATGAAAGGGATTACTTGGACTCAGGTAGCTCAATATGTTGTGTTGATCACAGCTTATTTAATTCCAGTAATTTTCATGTCTCTGCAATTAACAAGTAATCCACTTCCTTGGGTGTCCTATGGTCAAGTGTTGGAACAAATGAAAGCACTCGATCAGGATTTTGGAATATCCGAATATGTAGTGCCATTTACAGAAGGAACTAAGTGGCAATTTTTAGCGCTGATGTTTACGTTGATGGCTGGTACAGCAGGTTTACCTCACGTAATTGTACGTTTTTATACGGTTTCAACAATGAAAGCTGCCCGTTGGAGTGGTGCTTGGGCGCTTCTATTTATTGGACTTCTTTACCTGTCAGCACCAGCATACGCTGCATTCTCTCGTTTCATTTTGATGACGCAAGTGGTGAATTCTCCAATTGATGAATTGCCTGCATGGACACAATCATGGATAGATACAGGCATGCTAAAAGTCGCGGATACAAATGGTGATGGAATCCTGCAATGGACAGAATTACAAGTTGCGAATGATATTGTTGTTATGGCAACGCCAGAAATTGCGAATCTAGGAGTCTTTGTTATTGGATTGATGGCCGCTGGAGCAATGGCAGCAGCACTGTCTACTGCTGGTGGACTAATGATTGCCATCTCAGCCTCGTTATCACATGATATTTATTTCCGTTCAATAAATCCACAAGCCACAGAAAAAAAACGGTTGTCAGTTGGTCGTTGGTCAATTGTTTTAGCTTCACTAGCTGCAGGCATTATGGCACTTAACCCACCTGGTGCGATTACACAAATCGTTGCGTGGGCATTCGCTTTTGCATCTGGCTCCTTCTTCCCAGCGCTGTTACTCGGGGTGTGGTGGAAGCGCTCGAATGCGGCGGGGGTTATTTCAGGTATGATCGTTGGCCTATCTGTGACATTCGGTTACATCTTAGTTGCCAAATACGGAGGTTTTACGATTTTAGGAATAATCGATACAGGAGCAGGGGTATTCGGAGCTGCTGCAGCATTATTAACAAACATCCTTGTGTCTCTTGCTACTAAACCACCTTCTAAGAAAATTCAAGAAGAAGTTCAGGATCTTCGCTATCCAGAGCAGATGACGTATCGAGATGGAGAGGTGTGGTTGGATGATGGGGAAGATTTTCCGCCAACCAAGTAGGGGAGAGTCGATTAAGAATTAGTGAAAAGCACATCGTTTTATAAATAAATCATGAAGAGTTTGATCTGCTTTATCACTGCTGCGAAGAACGCAATTAAGTATACCTAATGTAAGAGAAAATGATTCACTTATTTTAAATTTGTGATACTATCATTAATGCCAATCATGTTGATGTTTTTCTTCTATACTAAAGGACGTTTGTCAAATGCGTTAAGAATTATTTAATATTACGACACTGTGGCTGTCAATAATATCAAGGCTTTTAAAATATCTTAAGATAGTGTAAGATGAAAACTAATTTAGTATACCTAGAAGAGGCGTTCATGGCGGTACTGCAAATGGACGATTCGGAAAAATTGAGGAACTACAATTTAGGATTAGTTCATATGAACATGCGAAAGGGGAGAGAGCTTCTTTATGAAGTTAAACTCATCCCTTTTTTGCATGAAAAGAGGGTGGAGACATGATAACAACAGCAGCTTACATTCATATTCCTTTTTGTCACCACATTTGTCATTATTGTGATTTTAATAAAGTGTTTATGAAAAATCAGCCAGTTGATTTATATATTGAGCGACTGATACAAGAGATGAAACAACGAGTACTTAAACCACAACACCCATTTACAAGTATTTTTGTGGGTGGAGGGACACCAACAGCTTTAAATAAGGAACAACTAGAACGATTGTGCTCTGGAATAGCGGAGACATTGCCTTTTAGTGATAATATCGAGTACACATTTGAAGCAAACCCAGGTGATTTAACCCGAGATAAAATCGATGTGCTTCTAAAGTTTGGCGTGAATCGACTAAGTTTTGGTGTGCAATCCTTTAGTGATGAGTTGCTTCAAAAGATCGGACGAAATCATCGTTCACAAGATGTTTATCGTTCAATTGAGGAAGCTCAGGAAGCAGGTTTTTCCAACATAAGTATTGATCTTATTTATTCGTTGCCAACGCAAACAATAGAGGATTTTGAAGAAACGATTGATAAAGCTTTGGCGCTTAATCTTCCACATTATTCAGCTTACTCACTTATTGTTGAGCCAAAGACCGTATTTTATAATTTATTACGAAAAGGGAAGCTACCTCTTCCAGGTGAAGAAACAGAAGCTGAAATGTACAAGCTTTTGATGGATAAAATGGAGCGAAAAGGCTTGAAACAATATGAGATAAGTAACTTTGCGACCCCTGGACACGAAAGTAAACATAATATCGTGTATTGGGATAATGTGGAATATTTTGGTTTCGGTGCAGGCGCTCACGGCTATGTTGATGGCGTTCGTTACTCAAATATCGGACCTGTCAATAAATACATGGAATCAATTGTAAACGGAGATGAGCCTACCATGACTGCTCATGCTGTTTCAAAAAATGAAAAAATGGAAGAAGAGATGTTTTTAGGGTTAAGAAAAACGGAAGGTGTCTCCATTACACGATTTTATGAGAGATATAATGTCCAAATGGATGATATTTTCCGTCATTCGATACATCAAATGATCCAAAAGAATCTGCTCGAAAAAACGGGGGATCGAATCCGTTTAACGCAGCAAGGACGCTTTCTTGGAAATGAAGTATTTCAATCCTTTATTGGTGTGATCGAACTGATTGACAGCTAAACGAGGATTTGATAAATTAAGTATAGATTTAGCACTCAGTTAAACAGAGTGCTAACAGAGGTGATGAACGGTGTTAACCAATCGACAATTACTTATCTTGCAAGTAATCATTGACGACTTTATTCGTTCTGCCCAGCCTGTTGGATCGAGAAGCCTGTCTAAGAAGGAAGAAATTCAAATCAGTTCTGCTACAATCCGAAACGAGATGTCTGATTTAGAAGAAATGGGTTTTATCGAAAAAACGCATACTTCTTCAGGTCGTGTACCATCTGAAAAAGGCTATCGTTTTTATGTGGATCATTTATTATCTCCACAAATTTTGCAGCAACAGGATATTTCACAGATCCAATCGGTTTTTGCAGAAAGAATTTATGAAATGGAAAATATCGTACAACGCTCTGCGAAAATTCTTTCGGAACTAACTAATTATACATCCATTGTATTAGGTCCAAACTTGCAAGAAAACCGTGTGAAAAAGATTCAAATGGTTCCATTATCAGAGGAATCTGCGATAGCCATTATCGTGACTGATACAGGCCATGTTGAAAGCAGACGCTTTTCATTGCCAAAAGGAATGAACGCCGAGGACCTTGAGCAAATGGTTCGAGTGTTAAATGATCGACTTGTAGGCACACCACTAATCAACCTTCATGATCGTTTGCATCAGGAGATAGCTATTCTTTTACGACGTCATATAGCTAATTATGATTCGATCCTTAAAGTATTTGCTGAAATTATGAACGTACCGGTTCATGATAAGCTCTTTTTTGGCGGCAAAATGAACATGATCAATCAGCCTGAATTTAGCGATATTGAAAAGCTGCGTATATTGATGGATATGATCGACCGTGAAGAAAGTTTATACAAGCTTATTCGTCCAAATGATGGGGGCGGGATTCAAGTTAAAATTGGCAAGGAGAACGAGAATATTGCCATGGAAAATTGCAGCTTGATTACTGCGACCTTCCCCATAGCTGGTGGTCAAAAAGGTACTCTTGCCATTCTTGGGCCTACACGTATGGAATACTCACGCGTAATTAGCTTGTTAAATGTAATAAGTACTGATCTTTCAAAAGCTTTATCAAGTTTATACGAAAAATCACCCGACGAATGGACATAGTCAAACGAAGGTTAACAATCGTTTGCTTCGGTTTTTGGCTGGGCTTCTCTAGATAGCTGACCAAGTCGAAGCGAAGGGATTGCCACGCTTTTTATGAGACAAAAAAGAGTGTTTTGTCTATACTAGGTTGGGGAAAAGAAATTTTGCAATAAAACGCACAAGTATTTCAAGGAGGTGAAACCAATGTCAGAGAAAGATATGACAAAAGAAACTTTGGAAGACATAGCATCTGAACAAGCATCAGAAGCTGTGGACAAAGAAGTAGTACAAGAAGACTTAACAGAAGAGGCTACGACTGAAAACTGGGAAGCGAAGGCTGAAGAAGCAGAAAATCGTTATTTACGTCTTCGTGCTGATTTTGACAACTACCGCCGTCGTATTCAAATGGAAGGGGAAACGAAGGAAAAGTATCGAGCGCAAAGCTTGATCTCAAACATTCTTCCTGCCCTTGATAATTTTGAACGCGCGCTTAATATAGAAGTATCAGATGATCAAACAGGATCACTTCTTAAAGGAATGCAGATGGTTCATTCAAGTCTGCTAGAAGCATTAAAAGGCGAAGGACTAGAAGTGATTGAAGCGGTTGAACAATCATTTGATCCTCATCTTCACCAAGCCGTGATTCAAGTTTCAGAAGAAGGTGTCGAATCTAACACCGTAATAGAAGAATTTCAAAAAGGATATCGTTTGAAAGATCGCGTCATCCGTCCATCGATGGTTAAAGTAAATGAATAATTACATACTTATATTAGGAGGTTTTTAAAAAATGAGTAAAATTATTGGTATTGACTTAGGTACAACAAACTCTTGTGTCTCGGTTCTCGAAGGTGGAGAGCCAAAAGTAATTGCAAACCCTGAGGGTAATCGTACATCTCCATCAGTGGTTGCATTTAAAAATGGAGAAAAGCAAGTAGGGGAAGTAGCGAAACGTCAAGCAATCACAAATCCAAACACAATCATGTCGATCAAAAGACATATGGGCACAAGCCATAAAGTAGAAGTTGAAGGCAAAGAATATTCACCACAAGAAATTTCAGCAATGATTCTTCAATATATGAAATCATACGCTGAAAGCTATCTAGGGGAAGAAGTAACGAAAGCAGTTGTTACCGTTCCTGCATACTTTAACGATGCTGAGCGTCAAGCAACAAAAGACGCTGGGAAAATTGCTGGACTTGAAGTAGAACGTATTATAAACGAGCCAACAGCTGCTGCACTAGCGTATGGGCTTGATAAAATGGACCAAGACCAAACGATCCTTGTTTATGACCTTGGTGGCGGTACGTTTGACGTGTCTTTACTTGAGCTAGGAGATGGCGTATTTGAAGTACGTTCAACTGCTGGTGACAACCGTTTAGGTGGAGATGACTTTGACCAAGTTATCATTGACCATTTGGTTGCTGAATTTAAAAAAGACAATGGCATTGATCTTTCAAAAGATAAAATGGCGTTACAGCGTCTAAAAGATGCTGCTGAAAAAGCAAAAAAAGATCTTTCTGGCGTAACATCTACACAGATTTCATTGCCATTTATTACAGCTGGAGAAGCTGGACCATTGCACTTAGAATTAACTCTTTCTCGTGCGAAATTCGAAGAGCTGTCACAAAGTTTAGTAGAGCGTACTATGGGACCTACTCGTCAAGCGATAAAAGATGCAGGAATTTCTGCTTCTGAAATCGATAAAGTTATTCTTGTTGGTGGATCAACACGTATTCCTGCTGTTCAAGAAGCAATCCGCAAAGAAACGGGCAAAGAACCATCACAAGGCGTTAACCCTGATGAAGTAGTAGCGATGGGTGCTGCAGTTCAAGGTGGCGTTCTAACTGGTGACGTGAAAGATGTTGTTCTTCTTGACGTAACACCATTATCACTTGGAATTGAAACCATGGGTGGCGTATCGACAAAATTGATCGAGCGTAACACAACGATTCCAACATCAAAATCACAAACATTCTCTACAGCTGCAGATAACCAAAATGCTGTTGACATTCACGTGCTTCAAGGTGAACGCCCAATGGCTGCGGACAATAAAACACTTGGTCGTTTCCAACTCGGTGATATTCCACCAGCACCACGTGGAGTGCCTCAAATCGAAGTAACATTTGATATCGATAAAAATGGTATCGTAAATGTTAGTGCGAAGGATATGGGTACTGGCAAAGAACAACAAATCACGATCAAATCATCAACTGGACTTTCTGATGATGAAATCGAACGTATGGTTCAAGAAGCAGAAGAAAATGCTGAAGCTGACAAAACACTTAAAGAAGAAGCAGAACTTCGCAACGAAGCAGACCAACTTGTATTCCAAACAGAAAAAACATTGACTGATCTTGGTGATAAAGTTGATGAAGAAGAAAAGAAAAAAGCAGAAGAGGCTCGTGAGGAATTAAAAGAAGCGATCGAGAAAAATGAACTTGAAGAAATTAGAACGAAAAAAGATGCACTTCAAGAAATCATCCAAGCGCTAACGATGAAGATGTATGAAGAAGCTGCCCAGCAAGCTCAGGCTGCAGAACAAGCAGAAAACGGAGAAGCTGGCTCGAAAGATGACAATGTTGTCGACGCTGAGTTTGAAGAAGTAGCAGAGGACAAGAAATAAATAAGCGAAAGTTGCTAAAGAAAAAGTCAAAGTCACGTTTTGAATGGCTTTGGCTTTTTCTTTTGTCCATACGAAAAAACTATATTTTGTTCATTGTACTTAAACCTCTTATAATGATAAAATAACCTTCATGTAAAAGGACCCAGGAGTGTAGATAATGAGTAAACGAGATTTTTACGAAGTTTTAGGAGTTTCTGAGGGAGCTTCAAAAGAAGACATTAAAAAAGCGTACAGACGTTTATCTAAGAAACACCATCCAGATATTAATAAAGAAAAAGATGCTGGAGAGAAATTTATTGAAATTAAAGAAGCATATGAAACATTAAGCGATGATCAGAAAAGAGCTCATTATGATCAGTTTGGTCATACAGATCCTAACCAAGGCTTTGGTGGCGGTGGAGCAGGCTTCGGTGGTTTTGAAGATATTTTCAGTTCGTTCTTTGGTGGTGGAGGAGGCGGTAGACGTCATGATCCAAACGCGCCTCGAGCGGGGAATGACTTACAATACACGATGACAATTACTTTTAATGAAGCTGTTTTTGGTAAAGAAACAGACATTGAAATTCCGCGTGAAGAAACGTGTGAAACATGTGATGGCAGCGGAGCGAAGCCTGGTACAAAACCAGATACATGCTCTCACTGTAACGGTGCTGGTCAGCTAAATGTTGAGCAACAAACACCATTTGGACGTATTGTTAACCGACGTGTTTGTCATTACTGTGAGGGTACAGGTAAACTCGTTAAAGATAAATGTACGACATGTCGCGGCGATGGAAAAGTTCAAAAACGCAAAAAAATTCATGTGAAGATTCCTGCTGGAATTGACGATGGTCAGCAAATGCGTGTAAGTGGTCAAGGTGAACCGGGTGTAAACGGCGGACCAACTGGTGACTTGTACGTTGTATTCCGCGTAAGGGCACATGAGATTTTCACACGTGAAGAAGATGACATCCATTTAGATATGCCGATTACGTTTGTACAAGCTGCACTTGGAGACGAGCTTGAAGTACCAACTATTCATGGAAAAGTAAAATGGAAGTTACCAGCAGGAACGCAATCTGGGACTGCATTCCGCTTAAAAGGAAAAGGTGTACAAAATGTTCATGGTTATGGCACAGGCGATCAGCATATTCGCGTGAAAGTCATCACACCTAAGAAATTAACCGATAAGCAAAAGCAATTACTACGTGACTATGCTGACATCAGTGGTGAACATCCAGACGAACAGCATGATGGTTTTTTTGATAAAGTTAAACGCGCTTTCAAGGGTGAGTAAAAGGGAATGGAGTTGGTAGAATGAATTGGTCCGAGATAAGCATTCATACAACAAACGAGGCGATTGAGCCGATATCCAACATTTTGCATGAAGCGGGGGCCAGTGGTGTTGTCATCGAAGATCCCAAAGAACTTACTAAAGAAAGAGTAGATAAGTTTGGTGAAATCTACCAACTCGATCCTGACGATTACCCAGATACAGGTGTAAACGTTAAAGCGTACATTTCAGTCAATAGCTTTTTAGCTGAAACGGTTGATGGGATTAAGCAAGCCATTACTAATCTGAAAGCCTTTGATATTGATATTGGGGCGAATATGGTGGAGATTAGTGAAGTAAATGAAGAAGATTGGGCAACTGCTTGGAAAAAGTACTACCATCCAGTGAAAATATCTTCAACATTCACGATTGTTCCAACATGGGAAGACTATACCCCAGTGTCAAGTGATGAACTTATCATCGAACTTGATCCAGGAATGGCGTTTGGAACAGGAACACACCCAACAACCGTGATGTGTATTCAAGCGCTTGAACGAATGGTGAAAGAGGGAGACCGCATCATTGATGTAGGAACAGGCTCAGGTGTTTTAAGTATTGCTTCAGCTTTACTCCAAGCAAAAGATATTCGTGCGCTTGATTTGGATGAAGTTGCAGTTACTTCTGCACGAGAAAATATTAAACTAAACAATGTCAGTCATAAGGTTTCTGTACAACAAGGGAATTTATTAACTGAACAAACAGAACAAGCTGAAGTGATTGTTGCAAATATTTTAGCGGAAGTAATTATGCTATTTGTAGAGGATGCGTATAAACTCGTCCTACCAGGTGGAACATTTATTACATCAGGGATTATTCAGCAAAAGAAAAAACAAGTGAAAGACGAGTTGATCACAGCTGGGTTTGTCATTGAGGAAGTCATTGCAATGGAAGACTGGGTTGCAATTATTGCCAAAAAACCAACAGACCATGCAGGAGAATAGTCATGCAGCGTTATTTTATTGATCAGCAGCCAGATGAAGATAACCGTTTTTTCATTACGGGCGATGATGGACACCACATTACTCGAGTAATGAGGATGAAACAAGACGATCAACTCATCAGTGTTTTTTCAAACGAATTAAGTGCAGTGTGTAGGATTGAAAAAATAACTGAACATGGTGTGCAATGTGTTGTTGAATTTTTCGAAGACCAATCTCCAGAACTACCCGTTAAGGTTACGATTGCACACGGCTTACCAAAAGGTGACAAGTTAGAACTTGTCATCCAAAAAGCGACAGAACTTGGCGCTTATTCGTTTTTACCATTTACCGCTTCGCGGTCTATTGTAAAATGGGAACATAAAAAAGGTGCAAAAAAAGTGGATAGATGGTCTAAAATTGCGAAAGAAGCAGCTGAACAATCGCACCGATACCATCTGCCAGATGTAACTGCTCCTGTTTCATTTAAGGAGTTGCTTACATCTGCATTATCGTTTGACTGGATCATTGTTGCTTATGAAGAGCAAGCCAAACAGGGAGAGAGGTCTCTTTTTGCGCGGGCACTTTCGAATGTTTTAGCACACCAGTCCATTCTTGTTGTTGTCGGACCTGAAGGTGGCTTATCCGAAAAAGAGGTTACACAATTACAAGAAGTCGGTGCAATCAGCTGTGGTTTTGGACCAAGAATACTACGAACTGAGACAGCTCCACTCTATGCATTGGCAGCAATCTCATATCATTTTGAATTAATGGGGTGAAAAAATGGCAACAGTCGCATTTCATACACTTGGATGCAAGGTTAATCATTACGAAACAGAGGCAATATGGCAACTGTTTAAATCCAATGGCTATGAACGAGTAGACTATGACCAAACATCCGATGTATATGTTATCAATACGTGCACAGTAACAAATACTGGTGATAAAAAAAGCCGTCAGGTCATTCGTCGTGCCATACGGAAAAATCCTGATGCAGTCATTTGCGTTACCGGATGTTACGCTCAAACATCTCCAGCAGAAATTATGGCGATTCCTGGTGTTGACGTGGTAGTTGGCACACAGGATCGAACGAAAATGCTTGAGTATATTGAGCAATATAAAGTTGAAAGACAACCAATTAATGGTGTGACAAACATTATGAAAAATCGTGTGTATGAGGAATTAGATGTTCCAGCATTTGCAGACAGAACACGTGCTTCACTTAAGATTCAAGAAGGTTGTAACAACTTCTGTACTTTCTGTATCATTCCTTGGGCCAGAGGACTTATGCGTTCACGGGATCCAAAGGATGTTCTTTACCAAGCACAACAGCTTGTTGATGCAGGTTACAAAGAAATTGTTTTAACTGGAATTCATACAGGTGGGTACGGAGAAGACATGAAAGATTATAACCTTGCTATGTTGCTAACAGATTTGGAAAAGCAAGTTAAAGGTCTTAAGCGAATTCGCATTTCTTCCATCGAAGCAAGTCAACTCACGGATGAAGTCATTGACGTGATTGATCGCTCAAACGTGGTCGTTCGTCATTTACACATTCCACTTCAATCAGGATCAAATGCCGTTTTAAAAAGAATGCGCCGCAAATACACGATGGAGTTTTTCGCTGAAAGACTGGAAAAGCTAAAAAAAGCCTTACCTGGTCTAGCGGTGACGTCTGATGTGATTGTTGGTTTTCCAGGTGAGACTGAAGAAGAGTTTATGGAAACTTTTCAATTCATTAAAGATCAAAAGTTTTCTGAACTGCACGTATTCCCTTATTCACAACGAACCGGCACACCTGCTGCACGAATGGATGATCAAGTGGGCGAAGAAAAGAAAAACGAACGTGTGCATCGTTTAATTACTTTGTCAGACCAATTGGCAAAAGAGTACGCATCCCTTTTTGAAAACGGCGTGCTTGAAGTGATTCCTGAAGAAAAATATAAAGAAGATCCAACAGGAAAACAGTATGTTGGGTACACAGATAATTACTTGAAAGTCGTATTCCCTGCTAGTGAAGAGATGGTGGGCAAACTTGTGAAAGTAAAAATTACTGCAGCTGGCTATCCATTTAACAAAGGTGAATTTGTTCGTGTGCTTGAGCATGAAGAAGTTAGCTCATAAATAAAATACTGAACGTGCTTAGAGGCTTTTCCCGCATGGTAGATTATTCGGGAGAACAAGGATCTCAGAGGCACGTTCTTTTTTTGAAACATCACCAATCATCTCGCCAAATCATATACAAGATGCTATGGTAGGTACATACATCTAAAAAAAGGAGAATGATTATGTCTGTAAATATTGCTAAAATGATCGATCACACATTATTGAAACCAGAAGCAACAAATGAACAAATTACTGAACTATGTCAGGAAGCAAGTGAACACGGATTTATGTCTGTCTGTGTGAATCCTACTTGGGTAAGTCTTGCAAGTAAACTTTTAGAAGGTACGGATGTCAAAGTTTGTACTGTTATTGGCTTTCCTTTAGGTGCTTCTGCCACAGAAACAAAAGCATTCGAAACGAAGCAAGCAATTGAAGATGGCGCAACGGAAGTTGATATGGTTATTAACATAGGGGCATTAAAAAGCATGCAATTTGATGTTGTACAACAAGATATCCAAGCGGTTGTTGATGCTGCTAAAGGAAATGCGTTAACAAAAGTGATCATCGAAACTTCTCTACTAACTGAGGAAGAAAAAGTTCGTGCTTGTGAGCTGGCCGTTGCAGCGGGAACAGACTATGTTAAGACATCTACAGGGTTCTCAACTGGTGGAGCAACAGTAGAAGATATCCAATTGATGAGAAAAACAGTGGGAGCCGAGATTGGAGTAAAAGCATCGGGAGGCGTTCGTTCTACTGAAGACGCTAACCAAATGATCGAGGCAGGAGCAACAAGAATAGGTGCTAGTTCTGGTGTGAAAATCCTTCAAGGACTAGTGGCAGATAGCGATTATTAGTCAATTAAATAGTATTTGAAAAATTCACAGTGGTGTTGTCTATCAATACTGTAATGCAAGCTTCTTTAAAATGCACTGAGTAGTTGGCAAAGGGAGTCAATCTGTCATGTTTGTCGGATCAAACGAGCCGCTAGCGCTTTTGTTGTAAATAAGGTTGACCCATACAGAACGATATATTATACTAGATAAGTACATGGGGCTTGATCCCATGAATGTCAGTAAGTATCCCTATCTTACTGCATGCAATGAAGAATGACTTCTCGTTGTTCTCTTTGCTTGAACTTGTAAGTGTAGTGTGTTCGGAGGGAGGGAAAGAGAGATGTCAAAAACGGTTGTTCGCAAAAACGAATCGCTTGAAGATGCTCTTCGCCGCTTCAAAAAGACTACATCAAAGGCTGGAACTTTACAAGAATTCAGAAAACGTGAATTCTATGAAAAGCCAAGTGTGAAGCGTAAGAAAAAGTCTGAAGCAGCAAGAAAGCGTAAGTTCTAAATCGGAATAGAGGGTGCTATAATTGAGTCTTCTTGAGCGTCTTAACCAAGACATGAAAAAAGCGATGAAAAACAAAGAAAGAGATAATCTTTCGGTTATTCGTATGGTCAAATCTTCTTTACAAAATGAGGGTTACAAACTCGGAAGACAAGAATTGACAGATGACGAAGCATTGACCGTTCTTTCTCGTGAATTAAAGCAACGGAAAGACTCATATCAAGAGTTTAAAAATGCTGGTCGTGATGACTTAGCTGATAAGCTTGTATCCGAAATTGCGTTAATTGAAACCTATATGCCTCGTCAATTATCAGACGAAGAGCTTAAGTCGATCGTTATCCAAACGATTAGCGATGTCAATGCTTCTTCTAAAGCTGATATGGGTAAGGTTATGAGTGCATTGATGCCAAAAGTAAAAGGCAAAGCAGATGGTGGACGAGTAAATGCAATCGTTCAACAGCACTTATCATAAAAATAGCTGATCACATACATGTGTATCAATCAGTTACCAATCAAGCTGTGGTGATTTACTCATCACGGCTTGATTTTTGGCTGATTGTCTGTTCACAATGTAGAGGATCAGTTTTTTTACATACTGCTAACCATTTTATGATTGACAGTACTTAAAAAACTATTTATGTTTTTTAAAAGAATGAAACCTTTTCTAATTTAAAACGTAATGAAGGTAGTGAGAAGTAACGTTTAAGAGGAGGGATTTCTGTGATCCGTAAGGGGACAGTATTATTTTTAGCCGCTGCTTTCTTATTCTCACTTATATTTACGTTTCAACCAGTGAAGGCTGCTGATGAAGTTGTATATGTAGCGCCACTAGAAAAAGAAGTAGAACGAGGGCTTGCCTCTTTTCTTGAACGATCGATTGAAGAAGCAGAGGAAGCAAGTGCAGCTGCCATTATTTTCGACATCGATACACCCGGCGGAGCAGTTGACGCGGCTGATGAGATCGCACAAGCTTTTGAAAAAACTGATTTGAGAACCATCGCATTTGTCAATCCAAACGCGATCTCTGCAGGTGCCTTTATCGCATTGTACGCCGATGAAATTTACATGACGAATTCAGGTAAAATGGGTGCAGCAGCTGTTATTACTTCTTCGGGCAGCGATGCAGACAAGAAGGCGCAAAGCAATTGGCTAGCTGCTATGACAGTGGCTGCTGAGTCATCTGAACATAACCGTGATCCTAAGTATGCACGAGCGATGGCGGATGCATCAATCGATATTGAAGACTGGGCTCCTGAAGGTGAGTTGTTAACGCTTACGCATAGCCAAGCATTTGAAGTTGGTTACTCTGAAGGAACGGTCGATAATTTGGATGCTCTTTTAGTGGAGTTAGGATTTCAAAATGCTGAAGTTCGTACGATTGAACCGAGCTTCTTAGAAAACTTAGCACGATTTATAACAAACCCGATCATTGTACCGATATTACTTTCCGTCGCGAGTTTAGGGCTAGTTGTTGAATTATACTCTCCTGGCTTTGGTGTAGCAGGTACAATGGGGCTGATTGCGCTTATGATGTTCTTTTTCGGTCATCTTGTCGCAGGGTTGGCAGGCTTTGAAGTAATGATTCTTTTCTTAATCGGTGTGGCTCTGATTATTGCTGAGTTTTTTGTTGCTGGAGGCATTTTGGGTATACTTGGTTTGGCCGCAGTTTTTGTAAGTATCTTGCTTGCGGGCAATAATATCGTCTTTATGGGTATTTCCATATCTATTGCATTGCTCGTAGCAGTGATCGGGATGGTGATCATGGTGAAATTTCTTGGTAAAAATCTTGATTTGTTAAAAAAGATCATCTTGAGGGATTCGACAAACGCGGAAAGTGGTTTCGTTTCTAATGTTCACCGGCATGAATTGGTTGGGAAAATTGGTTTAACGAGAACACCACTTCGTCCGTCCGGAACAATCATTATTGATGAGGAACGGATTGATGCAGTCACTGAAGGTGGCTATATTAATAAAGAAAAAAAAGTGAGAGTAGTCAAAGTAGAAGGTTCTCGTATTATTGTTCGAGAAGCTGAATAAAAAGAGGAGTGGAAGAGTAAATGGGTCCAGAAGCAATTATGTTACTCGTTATTATCGCAGCAGTAGTTATTGCACTAAGTGTATTATTCACATTTGTTCCTGTTATGCTATGGATTTCAGCATTAGCTGCAGGTGTAAAAGTAAGTATCTTTACATTGGTGGGTATGCGCTTAAGACGTGTTATTCCTAGCCGTGTAATTAACCCGATGATTAAAGCATCAAAAGCAGGTGTTGATGTATCAATTAACCAACTTGAAAGTCATTACCTAGCTGGTGGTAACGTAGACCGCGTTGTGAATGCGCTAATCGCAGCACAACGTGCAAATATTGAGCTTGCCTTTGAACGTTGTGCTGCAATCGATCTAGCAGGTCGTGACGTACTACAAGCGGTTCAAATGAGTGTAAATCCTAGAGTAATTGAGACACCATTTATTGCCGGTGTTGCGATGGATGGAATTGAAGTGAAAGCGAAAGCACGTATTACAGTTCGTGCAAACATCGAGCGTCTTGTCGGTGGTGCGGGTGAAGATACTATCGTTGCTCGTGTAGGTGAAGGGATTGTTAGTACAATCGGTTCAAGCGACAACCACAAAAAAGTTCTTGAAAACCCAGATTTAATTTCTCAAACCGTTCTTGGTAAAGGGTTAGACTCTGGTACTGCATTTGAAATTCTCTCGATCGATATCGCAGACGTTGATATCGGTAAAAACATCGGTGCCTCACTTCAAATCGAACAAGCTGAAGCAGATAAAAATATTGCTCAAGCAAAAGCGGAAGAACGTCGTGCAATGGCTGTAGCACATGAGCAAGAAATGACAGCACGCGTAGAAGAAATGAGAGCGAAAGTGGTTGAAGCAGAAGCAGAAGTACCGCTTGCGATGGCTGAAGCGCTCCGTGAAGGAAACATTGGTGTGATGGATTACATGAACATTAAAAATATCGATGCAGATACAGATATGCGTGATTCAATCGGTAAAATATCTGATAATAAAGAAGAAAATTAAATTCCTCAAAGAAGTATAAAAGCAAGAATGATCCAGAAGGGAGGGTCCCTCCATGGAATTAATCATTATGGCAATTATTGCAGGTATTATCAGTATGCTTAACAATCAAAAGAAAAAAGAAGGAAAGCAGGAGCCTAAAACAAGGCCAACAGCTCCTGTTTCCCCTGAACAATCAGCAATGCAAGAACGTGTAAAAAATGCTAGACAAGCATTTGATCGTAGGGCGAAGGACCTTGCCACAGAATACGATAGACAAAAAGCTGAGATTGAACAATCAAAACCAAGGAGCATACAACCGCCTGTCATTAAGCCGGTGCCGGTTGTTGAGCTCTCTAGAACTATAGAGAATCCGAGATCTAGCCGCTTACAAACGAGACCTAACACATCGAAAGCTTTCGAACCATCCAAGATTAAAAAACTTTCAATAAAAGATGGTTTGCAGAAAAAAGACCTTGTCAATGGAATCGTTTTAGCCGAGATACTTGGACCTCCACGTTCAAAAAAACCTCATGCTAGACAGATGACTCGTTAAAAAGGTTATGAAAGCCCCCTCTCCCTCATATAAATGAGGTGAGAGGGGGTCTTTTTTATGTCTAACTGGTTCATGAGGACAAAGCAATGGATCGGAACTACCTTACAGCTTCCAGAAGATCTGTTGTTTGATCTACCAAGAATGACATGGATTGGGTCCTTTCTGTTACATATTGAAAACCATAAGGGCTTAATTCGTGTTGAAAAGGGTTGTATTTGGATTAAGGTATTTGAGGGTCACATTGAAGTCAATGGGAAGGCGTTGCAAATTCAATCCATGGTTGCAGATGAAATGGTGATTCAAGGAGAAATTGATCAAGTGGAGTACAAACGGCAGCAAGGTGGAGAGAAGGCATGAAAAACGTATTACCTGGAACGGTTCGCGTCACCTTAAAAGGAAAAGCTTATGCCACTGTCATTCATCGACTACATAGGGATTCAGTCTCATTACATCAATTAAAATCAATCGGAGAACACGAGGTAGAGTTTTATATTTCGTATCAATCATTGTCTGCCCTTCGTAAAGCTGTATTCCGTTCAGGTTGCACGATCTCTTTACACAGGGGAAAAGGACTCGCGTATGATGTTGAAAATGTCGTTCTTGTACGATCATTTATGTTGTGGTTAGTTGTTGCGATTGCCATAGTTATAGGTGGATCGCAATTTGTATGGTCAATTGAATTCACGGGTGCAACACCAGAAATTCAACAAGAAGTTAATGAAGTACTAAAGAAAGAGGGATTTCAGATAGGACGACTTCAACGATCATTAACTTCTGAAGATAAAATGGCACCTCTTCTTTATGACAAAATAGATAATCTTTCCTGGATGGGGATGGAATGGCAAGGAACAAAACTAATTGTCCGATTAAAGGAAAAGCAAGGCATAGAGATGGATGAACAACTCTCGTCTTCTCAGATCATTGCATCGAAAGCTGGAACGATTCAATCCATGTTGATTGAATCGGGACAAGCAGTTGAGAACGTGAATAGTGTCGTTAAGAAAGGTCAGCTTTTGGTGACAGGTCTTGTTGGTAGAGAAGAAGACAAGCAATTGGTCCCATCTAAAGGTATTGTAATGGCAGAAACTTGGTATGAAGTGAATGTAACCATCCCGCAAACGCTCACCGTCGAAACATTGACTGGAAACATGGAATCAAGAACATCTTTTGAATTGTTCGGGTGGGAGTCACCACCCATACATTTTAAGAAGAATGCCTTTTCACTTGCCACTGAGGAAGAAACGATTCACACGTATGAACTTTTTGGTAAAGAGATTCCTCTAAAAAGGAAAAGCGTACAGTTTTCAGAAATTAATCGATCCAAAGAGAAGTTAGAACCATCTCAAGCAATTGATATTGCAAAAGAGGTCGCTAGGGAAGAAGTTCTTTCACTGATTGGTGGTGGAGGGAGCATTCAACATGAAAAAATTTTGCATGAACAAATTGAGAATGGTAAAGTTAAGCTAACACTCTACATCCAAGCGATTGAAGACATTGCAGAAGTACAACCTTATACCGAGGAGACACGCGAATGACAGATGAACGTATAACAATCGATTTACCATTAGAAGACCCAAACGAAGCGATCTCGCTTTTTGGTACATCGGACACGCATTTAAAAACGATTGAAACTGAATTAGACGTTGCAATTTTGTCACGTGGCGAAACGATTCGAATTACAGGTGAGCCTGAAAAAACAAAACAAGCTCAGCAAGTGCTTAATCAATTATTAAAAGTAATTCGTAAAGGGATTCAAATTAGCCAGCGTGATGTCATGTATGCGCTTCAAATGGTAATCAAAGGAACTCTTGAATATTTTGATGAATTGTATGATGAAGAAATTACTAAAAGTGCAAAAGGTAAAGTAATTCGTGCAAAAACGATGGGACAACGCCAATATGTTACGGAAATTCGAAATAAGGATCTAGTATTTGGAATAGGTCCTGCGGGTACAGGTAAAACATATTTGGCTGTAGTGATGGCGGTCCATGCACTTAAAAATAATAAAGTGAAACGAATTATTTTAACTCGTCCAGCTGTTGAAGCAGGGGAAAGCTTGGGCTTTTTACCAGGGGACTTAAAAGAAAAGGTTGACCCCTACCTTAGACCTCTTTATGATGCGCTAAACGATGTATTAGGTGCGGATCATACACAGCGCTTAATCGAACGTGGGATCATTGAAATTGCCCCTCTAGCGTATATGAGAGGACGAACATTGGATGATGCTTTCGTCATTTTGGATGAAGCTCAAAACACAACTCGTGCGCAAATGAAAATGTTCCTAACTCGACTTGGGTTCGGCTCGAAAATGGTCATTACTGGTGATCAAACCCAAGTGGATTTACCTAAAGGGATGGAATCAGGATTGGTTGGGGCACAAACGGTTCTAAAGAGAGTACCGGGTATTGCTTTTAATTATCTTGAGCAAGCAGATGTTGTACGACATCCGCTAGTTGGGAAAATTATTGGAGCATATGATCAAAAAGAAAATAAGTAAATAAGTGTCTGTCCTTCGTTTACTAAAGAGGGACAGATTTTTCATTTTCATCATTTGATTTTCTGCTATACTTAAGAAGGACCTGATTTTATTTAAGCGAACGTATCAATTGTCCAAGCATACATATATATAAACCTTTTTAAGGATTGGATTACTAGGAGCTTTCTCTTATTGGAGCGTGAGAAAAGATGGAATATTGGATAAGACGTGTACGAACATTACTTAGTTTTCGATTATTTACATGGCTTTTATTGGGTGTAGTCGCCATGTTAACTTTTTTGCTATTGTTTAGTTATGTACGAACAGAGACGTATGATATTCGATTGTTCTCAGTCGCTGAGCAAACAATTCGTTCTCCAAAAACCATAGTAGATGAGCATAGAACTGACCTTGAACGAGAACGTGTAGCTGCAGAAGTTGCTGAAGTTTCTCAGGCGTTTGCGTTTCGTCCAGAGATCGTCGATAATCGAACGTCATTAGTTGGATCGATATTTGATTTCGCAAAAGAGTATAACTATACTGAAGAGCAAGCTGAAGATCCAGAAACAGATGAAGAAGTTTCAGTGCCGGAGGAAAATCTTTCTGAGTTGAAGAAAGCTTTGACAGCAGACGTATCAGAAGATGTAACGACGTCCATTGATGATGATGTATTTGAACAACTATTATCCTCGAGTGACGCTGAATTAGAACGTGCAAGGAACATTACGATTACTCAAATTGAATCGGTAATGGCAGACCCGATCAAGGAAGAAGAAGTAACAATAAATAAAGATTTAATTGAGGAGCAATTGCAAGTATCCTCTATCCAACAAGACTTAAAAGACGCAGTGATTGCACTTGGTCGGTTTGCAATAATCGAAACGAATATATTCGACAAAGAGCAAACGCAAGCTAGTATTAAACAAGCGAGAGAATCGGTTGAACCAGTTCATATATTAGAGGGTCAAGTAATCGTACAAGAAGGGTATCTAATTGATCGTGAGATTTTTCGTCAATTAGAAGCCCTCGGTTTAACGACGAATGATCAGACTATGGCACCTTATGTAGGTCTGGTGTTATTTTCATTGATCGTTTTATTCGTTTTATACTTTCAATTTTCTTCTTGGAAAATCAAAGAAGAGAAAAAACAAAATTATTTAACACTTGTCAGTATGATTTTCCTGTTATCCCTCGGGTTAATGAAGGTGACAGAGCTTGTCCGAGGATTAGATATCTCGCAAATAGGCTATTTATTTCCAGCAGCAATGGCACCAATGTTAATTAGAAGTATGATTAATACTAAACTCGCTTTAGTCGTGACAATTCTTTTAGCAGCGTGCGGTAGTATTGTTTTTAACGACAGCATAACAGGTTCAGTGAATGTGGAAATTGCGATTTATTTCTTATTTAGTGGACTTGCTGGAATTTTATTTTTGTCCCATTCAAAACGACGGACTTATTTATTGCGAGCCGGTTTATTTGTAGCGGTTGCAAATGTATTGGTGCTGCTGTCTATTACTTTGATGGAAAGCGGCCAATATAGTGCGATGGATTACATGTTTTATCTCATTTTTGCAAGTGTCTCAGGTGTATTGGCATCTATTTTAACAATCGGTTTATTGCCTTTATTCGAAGCAGGTTTTGGCATTTTGTCTACAATTAAGCTTGTGGAGCTATCAAATCCAAATCATCCTTTACTAAAACGTATTTTAACGGAAGCACCTGGCACGTATCATCATAGTGTAATGGTCGCAAACTTAGCAGAAGCAGCATGTGAGGAAATAGGGGCAAATGGGTTGTTAGCACGAGTTGGTTGTTATTATCATGATATTGGAAAAACGAAACGACCACATTTTTTTATTGAAAACCAATTGAGTGATCAAAATCCACACGACAGACTTTCCCCAGAAGCTTCAAGGGATATTATTATCTCTCACGCTTTAGATGGGGCTGAAATGCTTAGAAAATATAAATTACCAAAAGAGTTTGTTGATATTGCTGAACAGCACCATGGTACAACTTTATTAAAATTCTTTTATTATAAAGCAAAAGAAAATGGCATTGAGGCACACGAAGAAGATTATCGCTATCCAGGACCGAAACCTCAAACGAAGGAAACGGCTGTTATTTCTATCGCGGATAGTGTTGAAGCAGCGGTTCGATCGATGAAGGATCCAACGTCGGATAAAATTAAAGGGCTCGTGCAATCCATTGTTCAAGACCGCTTACAAGACGGTCATTTTAATGAATGTGATTTGACGTTGAAAGAATTAGAAACGATAAAACGCGTTTTTTGTGAGACACTAAATGGGATTTTCCATTCAAGAATTGAATACCCCGAATTCACCAAAGAACGAGAAAGGAAGAAACAAGCATGACGTTACACATCGATTTCTTAGATGAAACAACAACAATTAAACCAGCAGATATGGAATTGATCGAGCAATTACTTACTTTTACGGCTCAAAAAGAAGATGTGAAGAAAGGAGAATGCTCGATTACTTTTGTTAACAATGACCGGATTCAAGAGATCAACCGTGATTATCGCCAGAAAGATCAACCAACCGATGTGATTTCATTTGCCATGGAAGAAGAGGGAGATGGAGAAATAAATATTGTTGGTGGAGAGGGATTGCCAAGAATACTTGGAGACATCATTATTTCTGTTCCGTTTGCAAACGAACAAGCAGAGGATTATGGACATTCATTTGATCGAGAGCTTGGTTTTTTGGCTCTTCATGGTTTTCTCCATTTATTGGGGTATGACCATATGAATGAGACGGATGAAGAAGTTATGTTCAGTCGACAAAAATCCCTTCTTGAGGAATTTGGATTGCCAAGGTCTTAACAATGGATACTCGCAAACTAATCGCCTCATTTCGATTTGCTTGGAAGGGTGTTTCGGACGTGTGGAGAAATGAGCAAAATTTTCGCATTCATGTTGTCGTTGCCAGCGTGATGATTTTTCTCGGATTTGTCTTTGATTTATCTCAAGTTGAATGGTTGTTTCTGATCTTTGTGATCACAGGTGTACTTGCTTTTGAGCTTATGAACACGGCCATCGAACGTTCGGTTGATCTTATTACTCAGGAGAAACATCCTTTAGCTATGCGTGCAAAAGATGCATCCGCTGCTGCTGTACTGACCTTTGCCCTTTCAGCTGTAGTCGTCGGAGGGGTCATTTTTATTCCTAAGCTACTTGAATGGTTTTTTTAAGCGCATAAAAAGAAGAATTTTGTTTGACGATACAATATTTATTTTAGATGAAAATGTAGTAGAATATAGGTACAAGGAATACGGTTCAAAGAAAAATCGATCGCCTTTATCTTACAGACACAACAAATGGTGGAACTGATCTAAAGGAGAGCTGCATATTGAAGATTGAACAATTGATTGAAGAAGCTAAAGTAGCACGTGAAAAAGCTTACGTACCTTATTCTAAATTTAAGGTAGGCGCTGCGCTGCTAACAACAGACGGACGTGTCCATCATGGTTGTAATATTGAAAACGCTGCTTATAGCATGTGTAACTGTGCTGAACGTACGGCTATATTTAAAGCATATGCAGAAGGAGATGTCACGTTTAAATCGATCGCCGTTGTTGCGGATACCGTTCGCCCAGTGCCACCATGTGGGGCGTGTAGACAAGTCATTTCGGAGCTTTGCGATCAGTCGATGATTGTTTACCTAACAAACTTAAATGGAGACGTACAGGAGCTAACAGTAGGTGACTTACTTCCTGGCGCTTTTTCACAGGAGGATTTACATGGGAAATGAAACAAAGCATAAATCAGGGTTTATCTCAATCGTCGGACGCCCGAATGTCGGAAAATCAACATTTTTAAATCGTGTCATTGGGCAAAAGATTGCCATTATGAGCGATAAGCCTCAAACAACACGCAATAAAGTTCAAGGTGTATTAACAACAAATGAAAGCCAAATGATTTTTATCGATACACCAGGTATTCATAAACCAAAGCATAAGCTTGGTGATTTTATGATCAAAGCGGCGACTAATACGTTTCGTGAGGTTGACTTGATCTTGTTTATGGTCAATGTTGATGAAGGTCTAGGCCGTGGGGATGAGTACATCATGGAGCTACTAAAAGACGTGAAAACACCAGTTTTTTTAGTGCTCAATAAAATAGATACCCTTCATCCAGATGAATTGCTTCCAATGATTGAAGATTATCGTACCCGTCTACCATTTAAAGAAGTGGTTCCTATTTCAGCATTAGAAGGAAATAATGTTGAGACTTTGCTTGAACAGGTTCATTCATATATACCTGAAGGTCCACAATATTATCCAGCAGATCAAATTACTGATCACCCAGAACGCTTTATTATTTCTGAGTTGATTCGAGAGAAGGCTCTTCATTTAACGCGTGAAGAAGTGCCGCATTCGATCGCAGTATCCATTGAAAAAATCAATAAAGAAGAAGGCAAAGAACTAATCAATGTAATGGCCACAATTATCGTTGAGCGAGATTCTCAAAAAGGAATTGTTATCGGAAAACGAGGCGCAATGATGAAAGAAATTGGCCAACGCGCCAGAGAAGATATTGAGAATTTACTTGGTTCCAAAGTATATCTAGAGCTATGGGTTAAAGTTCAAAAGGATTGGCGAAATAAAATGAGCAATCTTCGAGATTTTGGATTTAACGATGATTATTAAACCTTAACTGGCTGGTTGCTGTCGGAAGGATTGGGAAAAGTTTCGAGCCATGTTCAGCCCTATTGGTGGAACACTAAAGTAGAAAAGTCATAAAAGTCGTGTACATTCATGGAATAACATGAAAGGTGTGAGACAAATGCTTGATTTTACTTGGAAGGTGTTTAGTCAGACTGGGAATGTTGAATTGTATCTTCTGTTAAAAGAAATAGAAGAACAAGATTTTGTGCATTTTACGGTACCGAATTTGATGGATGAAAAAGAAGAAGCAACCGATCCTTTCGTATAACAGCCAATAATCATCGAATCATGTGCAGTAGCAGGGAGGAGGATTCCATATGCTCCAAAAATGTGAAGGCATTGTTGTTCGAACAAATGATTATGGAGAGTCCAATAAAATTGTCACTATTTATTCAAGAGAATTTGGCAAGTTTGCTGTAATGGCGCGTGGTGCGAAAAAAACAAATAGTCGACTTTCAAGCATTTCGCAGCCCTTTACCTATGCTAATTTCTTGTTTCATAAAGGATCAGGGATGGGCACTTTACAACAAGGCGATCTTGTTGCATCACAACGAGCGATTAAGGAAGATTTATTTAAATCTGCTCATGCATCGTATATGGTTGAGCTTTTAGATAAAGCTGTTGAAGATCTTCAATCGAACCCATTTTTATTTGAGCTTTTGTCGCAATGCTTATCTTATTTAAATGAGGGTCACGATGAAGAGGTGATTTGTTTTATTTTTGAAATGAAGTTATTACCTGTATATGGTGTTCAGCCAGTACTTGATAGCTGTGCATGCTGTGGGCAAACTGAAGGGAATTTTTCATTTTCAATAAGAGAAAATGGCTTGCTATGCCATCGTTGTAGCCATGTTGATACTTATCGAATGTCTGTTTCCGCTAAAACCATTCGGCTTTTGCGCTTGTTTTTTTATTTGGATTTAAGTCGTTTAGGTACGATCTGTCTTCAAGAAAAAACGAAGCATGAACTTCGATTAGTTATCCGTACTTATTATGATGAATATGTTGGTGTTTATGCAAAATCAAGGTCATTCCTTGAACAATTAGACAGAATGAAAGATATGCTTCAAGAGAAAAAAGAAGACCAAACAAATCCCGACACATAAAAAAGGAAGCGAACCATGCTATGGTTGCTTCCTTTTTTGGTTTCTATGTTAAATTAAAACTTAATTGCATCTGTCAGAAATGCTTTTAGGTTTTCAATAGGCATTCTAACTTGTTTCATTGTGTCGCGGTTACGCACAGTAACTTGTTTATCTTCAAGTGAATCGAAATCGAATGTAATGCAATAAGGAGTACCGATTTCATCTTGACGACGGTAACGTTTACCGATTGACTGAGATTCATCAAAATCAACCATAAAGTCTTCTGCAAGCTCTTGGTACACTTTAGACGCTTCTTCACTTAGCTTTTTAGAAAGTGGCAATACAGCTGCTTTAAAAGGCGCTAATGCAGGGTGGAAGCGAAGAACTGTACGATTTTCGTTTTCTAGCTCCTCTTGTTCATAAGCATCACATAAAAAGGCAAGAGTGACACGATCCGCTCCAAGTGATGGCTCAATGCAATAGGGAACGTAGCGCTCATTTGTTTGTTGGTCTAAATAGGTGAAATCTTCGTTTGAATGCTCCATATGACGTTTCAAGTCAAAGTCAGTACGGTCTGAGATTCCCCAAAGCTCACCCCAGCCAAATGGGAAACGGTATTCAATGTCAGTGGTTGCATTACTGTAGTGAGATAACTCGTCTTCATCATGGTCTCGAAGACGCATGCTGTCATCTTTCATACCTAGATTTAATAACCAGTTTTTACAGAATTCGCGCCAATAACTGTGCCATTTTAGATCTTCACCAGGTTTACAGAAAAATTCCATTTCCATTTGTTCGAATTCACGTGTGCGGAAAGTAAAGTTACCAGGTGTAATTTCATTACGGAAACTTTTACCAATTTGACCAATACCAAAAGGAACACGCTTTCTCATTGTACGTTGTACGTTTTTAAAGTTTACAAAAATACCTTGTGCCGTTTCAGGGCGTAGAAATATTTCATTAGTCGAAGATTCTGTTACCCCTTGGAATGTTTTGAACATAAGGTTAAATTGACGAATATCCGTAAAATCATTTTTGCCGCAGTTAGGACAAACAATTTTGTGTTCTGCGATCAGCTCTTGCATTTTAGCAAATGGAAGTCCATCGACGATTAGTTCTTCGCCTTTTGCTTCGATTGCTTCTTCAATCAATTTGTCTGCACGATGTCTTGATTTACAGCTTTTACAATCAATCATTGGATCATTGAAATTACCAATGTGGCCAGAGGCTTCCCACGTTTTTGGATTCATTAAAATGGCTGCATCTAAACCAACGTTATGTGGGGACTCTTGGATGAACTTTTTCCACCAAGCCTTTTTAATATTGTTTTTCAACTCAATCCCAAGTGGGCCATAATCCCACGTGTTTGCGAGTCCTCCATAAATCTCTGAGCCAGGAAATACGAACCCACGATGTTTTGCTAATTGTACAATTTCGTCCATTGATGACATAAACAGCACTCCTTTTTAAAAAGTAAATAATTTTTCAGGTAGGTTTGGATACCGAACCTATCTTAATTCGTTTGTTGTGAGCCTGATGCTTGCTTTGACAAACCGAACCGCGCTTTATTAATAAAAAAGCTCCGTCCCTAGGCTTTAAATAAGCCTAGGGACGGAGCTTAACGTCCGCGGTTCCACCCTAGTTAATGCAACGTTCGCATTCACTTTCGACAGTATATTGCTCGGGAGGGCCGTTTCCTTGCATTCTAGGCTTTCACCGTCCCTAGTCGCTCTTTGTGCAAGTACTTATTACTCCGTCTTCGCGCATTCTATGAATGTTTATGCCCTATATCTTACCACGGTTCATTTAAAATCACAATCCTTGCTTGTGAAAAAAGGGCAAATAAGTTGCATTGGAAACTTACATAGTTTACTTTATTTAAATAAGCTTTCATGAGTTATATTTTCTTTATCGAAAAATCTGCTCTTTTAGTATATAATATTAAAAAACAGTATGACACAATTCATTGCTACTAGGTGGTGACAAAGATCGAACTGAACAAAAGACAAACAGAAATTTTGCAGATTGTTAAAGGAAATGGCCCGATAACGGGTGAACAAATCGCAGAACGACTACATTTAACGAGAGCAACTCTGCGACCTGATTTGGCCATTTTAACGATGGCGGGATTTTTAGATGCAAGACCACGTGTTGGTTATTTTTATACAGGAAAATCAGGCACACAACTATTAACCGAAAATTTAAAAAAGCTATATGTCCGGGATTATCATTCTTTACCGGTTGTTGTACATGAAAATTTATCAGTCTACGATGCCATCTGCCACATGTTCTTAGAAGATGTAGGCACGCTTTTTGTGGTTGATCTAAAATCAAGATTAACTGGTGTTCTTTCAAGGAAAGATTTACTTCGAGCAAGCATCGGTCAACAAGACTTAACGAGTTTGCCAGTGAACGTTATTATGACGAGAATGCCAAATGTTACGTTTTGTGAAAAAGATGATTTACTCGTCAATGTTGCAACAAAACTCATTGATAAACAAATTGATTCATTACCTGTTGTTCGACAAATGGACGAGGGTTATGAAGTATTTGGACGAATTACAAAAACGAATATAACGAAGGCCTTTGTGAGTTTATCAAAGGACGAGATGTAGGTTAGAGGTGGTGCTAGAATGAAAGAGGTAAGTGTGTACGTCTTGTCAGATTCAGTTGGTGAAACTGCCGAGCTCGTTGCGAAAGCATGTGTCAGCCAATTTAGACAGTCAAGAAACTCGATTAACGTTAAGCGATTTCCATACGTAGAAGATACGTCAAACATAGATGAAGTAATCTCTTTAGCTAAAGATGATCAAGGTATTATTGTCTACACACTGGTCAAACCAGAAATTCGCTCATATATTGAACGACAAATAAAGATTCACGGGATTAAAGGACACGATGTTGTTGGGCCGATTGTATCTTCACTGCAACTATCTTGTGAAGAAGATCCAATTAATGAACCAGGGATGGTACATGATTTAGATGAAGATTATTTCAAGAAAATTGAGGCAATTGAATTCGCAGTGAAATACGACGATGGACGTGATCCGAGAGGGATTTTAAAAGCGGACATCGTGTTGGTTGGTGTCTCAAGAACTTCCAAAACGCCTTTATCACAGTATTTAGCACATAAACGATTGAAGGTAGCAAATGTACCACTCGTCCCAGAAGTCGACCCACCAAGCGAATTATTTAAAGTTGATCCTTCAAAATGCTACGGCTTAAAAATAAGCCCTGATAAGTTAAATCATATTCGTAAAGAAAGATTGATTGCGCTGGGGCTTAACGATGATGCTACCTACGCTAGAATGGACCGCATTAAAGAGGAATTAAGTCATTTTGAGAATGTCGTGAGCAAAATTAAGTGCCCGGTTATAGACGTTACCAACAAAGCTGTAGAAGAGACGGCTAATATAATACTAAATGACGTTTTAAATTAGTGAGTGGAGAAGGTGAAGAAGAAGATGCTGCTAAAGCAGCATCTTCTTATTTTCGTTATGGAGGAAAACCTAGTGCAGCTTCTTTAGATAAGAGGGCAAGAGACAATGGGGACTAGGAAGTGTGAATGATCATTTGGATCTCATCACAATGTATTATAAGTAGTCGGTTAATGTGTCGAAGAAGAAAAACTTAGCCAAATAAAAAAGATGGCGAAATAAGCAACACTATACTATAATAAAATATTGTGAGAAAAACATTGATAAAATTTCTTTAAATTAAAAAGGAGTTCTTCAATTTGTGTAGAATAGAGTGTTCATGGATAAACAAAGAGAACATGTCATGATCTATGTTGATGCAGATGCTTGCCCCAAGGAAATGAAGTTGATTATCGAAGAACAGGCGAAATTGCACGGAATCGATTATCAGTTTGTTGCCTCATTCCAACACTATAGCCCTCTTGCGGATCAAGAATTTTGGACATTTATTGATGATGGCAAAGAAGCTGTAGATCTATTTATTTTAAATCACGTCCGTAAAGGAGACATGGTTATTACGCAGGATATTGGACTTGCATCCTTGGCATTGTCGAAAGGCGTTTATGCCTTTTCTACCAGAGGAAAAGAATATAAAGAAGACACGATTGATACAAGCTTGTCATTTCGTTACCTGTATCAAGTAGAGCGTAAGAAAGGCCGTTATGGAGGTGGTCCCAAAAAAATGACAACTGAGGATCTCGACCATTTTTCCTACCACCTATCAAAATTTTTAACGCTTCATGCAGGAAATAATTAATTTATGGCGAAATGACTATTATCACGTTAGATGGTGGTGTTTCTATGTCTGAACGAATTCCAGAAGAGACAGTTGATGAAATTCGTCGGAAAACAGACATAGTCGATGTAATCAGCGACTATGTTCAGTTGAAGAAACAGGGCAGAAATTATTTTGGATTGTGTCCTTTTCATGGTGAAAAATCACCGTCTTTTTCCGTGTCTCCTGAAAAACAAATATTTCATTGTTTTGGGTGTGGAGCTGGAGGGAATGTCTATAGTTTTTTGATGGACCATGATGGCATTTCTTTTCAGGAGGCTGTATCTCAGTTAGGTTTTCGGATAGGTGTAGAGCTTGACGCAACACCTAGCGATTCCTTTGGACACCGAGAACAATCCGAAGCTCATAGTGACCAACTAGAGGCGCATGAGTTACTGGCGAAATTTTATCATCATTTATTGTTGAATACGAATGAAGGGCAAGAAGCATTGGAATATATGTATGCGCGAGGCTTCACAGAAGAGCAACTTAAAACGTTTCGCGTTGGCTTTGCCTTACCAAGCTGGGACTTTAGCTCTGAGCTATTGAAAAAAAGAAAATTTGACCTGTCATCAATGGAACAGGCTGGACTCGTCATAAAACGAGATGATGGCTCTTATTTTGATCGGTTTAGAGGACGCATTATGTTTCCGATTAACAATGATCGAGGACAAGTCGTTGGGTTTTCTGGGCGAGTGATTCATTCAACAAAAGATGAACCCAAATACTTAAATAGTCCTGAAACCCCTCTTTTTCAAAAAAATAAAATATTATTTAATTACCATCGTGCAAGAGGGTCAATTAGAAGGGAACAATCCGTTGTTCTTTTTGAAGGTTTTGCAGATGTTATCTCATCAAATGATTTTGTTGGTCATGGGGTTGCAACAATGGGAACTTCATTATCAAGTCAGCATATTGGAATGATTAAGCGTCTAACCAATCAAGTGATCATTTGCTATGATGGCGACAACGCCGGAATTGAAGCAGCCTATAAAGCAGCAAATGAAATAGTAGCATCAGGGCTTACTGTTAAAGTTTCTATGATCCCAAACAGTCTTGATCCAGATGATTACATTCAAAAAAACGGTGGAAAAGCGTTTCGTCAAGAAGTAATCGATAGCAGTGTGTCACTCATGGCATTTAAAATGCGCTACTTCCGTGTTGGAAAAAACCTACAGAATGAAGACGGACGAATCCGTTATATTCAGTCAGTATTGACAGAAATTACTGCATTGTCTGGTGCTGTAGAGAAGGAAATGTACTTGAAACAGCTGTCAGATGAATTCGATCTTTCAATTGATTCACTGAAACAACAATTGACAAGCATTTCTCCACCACAAATGGTAAATAACCAAGAACAGTCCCCAGTCAAACAAAATATAGGTGCCTTTCGTAGCAAGTCAACATTGAAGCCTGCATACCACACGGCTGAAAGACATCTTATAGCTCATATGATGACCAATGATGAGACTGCTTATACTGTGCAAACCCTTTTAAACGGAGAAATTTTAAATAAAGATGAACATCAAGCTATTTTTACGTATCTTCTTGCTTTTTATGAAGACGGTAATCGATCAGATCCTGGTGCTTTTGTCCAAATATTGCCAGATCGGCATTTGCGAGCAGTGGTAACAGAGATCAATATGATGGAGATAAATCCGGAAGTTGGAAGAGAAGAACTGAATGATTATGTATCAGAAGTGTTAAAATATCAAAAGATGTTGAAAATAAAGGAAAAAGAAATAGAGGAAAAGGAAGCTGAACGCCAAAATGATATTCGACGAGCTGCTGAGATAGGTATGGAAATCATCGCGTTGCGTAAAGCTTTGAAAAGCTAAAGAAGTGCAAGCAAGCTGGAAGGAGGGGGACAAATGGCTGAGAAGTCAACACGTTCCAAACAATCAGAGACTGAAGTAGTAACGATAGCTGTCGTTAAAGCACAGCTGTTAGAAGCAGGTAAAAAAAATGGTGAAATCACCTTCGAGGATATAGCTGAAAAATTGGCTAGCTTTGAGTTAGATAGCGATCAAATGGATGAATTTTATGAACAGCTACGCGAACAAGAGATCGATGTCGTAAAAGAGGGTACAGAGGGTGACCCTAGTGTAACAGAGCTTGGTAAGGAAGATGAAGAGGAATTTGACTTAAACGATTTAAGCGTTCCTCCTGGGGTTAAAATAAATGACCCTGTACGAATGTATCTAAAAGAAATCGGTCGTGTGAATTTATTGTCTGCACAAGAAGAAATTTCACTTGCTACTCGTATTGAAGAAGGTGACGAGGAAGCGAAACGTCGACTAGCAGAAGCGAACTTACGCCTTGTTGTGAGTATTGCAAAACGATATGTAGGTCGTGGCATGCTGTTTCTTGATTTGATTCAAGAAGGAAACATGGGGCTGATCAAAGCAGTTGAAAAGTTCGATCACAGCAAAGGGTTTAAGTTCAGTACCTATGCTACATGGTGGATTCGTCAAGCGATCACACGTGCGATTGCTGACCAAGCAAGAACCATTCGTATTCCTGTTCATATGGTTGAAACGATCAATAAACTGATTCGCGTTCAGCGCCAACTTCTTCAGGATTTAGGTCGTGAGCCTTCACCGGAAGAAATTTCTGAAGAGATGGACTTAACACCTGAAAAAGTTAGAGAAATTTTAAAAATTGCTCAAGAGCCTGTGTCACTTGAAACCCCAATTGGTGAAGAGGACGATTCTCATCTTGGTGACTTTATCGAAGATTCAGAAGCACAATCTCCTTCAGAGCATGCTGCATACGAGCTTTTGAAAGAACAACTAGAGGATGTTTTAGACACATTAACCGATCGTGAGGAAAATGTATTAAGACTCCGCTTCGGACTCGATGATGGGCGTACACGCACGTTAGAAGAGGTTGGTAAGGTCTTTGGTGTGACGCGTGAACGTATTCGTCAAATAGAAGCGAAAGCACTGCGCAAACTTCGTCATCCAAGTAGAAGCAAGCGTTTAAAAGATTTTTTAGAATAAAATGGTTATGCCAATTTCCTTTATTGCAGAAAAGGAAATTGGTTTTTTTCTGTATTTTACTTCAAGCAGGATTTTACATATAGCGTTAGATTGTTATGCGATAGATAATTGAATCATGGTAGACCACCATTCGTGAGTCTATTCAACTGCAACTTTGACATAAATGAAATTTTTTTATGGATAGCAAAATGAAGTTTTACTAGACTACTATTGTGACCCTTATTAGCTTTGTTCAACAAAGAGAAGAACTAGAAGAGAAGCGATCAAAGCATAAAGGAGCAGTTGTACTTCACACAAAACACTAAAGTCATTTTTGTCTTCATATATCTTGCTTTCAGTTTTCGTTATATTTGTTTTATATTTTACTGAATTATCAATCGATTTGCAAACAGCGATTTTAGCGATTTTTGTCGTTGAGTTTATTGTATTGGACTTAAAAAGAGGAATAAACAAATGATTAGCTATTTCATTCTCAGCTGCTTTTATGATTTTAATTCTATTGGAAATCTTATTTTGCTAGATCACAACGGGCGTCTTTCTTAACCCTTACCATTTTACCGTTCCAGGTATTACTGGGAACGTACTTGGTGTTCACTTAACATAGTAATCTAGTTTGAAATGATTTAATAAAGATAATAGTATGAGTTTTTATTATATTCTTTTATAATAGAATTGTAAGCGGATACAACATAAGGGGGATGGACATGGATTTTGATTTAACGCAAGAACAACAAATGATTCAACGTACGATTCGTGAATTTGCTCAAGAGGTAGTGGCACCGGGTGCCCTCGATCGCGATCGCTCAAAAACTTTTCCAAAGGATGAATTCAAGCAGCTAGCTGAATTAGGCATGATGGGTTTGCCTTTTTCGGAAGAATATGGGGGAGCAGGCGCAGATACTACAAGCTTTGCAATTGTGACAGAAGAGTTAAGTCGTGCCTGTGGCTCAACAGGGATCACATACTCAGCACACATTTCATTGGGCGGTGCCCCAATTCATGCTTTTGGTACACATGAACAAAAAGAAAAATATATGCCGCAAATTTGTTCAGGCGAATCGTTCGGAGCATTTGGATTAACTGAACCTAATGCAGGATCTGATGCAGGTGGTACGCAAACAACTGCAAAACAAGTCGGCGATGATTATGTGATAAACGGCAATAAGAGCTATATTACAAACGCGAGCTATGCAAAATATTTAGCTCTAACGGCAATTACAGATATAAAAAATGGTCAAAAAGAAATCAGTGCAATTATTGTTCCAACAGATGCACCAGGGTTTAAAGTAATTGATAATTATGAAAAAATGGGTCTTCATTCCTCAAATACAACAGAGCTTGTTCTAGAAGACGTACGCGTACCACAGGAAAACCTTCTCGGAAAACGTGGCGAAGGCTTTAGACAGTTCTTAATGACACTTGACGGTGGTCGCATTGGAATAGGGGCAATGGCAGTTGGAATTGCGCAGGCTGCTTACGAGCGAGCGCTCAGTTACTCAAAAGAGCGCCAACAGTTCGGTAAACCACTTTCTGCATTCCAAATTACTCAATTCAAGCTTGCGGATATGGCAATGAAAATTGAGCTTGCACGGACAATGGTGTACAAAGCAGCATGGCTAAAAGATCAAGGTCGAAAATTTACAAAAGAGGCCTCAATGGCAAAGCTATATGCCTCAGAAATCTGCATGGAAGTATGTGACCAGGCGATCCAAATTCATGGTGGATATGGTTATATGAGAGAATATCACGTTGAACGCTTGATGCGTGATGCAAAACTTCTTGAAATTGGAGAAGGAACATCTGAAGTTCAACGCATGGTTATCTCGCGGGAAATTGGTTGCATGTAACTTTTAGGCTCTCATTCCTTCTTGGTAAAATGTAACTGAGCACTTTGTGTCTAAAATGCGACAAAAAAGGGAAAGTTGAGTAATAGGTCTTTCCGATTATCGAAAAGTAAAGTAAAATGTGAAGTGTTCGGTCTTGCATTCATAAAAGATGATTGCTACATACGTTTTCTATAGGGGAGGGTTAATGATGACTAAAAATCCAATTATTCCGTTTGTGCTCATTATGGTATTAGGATTTGGGGTTGTGTTTTTTATGTCGATTAAAGGTCTTGGCGACAATGAAGACATTGCAGGTGAAGAAGACGGTGCTGGCGAAGAAGCTGGAGGCACAGACTTTGATCCTGAAGGATATTACGAACAAACATGTATCGCCTGTCACGGTGATGCATACGATGAAGCCGGTGGTGCGGGTCCATCTCTATTAGGAGTTGGAGAAGAACTAAGTGTTGAAGAAATTAGAGATATTCTTGTAAACGGGATAGGTGCAATGCCTGCGGGTCAAGTGGATGAAGCTAATGCAGATGCAATGGCTGAGTGGGTCGCAGCAATCGGAACAGAAGAAGACACTGAGTAAGACGCATAAATAATATGTCTTTATCAAACAACTTTCTAAACAAAGGGGCGACCAGCAGCTGGTACGCCCCTTTATCATGAGATAAATGGAGGTGAAAACATGAATAGCAATCAATTATCTAAACGATTACATACGGTTGCAACATTTGTGCCAAAAGGGTCAACTGTAGCAGACATTGGATCCGATCATGCTTATTTGCCTTGTTTTCTTATTCATTGTCAAGTAGCAACAAGAGCCATTGCAGGTGAAATAGTGGAAGGTCCTTATCAATCGGCTAGAAGGCAAGTGATAGAAGATGGATTGGATCATTTGATCGAAGTAAGAAAAGGCAATGGACTGGCGGTCATCGATACAGGAGAAGTAGAAGTTGTGACGATCGCAGGAATGGGTGGCCCACTCATCGCTCAAATTTTAGAGGAAGGTAAAGACAAATTAAATGGTGTGAAACGCTTAATTCTGCAGCCTAATGTTAGTGCTATTTCCATTCGTGATTGGTTAATTGCCAATGGTTGGTCTTTAATCCAAGAAGCCATTTTACAAGAAGACGGGAAGATTTACGAAGTACTAGTCGCAGAGCAATCCGAACATCCTGTAAGTCTTACTTATTCAGAACGTTTGCTTGGTCCGTACTTAATACAAGAAAAATCATCTGTGTTTCAACTAAAATGGCAACAGGAATATAAACAATGGGATCGTATTAAACATCAGATTGATCAAGCGGGAAAAACGGTAGGTGTTGATGAAAAGAAAAAAGAATTGCATAATAAAATGAAAATTGTACAGGAGGTTTTACAATGGGAAAAAAGGTAAATGGTCATGAGATCATCCAACTTTTCGAACAATTCTCCCCGAAAAAACTAGCCGTAGAAGGTGATCCCATTGGTCTGCAAATTGGTAGACTTAATCAGCCTGTTGAGAAGGTATTAGTCGCTCTTGATGTGTTAGAGGAAGTGGTGGATGAAGCGATTGAACGAAATGCAAAGCTTATTATCGCACACCATCCGATTATCTATCGTCCATTAAGGTCACTTCAAACAGATCAGCCATCAGGAAGAATCATTGCAAAGTTAATTAAGCATGACATTGCTGTTTATGTTGCTCATACAAACCTAGATGTAACTGAAGGCGGTGTGAATGACTGGCTTGCAGAAGCATTGGAATTAAAAAATACGTCGGTTCTCTCTCCTACAACGGAAGATCGGTTAAAAAAAATGGTTGTGTTTGTACCTGTACAGCATGCGGATAATGTGCGTCAAGCGATGACGAATGCAGGTGCAGGTCATATTAGCGATTATGCACATTGTACATTTACATCTCTTGGCACAGGACGTTTTATGCCTAAGGAAAATGCTACACCGTTCATTGGTCATGCAAATCACATTGAACAGGTTGAGGAAGTCCGAATTGAGACTGTTATGTACGAGTCTTTTCAGTCAAAGGTAGTAAGTGCTATGAAGACAGCTCACCCATATGAAGAAGTTGCTTATGATCTATATGAAGAAGATCGTCCTGGGAACCAACTAGGGCTAGGTCGAGTTGGTGTGTTAAATGAAAGTATGACATTGGGCCAATTTACTGAACACGTGAAAAACAAGTTTGATGTACCAGCGCTTAGGTTCGTTGGTAATCCAGCCGATCAAGTAAAAAAAGTAGCTGTTCTGGGCGGAACGGGAAATAAGTATATGAAAGCTGCAAAGTTTAGTGGAGCGGATGTTTATGTAACAGGGGACGTTGATTATCATATTGCACATGACGCGATGATGATGGGACTAAACATTGTAGACCCTGGACATAATGTGGAAAAAGTCATGAAACATGGAACGGTGAAAGAGATGGCTAAAAGAACGAAAGAACGTGGCTTTGATGTTACGTTTATTGCATCTAATATCCACACAGATCCATTCTCATTTAACTAAAAATAGCCAGCTGCGCGCTGGCTATTTTTAGAATCAAGGTTCGTTTGTATAAGGAAGAACGGTAATCGGTTTTGTTGGTGTTTTGATTCTTGGTAAGATTTTTGAAAGTGGAACTTTGTTCTCGTTTAACCAAGTGGATTGATCTGCTGGGTCAAACTGATTAATATACATCATCACTTCTTTAACGATTGGTGTTGGTGTTGATGCACCCGCTGTTACAGCTACTGTTTCTGCGTTGATTAGCCATTCCGCTTTAATTTCCGAAACATCTGCAACCCTGTGAGCAGGAGTATCAGCTATTTCTTTTGAAACTTGTGCAAGGCGATTTGAGTTGTTACTCATTGGATCGCCAACAACGATAAGAAGGTCAGCTGCACCCGCTTGCTCAGCTACAGCTTCTTGTCGCACTTGAGTTGCTAGACAAATTTCTTTATGTTCTTCTGCTTGAGGATACTTGATTTTCACTTTTTCAATGACTTCAAGGACATCCCATTGACTCATTGTTGTTTGGTTCGTCACAATAATTTTATCGTTATTGATCTCAAGGTCATCAACATCTGATGGCTTTTCAATTAAATGAACAATGGATGGTGCAACACCAACGGCGCCCTCAGGCTCTGGATGTCCTTTTTTACCGATATAAACGACGTCATAACCTTGAGCTTCCTTTTCACGGATAAGGTCATGTGTGCGCGTTACATCAGGACATGTCGCGTCTATGGATGTAAGCCCTTTACGTCTAGCAAGTTCACGTACTTCAGGTGAGACACCATGAGCTGTAAAAATAACGGTACCTTCAGTGACTTGTTCTAAAATGTCTTTCCGGTTTTCACCATCTAGTGTAATGATCCCTTCTGCTTCAAATGCATCTGTAACATGTTTATTGTGCACAATCATACCGAGTATATAAATTGGGCGTGGAAGACTTTTATCCAGCGCCGCATTTCGAGCGATAACCATAGCGTCAACAACACCGTAACAGTATCCTCTTGGTGTAATTTTAATTGTATTCATTCCAAATCCTCCCAAATGAGCGATCTTGTATACGTTCATTATAAAGGAGTTAGACGAAGGTCTCAAATAAAATCAGTTTAAGCTATACGTAGAGACGAGGAGTGGACGGTTTTTCGCGTAAAGGCTTTGGTTGATCTTGTTTTATACTCGTGGACTTCTCACCATTACTTAAAGAATCGTCCTCTTTATTCTCAATTGCTTCACTTGATTTAGTTTCATCTGAAGCTGTTTCATCTGTTTCGACTGTTTCAACTGAAGTTGTTTCATCTGATTCTGTTTCATCTGAGTCTTCGGTCTTCATGCTTCGATATAATTTCCACATCGCTGGAAAATTTCGAACGAGAGGAGCATATTGTTGAACCTTGGGTAGCGTTTGTTGTGCAGTACTGATTACTTTTTGCGTGCCTCCAGCCCATTTTTGAATGTTACTCATTGAGAGTAATCCTGAAAGACCACCACCTGCACCACCACCTGCACCACCACCTGCAGCACTACCTGCAGCACTACCTGCAGCACTACTTGCAGCGCTACTTGCGGCACTACCTGCAGCACCACCTGAGCCACCTCCGCCTGTAAGAGATGACATTAAAGAAGAAAATCCTCCTCTTGACGCAGCTTGTGGAGCGCCTTGGGAAAGTTCGTTTATACCAGTTTGTGCTAAACTATTACCACCACGGGTGAAAGCAGAAAAAAGGCCTCTTGTGTTGAAGGGTTGTTGTAGTCTGGATAATGGTGATAAGTTTCCTAGGTTAGGGTTCATTGTTCTTGAAAAAAATGAGTTCGACGGTCTTGGTACAGATCGTAATCCTGTCGGCATTTGAAAGCCCATACGTGGAATGTTTTGCCTACGGTTCATGTTATCGCCTCACTTAAATTCATTCGCTAATTTCAGTATATGCATAAGGAAAAAAAGAGGGAAGAATTGCACATAATTCAATTAAATAAAAACGTTTCTAGCGTTTTGATAGAAATTTGATTATAATAATGTTTTGGACGAATCCAAGATCTGATCGATCGAGGATAAAGAAAAGGAGTGATCGACAGATGTCTTCAGTTTTTAAACGTTATGAATTTCAACCATTTATACAAGAAGCCATTGAAACGTTAGGTTTTCATGAACCTACACCTATACAAGAAAAAATGATCCCAATGATTAAAAAGGGTCAAAGTGCTATTGGTCAATCCCAAACAGGTACAGGAAAAACGCATGCGTACTTGTTGCCTTTACTGAATCAACTTAAATTGGACGAGCAAGAGGTTCAACTCGTAATCACTGCACCGACCCGTGAACTTGCAAAACAAATTCACCACGAGGTTGCAAAAATAGGCGAACATTCAAGATTACAATTGTCTAGTAAATGCTTTGTTGGGGGAACAGATAAACAGCGTACGATCGACAAGTTAAAAGCACAGCCGCAAGTTGTCGTTGGTACTCCAGGTCGTATTAACGACCTTGTAAAAGAAAAAGCACTTTTGGTTCACACAGCCAAGGCTATCGTGATTGATGAAGCTGATTTGATGTTAGAAATGGGTTTTATAGAAGATGTGGATCGAATTGCTGCCCGCATGCCTGAAAATTTACAAATCCTCGTATTCTCTGCGACGATTCCAGAAAAGCTTAAACCGTTTTTGAAGAAATATATGGAAAATCCTCAATATGCTCATATTGAACCAAAACAAGTTCAAGCGGAAAACATTGAATTTGTCCTTGTACCTAAAAAAAGCCGTAGCAAAATAGAAGTACTTTATGATGTATTGACAGCTTATAATCCGTATCTAGCAATCGTTTTTACAAACACAAAAGCTAAAGCGGATGAAGTTGCGGATGCACTTTTAACTAAAGGGCTTAAAGTTGGACGTGTTCATGGTGGATTAGCAGCTCGTGAACGTACGCGAATGATGAAGCAAATTCGTGATTTAGAGTATCAATACATTGTTGCAACTGATCTAGCAGCGCGTGGCATTGATATTCCTGGTGTAAGTCATGTAATCAATTTTGAATTGCCATCAGATTTAGATTTTTTCATTCACCGTGTTGGTCGAACGGCTCGAGCGGGTCATTCAGGTGTTGCATTAACGATCTATGAACCAACAGATGAAGATGCGTTAAACCAAGTAGAGAAAAAAGGCATTAGTTTTAGCCATAGAGAAGTCAGAAATGGTGAATGGGTGGACTTAACTGAGCGTCACAAACGTTCAAATCGTAAACCTGTTGAAAATGAGATTGACGCAAAAGCAAAATCGCTGGTTCGTAAACCTAAAAAGGTTAAGCCGATGTACAAGAAAAAAATGAAATACAAGATGGATAAAATTAAAAAGAGAGAGCGTCGTGTGAAAAGGCGCAATAACGACTAATTTTCAAATAGGAAGGATAAGGGGGAATCACCATGTTGAAAATAGGTTCTCATGTCTCTATGGGGGGAAAAAAGATGCTCCTCGCAGCAAGCGAAGAAGCAGCTTCATATGGATCAACGACTTTTATGATCTATACAGGTGCGCCTCAAAATACGCGTCGTAAGCCGATTGAAGACTTGAATATTGAAGCGGGTACGCTACACATGAACGACAATGGAATAGTAGACATTGTTGTTCACGCACCTTACATCATCAATATTGGAAATACCACAAAACCTGAAACATTTGAGCTAGGTGTTAATTTTCTTCGTTCTGAAACAGAACGTACAGCTGCCTTAGGTGCAAAACAAATCGTCTTGCACCCTGGCGCGCATGTCGGCGCGGGCGTTGATAAAGGAATCGAAAAAATTATCGAAGGATTAAATGAAGTCATTACTAAAGACCAAGAAGTTCAAATTGCCCTCGAAACGATGGCAGGCAAAGGGACAGAATGTGGTCGTAGTTTTGATGAAATCGCTCGTATTATTGATGGCGTTACCCACAATGAAAAATTGTCGGTTTGCTTTGATACGTGTCACACTCATGATGCCGGCTACGATCTTGTCAACGATTTTGACGGTGTCCTTGATGAGTTTGATAAAATTGTCGGGATCGACCGTATCAAAGTTGTTCACGTAAATGACAGCAAAAATATCCAAGGTGCATCGAAAGACCGCCATGAAAACATTGGCTTTGGTCACATCGGTTTTGACGTACTAAACGATATTGTGCATCATGAGGCATTGAAAGATATTCCAAAAATTTTAGAGACACCATATGTAGGGGAAGACAAGAAAAACAAAAAACCACCTTACAAACACGAAATAGAAATGCTACGTGCAAAAACATTTAATAAGAACATACGCGAAGAAATCTTACTTTTTTAAAGAAAAGTGGAAGTAAGTGGTTTGCTAAGCCCCGACAAGCATAAGGCGGTTCCCGAGGAGGGCGTTCTGTACCACCACAGGGAAACGACTTATGACTCGAGGGGCTAGCCGCTTAACTAGACGATACAGTGGCTCTTTCTCTCTGACAAGCCGATAGATAAGCTGTGAGTTTCGACTCACAGCTTATTTTCATGTAAAAAAGTCTGAACGATCATATCTAATTTGTTCGCTCGGCTAGAGCCTATAACTTTTTCAACACGTTTTAACATAACTGCACGTTCTTTTTTGTTGAAAAAATTGATTTTATCCTGTTTAAGAATTCTTGCTAATGTCTCACTTTCCCGGTGTGTAAGGGAAAGATCAAATGGTTTTGCATAACGTTCTAATTCTTCTGGTGTTATCTGATGGATCTTTGTATTGACCATCGCCTGTAGCCATTTCATAGCGTTCGCCTCCTACGTCAATGTATGCGTATTTTATGAAGGTGGTGCAAGTTCATTTACATTCACGTTCAAATTATGTATACTTAATATTTGTTAAATCGGAATGATTCTTGTTCAGGAGGGATGTTTTTATGTCATCATCCAATGTAATTGAATTGAAAAATGTTCACTATCGTTATGATCGTGAATTTGTCTTAAGTAATATTAACCTTGCGATCCCTAAAGGGGCATTTCTAGGTATTGTTGGTCCCAATGGTTCAGGAAAGTCCACAATGCTAAAAATTATTTTAGGACTACTCAAGCCAAAGGAAGGAAGCGTCGTCCTTTTTGGAGAGCAACAATCAAAGTTTCGAGAATGGGAAAGGATTGGATATGTTTCGCAAAAAGCTAACGCATTCAATACGGGCTTTCCAGCAACCGTGTATGAAGTGGTTGCCAGTGGCTTAACCAAAAAGACGGGTTTATTGCGAATCATTGGGAAAAAAGGTCGTCAACAAGTTGAGAAAGCAATTCGTGCAGTTAGTATGGAATCATTTATGGATCGCAATATCGGGGAACTCTCTGGTGGTCAACAGCAGCGTGTCTTCATTGCACGAGCGATTGTAAGTGAACCTGAAATTCTCATTCTTGACGAACCGACTGTGGGAGTAGATTCGAAAAATGTTCAAACTTTTTATGATATGCTTGATCGTTTAAATAAAGATCTAGCGATAACGCTTGTGCTAGTTACGCATGATATTGGAACAATCACAAACAAAGTAACTCATGTTGCTTGTTTAAACAATACGATGCATTTTCACGGTAGCACCGAGGATTTTGAAAAAGTGAAAGATAGTGATCTTTCACAATTTTATGGACATGATGTTCACAGATTGCACCATGATCACGTAAGAACATGATCATGGAGACGAGGGGTCAAAATGATAGAAGCAATTTTTCAGTATGAATTTTTACAAAATGCGTTTTTAACTGGAATGATTATTGGTGTGATCGCGCCATTACTTGGCGCTTTTATCGTAGTGAGGCGCTTATCACTTATTGCTGATGCACTCAGCCATGTGACCTTATCAGGGATCGCAGCAAGTTTGTTACTAAGTAAAACGGTCGTCATGTTTAATGGGCTAAATCCATTATGGCTTGGAATGACCTTCTCGGTTATTGGTTCTTTGTTTATCGAGCGGTTGCGTGCAGTGTACAAGCATTATCAAGAACTTGCGATTCCAATTATTTTATCTGGAGGAATCGGTATCGGTGTGATCTTCATCTCGTTAGCAGATGGATTTAATACTGATTTGTTCAGTTATTTGTTTGGTAGTGTGAGTGCTGTTAGCAGAAGTGATCTATGGCTTATTTTAGTGATTGCAATAATTGTTATCGCACTTGTCGTGTTACTTTATAAAGAGCTGTTTTTATTATCATTTGATGAAGAGTATGGCAAAGCATCTGGGCTTTCTACAAAGGCGCTTCATCTAATCTTTATGGTGATGGTCGCATTGGTCATTGCAGCATCAATGCGTATTGTCGGGATATTGTTAGTGTCATCCTTAATGACATTGCCAGTTGCTGCAGCAATGAGGATTGCTAGAGGATTTAAACAAACCATTCTCTTTTCTATTCTATTTGGAGAGCTTGCAGTGGTCGTTGGATTATTCAGCGCATTTTATTTAGACTTAGCTCCGGGTGGCACAATTGTTATGTCGTCTATTCTCATATTGTTAGTGGCCATAGCTTTTAAAAAGTGGCAAAGCATACGAAAATAATGTTGGAGTGATCGAGAAGTGAATCTTACGAACGCAATGCAGTTGTTAAAAGAAAGCGGATATAAACATACAGGAAAGCGTGAATTCATGCTAGATTTTTTTTCAAAGCATGATCGATATATGACTGCAAGAGAAGTACTAGATGCTATGAGTAATGATTTTAAAGGATTGAGCTTTGATACAATTTACCGAAATTTAGCCTTATTTGTAGAGCTGGATATTTTGGAGGAGACAGAGCTGTCTGGTGAACGCCATTTCCGTTTCACTTGTGAAAGGAACCAACACCATCATCACTTTATTTGTATGGATTGTGGTAAGACAAAGAAAATCCACACATGTCCGATGATTGATTTAAATGAAAACTTAAAAGGCTATGATGTTTCTGGACATAAATTTGAAATCTATGGTACATGCCCGTCATGTCAAGAATAAAACGATCCCCTACCTTTTCGTAGGGGATCGTTTTATTCTTTGTTTGAAAGCCAATTATTTACCCAGTTTCTCGCTTCTAACCAGTTGTTTACTCTAATAACTCCGTTTGGGATGGTTTCTTGGTTATAGGGTGTGTCGAAAAGAATGACAGGGATTCCGCATTGCTCGTGGATCATGACTGCGTTGTCGTGTTTGTCTTCGAAGAAAATATCAACTTTATATTTTTTTACAGCTGTGACTTTGTCATGTGAGCCAATGAGCTCGATATGATCATAATCAATGTTTTTTTGCTTAAACCACTCTGCCGTTAAATCCAGGTGCTTTTCGCTTCGAGCGCTAATAAAAAATAATTCATGTTCAGTTTTCCACTCCCTAAGAATCTTGTCTGCATGCTCAACGACAGGAGAGGAAGAATAAATAGCTGGCTCTGCTTGTAAAAACCACTCGGAAAAAGCGGTGGGTGAAATATCTGGTAAAGCCTTTGTTAGATCATACTCCGTTACATGCTGAAGTGACAAAGAACGGTTGAAAGCTTTATTTATATAAGGGAGTATAGATGTTGGACACGTAACTGTGCCATCTATATCAATTCCAAAACGTTTCATCATCGTTACAAAGCTCCTTTAGTGTGTTGCTATTATTGTATCACAACCGATGAGCAAAAAAATTACCATATGTATTGAATTTGAATTGCGTACATACTAAGTATGCCACTATGGCAAGAAAGGAGTCGACGTTGATGTATGAAGAGAAAAACAATCAAACGGGCTTGGAAAAGAATGGTGAAAGATCTTCCTATGATGAAGAAACGGGCAGCGAGCTGGCTCAAATAAATGCGAACGATGCCTACAACACATACGACGAGCCTGAACGAGATGGGAAAATTGACAACACTAATCGTGGCGTGTGGATGGGTTTTGCGTCTTTAATTGTTGGGATTATTGCATTGTTTACCTCTCCAGTGCTTTTTGGAGCGATAGCAATTATCTTAGGTTTCATTGCACGTAAATCAGAAAGTTCAAAAGCTGGAAGTTGGGGAATTGGACTTGGTATTTTGTCAGTTGTTCTAGGTTTGATCGTGTTCCCGTTCTTCTAACACAAAAATCGGACTCACATGGTGTGAGTCCGATTTTTGTGTTAGAAAAAGTTTTATGACGATGTTGCTGTTTCTGCTTCTTCGCGTTGTTTACGGTAGTGTTCTTCTGCAAGCTTGTCGATTTCAATTTTTAATTCATCGACCATTGTTTCTTCAGGGACTTTGCGGACCGTCTTACCTTTCATAAAGAGCAAGCCTTCACCGCGAGCTCCCGCGATACCGATATCCGCTTCACGTGCTTCACCAGGACCGTTTACTGCACAACCTAGAACAGCAACTTTAAGCGGTGCTTTAATTGTTGAGATGTACTCTTCCACTTCGTTGGCAATTGAAATCAAATCAATCTCGATGCGTCCACAAGTAGGGCAAGAAATAAGTGTAGCGGCATTTGATGAAAGACTGAATGATTTTAACAATTCTCTTGCTACTTTCACTTCTTCAACGGGATCGGCACTTAATGAGATACGAAGTGTGTTTCCGATTCCTTGACTAAGTATGGCACCTAGACCCGCAGCACTTTTAACAGTACCTGCAAAGAGAGTACCTGATTCAGTAATCCCTAAGTGAAGAGGATAATCAAACGCTTTGGACGCTTTTTCATACGCCTCAATGGCTAAATTAACGTCAGAAGCTTTCATTGACACGATTATATCGTGAAAATTTAGATCCTCTAAAATCTTAATATGATGCAAGGCGCTTTCAACCATGCCGTCAGCAGTTGGATAACCATATTTTTCAACGATTTTACGCTCTAAGCTACCAGCGTTCACACCGATACGGATCGGTATATTTTTAGCTTTTGCTGCGTTTACAACAGCTTCCACTTTTTCACGACGACCGATGTTTCCGGGGTTGATCCTGATTTTATCAGCACCGCCTTCGATCGCTTTTAAAGCAAGCTTGTAATCAAAATGAATATCCACCACAAGAGGAATGTTAATTTGTTTTTTTATATCTGCAATCGCATCAGCCGCACGCTCATCTGGGCAGGCAACACGCACAATTTGGCATCCTGCTTCTTCTAAACGATGAATTTCAGCAACTGTTGCCTCAACGTCGTGTGTTTTGGTTGTTGTCATACTTTGAATAAATAGTTCATCACTTCCACCAATTGTTAGGTCGCCAACTTTGACTGGTCGTGTGTTTGAACGATGTATAATGTCACCCAAGTGTCATTCGCTCCCTTTTTGTGTGTACTTGCTTTGCTTGTCCATTGTAAAGGTTCCTCATTCATTTTAACAGTGTTGAATTGTACTTGACAAGGAATAGAACACGGGAAGTCGTTTAATTTGGAATTGGAAGCAAATAGCGTTCACCAGTAATAATTTTGTGGGGGGCTATTCCTTGGTTAAGTGCTGAGAATTCATTGGATAATTGATCAACATTAACAGATGAAGGGAGTAGATCATGTCGTTTTAACATCGTTAATAATGAATCACCTGGCCTTGCGATCGCTTCAACACCTGTAATGGTTTGTGATTGAACAGGAACTACTTGATCGATGGTTCCTTGTGTAATATCCATATAAAAAATAAAAGAAAAGAACGCAATTAGGAAAAGACAGACTAATTTTTTAATTTTAATCACCTCTTAAAAAGAAATCTTCCGTGAGCATATGCGAAGAAAATCAACATTAGAATGTTTTTTACATGAATCTTTCCACATAAAAATAATAAAACTTTCTGCTGGACGCGTTTTGTTCCTTCATTTTTAACAAGAAAAGCATCCTGTTGGGTTCAGGATGCTTTCTTGTTGGGTGGTTTGGATGGGTGCTGAGTTCAGTTCAGTTAAAATTAACTAATGGAGCTAGCTAGTTAAAGTGGTTTTTGTTCATTAAAGAACGCATCCTGATTTCAATTTCAAGATGCGTTTGTTCGAGGTTTTCTCGAAGGAATTTCTTTAATAGCTAAGTGAAGCATGATGCTTGTGACCAGCCAATTTACAAAGTTTGCAGCTGGAATGGTTGAACCAATAATACCAACAATCATAAAGAACACCGTTGATAGGACCACACTGTAGGCTGCTATACGGAAGCTATGACGATAGGTGAGTTTTTTTTCAAGCAAGTTGGCAAATAATAAACCAATAGCGGCAAAGATCGCCACCTTCAAAAACATCAATGCAGATGAAAAAACGTACATGACAAAAAAGATAAGGGTAAAGATGATCACCTTAGCACCATTAAGAGAGGCAAGTAAAGATGAAATATCGTCTGAGTTAAAAGTCGCACTACTGAACATGGAATAAGGGTATTGTTGACCTGCCACCACCACTTCATTTTGAAGAAGTGCAACGGTATTGAATTGATTTCTAAAATTTTCTGGTTGTAGTTCTCCACTGTCATCTACAATTACTGTGAAATCTGAATGATTTACTTTTACAGGTTCATTACTTGAAGAAATGAGTGCACCATCTTGAACCTCGAAAGTGGGCAGTTTACTTTGTATAATTTCTTGACCTTGAGTGAAAATAGAATTACCTATTTGTGTCACTTTAATAGCAGTTGGGATGAGTGAAAGAAGTATTAATATAAATAGAAAGAGTATGGTTTTACCGATTCCCTGAAATCGAAAACGGGCAATATCTTTTGGTGAGTACAAGCTTTTCCACAACTGTTTAAATACGTCCATGCAGCGTGAATCCTCCTAAGAACAATAAATTTACTTTCCTCTTTCATTGTACTTCTCTAATCAGCTAACAGACAAGGAAAACGCATGGATTAATGAGCTGAATATTTAATCTTTTGTCATCTGTTTGTAACATAACGCACTGAATATTAACCGATTGTAAAATTTCGCATTTAACTCTTTACTTAACGATAGAAAGATTTAATAATTGTAGAGGGTTTTCACGAAATGTGTCTAAATTTGTTTAACAGGGGTTGAAATAATGGAAGTTAACTGGCAGGAAGTGTTCTTTCAATTTATTGGAGGACTCGGAATCTTTCTCTTCGGTCTTAAATATATGGGAGATGGTCTCCAAAAGTCTGCGGGTGATCGTTTAAGAGAGATTCTTGATCGCTTCACGACCAATCCGTTCATGGGAGTTTTAGCAGGTATATTTGTAACGGTTCTTTTACAAACAAGTACAGGTACGACTGTTATTACTATAGGATTAGTAAGTGCGGGGTTTATGACACTTAGACAAGCAATTGGTGTCATTATGGGTGCTAATATTGGTACAACTGTTACAGCTTTTATTATCGGTATTAATATTGGAGAATACGCTTTGCCGATTGCCGCTTTAGGCGCATTCCTTTTATTTTTTATTAAAAAGAATAAAATAAATAATTTCGGTCAAATTATTTTTGGCTTCGGTTTATTATTTTATGGTTTAGAACTTATGAGTGATGGGATGAAGCCACTTCGAGAACTACAATCTTTCATTGATCTAACGCAAAGCATGAGTGACATTCCTGTGTTAGGTGTAATTGTTGGGACGCTTTTCACCATGATCGTACAGAGTTCCAGTGCAACGATTGGGGTACTCCAAGGGTTATATTCTGAAGATTTAATCACGCTACAGGCAGCGATTCCGGTGTTATTTGGAGATAACATTGGTACAACCATTACAGCAGTATTAGCTGCGATTGGAGCTTCAGTTGCTGCGAAAAGAGCGGCAGCAGTCCATGTTTTGTTTAATATAATTGGAACACTCATCTTTGTCATTCTACTTGTTCCATTTACACGATTAATTGTTTGGTTTGATCAATTTCTAAATTTAGAACCGGCCATGCAAATCGCTTTTGCACACGGTACGTTTAACATTTCAAATACCATCATTCAATTTCCGTTCATCGCAGTATTAGCGGTTGTTGTTACGAAATTGGTACCGGGAAAAGATGTTGTGCTTGAATTTAAGCCTAAGCATTTGGATCCGCATTTTATTGAACAATCACCATCAATCGCGCTTGGGCAAGCAAAAGAAGAAGTACTACGTATGGGTTCATTTGCCGTCCAAGGATTGAATGAGACATTTGACTATTTAAAAACGAAGAATACAAAAAAAGCTGAATTAGGGTATCAAGTAGAAGACGCAATAAATAATCTTGATAGTAAAATCACCGATTACCTTGTGACGCTTTCAGGATCTTCCCTATCTGCGATTGAATCCGAACGCCATTCAAATTTGATGGACACGGTTCGTGACATTGAACGAATTGGAGATCATTTTGAAAACATTATTGAGCTTGTTGATTATCAGCTTGCCAATAAAGTTAAGATGACAAGTGAGGCAATGGACGATTTAACCGAAATGTTCACGTTAGCAATTGACGCTGTATCAAAATCGATTGAAGCACTTGATCAAAATGATCAGGAAATTGCCAGGGACGTTGCACAAAAAGAAGATTTAATTGATAAATTGGAACGTAAATTCCGTAAAAGGCATATTATTCGTTTGAACGAAGGACAATGCACGGCACAATCTGGAATCGTGTTCGTAGATATTGTCAGCAACCTTGAGCGAATTGGTGACCATGCAGTAAATATTGCTGAGGCAGTATTAGGGTTACGAAAATAATAAATGGGAGAGGGACCTTTTGGGTGCCTCTCTTTTTGTATAACTTAAGATGAGATGTAGATAGATAAGGTGAATAATTTTTGGTATGATGAGGAAAAAAGTGGGGAGTAGGAAAGGGAACTGTGGAGACATTTTACTGGATTGTTATTTCAATTGTTTTTCTTATCGCATTCATCGGATTGATTTATCCGATTATCCCAAGTGTATTATTTATTATTGTTGGGTTTTTATTGTATGGAGTTCTTTTTTCTTTCGATCCTTTCAATTGGTTTTTTTGGATGGTGCAAATCCTCTTGGTTATCCTTCTATTTGGCGCTGATTATGTATCTAATTTATTTGGTGTAAAGCGCTTCGGAGGATCCAACGCTGGTATAGTGGGAAGCACCATTGGCTTATTAGTTGGTCCGTTTGTGATTCCGCTTTTTGGTATCCTTCTTGGTCCTTTTCTTGGTGCTGTGATCGGAGAATGGCTCGTTAACCGTACACCTATTAAGCAAGCAATTAAAATTGGCTTTGGTTCTCTCCTCGGGTTTGTCACCTCGATTATTACGAAAGGTGCAGTCCAGCTTGTTATGATCGTAATCTTTTTGTTCTTTGTATTTTAAATGATTCATGATTCCAGTAAATTAATACGAATCTAAATTTATCAAGCTAGCAAACAAATCTATTGATGCTTTGCTGAGTATTTGGTACGCTACTATAGAAATGATGAATCGTTAAATCGTCGATTCAAACAAACTTACATAGGGAGGAATTTAATCATGGGATTTACTTTACCAGAACTACCGTATTCATATGACGCACTAGAACCGCATTTCGACAAGGACACCATGAATATCCACCACACGAAACATCACAACACATATGTCACGAAATTAAATGACGCGCTTCAAGGTCATGACGGTCTTCAATCTAAAACAATCGATGAGCTAGTAGCTGGCTTAAACAGCGTACCAGAATCAATTCGTCCAGCCGTTCGTAACAATGGCGGTGGACATGCGAACCATTCATTTTTCTGGAACATCCTTTCACCAAACGGTGGTGGAGAGCCAAGCGGCGAGCTTGCTACGGCAATCAACGATAAATTCGGTAGCTTTGAAAAATTCAAAGAAGAATTTGCTGCAGCTGGAGCAGGTCGATTCGGTTCTGGTTGGGCATGGCTAGTTGTTAACAACGGTCAGCTTGAAATTACAAGCACGCCAAACCAAGATTCTCCAATAACAGAAGGTAAAACGCCAATTGTGGGTCTTGATGTTTGGGAGCACGCTTATTACCTTAAATATCAAAACAAACGTCCAGATTATATCAATGCTTTTTGGAGCGTTGTTGACTGGAATGTAGTTGAAAAGCTTTACGTTGGAGCTAAATAACTCCCGTTCTTAAGAGCCCATGTACAATTGTGCGTGGGCTCTTTTTTACGTGATACGGTTGGATTTTTATTAATCGAGAAGAAGTAAAAATGACTTTCATTATTTCATATTTTGTAAGAGAACTATTTTCCTGTATAATTAAGATAGAAGAAACTTTGTAAAAGTAGCATGGAAAAAACGCTAGTGTGAAAAAGGACCATTCTACTATAGAAACCATCGTTAATGTTCTATAGTATCGAGTATAAGAATTCTTACGTCTAGAAAGGAAGAACGCGATTGAATAAAAACGCAGTACGCTCCAAAAAAGAAAAAAAATCAAAAAAGAATCATGTGTCATCAAGAATGAACGTGCTCTTTTTTGCCATATTTTTATTGTTCTCATCCCTTATTTTGAGGTTAGGATTTGTTCAAATTGTAGATGGAGAAACACATGCAAGAGAGGTCGAGCGAACGGAAGAAGTAGTCGTAAATACAAGTATTCCTCGAGGTAAGATATTTGATCGTAATGGGAATATCGTTGTCGATAATGAGCCAGTTAATGCCATTATTTATACTAGGACACAACAAGACACACCAGAAGATATGGTAGACCTAGCAGAAAAGTTGGCTGATCTTATTACAATGGACACTGAGAAGCTGAGGGACCGTGATAAACAGGACTTTTGGAGACTACTAAATGAAGACCTGGCACAAGAGAAGATAACAGATGAAGAGAAAGAAGACCTAAAAGGAGAACTTGAGGAAGAAGAATACGATGACGAAATCCGTGACCGAATTCGTGAGCGTATTACTGAAGAAGAACTTAATACTCTAGATCTAGAAACTCTAGCGATCTACAGCGAAATGCAAAAAGGTTCCAATTTGTCCCCTCAAATGATTAAAAACGAAAATGTTACAGACGAAGAAATTGCAAAAGTAGATGAACGGTTAGATTCTCTTCCAGGTGTCAATACCATGGTTGATTGGAAACGCGACTATCGCTATGAGGGTGTATTCAAATCAGCGTTAGGTAAAGTCGGTTCCATTCCTGAAGAACAAATTGACGCGTATCTTTCAAAAGGCTATTCGAGAGATGATCGAGTGGGGACGAGCTTCTTAGAGCTTCAATATGAACCCATCTTGCAAGGTCAAAAATCTAAAGATAAAACGATCACTGATAAAGCTGGGAATGTAATCGATCAAGAGACAATCGCAGAAGGTGAGCGTGGAAATGATTTAGTTCTTTCTATTGATATGGAATTACAGGCTGAGGTTGAAGAAATCGTAGAAGGCTATTTGTGGGATCTGAAGACCGGTTCTGGAAGTGGTTCTCGTCCATTACTTGACCGGGCATTTGTTGTGATGATGGATCCGAAAACTGGAGAAGTTTTATCGATGGTTGGTAAACAATATGTTAATGAGGAGAATGGACCTGAAATCCTTGATTATACTATCGGTGCATTTACAGATGCTTATGAAGCAGGTTCTTCTGTTAAAGGAGCAACGGTCTTATCTGGATACCAGGATGAGATTATTAAGGTTGGTGGGTCGTTATATGACGAACCCATAAAGATAGCAGAAACTCCAGAAAAAAGTTCATGGTTTTATCCTGGGGAGTCTCCCAAAATGTATACTGATTTGAAGGCATTAGAAAAATCCTCAAACGGATTTATGTTTAAGATTGCAATAGATATGGCCGGTGCAACATATGAACGTGAAAAACCAATTGATATCCCAACTTCCGCATTTAACAAAATGAGAAATTACTTCGGTCAGTTTGGATTAGGTGTTGAAACGCAAATCGATCTACCTAGAGAAAGCATAGGGGTTCAAACCAATGATGTAGATCGACTAATACCAGGTAAGCTTCTCGATTTATCTATCGGTCAGTTTGATACGTACACAACCATGCAACTGGCTCAATATGTATCTACCATTGCCAATGGAGGGTATCGCATCGCGCCAACAATCGTAAAGGAAATTAGAGAACCAAGTAAAGACAAAGATACGTTGGGTCCCTTGTTACAAGATATGAAACCTGAAGTGTTAAACAAGGTGGACAATACGAAAGAAGAAATCGATCATGTGAAGCAAGGTTTTTATGATGTTTTTCATGGTTCAGATGGTACGGGGTCAAGAAATTTTAGAGACAAAGACTATGTAGCTGCTGGTAAGACGGGAACGGCAGAGGCTGTTATAGTTAAAGATGGTAATGTGTATGAGGTGATTAATTCTTCTGCGGTTGGATATGCACCAGCTTCACAACCAGAAGTAGCTTTTTCCGTATTAGTTCCTGCGGCATATATGGACGAAGCATCTCAAAGTGGACGTGATGACGCAGGTCAAAATATTGGAGAACTAGTAGTCGACAAGTATTTCGAACTACGTGAAAAACGCATGAATGAAGATGAAGCAGCAGACGTTGAAGAGGATGCAGGAAACTAAAAATAGTAGAAAAAAGCTAGATTCCACCACGGAATCTAGCTTTTTTTAGTCTAAAAATGACTTTTCATTTAGGTTTTTTGTTCTATAAATGGTTTTATTTGTCAAAGTAGACGTTTTCACCACACCATGAAACGGTCTAAACTAAGAAGTCCGTTGAAGAATCTCCCTCACCAAGACATTTTGATCACCCACATGGCATGATTTACAAAACCTTTACACGTTATTTATATGAGGTTAATAGTCTCTGTGTAACCTTATAGCTGTAAGACAAATCAACCAACTCTTTAGGAGGAATGACAGAATGAGAAGTGTTAAGTACTTGGCAATGACCACGATGCTTGGATCCGCACTATTTTTAGCAGCTTGTGGTGGAGGTGACGAATCTGCGAATGGATCAAATGCAGAGGGGACAGATCGTTCATCTACACTTGAAGGTCAAGTACGAGGAGACGGTTCCGCGACTGTGGCACCAATTATGGAAGCAATTGTTGAAGAATATAATGGTGTACAGCCTAAAGTTCAAGTTTCAAATGGTGTGTCTGGAACAGGGGGTGGATTTGAAAAGTTCATCGCTGGTGAGACGGATTTCTCAAATGCATCTCGTCCCATAAAAGAAGAAGAAGCAGCTGCGCTTACAGAGGCAGGGATCGAGTACACAGAACTTGAACTTGGTTATGACGGACTTTCCGTTGTTGTCAGTAAAGAAAATGACTGGGTTGATTACTTAACTGTTGATGAATTAAAAGCAATGTGGATAGAAGATGGTTCTGAGAAAACATGGGCTGACATTCGTGACGGATGGCCTGAAGAACCAATCGAGTATTACTCCCCAACTACAGATCATGGAACGTATGACTACTTCAATGAAGTCATTCTTGAAGATGAAGACATCGTCCGCTCAGCAACACTTTCTGAAAATAACGTTCTTGTTCAAGGCGTAATGGGTTCTCCTAATGCAATTGGCTACTTTGGTTATGCATACTACGTTGAAAACCAAGGCACATTGAAAGTGATTCCGATTGATGACGGCGAAGGTCCGATTGAACCAAATAAAGAAACAATCGAATCTGGAGAATATGCACCACTTTCACGTCCGATGTTCACTTACGTAAGAAATGACGCAATTGGGGAAAATGCAGCGATGGCTGACTTTATCACTTTCGCAATTACAAATGCAGGTGATTTATCTGAAGCAGTTGGTTACGTACGAGCTCCTCAAGCTGTTTATGACAATGATATGGAAAAAATTGACGCATTAAAATAAGGGAATCGTTTGGTAGTGAGAGGGGAGCGTGTAGATTACGCTTCTGCTCTCATTATGTTTGTGGATTAAGGGAGGGTTTTTGCAATGTCTATGACGGAACCAAAAGGAACAGTATCAGTACAAGAGTTGATTGCTAAAAAAAGCAATCGCGGTCTCTTGGCTTTTTTAGACAAATGGATGCCCAAAATACTTTTCGCTATTGCAGCAGTATCTGTGTTAACGACGATTGGAATCTTGGCAACATTGGTCGTTGAAACGTATATCTTTTTTACACACGTATCTGTGTTTGAATATATTTTTGGAACCGAATGGTATCCTTTTGCGAATTCACCATCTTATGGGGTCTTACCACTCGTTGTAGGTACTTTGAAAATAACCGGGATTGCCATTGCAGTGGCAGTACCAGTCGGAATTGGAACAGCCATTTATTTGAGTGAGTATGCGAGTGAACGAATGAGAAGGATAATCAAGCCTGTACTTGAAGTATTAGCAGGTGTTCCTACAATCGTTTACGGATTTTTTGCCTTAACGTTTGTTACACCGATATTGAGATCTGTATTTCCTGAAATAAGTATATTTAATGCGTTGAGCCCTGGAATCGTCGTGGGAATAATGATTATTCCAATGATCGCATCATTATCTGAAGATGCCATGACTTCTGTTCCTAGTTCAATGAGAGAAGGAGCTTATGCATTAGGGGCAACGAAGTTTGAAGTAGCGTTGAAAATTGTTTTACCTGCTGCTATATCTGGGATTGTTGCATCTACCGTACTTGCGATTTCACGAGCCATTGGAGAAACCATGATTGTGGCTGTTGCTGCTGGATCGACTCCAGGTTTTGATTGGGACATGACGGGTTCCATTCAGACGATGACAGCTTATATTGTTCAAGCAACCACCGGTGATGCCGGATATGGAACAACCAATTACTACAGCATTTATGCTGTCGGATTCACCTTGTTCCTATTCACGCTTGTTATGAATATGTTTGCACAATATATTTCCAAGCGCTTTAGAGAGGAGTACTAGAGATGAAATATATAGATCACCAATCTGTCGCGGCCAATACAAAGTCTAGAATCGCGAAAAACCTAGTCTTAAAAGGGGTATTTTTTGCCGCGACGATGTTTGGGTTGATTGTACTGGCCATTTTGCTTTATCGTGTCATCACTCAAGGAAGTGGCTATTTAAGTGTTGAGTTCTTTTTAAACTTTGCTTCACGTATTCCAGAGCAATCTGGTATTAAAGCAGCGATTGTCGGCTCGATTTATCTAATGTTGGTTGTTGCACCTGTATCCATTTTTTTAGGTGTTGGCACGGCCATTTATTTAGAAGAATACGCAAAGAAAAGCAAAGGGTCAACGTTTATTAAAATCAATATTTCCAATTTAGCAGGGGTACCATCTGTGGTGTTTGGGTTACTTGGATTAACCATTTTTGTTCGTTATTTTGGATTGGGAATTTCTATTTTAGCTGCTGGTTTAACGATGAGCCTGCTTATTTTGCCTATTATTATTGTTGCATCACAAGAAGCAGTTCGTGCTGTACCGAAAGAATTGCGTGAAGCATCTTATGCAATGGGCGCAACAAAATGGCAAACCATTCTACGTGTCGTGCTACCAGCATCTATTCCAGGCATTTTAACAGGGAGTATCTTAGCGCTATCGCGTGCGATTGGTGAAACTGCACCGCTTGTCGTGCTTGGAATTCCAACCGTACTAATGTTTACTCCGGACGGGTTTTTGAGTACATTTACCGCATTACCAATGCAAATCTATGATTGGACATTACGTCCACAGGTTGCTTTTCATCATGCAGCCGCCGCGGGGATCATTGTATTGATGGCACTGCTAATTTTCATGAATTCAATTGCTGTATTTATTCGCAATAAATATCAAAAGAGATGGTAACGTTTAATGCTGAAGGGAGTTTTTCATTATGACAACTACTGTTCTAAATAAAGTCGAAATTCCAGCACAACAAACACAAACGACTGAAAAATCGTCCGTCTATAAAACAAATCAGCTCAACCTATGGTACGGTACGAATCACGCTTTAAAAAATATCGATCTTGATATAAAAGAAAATGAAGTAACAGCGATCATTGGACCATCTGGTTGTGGAAAATCAACGTATATTAAAACATTGAATCGAATGATTGAAACCATTCCTTCTGTTAAAACTTCAGGAGAAATTAACTACCGTGGACGCAATATCTTCAATAAGGATTATCAAGTGGAAGAGCTACGTACAAAGGTAGGGATGGTATTTCAAAAACCGAACCCATTTCCAAAATCTATTTATGACAACGTTGCTTATGGTCCAAGAATCCATGGCGTTAAAAACAAGAAGATTTTAGATCAAATTGTTGAAAAGAGTTTGCGAGGAGCAGCGATTTGGGAAGAAGTAAAAGATCGCCTAAATGAAAATGCTTATGGTCTTTCAGGAGGACAACAGCAACGTATTTGTATCGCACGCTGTTTAGCGATTGAGCCAGATGTCATTTTGATGGATGAACCGACGTCAGCTCTTGACCCAATCTCAACACTTAAAGTAGAAGAGCTTGTGCAGGAACTTAAATCATCGTACAGCATCATTATCGTGACACATAACATGCAGCAAGCCGCACGTATTTCAGACAAAACGGCATTCTTTTTACACGGAGAAGTAGTGGAGTATGACACGACAGACAAAATTTTTTCAAATCCATCAGATAAGCGTACGGAAGATTACATTTCTGGACGATTCGGATAATAAACTAGTTGTTGAGACGAAGTAGGAGGGGAAACGAATGTCAGTACGTGAAAAGTATGAAGCGGATTTACAAGGATTAAATGACAAGCTGATTGAGCTTGGTGAGTTTACACAGGGAGCGTTCGATCGTTCACTACAAGCACTTGAAAATCAAAATATAAATGATTCATTAGCGATTATGGATGAAGATATTAAAGCAAATCGTTTAGAAGAAGAGATCAATGATCAAGCAATCTTGTTAATTGCCAAACAGCAACCAGTGGCAATGGACTTAAGGCGTGTCATTGTGGCGATCAAAATAGCAGCTGATTTAGAAAGAATTGCTGATTTTGCTGTTAACATTGCAAAATCAACCATACGAATAGGCAATGATCCTTTTGTAAAATCAATTAAAAACATTAAATTGATGCATACGAAAACATCCGAAATGATTGGGCTTGTTCTTGAGGCTTTCACCGATGAAGATGTAGTGAAAGCAAAAAGAATCGCTGAACTTGATGATACGATTGATGCTATTTATGGACAAACCATTCAAGAACTATTGAGCATAAGTGCAAAAAGTCCAGATAAGTTATCTCAAATTACACAGCTTTCGTTTATTTGCCGCTACCTAGAGCGAGCAGCAGATCATGTAACAAACATCTCTGAGAATATTTTCTATCTCGTTAAAGGAACGCGTTACGATATGAATAAATAAGAAAAAGAGCTGTCGTCAGCTCTTTTTTATTGTCTTGTAATCAAGGCAGCGATTTCTTCAATGCTCTGAGTAGAATTAAGGTCATATTCTCCCGTTTGAATGTTATTGGTTAATCCTTGGTCAGCAAGGTAATTATTCAACGCATTTGCATCTGTGATAATATCTTTTTGAACGAGTTGTTCGCTAATTTCGGGGGAGGTCATGCCTGGTTCGATGACCAAGATGAATCGTGTCATGATCTCTGTTTCAGTGTGATCTGCTACGCCCGAAACCTGTTGTGCTGAATTATTTTCCCATTGATCTATACTGGCTTGTAGCTCATCACGTTCTTTTCTTATTTGTGTGACCAGGTCTGAATCCTGGTCTTGATCTGCTGTGCCCGTGCTTTTAGAGGTGAAATGATCCACCGTCAGCATAACTAGTGCTGATAAAACCATACCGGCTGCTAGCGCGCGTAATGTGCGTCGATCCATTTACATCCCTCACGATCGTGTTTTAATGATATTGTTCACGTCTTCTTTTGATAACGAAGATCGTGTGACGATTTGATCAATGGAAAAACCTTGTTTATGTAAAGACAGAACTTGATTTAAAATAATTTCATTAACAGGTTTTTTGCTTTTGGGCTTCACGTTCGTACCTATTTTATGTGAAGTCAATAATGGTGTATCAACCATTATTTCTTCTTCTACAATTTTTACACGCTTTTTAAGCTGGTAAAGCTCTTGATATAAATCCATCGATACATCTTCAATTTCTTGCTGATTCACTTTGGAACGATCTTTAAAAAAGAAAGACAAGATAAAAAGAAAAATTGCTAATCCGCTAACGATCATTGCTGCTAATTCCACTATAATCACCTCCTACATGATACGTTCATTTATTGTACCATGTTGACTGCTATAGAAGAATGATTGGAAAAGTAAAACTACACGTGAAACCAGGGTAGAACGAGATCGTAAAAAAAATGTAAGATCAATCATTTCAGTATAGATTTTTTATTGAAGTAATGGTATTATTGAAAAGTCGTATGAAGTCGAATAGCTAATTTGTATTTGAATGTTTGGAGGGATAAGACATGCGTGTAAACATTACACTTGCTTGCACTGAGACTGGTGATCGTAACTATATCACTACTAAGAACAAGCGTAATAACCCAGACCGTATTGAATTAAAAAAATATTGTCCACGTTTGAAGAAAGTGACTCTTCACCGCGAGACTAAATAATGTTTTAATCGCCAGAAATGTTGTGTTCAACGTTTCTGGCATTTTTATTTTAACGTGTATACATAAAATACTTCATATAAAGGCGGTTGAATAGCTTGAATAAAAAAGAATATCGTAAAAAAATTCATCTTGTTTTAAACGAATTGAGCGAACGCCAGATGATTGAAAAATCTTCAAACATTCAACACATGCTTTTTACTTCGGAGCAGTGGAAGCAATCAACTGTCGTTGGAGTGACTGTTTCTCGATTTCCAGAGGTTGATACACACAAAATTATCGAACGAGCATGGGATGAAGGGAAAAAGGTAGTGGTACCACGTTGTATTCCACAAAATCACCATATGGAGTTTTATGAGATCCATTCATTTAATGATGTAGAAGAGTCTTTTTTTGGTCTTTTAGAACCATTAGAGTCACTTGCAAAAATTTCACCAAACGACATTGATTTAATGATCGTACCAGGTCTTCTTTATTCAAAGAATGGCTACCGTATAGGCTTTGGTGGAGGTTATTATGATCGCTATTTAGCTCATTATTCTGGTGTAACTCTTTCACTCTGCTTTGATGAGCAACTAGTTGAAAACGTTCCCACTGACACTTTTGATATTGCTGTTCATCATATCATTGGTGAAGGATGGCTTCTTGAAATCATATAAGGTTAAAATAAGCGGAACGATTCAACCATTCGACTGGACTTCATTTTAGGTTTTTCGCTATAGTTACTAATGACAAAGTTAATATAGAAAGAAGTGAACGTGATGACGACTCGAGTAGATTATTTATATTGGGCAGTTGCTCACGATTTAATTGTACATAGAGATTATCGTTTGTTTAAACTTTCACCATCTCATAATGAAATGTGGCTTGAAGGTGGTACAAAAAAAAATCAGAAGGTGATCAGACTAGTTCGGGTAGATCTTGATTGGGGCAATCACATGCAACGAGATTTGGATCGTATTGCATCAATTGGGGATCAGTTAAGGAAAAAAGTGCAAAAACGTCACCTAACGATAGAGAATATTTATTTTTCTACAAACGCTCCAGTCGATGATTATGAATTTCTATTAGAAAAGCCAATCCACTCTGGCAAGAATAAACAAACAGTCATTCATTCGACATTGATTGAAGATCAGACGGATTGGAATCGATTAGATCCCAATCATCCGTTCGTATCTATTACTATGAACGAACCACTCAGTGACATTTATAACGAAGAAGAGATTGAAGAGCGTAAACGACGTGCGCTGTCACATGCAAATGAATCGAATAAAAAGGAACAGCAACTATTTAATGCAGCTACACCTTTTTTTACCTATGTATTTATCGTCATCCAACTTGCTATGTTTTACGTGCTTGAAAAAAATGGTGGCAGTACAGATCCACAAGTACTTATAGAATATGGTGCAAAATACAACCCGGGGATTGAAGCGGGGGAATGGTGGCGTTTTTTCACTCCAATGGTGCTCCACATTGGGTTCCTACATTTATTCATGAACACATTTGCCCTCTTCTATTTAGGCCCTTTAATTGAACGAATATTCGGGCGTAGTAGATTTTTATTCATTTATTTATTTGCAGGTTTTGTGGGTTCGTTAATGAGTTTTGTTTTTACATACAATATTTCAGCTGGAGCGAGTGGTGCGATCTTTGGTTGTTTTGGTGCCCTCTTATATTTTGGTGTACGATATCCTAAGCTGTTTTTCAGAACGATGGGAATGAATGTACTTGTTGTCATAGGAATCAATGTCGTGTTTGGTTTTTCAGTTCCCGGAATTGATAATGCTGGGCATTTGGGTGGACTTGCTGGGGGCTTTTTGGCTGCGGGTATTGTTTCTTTTCCAAAGCAAAAAGGATCTGTTAAACAGTTATCATTTTCACTCGTTGCTATCTGTTTTGTTGTTCTCTCACTATTTTTTGGTTTCAACGGAGGATTTGATAGTACGAACCCAATGGCTGTTAATACAGTCGCGCAAGAATCGATTCAAAATGGTGAGTACGATATAGCTTATGATCTCTTGACTGAGTTAAATGAAAACGGAGAAGCCACAGAAGAAACCTATTTTCTTTTATCGTTTATTGAAATCAATGAACTGCGGTATGACGAAGGTAAATTAAATCTAGAAAAAGCGATTGAAATACGTGAAGACTTTCATGAAGCACATTTTAACTTAGCACTCGTATATATAGAGATAGGGAACATAGAAGAAGCGAAAAAACACGCAGAAAAAGCGCTCGAACTTGATCAAGATAACGAACCATACCAACAACTTGTTCAGGAACTGGATGCTCAATAATGGATAGGAATCTAACCTCTAAGGGTCAACGAAGTGCAGGTCGTCTTATGCCTTAGCTGAACGAGCCACTTGTTCTTGAGCATGGAACTTAATTCACTTATACTTGTAAAAAGATATGTATAGTAAATTGGAGGTCATCTGACATGACATTAACAACAGTTTTTGATGTTCAGCAATTATTAAAGCGCTTTGGTATATTTGTCTATGTAGGTGACCGTGCAACAAATTTGGACATGATGGAGCTTGAAATAAGAGATCTTTATCAGTCGCAATTGATCGATTCAATCGAATATCAAACAGCTATTCTACTTTTGAGAAGAGAAATCGGAGAAGAAAAACAAAAATAGATGGATAGGTGAGAAGATGAACGAAAACTTGATTATTGGTGTTGATATTGGTGGAACTACCATTAAAATTGCGTTCGTGTTAGATCAAGGTGAAATTGTGGAAAAATGGGAGATTCCGACGAATAAGAGTAATAAAGGGGTCAGTATCATTCCAGATATTGCAGCATCGATTAAATTAAAAATGGTCCAATATTCAATTAAAAAGGAAACTGTGTTAGGTATTGGAGTAGGTGCGCCAGGACCTGTGAATAGGCAAACTGGAATCCTGTACACAGGGGTGAACATTGGTTGGGACGAACCAGTCGCATTACGTGACGAACTACAGCAATTAACAGGGCTTCCAGTGGTCATTGAAAACGATGCCAATGTTGCTGCCATCGGAGAGATGTGGAAGGGTGCAGGCGACGGAGCGCGTGATGTGGTTTGTGTTACACTCGGCACAGGTGTTGGTGGTGGTGTCATCGTAAATGGTGATATTGCACATGGAGTCAAAGGTGCTGCTGGTGAGATTGGTCATATCACGGCTGTTCCTGAAAATGGCTATTATTGTAATTGCGGGAAATATGGTTGTTTAGAAACCGTTGCATCAGCTACTGGAGTCATTCGATTGGCGATGGATGCTTTAAAAGAAAGTAATGCACCTTCTACATTAAGAGAAGTTCTAGCAGTAACAGGACAGCTATCATCAAAAGAGATTTTTGATGCAGCAACTATGGGAGATCTTGTTGCTACTCAAGTGGTTCAAAAGCTATCATTCTATTTAGGTCTTGCGTTAGCCAACCTCGGAGGTGCTTTAAATCCTGAGAAAATTGTCATTGGTGGAGGTGTATCACAATCGGGAGATACATTGTTGAATCCTCTACGAGAAAAGTTTAAGCAGTTTGCTTTTTCAACAGTCGCTGAATCGACAACAATCGAGGTTGCTACTTTAGGAAACGATGCAGGCGTGATCGGCGCTGCCTGGTTAATCAAGGAGAAACATTAAAACAAAAGCGTAAACGGCTCGTTCCGTCAAGGCAATCATAAGGCGCGCTGAAAGATGAATCTTTTTTTCATTAGTCAGTGACCTGAACTATAGAGGGGCTTGCAGCACGCAGCTGACTAATGATGATAAATTTAAGCTGCCACCCTATACATGGCAGCTTAAAGTTTATCATTCTTTGTTATAGCTATTGGAAATCAATAAAACTCAAAACATGTTACTTTAGTCGTGTTTTTATAAGTTTAAGAAATAAAGAAACTTTTTTTGTTTTGATACGTCTATTATAAGGGATTTGTAAATATGATCTAAAGTTGTGAAAAAGAATCGTTTGCTTTTTAAATTTAAACGGGTTAAGATAGTCACTGAACTTAAGTTGATATCCACAAATTTCTAATAAATAGAGAAATATGCTAACTTTTTAGCTTCAGAGGAGGAAACATTATGAACAAAAAATGGGTGATGCCAAAGCTTTCACTTGTCACGCTTGCCATTGTGTTCTTATGGATAAAGACGGTTGTGTCTTATTTCGCAAGCTTTAGTATCGAAGCTGAAAATATGATGCAAGCAATCATCTTGTTTATTAACCCACTTAGCTTTTTATTGATCATTTTTGGGTTTGCTTTTTTCATTAAGAAAGAGAAAACGAGAAACACATACGTGATTCTAACGAGTTTAATTTTAACGATCATTTTATTTTCTAACATGGTATTCTATCGATTTTTTAATGATTTCATCACCGTGCCTGTGTTATTCCAAACGAGTAATTTTGGGGATCTTGGTGGAAGTGCGATAGGAAATATTAATTGGTGGACAGATCCTTTATATTTTCTAGACATTGTTATCTTAATCGTACTTGCAAAGGTAAAACCATCATTTGTCATATTCAGAGAGACAACTAAAATTAACAGAAGAGCTTATTTTTTAGTAGCGATAGCAACATTCTTTTTTAACTTAGGATTAGCAGAAACAGAGCGTCCGCAGCTTTTAACGAGAACGTTTGACCGTGAAATGCTAGTGAAAAATATTGGTACGTATAACTACCACATTTATGATATTTATTTACAAACTAGACAATCAGCTCAACGTGCACTTGCAGACAGTAACGATCTCGTTGCCGTAAATAACTATATTAAAGCAAAGCAAACAGATCCATCAGATGAAATGCATGGAATTGCCGAAGGGCGTAATGTCATTGTTGTAAAATTAGAGTCAACACAGAACTTTGTTATCAACAATGAAATGAATGGTGAAGAAATTACACCGTTTTTAAATGAGTTAACAAAAGATGAAGATACGGTTTACATGGATAATTTTTATCATCAAACAGAACAAGGGAAAACATCCGATTCAGAGTTTCTTTTAGATAACTCGCTTTATCCACTCGGTCGTGGTGCCGTGTTCTTTACACATAGTGGGAATGAGTACCAGACTCTTACCGAAAACTTTAATGATAATGGCTATTATACGACGGCGCTACACGCAAATAATGGAAGTTTCTGGAATCGTAATACCGTCTATGAAAACTTTGGATATGATCGATTTTATTCACTGCCAGATTACACAGTTGGAGAAGGCGAAGATGTTAACTGGGGAATGAAAGATATTCCATTCCTTCAACAATCAGTTGATCATATGAAAGAAATGGAACAACCATTTTTCTCGAAAGTGATTACTTTAACAAACCATTATCCTTTCACTTTGGATGAGGAGGATAAGTTTATTGGTGAGTATGATTCGAACTCACGTACATTGAACCGGTATTTCCAAACCGTTCGCTATCAAGATGAAGCAATTAAAGAATTTTTTGCATCTTTAAAAGAATCCGGGCTATATGAAAACTCAATTATCATTATGTATGGAGACCACTATGGTATTTCAGAAAACCATAATGTGGCCATGAGTAAATATTTAGAACGTGAGATAACACCGTTTGAATCGGCGCAGCTACAACGCGTTCCTCTGTTCATTCATATTCCAGATTCAGGTGTTGGAGAGGTAAACCATACTCTTGCTGGACAAATTGATTTAAAACCAACGATAGAAAACTTAGTTGGAATTGAGACAGGCAACGCGATTCAGTTCGGGCAAGACATTTTCTCAGAGGATAATGATAATTTTGTTATCCTACGTGATGGTCGATTTATCACTGAGGACATTGTTTATGCAGGTGAAACGTGCTGGGACAAAGAAACAGGCGAAGCGATTGACAGTGAAATATGTCTTCCTTATATGGAACGAGTAAACGAAGAGTTAGCTTATAATGACGAAATTATTTATGGTGACTTATTGCGTTTTTATGATGCTAAAAATGGTCGCCTAAAAGAAGACACGACTGAACCTGTAGACGTAGAATAAACAAAAAAGATCGAGTGCCCAGTGGGTGCTCGATCTTTTTTCATGAAATCTATGATACTGGAATACTGTTTGTTGAGGGGGGGAGACGATGGACATACTCGTGCGTCAAAATGATACCTTTAATCGTTATTCAAAACTTTTTTCAGTACCTTTATTGTTAATCGTTGATTCGAATCCAAATGTAAATCCTAATCAATTAAACATTGGTCAAGTAGTTAAAATTCCAGGATACGTTGCATGGACCTACACTGTACAGCAAGGTGATACTTATTGGACGATTCATCGTAGATTTAATGTACCACTTGATGCGCTACTTTTTATAAACCCACTTATTCAACCTAATCAACTTACAGCTGGTATGATGATTCGAATTCCAAGTCGAGTGGAAAATCAACCAAATTCTCGTGCGATGAATTACTCATATGCGGAGCTAGAAAGGGATATTGAAGAGTTAAAATCAAAATATCCATTTATGACAGTGTCTGAAGTTGGTAGGAGTGTGGAAGGAAGACAGTTAACCATGATTAAGATAGGTACAGGGTCAAATCGAGTACAATGGAATGCATCGTTTCATGCGAATGAATGGATTACTACTCCTATTCTTGTTTCTTTGCTAGATGACCATCTATGGCACCTAACGAATAGTGATTCTAGTGAGCACCAAAGGAGAATGGCAACCTATGAGCAAACGTCACTTTACGTCATCCCTATGGTTAATCCTGATGGGGTAGAACTTGTCATCAATGGACCAAGTGAAGATAATGAGCAAAAAGTAGTAGCAATTAATAATGGATCGCATGATTTTACAGGATGGAAAGCAAATATTGAAGGGGTTGATTTAAATGATCAATTTCCCGCAGGTTGGGAGATTGAAAAAGAGAGTAACAACGTATCTGCTCCTGCACCTCGAGATTATCCCGGCGTAGCACCATTGAATCAACCAGAATCACAGGCAATGGCGGAATTAGCAAGACAAATTCCATTTAACTTAGTGATTGCTCTTCATACACAAGGTGAGGAATTTTATTGGGGATATGAAGGTTTAGAACCACCCATTTCGCAGCGTTATGCGTCTCTTTTTAGCGCCTCGAGTGGATATCGCTCTGTTCGCTACGTTGATAGTCATGCTGGCTATAAAGACTGGTTTATCTACGAATTTCGAAAACCAGGCTTTACGTTTGAATTAGGAAGTGGGGTTAATCCGCTTCATTTAGATCAATTCCCAGAGATTTACGCTGCGATGGCACCAGTTTTTATTCAAAGTGTAGAGTTGTTAGGTAGTGACTAAAAAACAATTTCAAAAAATGTCCAAAAAAGAAACTTTTACCTTTCACAAACGTCAATATAGTATATCCTTATAATAGCGAGAAATAAGATTGGATGAAGTGGATAAAAGTTTATGGAGAGGAGGACGTTGGTTGAAAAAAGTAGGATTTATTGTACTGTATACCTTAATTTGCATGATCTCAGTTGGATATAGCCAGCATTTTGACGAGTCAGAAGCTGCTGTAAGATCGAACAATGAAAACGACAAAAGTCTAGCTAGTTTAAATCCGCTTATTTTGCCATCCTCCTCTTTTCATAGTTACATCGGTTGGCTTAATAATCATGAAATTTTATATGCTGCTCAAATAGACCAACTTGAATATCACATTATTTCCTATAACATCTGTACTGCTCAAACAAAAATCGTCCTATCAGAGCAAGGTTCGTTAACACAAGCTTCTCTAAGTCCAAGTAAACAGTCTTTATTGCTTCATAAGGCTGATTCCACTTTAAACGCAGAAGTATCTGTTTTTAATTTACAAACAAAAGAAAAGGTATGGTCTCATGTGATTGAATCGTATGAGCTTCTGTATGAGTGGAATGAACATGACGAATCTAAGATTTTATTTACTGCTTTTGAGTCAGATTGGACATATAAAGTTTGGTTAGCAGACATCAATAAAAAAGAGTGGGAAGAAATAACAGGAACACCTCCTTTTATTGCATGGTCCTCTTTAGACAAATTTGTGTATCAGCAATGGTCATCTGAAATAAATGTTCCTGAAGCACCTGTTTATGAACATTTTTTTGATATTGATTATAGCAATCAGGTAAAAGAGGCTGTCCTTGCATTTGATTTATTACAACCTTTTTTTATGACAGTTGAATTAGGGAAAGAGGAAAAAGAATTCTCTTATACATTTGATCGAGAGGGTGAGATTATTTCTACATTTACAGCTCCTAGTGTACAAATGTATTCTGATTGGGTCATACCTAAGTATGATTTTATCAAAAGTGAGAATACGTTTATTACGTTTAAGCCGTATAAAGACGGTGAATATAATACTGAAGAGAATCAGTTTGCACTGGTGTCGTGGGATGTAGAAGCGTCAGCAGAGACGGTAATTAAAGACTATGTAAACAATGAACCACTCTCATGCTCACCGGATGGAGCCTATTGTTTGATGGGGTTTCAGTATACATCGATCATTGATATGATAGATGGGGATCTTGAGCGATTTTTAATTTTTGAGGAGGAAATTCAATAGATGGCTATCATTGATGTAACGGTTATACCAATTGGCACTGACACACCTAGTGTAAGTCGCTATGTAGCGGACATTCAGCGTATTTTAGCGAACTGGGCTGAAGAAGGAAAAATAACCTACGAGTTAACTCCTATGAGCACGTTGATCGAAGGTGAGCTCCCGGCGTTGTTAGAAGTTGTTCAAGAAATGCATGAGTCTCCATTTAAGAATGGTATTGAGCGAGTCGCGACGAATATCCGAATAGATGATCGACGAGATCGCAACAATCATTCGATGAAAAATAAACTAGCTTCCGTAAAACAACAGCTAATGAAGCTGGAGCCATAAAAAAGAGTTGACGATAGTCGTCAACTCTTTTTTTTAAAGAACTGGATAACCTTCATATACAATTGTCATGATCGTAAACCATCCAAATACACCTAATGTTGCGAGACCAAACAAAATACCCATAATGTTTTTGCCTTTAAAAGAAGAAAGCGTACCGATCGCAGCTAATATAGTGACTAATGATAAAATAATTGTTAGTCCATTCATCTTTATACACTCCTTTCATTACAGTTGTTCATGTTAAGTATGTTCGAGATTAGTGCTACTTATATACGTACTCTTTTATTAGTTTATATTTTTTTTAGATCATTGTCGAGAACTATTAGTGCCACTTTCGTGAGGATCCGATATTTTTCGGAACAAATATGATATAACTCATGCTACACTAACGTTGAGGTGATGAAATGGAATGGATCCAAATACCACTCGGTCCCCTTCAAACGAATGCATATATTGTTTACAATGATGAACAAAACTGCCTAATCATTGATCCGGGTGAAGAAGAAACTAAATTACGACAATTTATTGAACAAAAGAAGTTAACACCTACAGCAATCATTTTAACACATGCTCATTTTGACCATATTGGTGCAGTCGATCCGATTCGTGATCATTATAAAATCCCTGTGTATGTTCACGAAGAGGAGAAAAAGTGGTTGTCTGACTCTTCAAAGAACGGTTCCTCTTTTTTTCAAGGTATTCAACCAATCACTGCGAGGGATGCGGATTATTTATACGACACACAAGGTGAATGCACGATCGGTGGCTTCTCATTTCAGTTGTTTAACACGCCAGGTCACTCCCCAGGAAGCGTAAGTTTTTACTTTAAACAATCTGGAGTTGTCATTGCTGGAGATACGTTGTTTCAAGGAAGTATTGGTCGAACAGATCTTCCAAGAGGAAATCATGATGTGCTAATCAAGAGTATTCACCAAAAACTATTGACTTTACCTGAGGATACATACGTTCTTCCGGGACACGGCCCAGTGACAACAATCTCACAAGAAATGAATACAAACCCGTTCTTAAATGGATTTTAGTATTAAAAGCGAACGAAAGCGGCTCGTTCAGCCCAATTAGAAACAAATAAAAAGCCCCTCAGTTCATAGCTGAGGGGTTTTAATATTACTGAGAAGCAAGAGGACCTCCGAGTGGCATCATGAAGGTTGTCCAATAAGTAAATCCTGCAAAGAAAACAGTTAAGTATACGAAGAAAACATAAACATACATACGCTCAGATAATTTCAAATACCCTAATAGGATGAAAAATCCTGTCTGGGCAAGGAAAAGCAATGATGTTTTGGGCATGTGTCCTATATAAAAGAAAATCGAAAAAATTCCAGTCCAGAACCCCAAAACTCGATACATCTTATCCATCCAAATCCCTCCTTTATACGAACAATTCCATCGAACCTATTATATAGGATACCACAATAGAAAGTAAATAACTCATCTTTTTTGATTGTGACGATTAGGTGATTTTTTAAAAAAACTGGTGGGACTATATGAAGTAGTTACTAATTATCTAAGAGCCATGATTTTTAAAATGTCCGATTTTAACGAATGAAGATAATTTAGCTGTTGATTTTAACTCTGAAGGCCTGAATGTCTTTCTTTTTTGTTCCAAAAGTTTTTAAAAAAGAAGAAGGAGAATTGAGGAGTGGAGGAGAATACTAAAGGAGAACTGTTATAGAAAGGATGTGAAACGATTTATGTCATTTGGAGCAGAGCGGTATGCAAGCCGTTTACTTGCAGAAGCTCACAAACGAAATTGCTCAGATATTCATTTAATTCCAAGAGGAGAGGAGATGCTCATTCAATTTAGGATTCAAGGAGAGTTAGTTCATTATCGTTCCCTGTCAGCGGTCACCGGTGAAAGGTTAGTCTCACATTATAAATTTAAAGCATCTTTAGACATTGGTGATAAGCGTAAGCCTCAAAGTGGTTCATTTGATACAATCGTTAATGAAGAAGTTATGTCACTCCGTATTTCCACACTTCCAGCAGCCTCATTCAAAGAAAGCCTCGTATTACGACTACTTCCACAATCTTTATCAATTCCAATTGAAAAGCTTTCATTGTTCTCCCGCTCAGCCAAACAACTATTATCTCTTGTTCGTTATTCTCACGGGTTGCTCCTGTTTACAGGGCCGACTGGAAGTGGGAAATCCACAACTTTGTATTCCCTCATTCATTACTGCGCTACTCACCTCAATCGCAACATTATCACTTTAGAAGATCCGATAGAACGGTTACAAGATCATGTTTTACAAGTGCAAATTAATGAGCGAGCGGGCATCACGTATGCGACAGGACTACGCGCTGTTTTGCGCCATGACCCAGACATTATTATTGTAGGCGAGATTCGTGATGCAGAAACAGCAAAAATAGCTGCAAGAGCTGCACTTAGTGGGCACCTAGTTTTATCGACTCTTCATGCGAAAGACGCTGAAGGAGCTATCTATCGCATGCTTGATTTAGGCGTGACAATGGAAGAACTCAAACAAACGCTCATTGGTGTAACAGGGCAAAGGCTCGTCAAAATAAATGAAAAGCAGTCTTCGGCTCGTCGTGCATCAATCTTTGAACTTATTACAGGTCGAGAGTTACAACAAATCTTTTATCAATCCAACCATTTATCGTCACATGTTACTTTAAATCAATTGATGGTAAAGGGGGTTGCACTAGGGTATGTCTCAAATGAAGAGTATCTTCGGTGGATGGAACACGAAGCAAACGATTCATCGCAACGAACAGGGAACATTCCTAAAACGATTGGGTGAGTTGAAAGCGCACGGTTATCCCCTTAAAAATGCGATTGAATTTCTTTTGTTGAACCAAAAAAAACATTTAGAGGGCTTGCATCAAGATGTGATAGAAGATTTTTTAAATGGACAGTCGTTAAGTGACACCTTAAAGAAGCTTGGTTTTCCTTCGTTTGTCTGCCTGCACATTTATTTCGCAGAACGCTACGGCAATGTTGAAGAAACGTTGCTTGAAACATCTACCTTACTCCAGCATAGAAGGCGAGAAATGAAACGCTTAGTTGGACTGCTGTACTATCCCATTTTTTTGTCGCTACTATTTGTTGTCATTGTCATGGTGTTAAACTTCTACCTATTGCCTCGTTTCACCACATTGTACGCAACCATTGGTCAAAATTCCTCCGGATTTGTTAGATGGATTTCATCATTTTTTAACCAACTCCCCTTTATTATGTTTTTTGTTTGGCTTATTTTTATCTTTATTGGACTGTTGATTATCGTATTCATGCGGAACCTTGATCCACATGAGCGGTGGTCCAAATTATCTGCTGTACCAGTCATTGGTTATTATGTACAGCATTATCATAGCTATGTTTTTTCTCGTGAAGCATCCCATCTTTTAAAAGGTGGGATGTCCATTCAAGCAATGCTCCAAACGTTTATGGCGCAACCCTACCGAAAACTGTACCATGACATGGCTGCCTTTATGAGTGGTGAATTAGAGAGAGGACAGACTATGCACCAAACATTATTGCAGCTTCCATATATAACGGACGAATTAAAACGAATTACCCACCATGGAGAAGAAAATGGACGACTTGAGGAAGAGTGGCAATTTTACAGCAACTATTGTCTGGCTTCTTTAGAAGAACGAACAACAAAAATACTGGTGTTTATTCAGCCATGCTTGTTTTTACTACTTGGAGTGGCGATTATCAGTGCATATCTCATCATTTTGCTACCAACATTTCAACTTATGCAAACGATATAGGAGGAATAAAATGAAAAAAACAATAGTAAAAATTATTCAAAATAATCGTGCTTTTACCTTAATAGAAATGGTGATTGTATTACTTGTTATCTCAATACTACTTGTTGTTAGTTTACCGAATATTTCAAAACAAAGTAGTGAAATCAACAGCAAGGGCTGTCAGGCTTTTCAGCAAATGGTTCAGGCTCAGGTTGAGTCTTATCGTATGTCGATGAAATCCGTCCCAGAATCAATGGAGGAGCTGCAAAATTCGGGTTATTTGAGAGAAGATGAATTGACATGTCCAGATGGGAGAGGGCTGGAAATTGATTCAAACGGTAATGTCACAATTGTTGAAATATCTTAATTTGCGTGGATTTACGATGATTGAAGTGATGGTTGTACTGTTGCTGATAACGGTCATTGTGACCGTTTCAGCTCAGTTTATTTATCGTTCGATCATTGTGGAAGAATCCCTTTTGTTTGAACAGCAATTAACTCAAGATTTATACCAAGCGCAATTAACGGCTATTACGTCTGAACGGTATGTAAGTCTACGCTTTTATCCCCTTGAACAGCAATATCACATTTTAACCGGATCGGGTACACAAGAAAGAACGATCGTAAAACGTGAGCTCCCACTTAGTGTTGAATTGCTTGAAACAAGTACGCTATTAACATTTCGATTTCTGCCATCTGGCAGCACGTCAACTTTTGGAGCCATTCGATTTAGAGTGAATGAACAGCCTTATACGGTTCATTTCTATTTAGGGAAGGGACGGTTTTATGTTGAAAAATAGTGATGGTTTCGCTGTTTATGAAGCGGTGTTAGCGTTAACGTGCATTTTATTTTTGTGTCTTTCCATCCTGCCTCTTCTGCTAAATGTGGTTAGTAAAGTAGAAGAATCCAAAGATAGAGCTACCTCGTGGGTAGTATTGTACGAACAAATACAGAGGATTCGTGTTACAGGACAAGCTTCTTACCAACCGATCGAGCGAGAAGGCATTACATTTCACTTAATATGGGAGGAAAATGAAAGGATTTGTGTGGATTATGAGACTCGATCATTTAATAACGTACAAACATGCAGTGAAACGAAATAATAAAGGATTCACCTTAATCGAAGTTATGTTTTGTTTATCCGTGTTGGTAGTGATAGCAAGCTTAATGCCCATCCTGTTTTTAAGTTTGCATGGAGCAAATGAACGTATAGAAGAATCTGTCGCTGCTGAATGGGATTTGTTTTTAATGCAATTTCGCAAAGAGGTCGAAAAGCATGATATTGAAAAAATTGATCAACAAAAACTAACACTGAAAAGCAAAGAGGGAGATACGATCCTGTTTTCTTCTTACGGTTCATTATTACGAAGACAGGTGAACGGTGCGGGTCATGAAGTTTATTTAACTTCTATTCAATCAATCTCCTTTTCTTTACAAGACACTTTGCTACAATTGGAGGTATTATTTCAAAATGGTACAACAAAAAAAGCGCAAATTATTGACGCTGCTGTCATCACAGACAGGAAGCATTATGCTGCCTGTTCTCTTGCTTTTTACAGTTGTACTGGCTATGGTTGCTGTACTCCTAACCGCGAGTATGGATCAAACCAAGCACTACGAAACGATTGGACAGTATTATGAAAAAGGAGTAATGGTTGAATTAGCTGCGATAAAAGTAATGGAGAATCATGAGCCACAAGGTGTAATTCACTTTTCAAACGGACACGTGAAGTTTCAATATCTTGATCAGAAAAGTGTGTTACTTACACCAACTTTGCACGGAGTATCGTATTTTCCCACAACGTTCGTATATAATGACAACGAATTCTAAAAACGGAGGAATTAAGATGAATGAAAATAACCATGTAATATTAATTGGCTATATGGGCGCTGGTAAATCAACAGTAGGATTAGAGCTTGCCAGGAAATTAAATCGTGAATACATCGATTTAGACACAGAAATTGTCTTGTCTGAAAAAAAGCAGATTCCAGCTATTTTTGAGGAGTTGGGTGAGCCTTATTTTAGAGCAGCTGAGGCGCAAGTTCTTAAAGCAGTAAAAGGTGAAAAAGTCATCTCAACAGGCGGTGGTGTTTTGTATTTTCAAGACACGGGACGATGGATGAAAAAGAATGGAACTGTGATTTATCTGAATGCTCCTTTTGAGGAACTGTATGAACGAATTACGGGTGATGGTAATCGACCACTCGTAATGAATAATACAGCAGCTTCTCTTGAACAAGTGTTTAACCAACGCGACATTGTGTACCGAGAAGCAGCTGATCTCATTGTTTCTGTTTCTAAACGTTCTGTTGAAGATACACTTGATGAAATTATAGTCAAGTTAACTACTTAGGGGTGCTGTAAATAAACGATTCCTCCTAAGGGTTGGTCAAATCTAAGCTTTACTTTGTACATTTCAGTATGTGTTTGAAGATCGCGCAAACCTTCGGTATTTTTCATTGTTTCATTCAATGAAATCTTAGTTTCGTATTGATTACGTACACGTAGTAGATCTTCTTCATACTGTTTTTCACCAGATTGTTCAAGTTCCAAGAGCAGTGTTTCGATCGCCCGTTCAAATTGAATGATTGGTGCGACTGTAAAATGGTAATCTGGTAAATTCGATTGCAATGTGCGACTTTCAAAAAGATCATCACCCGTTTGAACTCTCCCAGTGGTCAAGGAAATCGCAGCTTCTTTCCAATAAGAAGCTGCACCAGGAGGGTCCATTGTAAGGACGCCTTGAATGAGGATCCACGGATAAAGAGGAGCATGATTTTGAGAAAAATTCTGAGGTGCTTCATATGCTTTGTACCAGCTGGCTTCGGCATGTGCGGCTTCAACGAGCTGCCGATAAATAGGATTTAACGTAGATGCGATAATTGCGTTACCAGGCATGGGTTCCATGTTTTGCTTAATTAACGTAACGGTCATTGGCTCGCCAACTTGGTTGGTTGCATCCCGATAATGCCAGTAAAATGGACGATTCATAAATTTTCGATCCAATTCCTCTGTTAAATGAAGCAATGATTGGGAGGCTCCTTTTGTAGCATGTACCCCTTTAAGCTCTAAATAGCGATGAACGAGTTCCCACTGAATCGCGTTTTCCATTATGCCTCCCCCTCTACTTGGTTCATATTATAAAAATGTTCAAGCTGGTTTAACTTTAATCTCATCTCTTTTTCAGATCTAGAATGAAGAAATGCATCTTTTAAATAACGGTTCATTTCATTAGTAGTTGTTGATGACAATAAGTCGTCATGTTCACCAATAATGTAACGGAATAGCGAAACTTTTTCTTGAAGGATATGCCATATTCGTTCTTCAATCGTATTCCGATTAAGTAAATAAATAACTTCCACATCTTCTTGTTGACCGATCCGGTGAATACGACCAATTCGTTGTTCAAGCTTCATCGGATTCCATGGTATATCTGCATGAATCATATAGCGACAAAACTGAAGGTTTAACCCCTCTGATCCAGCTTCTGTAGCAATTAATACTTGTGCTTTTTCTCTAAATAAATCCGTCATCCATTGTTTTTTTCCTTTTTTGAAACCACCACGAAACGGCACAGACGTTATCTGATGTTCTTTTAAAAACCAACTTAAGTAAAGCTGTGTTGCACGGTATTGTGTGAACACGATGACTTTTTCGTCTGTTTGTTGAATGAAAGAAAGGATTCTCTGTGCTTTTGCCGAGACTAGCTGATCAGGAGTAACATTGAGATTTACTCCTAGATTACTGCTTAGTTCTTTATTTTCTTCTCGATTAAGTGCTTTTAATAAAGCAATAATCGAGCTACATCCTTGTTTTAAAAGAGTAATGTGAGAAAAGGCATGGAGATTCGCTTCCTTTTGTTCATGATAAAATTTTTCGACAGCTCCATACAATTTTTGTTCGTAGGGTAACTGATCAATCCATTCGACTTGAATGGTTCGTTTAGTCCAAGCGATATCGGTTTCTTTTCTGCGAGTTCTGATCATGAATTCATTTATTTTTTCTTTTAGTTTGTCTTTCTCTTGTTCATCTTTACAGGCATCTCTAAAATCATGTAGTGTCCCCAATAAACCAGGTCGAAGTAACGTAGATAAATGATATAGGTCCTCTGAGCGATTTTGTATTGGAGTAGCGGTTAAAAATAAACAATAGCTTTTAGATAATGAACGAATGAACTGATGATTTAACGTTTTAGGGTTTGTTAATTTATGTGCTTCGTCTACAATGACTAAATCATAGTGACATGCTTCAATTTGCTCTCTTAAAGGTGGTCGCTTTAACAAATCGATGGTTGAGATGGTAATAGGAGCTTGTCGCCATTCTTTTTTACCTTTATGAATGATCGTGCTCAATCCAAAATGATTCGACAGTTCTTGTTGCCATTGACCTGCCAAAGAGGATGGAACAAGAATTAGAGCGTTCGATACATGCCCTCTTACAATATATTCTTTTAAGATTAATCCAGCTTCAATTGTTTTTCCTAGCCCCACTTCATCGGCAAGTAACGCTCGTCCCCCTAAGTCAAACACGACTTTTGATGCTGCATTGAGTTGATGAGGGTAGAGAGTTAAATGTGGAAGTTCTTTTAAACATGAAAGTGTACGGGCGGGATAGAGTCGTTGTTCTTTTTTATCGCTAATGGAATGATGTAAAAGGGTAGAGTCATATGACTGTTTATCTGATTGCAACCATTGAAGAAAATGTGTTGGCCATGCAGAATCTTGAAAACATAATGAGTGTCTCAAAATCATCAAACCTTTCAATTGAAAAATAATCTAAAAAAACACAATTTTTTCATCTTTAAGATGTTGTTTATTTAAATGACTAGTAAATCTGAGAAATCTTTAAATTCAGAATAAAAAACCATTGCCATAAAATTAGAAATAATGATAGGATAAAGATAGATTCAAACAAAAAACAAAATAAATAAGAACACTTCTGTAGAAAAGTAATTTGTTGTTCATAGTATGTCCAATAATCATTACAAATATGAGCGAATGAAAACAAGGGGAGAGATCCATTTATGGACGCCGAAGGAGCAAGCATCATGTGATGTGAATCTCTCAGGCAAAAAGACTCTTGTTGGACGCTACTCTGGAGAGTGTTTCGTTTACGAAGCCACCAAAGAGGAAAGCCATTATGGTAAACTTTCAGGTGAAAAGGACAGGGATCCCTTATTTTTAAAGGGTCATCCCTGTCCTTTTTTGTATGTGTATAGGGCATCTTTGAACAAAAACAAAATGGAAGGGGAAATCATGTGTCTATCTCATTATTGAAAAAAACACCATTATTCGATCTTTATAAACAATCAGGTGGAAAAACGATTGATTTTGGAGGCTGGGATTTACCAGTTCAATTTTCAAGTATTAAAGAAGAGCATGAAGCAGTTCGAACAAAAGCAGGTCTTTTTGATGTATCTCACATGGGTGAGGTCGATGTAAGAGGGAAAGACAGTCTTAGCTACCTTCAGAAAATGATGACAAATGATGTATCAAAATTAAATGATAATGAAGCGCTTTATACAGCTATGTGTTATGAAGACGGTGGTACAGTCGATGATCTTCTTGTGTATCGCTTAAAAGAAGATCACTATCTACTTGTCATTAACGCTTCAAATATTGATAAAGATGTAGCTTGGTTACTTGAGCATGTAAATGAAGATGTACAAGTGAAAAATATTTCTACTGAAATCGCACAACTCGCAATCCAAGGGCCAAATGCAGAACGAATTTTGCAACGCTTAACGGATACAAACTTAGCGGAAATCTCATTTTTTCATTTCCAAAATGAGGTCCACATCAACAACGTATCAGCTCTTGTATCGCGAACTGGTTACACAGGTGAAGATGGATTTGAAATTTATTGCCAAGCAGACCTTGCACCAACAGTATGGACAGATTTGCTCCAAGCAGGTAAGGAAGATGGACTTGTGCCATGTGGATTAGGTGCACGTGACACATTACGATTTGAAGCGAAGCTTGCATTATATGGACAAGAGCTTTCATCTACGATTTCTCCAATTGAAGCGGGAATTGGCTTTGCTGTTCGTCCACAAAAAGAAGCAGCATTTATCGGTCAAGAAGTGCTTAAAGGTCATAAAGAAAATGGTGCACCTCGAAAACTTGTAGGAATCGAAATGATTGATAGAGGCATTCCACGTAATGGGTACCCTGTATTTGTTGGTGAAGAAGAAATTGGGTTTGTGACGACTGGTACGCAATCACCAACCCTTAAGAAAAACATAGGGTTCGTTTTAATTAAAAAAGAACTAGCAACCATTGGACAAGAAGTGTTTGTTGAAATAAGAGGGAAGAAAGTGAAGGCTGAAGTCGTAAAATCACCATTTTATAAAAGAAAATAAAGCCTTGGGCGAAGGGAGATCCACCTATGAACCATCGATATCTACCGATGACCGAACAAGATAAAAAAGATATGTTGCAAGTGATTGGCGTACAATCAGTTGATGAACTATTTTCAGATATTCCAGAAAAGGTACGTTTTCAAGGTGAACTAAACATTAAGCAAGCAAAATCGGAATCTGCTTTAACAAAAGAACTCATGTTAATGGCTGATAAGAACCTAGACACGAAGCAATACGCTTCCTTCTTAGGAGCAGGAGTATATGATCACTACATGCCGACAATCGTTGATCATGTGATCTCACGTTCTGAATTTTACACAGCCTATACCCCGTATCAGCCGGAAATTTCACAAGGTGAGCTTCAAGCGATCTTTGAATTTCAAACGATGCTTTGTGAATTAACGGGTATGGATGTTGCTAATTCATCTATGTATGACGGGGGAACTTCTTTCGCTGAAGCGGCCATGCTATCGGCAGGTCAAACGCGTCGTAAAAAAGTACTCGTGTCAGAAGCAGTTAATCCTGAATCAAGAGCGGTTTTGGAATCCTATGCAACTGGTCAACATATTGAAGTCGTGACTGTTCCTCAGAAAAACGGTGTAACAGATCTTGATTCGCTACAAGAACTTCTTTCAGATGATGTGGCTGCTGTTATGATTCAGTACCCGAACTTTTTCGGTCACATCGAACGCATTGATGAAATTGAAGCATTGACACATAACGTAAAATCGATGTTTGTTGTGTCATCCAATCCACTTTCATTAGGCGCATTAACACCACCGGGTCAATTTGGTGCTGACATCGTTGTAGGAGATGCACAGCCATTCGGTCTTCCGCAAGCTTTTGGTGGTCCGCATTGTGGTTATTTTGCTGTAACGAAAAAACTTATGAGAAAAGTTCCAGGGCGTTTAATTGGTGAAACAACTGATGATGAAGGACAACGCGGGTATGTGTTAACTCTTCAAGCACGTGAACAACATATTCGTCGAGATAAAGCGACATCAAATATTTGTTCAAACCAAGCACTTAATGCTCTTGCTGCATCTGTAGCGATGACAGCGCTTGGGAAAAAAGGTATTCAAGAAATTGCACAACAAAACTTCCAAAAAGCACATTACGCAAAACAACAGTTGAAAGCAGCTGGTATTGAAATTATGGATGAAGGCTTCACATTCAATGAGTTCGTCATTAAGCTTGATCGCCCTGTCTCAGATGTTAATGAAGCACTTTTACAAAAAGGTTTTATTGGCGGTTATGATTTAGGTCGTGACTTTGAAGACCGTGAGCATCAAATGCTTATAGCCGTTACGGAACAACGTACAAAAGAGGAAATTGACATCTTTGTAAAGGAGCTGACTGTATATGCATAAGAAAGATCAGCCACTTATTTTTGAATTATCAAAAGAAGGACGTACTGGCTATAGCTTGACCGAATTAGACGTTCCTGAAGTAGATCTAGCATCTCTTGCTCCTGAAGGGTTTATTCGAACAGAAGCACCTGAACTGCCAGAAGTTGCAGAACTAGACATTATGCGTCACTATACAGCGCTTTCAAAACGTAACCACGGGGTAGATTCTGGATTTTATCCACTCGGATCTTGTACGATGAAATACAATCCAAAAGTGAACGAGGCGGTTGCTCGTTATGCAGGATTTACTCATATTCATCCTCTCCAAGAAGCCTCATCTGTTCAAGGCGCTATGGAATTGATGTATGACCTTCAAGAGCACTTAATCAAAATTACTGGGATGGACGAAGTAACGCTTCAGCCTGCTGCAGGAGCCCATGGAGAATGGACAGGACTTATGATGATCCGTGCATTCCATGAAGCAAACGGTGATTTCAATCGTACGAAAGTGATCGTACCTGACTCTGCTCACGGTACAAACCCAGCATCAGCGACAGTAGCTGGCTTTGAAACGATTACGGTTAAGTCAAACGACGAAGGGCTTGTGGATATTGAAGACCTTAAACGTGTAGTAGGAAATGATACTGCCGCATTGATGCTAACAAATCCAAATACATTAGGCTTATTTGAAGAAAATATTATTGAAATGGCTGCGGTTATTCACGAAGCAGGTGGCAAGCTTTATTACGACGGTGCGAACTTAAATGCTGTACTATCCAAAGCACGACCTGGCGATATGGGCTTTGACGTTGTTCACTTAAACTTGCATAAAACGTTCACAGGTCCTCACGGTGGTGGTGGTCCTGGATCAGGTCCAGTAGGCGTGAAAAAAGATCTTATACCACATCTACCAAAACCGATTCTTGTGAAAAATGGTGACAAGTATGAGTTCGATTATAACCGTCCGCAATCCATCGGACGTGTAAAACCATTTTATGGGAATTTCGGAATCAATGTGCGTGCTTACACATACATCCGTACGATGGGCCCAGATGGGCTTAAAGCAGTTAGTGAGTTCGCCGTATTAAATGCAAACTATATGATGAGAAGACTTGCTCCTCATTTTGATTTACCATTTGATCGTCATTGTAAGCATGAATTTGTCCTAAGTGGCAAGCGTCAAAAGAAACTCGGTGTACGTACGCTTGATATTGCGAAACGTCTGTTAGATTTTGGTTATCACCCACCAACGATCTACTTCCCTCTAAATGTTGAGGAGTGCATGATGATCGAACCGACTGAAACAGAGTCAAAAGAAACACTAGACTCGTTTATTGATGCGATGATTCAAATTGCAAAAGAAGTAGAGGAATCACCAGAAGTTGTTCAAGATGCTCCATATACAACGGTTATTGGTCGTCTTGATGAAACAAAAGCAGCAAGAAAACCCGTGTTGCGTTATACAAAAAAAGAAGCTGTCGAGGTATAAGGAGTTTATAGTACAGCATTGAACCCAATTTTTAAGTGAGCTCTTCCTATACTACAACTACATGTCAGTTACACCACATAAGAGGTCTATACAACTTTGAGTGCTGAAGAAGAACACGCTGCTTCCAGAGTTTTTGGCAGCAAAAAAGATCCAAAGTGCAATCACTTTGGATCTTTTTAACTTATTTTTTTTTAATCTTTCCAGCCCATTTCTTAAATCCACCTTTAAGTTGATAAAGGTCTTTAATTCCTTTTTTAAAAAGCATTTGTGCAGCTCGTCCGCTTCTCATCCCATTTTGACAATACATATAAACAGGCTTATCAGAACGAATTTCGCCAATGCGCATTTTTAATTGAGAAAGTGGAATGTTACGAGCGCCAAGAACATGACCTGCGTCAAATTCACGTTGCTCTCGAATATCGATCAACTGAGCTTTTCGATAGCCACTTCTGAACTCTTCCTCTGTTAAAGGCTTTAAAATGCGTTTCTGACGGAAATACGTGTACGTTGAGTATAAAATAATAGCAACTACTACAGCTATTAAGAAATAAAGTGATTCCAACGTTTTGCCCCCTTTCTATTTATGAACACTAGGTACTATTATAGGGCTCAAACGATAGAAGTTCAAAGAAAAATATTTTTGAATACGACACTCTTTGAATTTGTATAAGTGTCTGTTAGACTTAAGTCGACTTTTACGAAAAGGATCTGAATGCAATGACTATTGAAACTTGGAGATATATTGATTCAGGAAATTCGTCACCAAGCTATAATATGGCTCTTGATGAAGCATTACTAGATTGGCATAGTGAAGGGAAAATTCCACCAACCATTCGATTTTATGGATGGGATCCAGCAACATTGTCAATCGGTTATTTTCAAAATGTACATAAAGAAATTAATTTGGATGAGGTGAAGAAACACGGGCTTGGCTTCGTCCGTCGACCTACTGGTGGTCGTGGGGTACTACATGAACATGAGTTAACCTACAGTGTTATTGTAAGTGAAAATCACCCCAAAATGCCTCCAACGGTTACAGAAGCCTATCGCGTGATTTCAGAAGGGATATTAAAAGGGTTCCAAACGTTAGGGTTGGACGCATACTTCTCCATTCCGAAAACAGCGGAAGAACGTAATGACCTAAAAAACCCTCGCAGTGCAGTGTGTTTTGATGCATCAAGCTGGTATGAGCTGGTAGTGGAAGGTAGAAAAGTGGCAGGAAGTGCTCAGACAAGACAAAAAGGTGTTATTTTACAGCATGGATCAATTTTACTTGAGATTGATGAAGACAAGCTCTTTAGTCTTTTTCATTACTCGAGTGACCGTGTCAAAGAACGGATGAAGAATGCTTTTAGAAAGAAGGCAGTTGCTATTAACGATATGGTTGATCAACCCGTCAAGATTGACGAAGCTAAAACCGCTTTTTTTCAAGGATTTGAAGAAGGACTATCAATTAAACTTGAACCACACGAGTTAACAACAGAAGAGAGAAGTTACGTAGAGCAAATAATGCATAATCGATACAGTACAGATGAATGGAATTTTAAACGATAATAAAAGGACGAGCCAATTGGCTCGTCTTTTGCGTGAGACGGGCCAGTCGCACGTGTGCATCATTGTTAAAGGTTGGAGAACGTTACAGCTTGTAAACACGACTCCCTAGTCTCCGAAGGTCTATTTTCTCCAAGGTGAAAGTCCTTCCACTAGTGCTGATACAACCAGTGAAAGCTAATCTAGGGCATTATCGTGAGGTAGTGTCTGAAGGAGAAGCGGATCGTCGAGATCCGTTGTTGGACAAGCAGACCCAGATGCAATAAGTGTGAAGCACGGCGACGGGTTAAGCTGGTGACCGTCCGCAAATAACGGGAAACCCTCTAATTTGGTGATCACTCTATGAATCAGCCGAGTGATCACAGCTTAATATTGTTGCACACCCTTGATTTTTTGTATGACGGTAAGAGGTTTTAATTTAGGCATAACTACAGAGAACTTGCAGAAATTGTGAAATTACCCCCTCACTTAGCAAATAACCCCTGATTTAATAGAATTAGCCGTATGCCTTAATAAGGCACGTACGGTTTGGGTAGCCTTGAAAAAGGTTACCCTACTCTATGTTTTATACTAAAAATGCCTTTCAAAATCAACCGATGTTCTTAAGAATGCCTTGTCGAGAATTGCAAATCTGAAAAAAGTCCAAAACGAGTTGAAAATTACATTTTAGACCGTGTTTTCTCCCTCTTTTAGCCGAAATCTTCTCTTTTTGGATTTGACAACATTTTTAACATTGACGAAAAAAACCATATGTAGTATGAGGGTAAAAATGGCGAACACTATATGTTGTGTTTTTGTTGAAAAAGGAGTAGACTACAATCAAATAATACAATTAGAGGAGATTTAATACATGACATCTTTAACTCCACAACAAACAAGATTGAATATCGAACAATTAAACGAGGATATTACATTATTTGACCCAGTTCACCCTATTACCTCAAATATGAAACTTACACATAAAGGTGTCTCAAGGCTTGTTATGCTGGATCGTTATGCATTTAAAGACACGGAGAAAAAAACACTACGCACAGGTGATTTTGTTGTGCTAACAATTAGAGAAGATCCTAAATTTCCAGCACGTGGGTTAGGTTACATTCAGAGCATTAACCAATCACGTCGTGAGGCACAGGTGTTGATTGAAGAAGAGTTCCGTAACTCGCTCGATACGCCAAAGGAAATAGAAACAGGAATTATCAATCGTTCACTTGATGTGATTGAAAAACCGCTTGAAGTGTATTACGAACAAATTGCGCTTCGAAATGCGACGGGACTTGCTTCAGTTGAAAAAACAGAAGAGCTCCGAGAGGAATGGACGACAAAGTTTTATGAAGAGCTATCAAGTCTTCATTTTGTTCCAGCTGGCCGTGTTTTGTACGGTGCAGGAGCCAATACTGATGTTACATTCTTCAACTGCTATGTCATGCCGTTTGTAAAAGATTCACGAGAAGGAATTTCTGATCACCGTAAGCAAGTGATGGAAATCATGAGCCGCGGTGGTGGTGTTGGAACGAATGGTTCTACGTTGCGTCCTAGAAATACATTAGCAAGAGGTGTGAACGGAAAATCATCTGGTTCTGTTTCGTGGTTAGACGATATTGCGAAGCTTACTCATCTAGTCGAGCAAGGTGGTTCAAGACGTGGTGCCCAAATGATCATGCTAACTGATTGGCATCCAGATATTATTGAATTCATCATTTCTAAAATGCAGAATCCACGTATTTTACGCTTTTTACTGGAAACAAGTGAGGACGAATTCATCCAAAAAATCGCACATGAAAAATTAAAGTTCACCCCATTAACAGAGCAAGAAGTGGCTATGTACCAAAGCATTGTGAACTACAAAGATATTCCTGGTCAAGGTGGTTTTAATCAACACATTATTGAGGATGCACAAGAAAAACTTGCAACAGGTGGAATATACTCCGTTCATAATCCAGAGTTTCTTACTGGTGCCAACATTTCAATTTGTTTGACGGATGACTTTATGAAAGCTGTTGAGAGCAATGAAACATACAACTTGCGGTTCCCTGACGTTGAATCATACTCTCCACAAGAAATGGCTGAGTATAACGACAAATGGCATGAGGTTGGGGATGTCCGTGAATGGGAAAAACAAGGGTATGAGGTCAGAACGTACCGTACAATCCAAGCAAAAGAACTATGGAATTTGATTAATATATGCGCAACGTATTCAGCGGAGCCGGGCATTTTCTTTATTGACAATGCAAACGATATGACCAATGCAAAAGCATACGGTCAACAAGTTGTAGCAACAAACCCGTGCGGAGAGCAACCATTAGCGCCTTATTCTGTATGTAACTTAGCAGCTGTCAACCTTGCGGAGTTTGCGGACAAGAAAAACAAAACAGTTCAATTCGATAGATTGAAAAAAACAGTCCAAATTGGTGTTCGTATGCAGGATAATGTGATCGATGCTACTCCTTATTTTCTTGAAGACAATAAAGTGCAAGCACTCGGTGAACGTCGTGTAGGTCTAGGTGTTATGGGACTTGCTGACCTGCTTATTTATTGTGAAAAAGAATACGGATCCAAGGAAGGTAATCAGCTCGTAGACGAAATTTTTGAAACGATTGCAACGACTGCATACCGTACGTCAATTGAACTTGCCAAAGAACGTGGTGAATTCCCATTCTTGGAAGGTGAGTCACAAGAAGAAACGAATTCTCTTCGCAAAGCGTATACGGAAACAGGGTTTATGAAAAAAATGCCTGAAGATATTAAACAAGGGATCTTAACTCACGGAATTAGAAATTCTCATCTTTTAACGGTCGCTCCAACTGGAAGTACAGGAACGATGGTGGGAGTTTCAACTGGACTTGAACCATATTTTTCCTACACGTATTATAGAAGTGGTCGTCTAGGGAAATTCATAGAAGTCAAAGCAGATATTCTGCGTGAATACTTGGAGGCAAACCCGCAGGCAGCAGATGAACTACCAGACTTTTTTGTGACAGCAATGGAATTAGCACCGGAAGCTCATGCAGATACACAATGCGTAATTCAGCGTTGGATAGACAGCTCTATTTCCAAAACGGTTAACGCTCCAAAAGGTTACGCTGTTGAGCAAGTGGAAAGCGTGTATGAGCGTCTTTATAAAGGTGGTGCAAAGGGTGGAACGGTATATGTTGATGGCAGTCGTGACTCTCAAGTCTTAACGCTTAAAGCGGAAGAAAATAAAATAGATACAAAGGCAAAAGAGCAAACTGTTGTCTTGGTTGATACAATTCAAGACTTAAGATCAACCAAGGTCACAATTGGATCAGAGCTTGGTAATACATGTCCAGTGTGCAGGAAAGGTACCGTAAAAGAAATTGGTGGATGTAACACTTGTACGAACTGTAATGCTCAACTTAAGTGCGGTTTGTAATTTTGTCATCTGTCTACTTGCTGTCAGTTTCTAAGAAGTCATAAGAATTATCTTTAATAAGCATAGGCACCTATTTTTGTTTGATGGGACCAACGAGCCGTATTCACTTGTTGACTGAAGAAGGAGGGGATCTATATCCTCTTCTTCTTTTTTTATCCCTTCATATAGATAGTAAGAATGGGGGTGCACACATGATCATTGATTTGGTGTTTTCAGGTGGCGGTGTAAAAGCGATTGCATTTATTGGAGTGGTTGAAGCATTAGAAGAGAGAGGAATAAAAGTCAGGAGAATAGCGGGAACAAGTGCAGGGGCACTTGTTGGAGCATTAGTTGCTGCAAGTTATACGTCTGCTGAAATAAAAACGATGCTTCCTCCCCTTTCGGAATTATTTTATAAGGAAAAAGAGCAAAGATGGTGGGTGCCTACGTGGTTACGCTGGATTCAACTCTATTGGAAGAAGGGATTATATACAGGAGATGGCCTACTAGAATGGTTGGAGCTTCGCTTGCAAGAAAAAGGAATACGTACATTTGATGATCTACCCCAAGGATCGTTTAAGATGGTCGCTTCAGATTTAACTGCTGGAAAAATGGTCGTGTTACCAGATGATGCAGTATATTACGGTCGTGACCCCCAAGCGATGCATGTCGCAAAAGCGGTTCGTATGAGTGCATCACTCCCCTTCTTTTTTCAACCTGTGAAGTTGAAGAAAGGGAAACATAGTCACTTGATCGTTGACGGTGGTGTTTTAAGTAACTTTCCAATCTGGCTTTTAGAAGAAAAAGGAGCGAAAAAAGAAATTCCAATCATTGGATTTCAACTTCAAGCGGAAAATCAGAAAGAACAAGAACAAAAAATTAACAATGTGATTGAACTCTATTCAGCTCTTTTTATTACGATGAAGGAGGCACATGATGTACGTCACTTAGAGAAAATAGGGAAGCGTAAGGTACTTATTATTCCAGTCCCTGAATTGTCGTCAACGGACACCTCATTAACGCCAAAACAAATACACACCCTTATTTCAACAGGGCGTGCACAGACATTACGTTATTTAGATCGCTTACTACAGTGACATGCGTTTCTTTTTCTTCCCTTTTTTTCCTTCAATTACAGTCAGTTTGGGAGCATCTCCACGCACAGTTAAAGGTTTTTTTAGTGGTAAGGGTTTTTTCCCACTTTGCTTTGCAGTTTTTTTAACTTTTGAAGCAGAAACAGGATTGCCATATCGTTTCTTTGAGTATTTTGCAGCCTTTTTAAATGCTTGTTGTTCGCTATGGTTTGGTTTTCGGCTTGCCCACAGCCGGTATATTGCATAAATGACACCGGCGAATAAGGCGTACGTAAATATTTTACGTATTAAGCTACTTGGGTCGGTGAAAAGAGCATGGGTAAGTCCAAAAAACGCAAGAACGACTACAATATAAAAAACGGTCATCTTCATATTTATACTAGCCACCTCTCGTGAGACAGTCCTTTAGTATATAGTCTATACAAGTGTAGCCTTTTGTAAACCTGATTCTGACTCTTTTTCCAGTTCCATCATTCGATTAAATGAAGCAATGGCCACTTCAACCTGGTCATCTTTTGGTTCTTTGGTTGTTAAAAGCTGAAGCCATAGACCCGGATAACCGAGGAAGCGAAGTACTGGAACGGAACGAACTTTATTGGTTAGCTGTAAAACTTCGAAGGAGATTCCAAGAACGACAGGGATCAACGCGATTCTGTTTAAAATACGAACCGTTAATGGCTCTGTTGGAACGAGTAGATACACAAACATTCCTACGATGACGGTGAATAAAATAAAACTAGAACCACAGCGATAATGAAGTCTTGATTGAGACTGGACATTTTCAACGGTTAAGGGCAAACCGTTTTCAAAGGTATTAATCACTTTATGTTCAGCTCCGTGATACTGGAACACTCGTTTAATCAATGGCGTTAAAGAAATAAAATAAATATATGCGAGTAATAAGATGATCTTGAATACACTCTCAATCATAATTTGTGCGACATCTCCTGGAAAAGCAAAACGTAATGCTTCAGCTAAAAAAACAGGGATGAGTGTAAAGACAAACTTACCAAACAAAAAAGATAAAACGCCAACTGCAGCTATGCCAAAAATCATTTCTAGCTTGGATGTTTTTTGTTCTTGTTGAACTTTTTCATCTTCTTCAGGTAATACATCGTAACGTTCACTAGAAAAATTAAGGTGCTGTGTACCATTGGCACTTGATTCGATTAAAGCAATAATTCCACGCAAAAACGGAATCTTTTTCATTTTTTGAAATGCAGGTAGAGATTTTCGTGGAAGGTGAAAATACTCAATCGTTTGATCTTTACGTCGAATGGCAGTTACCGTATGACGACGACCACCAAACATGACACCTTCCATTACGGCCTGTCCGCCATATGCGGGCTTTTTTTCATTACTCATTTTTACACCAGCCTATTGTTTCATTCCTTTAATCTCTAAAGGTGCTTTTAGTTTACTAAAAAAATCCGATTCCTACTAGATGAAAGCTCGATTTTCGATTAGCTTTCTATTATGAAGTTGTTTAGTAATGGACATACTTGAAAGGAAAAGGAGGAGTAAAAATGTCGGATGTTGAACTTCCAACTATTAAACGAACGCCTTTGACGATCATAACAGGACTTGTTGGAGGGCTTTTATTTTGTGCTTTTTATGAAGTTTTTCATTTTTTTCATTTTATCGAGAAAACAACATTGATGCCGTCGTGGTCCTTTTTAGCTCCTTCGTGGCAAGAAGGGTTTATTCCACATATAATTTGGTGGGCTATGATTTGTGTTTTATCCATTATATGGGGTTTACTTTACCAATTGACGGTAAAATGGTCTGAAACGATGTGGCCAGGTATCATAATAAACTCAATTCTTTTTGTTGTAATCTTTGTGGTTTTTGGATGGTGGCTAGATTTAGGAACAAATGTTAAAGAACTAAAGCATCATGCGGTCGTCTCCATTGCGTGTTTATTCGTTCTTCATGGTGCGTTTGTTGGTCTTTCTATCTCCTATGATGAGCCTTATGAATCAGAAGAACACTAGTGGGAGAATTTGTTCTAGTATGATAAACTGATTAGGATAACTAATTGGTAAAGGATGACGCAGATGACCACCTTCTTACTATTGAATGGACCGAACCTAAATCGTTTAGGACTTCGTGAACCAGGTGTGTACGGGAAAGTGACACTTGAGCAAGTGGAACAACGTATTTCTATGCTTGCAGACGCAGAAGGTATTGAACTGGTTGCGAAACAGTCAAATCATGAAGGTGAACTAATCGACGCAATTCACCAAGCAGCACAACAACAGTGGGACGGTATCATATTTAATCCTGCAGCTTACACGCATACAAGCTATGCATTGCGAGATGCCATCTTGTCAGTTGATATACCTGTCATTGAACTACATATATCAAATGTTCACGCTAGAGAAGCGTTTCGTCACCACTCCGTCATTTCGTCGGTCACAATTGGTCAAATTGTTGGGTTTGGTGTTTTTGGTTATGAACTTGCGTTTCAAGCAATGATTGAACATCTTAAGGGGGAGAATTGACATGGGGAAAATTAATCAATTACGAGAGCAATTTACAAAGCATAATGTAGATGGAATGATCATTACAAGTACCTATAACCGTAGATACCTAACTAACTTTACCGGGACAGCTGGTGTGGTCGTTATTTCTCAAGACGAAGCGCTATTTATCACTGATTTTCGTTATGCAGAGCAAGCGGCTGCGCAAGCACCTGACTTTAAAGTTGTTCAGCACCAAGGGCCGATTCATAATGAAGTGGCTGCACAAGTTGAACGCTTAGGTATTAAGCGCCTTGGTTTCGAAAATGATCATGTCGTATTTGGTACGTATAAGCAATATGAAAAAAGCATGAAAGCTGAATTGGTTCCTGTCACTGGTCTAATTGAAAAGTTGCGCTTGATTAAGTCAGATTCAGAGATTAAGATATTAAAGGAAGCGGCAGATATTGCTGATGCAGCATTTAAACACATTATTGAATTTATTCAACCAGGGAAGACAGAGTTAGAAGTTTCTAATGAACTTGAGTTTTTCATGCGGACAGCTGGTGCTTCATCTTCGTCATTTGACATAATTGTTGCTTCAGGACTTCGTTCCGCATTACCGCACGGTGTGGCGAGTGACAAAATAATCGAAACGGGTGATCTTGTTACACTAGATTATGGCGCTCTTCATAATGGTTATGTATCTGATATCACACGTACAGTCGCAGTGGGTCAACCAAGTGAAAAATTAAAAGAGATGTATCAAGTTGTGCTTGATTCGCAGCTGTTAGCTATGGAGAACATTAAACCAGGCTTAACAGGGAAAGAAGCCGATGCGATTGCTCGTGATTACATCACTTCCAAAGGTTATGGCGATTTCTTTGGCCATTCACTAGGTCATGGAATAGGCTTAGAAGTTCATGAAGGTCCTGGGTTGTCTGTGCGTTCAGATGTGCGACTAGAAGAAAACATGGCCATAACAGTTGAACCAGGAATTTATATTGCTGGTATCGGTGGTGTTCGCATTGAAGACGACACGTTACTAACAAAGAACGGTAACGAAACCTTCACTCATTCTACAAAAGAACTACTTATATTATGATTTTCATTAATAGGAGGATATACAATGATTTCAGTAAATGATTTTCGTACGGGTTTAACAGTTGAAGTAGATGGTGGCATTTGGCGTGTAATGGATTTCCAACATGTTAAGCCAGGAAAAGGAGCGGCATTTGTACGCTCGAAGCTACGCAACCTTCGTACGGGTGCGATCCAAGAAAAAACGTTCCGTGCAGGCGAAAAAGTGGCGAAAGCTCAAATCGACAACGCTCGTATGCAGTATTTGTATGCAAATGGTGACATGCATGTGTTCATGGATAATGATTCATACGAACAAATTGAGCTTCCAGCAAGTCAAATAGAATACGAATTGAAATTCCTTAAAGAAAATATGGATGTTCAAATTATGATGTACCAAACAGAAGTACTTGGTTTAGAATTACCGAATACAGTTGAATTGAAAGTAACTGAAACGGAGCCTGGCATTAAAGGGGATACTTCTAGTGGTGGAACAAAAACTGCTGTTGTTGAAACTGGGTTATCTGTCAACGTCCCGTTTTTCATCAACGAAGGCGACGCTTTAATCATCAATACAACAGATTCAAGTTACGTTTCAAGAGCATAAAACACCTAAAACCGGTGCAAGGGTCTTATCCCTTGCGCCGGTTTTTTTGTTTAGAAAATGTATTTTAAATTAAGTGCGTGCAACTACACATGGTGAAGTTATTCATCCAGGACTAGCCTATCTATGGTCTAGCCACACTGACTTATGCTCGACTTGGCTAAATTAAGTAACTCGCGCTTTTGTTCTGTCATAAAAAGTACTCTTACACAATAGGATAGAACACAATGATGAATCGTTGAGGTGATATTCAAACCATGCATCCAATACTTTCGCTATTACCTCAGTCACTTCAGCAAGAGATAGGCTCAGTTGTTACGATGGCACTCGATGGAGTAGAAGAATTGCGTATTCGAATTGGACGACCAGTAGAACTTGTCATGGAACAAAACACGATTGCGTTGACCTATATTCCTTCTTCATCAGATCGACAGTACATCGCAGAAAAAATATCACAACACTCCTTTTATTCACTTGAAGAAGAATTAAAAAAAGGGTACATCACGATTGAAGGAGGACATCGAGTTGGTATTGCGGGCAAGGTCACGTTAGAAAACGGAAGTGTACAAGCTATTCAATCGATCTCATCATTTGCGATTCGAAAAGCAGCTGAACGAGTTGGTTGTGCTGATCAATTTATGAAGGAATTGTGGGACCCAAGACAACAAAGATGGAAACATTGCTTACTCGTCGGGCCTCCGAAAAGTGGAAAAACGACATTACTCAGAGATATGGCAAGGTTTATCTCGAGTGAACAAACTCACCAAGGAATAAAAGCACAAAAGGTCTCCATTGTGGACGAGCGTTCTGAAATAGCAGCTTGTCATGTTGGAATTCCTCAACTTACCTTCGGGACAAAAATTGATGTATTAGATCGTTGCCCGAAAATTGAAGGAATGACGATGATGATTCGTTCAATGAGTCCAGAAGTGATAATTGTTGATGAAATTGGACACACACGGGATATAGAAGCAGTAGTAGATGCTATTTACACAGGCGTAACGATTATTATGACAGCACATGCTTCTTCGATGGAAGAATTACGAAAAAGACCGTTAATGGACAAGCTTCTTCAGTCAGAGGTGATTCATTTTATTGAATGCAGCAGTCGTGGTTCCTCACTTTTTCGAGGAACAGAAAAAGTCATAACTGTGGATAGGGAAAGATGACAATTCAACTATTAGGTGCAATTTTTATCGTTGTTGGGTCGGGGCTTGAAGGATTTAGACGGGCGTACATGTTACAAAAACACCAACGTGTGCTGATTAATTTAGCTAATGCCTTTTCTTGGATGCAAAATGAAATCGTCAAACGACAAACCCCAATCCTTGACATCGTAAAAGACCAACAGTTGAGAAAAGGCGATGTCGAGCTTTTATATGAAAAATTCAATCACCACCTTGTCGTCTCTCAATTTCTCTTAAGAGACGCTTGGATCGAAGCAGTAAAAGAATATGGAGAATATTCCCTTTTGAATCAAGAAGACCTTGAATGGATTGAGCGAATAGGTGAAGCGATTCAACAATTTGATCGTCAATCGATCGATAAGGAATTAAGCTTTGTCATTGATGTATTGCGAAATCGTCACCATGAAGCCCGAAACCGAGCGATTCAATTTGGAAAGCTCTATAAAACACTAGGGGTAATGGGAGGGGTATTATTAGTGCTATTGCTTAGCTAAAGATAGGAGCGATTTACGTGGCAATGGATGTGGATACATTATTTAAAATTGCTGGAGTAGGGCTTGTCGTCGCTCTTTTATATACGGTGCTTGAACAAGTTGGAAAAAGAGATTTTGCCCAGTGGCTAGCATTTTTCGGTTTTTTATATGTACTCTTTATGGTACTGCAAGCATTAGATACTTTTTTTACAACAATACGATCTGTATTTATGTTTTACCAATAGAGGCGAAATATGGAAGACTTACTTCAAACAATTGGGATTTGTTTTTTAGCTGGTTTTATGTCTTTGATGCTAAAAGAAAAATCTCCTACCATATCCCTGTTACTAACTGTTTGTGCAGCTGCCGTGCTAATCACTCAACTTTTTTTCTCGATTCAGCTAGTGATTGGAATGGTTCAACGGTTTTCAGATTATTTACCTAGCATGGATCTATATATTGGTACGCTCGTAAAAGTGCTGGGAATCGCTTTTATTTCAGAAACTAGTTCTCATTTATTAAAAGGTGTTGATCAACATTTACTGTCAACGATCGTTGAATGGACAGGCAAGATTTTTATTCTGATCATTGCATTACCGATCTTTTACGAGTTGCTGCAACGGATGCTTACATTGTTGCCAGGTACACTTTGAGAGGGTGAACAAAACTTTGAGCTATCAACCGCCTCTAAATGAAACTGAAGAACTAAATCTAGTCGACGCACAATTAAACGATCAGCTCGAAGACAGCAGCCATGAAGCATGGCTTGGGTTTTGGGATCAACTTACAGGTGTATATGGAGAATATTTACCTTATTTGAATAAACAGGATTTACTGCAACTACTCACTAATCCACAAGGTTCTCTAACTGGGTGGTTATCTGGAATCCTTCGATTTGTTTTTCATGAAGTAGCAGAGAATGCACATATTCTCTTTTGGCTGCTATTATTACTTGTCCTTGGGTCAGTTTTACAAACACTTCAGGAGTCATTTTCAACAAGTGGTGTAGCAAATGTTAGCTCAGTCGCAATGACAGGTCTTTTATTAATCATTGTTGTTGAAAGTGTTGCGGCAAGCGTCACCTATGTTATGAGTACGGTTACGTTAATGGCTGATTTTATGTATGCACTCCTGCCGCTTTATTTAGCGATGCTCACACTTTCTGGAAGTATTACAACAGTGGCGGTATCACATCCATTGTTACTATTCATCGTGCAGCTGAGTCATTTTTTAATGCAGCATTTTCTTGTCCCTTTGTTTGTACTATCCATTTTATTGGATATCGTTGATACGATTTCAACTTCTTTTCGAACGTCTAAAATGGCTGAACTCTGCCGACAATTAGGGGTTTGGATTCTCGGGGTTATTGTAATGATTTATATCTCGATCTTTTCCATCCAAGGTGTCACGACTGCTGTTGCAGATGGAGTGGCTGCTAAAACAGTCAAAACGATCGCGGGATCATTTATCCCTTTTATTGGAAAGGTTGTTGCGGATACAACAGATCTATTTCTTGCCTCTTCTGTCTTAGCAAAAAATGCAGTCGGTCTCGCTGGAGCGCTTGTACTTGGAGTTATCGTGTTATTTCCAGCACTGAAAATTTTAGTGATCGCGTTTATGTATCGTGTGTGTGCGGTTGTAATGGAACCCCTAGGTCATCCTGGGATGGTTCAAGCAGTTGATGCAGTGAGCAAAGGACTTTTTCATTTATGTGCAGCGCTTGTGTTGGTGTCTATTATGTTTTTGTTAGGAATTGTTGTGTTGTTATTTGTAAGTAATATTCCGATGATGATCAGGTAAGGAGTGGAGCGCCATGGGTGAAGTATATCAATGGGTAACAAATTTACTCGTTTTAGTTGTGCTGATGGCGCTCTCTGATCTATTGGTGCCTTCCACAAGCTGGCGACCATTTATACGGTTAGTGTTAGGTGTGTTGTTGCTGCTCTTACTCATTGAACCTTTGTTTTCACTTCTTCAGAAGGGTGATCAAGTTGACTTTGAACCATTTTCGCTAATCGAACAAAATATTGCACTTGAACAACAACAAGGTGAATTGATTATCGCAGACATGAATAACAGACATCAATCATACATATGGAATGAGGTTGGAGAACAATTAGCAAGACAAGCTGGTCCAGTGATGTCAGAACAATTTCAGTTGGAACTGACCGATGTTGTCGTTTGGCCTCAAGACTCATCAATGGAGCAATTTAGTGGTGAAGTTGAAGTGGAGCTAAAAGGGTTGAATTCTATGTCGTATGAAATGGAGAAAAATGTGCTGAACGTACTTGCGGAAGAGTGGGAAATACCTGCTTCTACCATTAAAATTATAGGAATTGAGGAGTGACGGTGTGGGAGAAAAAAAAGGGTGGGACAAGCTGAAAGAATGGGTTGCGTCCTCTAGGGATCCAACACCAAATCGAAAAGTGCAATTTATTTTGATTTTGGTTATCGCAGGAGCACTGATGATGGTTATGCAAGGGAGAAAGCCACCGGAAAGTGATTTGCCTTCAAATCCTGCAGAATCGGCTGTACAAAATGAACAATCAAGAGATCCGACGATTAGTAAAATAGAGGAAGATATGGAAAAACAGTTAGCTGACATTCTTCAAAAAGCACTCGGAACAAATAGGGTGGACGTCATGATCAACTTAGCCACAAGTGAACGCAAGGTATACGAAAAAAATGAAGACCTGCTACAAGACCAATCTACAGACCAAAGAGAAAATGAACAATCTTCCATGGAAAGACGATCTTCAAGTAGTCAGCTTGTCCTTGGAAATCAATCTCAAAACGGTGAACCCATTTTAAGTTACATTGAAAAACCAACTGTTCTTGGTGTCATGATTGTGGCAGAAGGAGCAGATAACATAAAAGAAAAAAAATGGATTACAGAATCTGTCGCGCGGGTCCTGGATATTTCCACACATCGCGTGTCAGTCATCCCATTTAATCAGAAGGAGTCGTGACAAATGATGCTAAAAAAACAAACGGTCTGGCTATTAACAATGGTGAGTTTAGTTGTCGTCCTATCTGTTTATTACGTACTCTCTCCAGGTCAACAAGCATCTCCGTCTTTAGATGAGAATACAGACATGGTAATTGGAGATGAAGAGTGGGTGGGACTCGATGAAGATGAAATAGAGGTCTCTGCCAATTCAGTTGGAGATGATGAGTTGTTTGAAGCGTTACGCATGGAACTTCAAGATGAGAGAAACGCTTTAAAAGAACAATTAGAAACGCAGGTAGCTTCGAGTGAATTAACGTCAGCAGAAAAAAATGATGCGTATACTGCAATGGAAGAGCTGACCAAGGTCCAATCAAAAGAAGCGATGGTTGAAACAATAATTACCACAATGGGCTATGAAGATGCGCTTGTTCGTACGGATGGAGATCGAGTGACAATCACAGTTAAATCAGATGATCACTCTCGAGAAACTGCGAACGAACTGATCCAACTAGGTAGAAAAGAGATGGGTGAGTCTAAATTTGTTTTTGTTGAATTCGAGCCTGTAGAATAAAAAAAATACAAAGAGGGGCTAGCTCATCAGGGCTAGTCCTTTTTTCATTGTTCTTTGCTCAATGTGCCTAATGTTTAGTCGGAGTTGAATAGACGTTTCCGTTTTTACTATTTATGTTACAATGAAATTTGAAAACGATTTCGGGCTATCTTTGAATTATTTTTACTGTCAAGTTGAATTTAGACATTAATTTATCGTATGATATTATGAGCTACTACTAATTACAATTAAAGGTCAAGGAGTGTCAACTATGTTAAAAGTACAAGAGATTCGCGAGCTTATTAAACTAATTGATCAATCAACTATCGATGAGTTCACTTATGAGCACGAAGGTGAAAAAATTAAAATGAAAAAACAGATTCTAACAGCGCAAGCTCAAACAACTTTAGTTCAAGCACCAGTAGAAACAAGTCCACCTGCACTACAAAAAAACACAGCGCAGGTAGAAATTCAACCAGGCGCACAACAACATACAGAGGTAGCTGCCCCACAAGTTGAAGAGCAACGCGGAGAAAACTTGGCAGAAGTGAAATCACCAATGGTAGGAACGTTTTACCACGCATCGTCACCAGATGCTGAACCATTTGTAAAAGTCGGATCAAAGATTAGTGCAGATTCAACTGTATGTATCGTTGAAGCAATGAAGCTATTTAATGAGATCGAAGCAGAAGTGAGCGGAGAGATTATGGAAATTCTTGTGAAAGATGGCCAGCTAGTAGAATATGGTCAGCCACTTTTTCTTGTAAAGGAATAGTAAGGAGAGAATCTGAATGATTAAAAAAGTTTTAATTGCCAATCGAGGAGAAATTGCTGTTCGAATCATTCGCGCATGTCGTGAAATGGACATTGAAACAGTCGCAGTATATTCTGAAGCCGACAAGGAAGCTCTTCATGTACAAATGGCTGACGAAGCGATTTGTATCGGTCCGAAAGCATCTAAAGATAGCTATTTAAATTTCACCAATGTCATTAGCGCTGCAAAACTAACTGGCTCTGATGCAATTCACCCGGGGTACGGCTTTTTAGCTGAGAATGTTGATTTTGCAGAATTATGTCTCGAATGCAACATTACTTTTATCGGACCAAGTCCAGAATCCATCGCAAGAATGGGTACAAAAGATGTTGCGCGAGAAACAATGAGAGAAGCAGGCGTTCCAGTCGTACCTGGTTCAAAAGGAATTGTGGAAACGGTCAATGATGCAATTGTTCTTGCAAATGATATGGGCTATCCTGTGATTATTAAAGCAACCGCTGGTGGAGGCGGAAAAGGAATTCGTGTAGCCAAAACAGAACAAGATTTAGTCAAAGGTATGAAAATAACTCAACAAGAAGCAGCAACCGCTTTTGGTAACCCGGGTGTGTACATAGAAAAATATATTGAAGATTTTCGTCATGTGGAGATCCAAGTAATGGCTGACCAACACGGTTCTGTCATTCATTTAGGTGAGCGAGACTGTACGATCCAACGACGACTTCAAAAGTTACTTGAGGAAACGCCATCTCCTGCTCTTGACAAGGGTGTCCGCTCTCAAATGGGTGATGCAGCGGTTAAAGCGGCTCAAGCTGTAAATTACACCGGAGCTGGAACAGTCGAATTTATTTACGATCACCGTAATAAATCATTTTATTTCATGGAGATGAATACACGTATTCAAGTGGAACATCCGGTAACAGAAATGGTTACAGGTGTGGATTTAATTAAGGAGCAAATTCGAGTAGCTTCAGGCGAGCCTTTAAGCTTAACGCAAGAAGAGGTCACGTTTAATGGCTGGTCAATTGAATGCAGAATCAATGCTGAAAATCCTGAGAAGAATTTTATGCCTTCAGCAGGTAAAATTGATATGTATCTTCCGCCAGGTGGTTTAGGGGTACGAATTGACTCAGCAGCATATCCTAGCTATACGATACCTCCATATTATGATTCAATGATCGCTAAAGTTATCACACATGGAGCAACACGCGAAGAAGCGATTGCAAAAATGAAGCGGGCATTAGACGAATTCGTTATTGAAGGTGTGCATACGACCATCCCATTCCATTTACGGTTGTTAGATCATGAGGCGTTTGTTGGTGGAGATTTTAACACCAAGTTTTTAGAGACCTATGATGTTATGGCTACAAAAGACTGATAAGGAGGTCCAAAACATGGCAGAAAACCAGCCGCAACTTTTACAAATGAGCAGCTTAGACCACAATCAACTGGGGAAAATTGAAATTGCTCCAGAGGTTATTGAAGTAATCGCAGGCATTGCCGCTTCTGAGGTAGAGGGTATCGCGCAAATGCGTGGTAATTTTGCTTCGGGTGTTGTTGAGCGATTAGGTAAAAAAATTCACGGTAAAGGCGTAAAGGTAGAGCTTGGTGAAGAAGGAATTGTGGTCGATGTGTATTGCACCATTAAATTTGGTGTATCGATTCCATCTGTTGCTCAAAAAATTCAAGATAACATCCGTCAAACACTTCAAAATATGACGGCACTTTTAGCTGAAGAGGTGAATGTGCACGTTGTGGGTGTTCAGTTTGAATCACAAAAGGTTGAACAAGGTGAGGGAGAAGTAGAATAATTTTAAAACAAGCAGGTACAGATTGATATGTGCCTGCTTGTTTTATTTTTTCGTCATCCAGCTCCAGCGGTAAGCCCCTCTATGGTCTAGCTAAACAACCTAATAGGCAAAAAGCGCCTATTTGTGTTGTGCGTCTTATGCTTGTCGGGGCTGAACGATCCGCTTTTACTTTATCCAGCACAAGCAGGCAGGCTCTCGGGTAGTAAGTGATCTGACTGCGGTGGTCAAGAATGTCATCCTCTTTGGCTCCCATAAGCTAGCTGAGCCTGAACGCCTGCTTCCGCTTTAGTTAGTTTTGTGCTATTATCGTTTTATGACATGGAATTTTTACGTATTCAGTGAAGGAGTTTAGTGTGAAATGAAAAGAAGAACGGCTCGAGAAAAAGCCCTTCAGGCCCTCTTTCAAATGGACATGAATGAGATGGATCCGGTTGAGGCATTACAAAATGTTTTAGAAGAAGAACAAAGTGATAGCTACTTAGAATCACTTGTAAATGGTGTATACGATAGTAAAGAAGAAATTGACAAAAAAATTCAAGATCATCTGGAACACTGGAAGATCGAACGATTAGCTAGAGTTGATCGCAACATTATTCGAGTAGCCCTTTATGAATTACTATATAATAAAGATGAAGTACCTCATAACGTCGTGCTAAACGAAGCTGTTGAGATTTCCAAGCGTTTCGGTGATGAAAAATCAAGCAAATTCGTGAACGGTGTCCTTTCAAAAATTGTAGATACGCTGTATTCACGGGATTAACAATCACGGGAGGCAATAATCATATGATAGCAGCAACCATTGACGGTAAAAAAATATCACAAGACATTCGCACAAAGGTTGAAAACCGGGTAGTGAAAATGAAAAACAATGGTGTAATACCCGGATTAGCTGTTGTTTTAGTCGGCGATAATCAAGCATCTAAAACGTATGTTGCTATGAAGCAAAAAGCGTGTGAAAAAATGGGGATACATTCTGTTTTAATTGAATTGCCTGGTGATCTCACAGAACAACAATTACTTGACCAAGTGATTGAGCTTAACCAAGATGACGCAATACATGGCATACTTGTTCAGCTGCCACTGCCTAATCATATTGACGAAGTGAACGTTATTGAATCAATCGATCCGAAAAAGGATGTAGACGGTTTTCATCCAATCAATGCTGGCCGACTTATGACAGGCGGAGAAGCTTTTTTTCCTTGCACTCCATATGGCATCATAGAAATGCTTAAAAACCAAAAAATCGAATTAAATGGTAAACATGCAGTTGTTGTTGGTCGTAGTAATATCGTAGGAAAGCCTATGGGACAACTTTTGCTTAAAGAAAACGCTACAGTGACCTATTGTCATTCTCGAACCAAAGATTTAGCCTATCATACAAAACAAGCTGATGTAGTAATTGCTGCTGTAGGTGTACGGCACATGATTACCGCTGACCACATTAAAAAAGGCGCAGTTGTTATTGATGTTGGTATGAATCGCGATAATGATGGAAAGCTTTGCGGCGATGTTGATTACGAAGGTTGTTTATCAAAAGCATCAGCGATTACACCAGTTCCTGGAGGTGTTGGTCCCATGACGATCACAATGCTTCTTGCAAATACGGTAGAATCAGCTGAGCGAAGTTTTGCGCGCTAATATCAACTGATTATTTATCCGAGCTGGCTCGCTTTTTGGGGGGTCAGCTTTTTTTATCTGAAGAAAACAACATATTTTATATGATAGCTATCAATAGATCTAGCCTAGTTCAGTCCTGAGGTCATAAGTCATCAACGCGTCAACATCTGCATGTAACCTTGTGCATACTGAGCAGGTCGAACAGCTTACACAATTTATACGGAAGGAGTGTAATTTTTGAGCGAACCAACGTATCTCACCGTACAAGCCATAACCAAATACATAAAAAGAAAATTTGATGCAGACCCCCATTTATCCAACCTTTATATTCAAGGCGAAATTTCTAATTTTAAACGACATTCAAGTGGCCACTGTTACTTTACGTTAAAAGATGATAAAGCAAGGATTTTAGCCGTGATGTTTTCTGCCAATACTAGCAAACTAAAGTTTAGACCCGAAAATGGTATGATGGTACTTATAACAGCGGATGTATCGATCTATGAAGCAAGTGGCCAATATCAGCTTTATGTTAAAACAATGCAGCCAGAAGGAATCGGTGCATTGTTTTTAGCGTACGAGCAGTTAAAGGAGCGCCTATCAAAAGAAGGATTATTCGACGTATCTAGAAAACGTTCTTTGCCACTTTATCCAAAAACGATTGGTGTTGTCACGTCGCCAACAGGTGCCGTTATTCGAGATATTTTAACGACGATTGAACGACGCTATCCAATCGCCAAGGTTAAGCTTTATCCTTCATCTGTTCAAGGGGATAAAGCTGCACCAAGCATCGTTCAAGCCATGGAAAAAGCATCGCATGACGATTCACTTGATCTACTAATTATTGGTCGAGGTGGCGGCTCGATTGAAGAGTTGTGGCCATTTAACGAAGAACAAGTAGCACGAGCGATAATAGCTTTTCCGATCCCTGTTATTTCAGCGGTTGGGCATGAAACAGACGTTACAATTGCTGATTTTGCAGCAGATCATAGAGCACCAACGCCAACTGCAGCTGCCGAGATGGCTGTCCCTCATATCGATGAGGTGAGAGAGAGATTGATGACAAAAGAAGTTCGTAGTATGCGCTCAATAAATGAGCTACTTAAGATAAAGCAAAATCAGTTGCGAGTCCTAGCTGAATCAATGGTATTTAAAAAGCCAGAACGTTTATACACTCAACAGATGGAACGACTTGACCGACTTTCACTACAACTAAAAAAGGAGTTATTTCTCACTGTGCAAGCAAGTCGAGAAAAGATGAGTCAGTTTGATCGACAGTTATCTCGCTTGCATCCAAAAGAGATGATTACAATTCAAGAGAACCGGAGAAAGCAATTAGATCGAGCAATTCAATTACGAATGAAAGAAGTTATAAAACGTAAATCATCCGAGTTTAGTGGGAGGATCTCAACGCTTGGAGCATTAAGCCCACTCAAAATCATGAACCGTGGATACAGTTTAGTGTATGATGAAAACAATAGTCTTATAAAAGATAATGTCAAGGTATCTAAAGGACAAGAAATTCGTGTAGCACTGGCAACAAAAGACTTACTTTGTCAGGTCAACGAAGTCAAGGAGCGTGAATAATGATGTCTGCAAAAAAACAAATTACATTTGAACAAGCAATGGATGAACTTGAAACGATCGTCACTAAACTTGAAGAAGGTGACGTACCGCTAGAAGAAGCATTGTCTATCTACCAAAAAGGTGTGAAACTTTCTAAAGTCTGTCATGATAAATTACAACATGCGGAAAAACAAATGGCGACGATTATGACTGATACAGGTGAAGAACCGTTGGATCTGAATAATGAGGATTCCACTTCATGATTGAACTTCAAACCTTCATTCAAACGTACAAGGGGCAAATTGAAAGAAAGATGTATCATGAAATCGATAAATTACAAGCCCCACCTATCTTAAAAGAAGCTATGAACTATTCGTTACGTGCAGGTGGGAAGCGCATTCGACCACTTCTCGTGCTTGCTACAATGAATTCATTTGGACAGGACTGCAAAAAAGGTTTGGCTGTAGCAGCTGCCCTTGAAATGATTCATACTTATTCACTTATTCACGATGACTTGCCAAGCATGGATGATGATGATTTACGAAGAGGTAAGCCGACTAACCATAAAGTATTTGGAGAAGCACATGCCATTTTAGCAGGTGATGCTTTACTTACTTATAGTTTTCATCTTATCTCGTCCATGCCAACGATTACACCAGAGCAAAAAGTTCTTCTCATAAATGAGCTTTCTCAAGGAGCGGGGGCTGAAGGTATGGTAGGAGGTCAAGTGGCTGATATTGATGGAGAAGGTGCTGAGCTTTCACTTCAAGAACTTGAATCAATTCATGTGAGAAAAACAGGTCGCCTACTTCAATTTTCTGTGTTTGCTGGAGGAATCATGAGCGGTGTGAATCCACAGCAACTAGATAAATTAAATGAATACGCGCATCACATAGGCTTAGCCTTTCAAATTCGAGATGATATTTTAGATGTTGAAGGAGAAGAAGATGAAATTGGCAAGCGTGTTGGAAGTGATGAATCAAAAGATAAAAGCACGTACCCTGCGTTACTTAGCATGGAGGGAGCTAGACAAAAACTTGAATACCATCTAATCAGTGCTAAAAAGTCTCTAGAAGAGCTACCGCTTCAAAACGATTTGTTAGCTTCGATTGCTGATTTAATCGTCAAACGTCGATCATGAGCGCAACATTCGTGATAACCTCGCTATTCTATACGTATTGTTTGCAATAATCGATTTGCGAACCTTTATAATGAAGTAATTGCTGATATAGCGGGTATAATAAGTGGAGAGTAGCGATGGTGACGATTTTAGCTTATACAAAAGTTTTATGTTGGATCGTGCTGAGAGTTCTATTAACGAGACTTATCGCGGATGAACTGTTGGTGGAAAAATGATGGGAAGTATTAAACAGTAGTTATTCTCTTTCAGTTTTGAAAATCCTACAACTTCTTGAGGAAAAGCTACACATTGTTATAATAAAAGATACAATGAAAAATCGAAAAAACAGGAAACATGAACCTGGATGAAAGTGAGTGACCCCTATGGACGTATCAAAAATAAAAGATCCGTCATTATTAAAAGGAATGGGAAAAGAAGAACTCGAGAGTCTAAGTATAGACATTCGAAAATTTCTTATCGAAAAATTGTCAGCTACAGGTGGTCATATTGGACCTAACCTAGGCGTTGTTGAATTAACACTCGCGCTGCACAAACATTTCGATAGCCCGAAAGACAAATTCCTTTGGGATGTGGGACATCAATCGTATGTGCATAAAATATTAACAGGTAGAGGGGACCAGTTTGATACCCTGCGTCAATTCAAAGGGTTATGTGGTTTTCCAAAAATGATTGAAAGTAAGCATGATGTTTGGGAAACAGGTCATAGCTCTACTTCTCTATCTGCAGCAATGGGAATGGCAATTGCGCGCGATATCAAAGGTGATTCGAACTATGTCGTGCCTATCATAGGCGATGGAGCATTAACAGGCGGAATGGCACTTGAAGCGTTAAATCACATTGGACATGAGAAAAAGGACATTACTGTCATTTTAAATGATAACGAAATGTCGATTGCGCCTAATGTAGGTGCGCTTCATAGTGTACTCGGTCGTTTACGCACGGCTGGAAAATATAATTGGGTAAAAGATGAATTGGAGTATTTATTGAAAAAGATTCCGGCGGTTGGTGGCAAGCTTGCATCTACTGCAGAGCGGGTAAAGGATAGCTTAAAATATCTCCTTGTATCAGGTGTGTTTTTCGAAGAACTGGGCTTCACCTATTTAGGACCTGTTGATGGTCACAATTTTGATGAACTCGAAGAAAATATTCAATACGCGAAAAAAACAAAAGGGCCCGTTCTCCTTCATGTAATTACGAAAAAAGGTAAAGGCTTTGATCCAGCAGAAACCGATACGGTTGGAACTTGGCACGGGACAGGCCCCTATAAAATTGATACGGGTGATTTAATTAAATCAACAACAACAGCACCAGGTTGGAGCGCTCTTGTTAGTGAAACCGTTCGTAGGCTTGCGAGAGAGGATGAGCGCATTGTCGCAGTGACCCCAGCGATGCCAGTCGGTTCAAAACTTGAAGGCTTTGCAAGTGAATTTCCTGATCGCATGTTCGATGTCGGAATTGCTGAGCAGCATGCAACAACGATGTCTGCTGGACTTGCGACACAAAACATGAAGCCTTTCCTTGCTATTTACTCAACATTTTTACAGCGTGCGTATGATCAGGTTGTGCACGACATTTGTAGACAAAAATTAAATGTCTTTATTGGCGTTGATCGTGCGGGTATAGTTGGTGCAGATGGCGAGACGCATCAAGGTGTATTTGATATCGCATTTTTACGACATTTGCCAAATATGGTGGTTATGATGCCTAAAGATGAAAATGAAGGGCAACATATGGTCAAAACAGCGATCGCTTATGAAGACGGACCAATTGCGATGCGTTTTCCAAGAGGAAACGGTCTAGGCGTTGCAATGGATAAAGAATTAAAGCAAATTCCAATAGGCAGTTGGGAAGTGATCCGAGAAGGGTCAGACGCAGTAATTTTAACATTTGGAACGACGATTACTTTGGCGTTAAGTGCTGCTGAAAAGTTAGTATCTAAAGGCGTTTCCGTTAGAGTTGTGAATGCCAGATTTATTAAACCATTGGATGAAGCGATGCTGAAGGATTTATTTGCAGAAGGATTGCCAGTTTTAACGATAGAAGAAGCGGTTCTTCAAGGTGGATTTGGCAGTGCTGTAATCGAGTTTGCTCATGATAGTGAAATGGGCCATATACGCATTGAGCGCATGGGTATACCAGATCAATTTATTGAACATGGCAGTGTTGATAAATTGCTTGATGAAATTAACTTAACGGATGATCGTGCAGTAGAAATTATTCAAGCGATCGCTCCAATTAAACAACAAAGGGCGTAATTATGAAAGTTCAAAAAAAACGTATTGATGTTTTGTTGGTCGAACAAGGACTAGCTGAAACGAGAGAAAAAGCGAAACGATCTATTATGGCTGGACTTGTCTATGCAAATGAAGTACGTCTTGAAAAACCCGGCGAAAAAATACCTGAGGACAAGATACTTACAATTAAAGGCGATGTTTTACCTTACGTGAGTCGAGGTGGACTAAAGCTTGAAAAAGCATTATCCCATTTTTCAATTGATGTATCTGGAAAAAGAATGATCGATGTCGGTTCATCTACAGGCGGTTTTACCGATTGTGCACTGCAAAATGGAGCTGAAATGTCCTATGCAGTTGACGTTGGGTACAATCAGCTTGCGTGGAAACTACGTCAAGATGAAAGAGTTATCGTAATGGAGCGAACAAATTTTCGTTACTTGACACCCGATGAGTTGAAAGCTGGTGTTCCGAATTTCTCATCCATTGATGTATCATTCATCTCACTGCGTATTATTTTACCTGTGTTAAGAAGCCTGTTAGCTGATGGTAGTGAGGTTGTAGCGCTTGTAAAGCCTCAATTTGAAGCGGGACGAGAACAAGTAGGTAAAAAAGGAATTATTCGTGATTCGTCTGTACATGAGGAAGTGCTTACACGGATTATTCAATATGCATTTAAAGAAGGTTTTAACGTTTTAGATGCAACATATTCACCGATAACTGGCGGAGACGGAAATATTGAATTTTTATTGCATTTGACATCTAATGAGCATTTGCCAGATCCTGAACGGTCATTTCCTAATATCGACGTTAAAAGGATTGTAAAAGAAGCGCACGACCAGTTGAAAGCGGTAAAATAAAAGAACAGCCAATTGGCTGTTCTTTTTCAATGTTCATGCGACCAGAGGTAAAGAGATGTTCTTTTTGCCAGTCGTTTCTGTATCTTTACTGAACAAAGCTGGCTTTCGCTTTTGATGTACAAACAAGGCGTTATGCGTTACGATAACGTATGTAGAAGTATAATTATTCATTATTAAACGTGGAGTGGGAGACATGATAAACAAAGGGCAGCGACACATTAAAATTAGGGATATTATTGTGAACAATGATATTGAAACACAGGATGATCTCGTTGATGAGCTGAAAAATACAGGATTTCCTGTAACACAAGCAACGATTTCTAGAGATATTAAAGAGCTTCACCTCGTTAAAGTACCTTTGATTGATGGGCGATATAAATACAGTTTGCCAGCAGATCAACGTTTTAATCCGTTACAAAAGCTTAAGCGAACGTTGATGGATGCGTTTGTTCGCATTGATGGAGCAGGTCACCTTCTTGTGATGAAAACACTACCAGGAAATGCGAACGCGATTGGAGCACTTATCGATAACTTAGATTGGGACGAAATTTTAGGAACAATTTGTGGGGATGATACATGCTTAATTATATGTAAAAGCGAAGAAGACACTACGGTAATATCACAACGTTTCATTGAGATGCTCTAAAAATGAGGTGACCCACATTGTTGCAGGAATTGTCCATTCGAAATTTTGCTATTATTGATGAACTATCTCTTTCTTTAGAGGATGGTCTAACTGTTTTGACGGGGGAAACAGGTGCAGGGAAATCAATCATTATCGATGCAGTGCAGCTACTTGTTGGAGGTCGTGGTTCAGCAGGATTTGTTCGTCATGGCGAGAAAAAGGCTGAGATTGAAGGAATATTCGTTGTTGAAGAAGGTCACCCTTGCTATGTTAAATGCGCTGAATTTGGTATTGAGTTAGAAGAGGGCATGATTCTTTTAAAGAGAGATATCTCACAAACAGGGAAAAGTGCATGTCGAATCAACGGCAAACTCGTGACCATTGCCATATTACGCGAGGTTGGCGCGAGTCTTATTGATGTTCATGGACAACATGAAAGCCAAGAATTGATGGATGAAACGAAGCATTTGGCTTTACTCGATCAATTTGGATACGATGACATTAAACCTGCGAAAGATGCATATTCTGATCTGTTTACTAAATATGAAACCGTCCAAAAACAAATTCGTTCATTGTCTGAGAATGAACAACAGATGGCGCATCGTTTAGATTTAATTAGGTTTCAATACCAGGAAATTGAACAAGCAAGCTTGGAAATAAATGAAGATGACGTATTGATGGAAGAGAAAAGCCGTCTTGTCAATTTCGAACGATTATTTGATTCCCTTCAAACAGCGTATAGAGCGCTACAAGGCGAACAAAAAGGGTTGGATTGGATTGGTCTATCCATGTCTAATCTAGAGCACTCTGCAGAAATTGATAGCAATTTGAAGGCAACGAGTGAATCTGTAGCAAATAGTTTTTATTTGCTTGAGGAAGCTGCAAGTTCGATTCGTCAACAATTGGATGAATTGGAATATGATCCTGATCGACTTCAAGTCATTGATGACCGTTTGAACGAAATCAATCAATTGAAGCGAAAATATGGTTCAACGATCGAAGAAATATTAGAATTTGGATCTTCAATAGAAGAAGAAATTGAATCCATTACAAATCGTGAATTAACGCTACTGGATTTAGAAGGAAAACGTGCATCTATTCAAGAAGATCTTTATTTAGAGGCTGTCCAATTATCGAATGAACGACAAAAATGGGCGCAAAAGTTAATATTTGAAATTCACGAGCAACTTAAAGCGCTCTACATGGATAAAGCAGTATTCGACGTGCGTTTTCACCACTATGCTTCAAACGATAAAGAAAACGGATATGAATTTAAGCGTGATGGTGTAGATTTGTTAGAGTTCTTTATTTCAACAAATCCTGGAGAACCATTGAAACCACTAACGAAAATAGCATCCGGTGGAGAAATTTCCCGCATCATGCTTGCGTTAAAAACGATCTTCTCAAAACACCAAGGTATTACTTCGATTATTTTCGATGAAGTGGATACAGGTGTAAGTGGGAGAGTTGCACAAGCGATTGCAGAAAAAATTCATGCAGTATCGCATCACTCCCAAGTGTTGTGCATTTCTCACTTACCTCAAGTAGCAGCAATTAGCGATCGCCATTTATTCATTTCTAAAGAAGTGAAAAATGATCGAACGATTTCGCATGTTTTGTCACTTGAGGAAAAAGAACGCATACATGAAATAAGCCGTATGATTTCTGGTGTTGAAATTACAGAATTAACACTTAGTCACGCTAAAGAATTACTTGATCTTGGTCATTCCATAAAAAAGACAACGGCTTAACATGAAAAGTCATCCATTTACGGATGGCTTTTTATTTATTTCTAGCTGATAATTCCCCTTGATTTCGATCACATTAAGAAGGTAATCGTTGAAGTCTATAAGGGGGAGAAAAAAGGATGAGATGGAAGAAAATTTGGGTCATCATGATTATAAACATGCTGTTGTTGTTCCCTCCAATGGATGAATCGATTCATGCTTCTTCGTTAAAATTAATTCCAGGCGGCCAATCCATTGGTATCTCAATGGAGACTAAAGGTGTCATGGTCGTAGGATTTCATTCTGTTAATAAGAGTTCGGCTGATGAAACACCCGCTGCACAAGCTGGTTTAAAGGTTGGCGATACATTAACCAAAATAAACGGAGTTCCAGTTTCTAGTGCGACGGATTTATCCCAAGTTTTATCTCAGCAACTCGAGAAAAAAGAGTTAATTAACGTGGAAATAGTACGTGAAGGAGCAATGAAGGAAGTTGCTGTAACGCCCGAGATAAATTCAGAAGGACATCCGCAGCTTGGGTTATATGTAAGGAATCAGACACAAGGGATTGGTACTGTGTCATATATCGACCCTGAATCTGGAGCATTTGGTGCACTTGGTCACGTCGTAGCAGACGCAGACACCAAAAAACCAGTTGACATGCGAAAAGGTTCTGTCTTACAAACGCAAATTGATGGCATTCAAAGAGGTATTTCAGGAAAACCGGGTGGGAAAATCGCCATTTTTATGTCTGATGACCCCATTTTAGGAACTGTTACAAAGAATACAGCGTATGGTATTTTTGGAACGCTTCAAGAGGTTCCGAATCATGCTCTCTATAAGCAACCTCTTGTTGTGGCAAAGCACGCAGAAGTCAAAGAAGGAAAAGCAGAGATGTTAACGGTCATCCATGATAATACGATCGAACGATTTGAGGTTGAAATCGTTCGAGCAAAAACACAGGCTCCAGGTGGAACGACTGGTATGCTCATTCGCATAACTGATCAAGCTTTAATTGATCAGACTGGTGGTATCATACAGGGCATGAGCGGTAGCCCAATTATTCAAAATGGAAAGCTCATCGGTGCAGTGACACATGTATTGGTACATGATCCTACATCGGGATATGCCCTCCCGATGGAAGAAATGATTAAAGAAAGCGATCAATTTACAAACAAAAAACAGGCGTCCTAGTGGACTAACTTAATTTACAATATAAAATACAAACACCTTCGTAAAATGTATATTTTACGAAGGTGTTTTTCCGTAGGAAACGTATATTTATGTGAAACTGAGTGAGGAATTAGGAATTAAAAATATGGATGAAAGGACTAGGGGTTTCTCAATCTTGATTGAAATGTTTCTAGCCGAACGTAATTGACTTTGATAAACTATATAAAAGATGACAAATGTCCAAAAATGTTGAAATATACCAAACGGAAGAGAAAATGAGAGTATAGGAAAGAAAAAACTTATTTTTTAAAAAAATTAAAAAATTAAAAGGGATTCTTAAAGTTCTGTCGAAATTGATATTAGGGACAAAGAACATTTTCGACTGAGGAGGAAATAAAGAGTGGAAAAGATCAGAGTTTGTATTGTGGATGATAACAGAGAATTGGTGGACACATTAGAAGCGTATATTTCAAATCAAACCGACATGGAAGTGGTTGCAACAGCTTATAATGGGCAAGATTGTCTTGCTGTTTTAGATGACATCGAGGTGGATGTATGTTTGCTCGATATTATTATGCCGCACATTGATGGTCTAAATGTACTCGAACGCATGAGACAAATGGAATTACCTAAGCACCCTCTTGTGATTATGCTAACGGCATTTGGTCAGGAAGATGTGACGACAAAGGCTGTTGAATTAGGTGCAGCATACTTTATTTTAAAGCCATTTGATATGGAAAACCTTGTTCAAACCATTCGTCAGGTACGTGGGAAATCAGTACAATCACATACGTCCACCCGTAAGTTAAATCGTGAATCCTCTTCAAAACCGAAAAATTTAGATGCAAATATTACCGGAATTATTCATGAAATAGGTGTCCCAGCTCATATTAAAGGCTATATGTATTTACGTGAAGCCATATCAATGGTCTACCACGACATCGAATTATTAGGTTCTATTACAAAGGTGTTATATCCAGACATCGGTAAAAAATTCAATACTACGGCCTCGCGTGTTGAACGTGCGATCCGACACGCCATTGAAGTTGCGTGGAATCGAGGAAACGTCGATGCTATCTCAAATTTATTTGGCTACACAGTATCTGTCGCTAAATCAAAACCAACAAACTCAGAGTTCATCGCGATGGTAGCAGATAAACTTCGACTAGAGCATAAAGCAAGCTAGTCGCTATACGACACGGGAAGTGTTGATAAATTAATTCCAGTAAATTTTTCGGTAATATTCCGCCTTCTTTTTCGTATTCACGTACGATAGGAGGCTTTTTGTGTTCAAAGAATTCGGTGATCAGTCAAGTTTCGTTAAGGTGTTAAAGAAGGGGGAAAAGACCGTCACTCGGTAACCATTTCGTTAAATATTACTTGCTTAACAGAGGTGACGTAAGGTTTCGAGAATTTGGGTCATGCGAACGTGGAAGTTACACAAGAGACTTATCTCAATTGCACAAACGATGAAGAAATATCAAAGACACTTATCATGGAATCTCGATCATAAAAAAAGGGAGCTACCCCGTACGAAACGACTAGCGCCTCGATTAGAATAGCTCACCTAACCTAACGCTTACTTTAACGGATTATCGATACATTGTCAAGTGACAGGGCTCTTTCGGAAAAGATCCAACGAATATCTAACAGGTTCAGCTAAGATCGTCAAAATATATTTGTGATAAATTGGTAATAAAAAACCACAGATATTCATGTAAGAAAGTTTCAGTACTCATTTATTGTGAGATGATTCACAATAAAAACGTAGGAGATGATCGGCATGAATTGAAATTGACTCGAGGTTATCAATACAAAGATATTGAAGAGCATGGTACCGATGAAACATTTTCAGCTAGCATGCATTATTGTTGACTTCGAGGAGTAAGATGAGAAGAGTAATAAATATTGGTTCTTGAAAGCAAAAATTATTGTCTATATAATAGTGTTTGGGCTAATAAGTGGTCGGACACTTATTGGTGGGTATGTTTATTCTTTTTTTGTGGACGACTTCTCTATTTTTGGGGAGTCGTCTTTTTTAGTTTTTGCAAAAATTAGAGCATACGGCAATAACGAATCTAAAAACATTCTTAGTTCTGTTAACGCTTCAATTACAATTTCAAGCGTCTGCATGTTTCACCTCGCTTTCGCTCACCTTATCCTCATAATGTAAGTGTACTGAGTTTTGAACCAAAACTCAACATGAAATGTAAAATATGTCAAACTAGTAAAAAGGAGATATTAAGAGATTTCAAGAGATAATTATATATTTTTTTATATAAACCACCAATTTAGGATAATTTTGTTCATTGACATCAGGTTATTATTGCTCGAATTTAACTTTTTGGGAAATGGCGGAAAGGCTGCTGTGTAAAAATAAATTCATAGTTCATCCCAGTAGTTGTTACTGAATCGTTACGTAAAGGGAAACCTTTTATGTAACGATTCGGCCTTTTGTGGTATCTTTCTCATTATGAATAGTGTTTACATAGAATACAGTAACGATTGGAGTGTGGTGGTATGACACAAATTTTTGCCCATAGAGGATCGTCAGGAATGTACCCAGAAAATACGATGAGAGCATTTAAAGAAGCAGAGAAAACTGGGTGCGAAGGCATTGAACTTGATGTACAACGGACAAAAGATGGCGTCTTGGTTGTTATCCATGACGAATTCGTCAATCGCACAACCAATGGTAGAGGGGCTGTTGCGTCTTTAACGTTAAAGGAGATAAAAGAACTTGATGCTAGCTATAATAAGAAAACATGGTTTAGCCATAATCGCATTCCTACGTTAGATGAAGTCTTTCAATGGCTGCAAGGAAATCAATTAATTTGCAATGTTGAATTGAAAAACAATAAAGTTCGCTATAGAGGCATGGAAGAAGAAGTTTTGCAAAAAATTGCAGCATTTAAATTAGATGACCGAATTATACTTTCATCGTTCAACCATCAATCGATCATTTTATTACATGAATTAGACCCAACAGCGTCCATTGCTCCAATCTATTCTAAAAAGGGAGTGAATCCTCTCTTATTAGCGACGACTACACATGCATGTGCCGTTCACGCAAATTATCGCGTAATGACTCAAGCACAAATGGAATCTTGCCAACGAGCAAAAGTCCCAGTGCGCCTTTACACAATAAATCAAGAACCTCTATTGGAACAGTGGATGAATATGGGCGTGTCAGGGGTTATTACTGATTTTCCTGAACGTGCAATGGTGGTACGTAATAACCTTTTAAACTAACTACTATCTAAAACACAAAACACCCCACAAATGGATGATTTTAAACCAGTTGTGGGGTGTTTATGTTCAATGAGTGAAGTGGATTATTGTTTAGGCTTCGTTTTAAAACGATCTTGTACTTTATTGTTTTTGCGGTCACGATGCAGTAAGAATCCACCTATAAAACCAATTCCGACAGCAAACATAATAAAACCAAGTACAAACTGAAGCCATAAAGCAGGGATCCAATTCGCTTGAATACCGAAAAACATATCTCTCATTAGCTTGATACCAAACGCGGCAATGACTCCTGGAATTAGAATAATAATAAGTGCGATTATACGTGCCATATCTCACGTCTCCTTGCAAGTTTCTACACAAACTATCCTATTTATATAAATCATTGTCAAGAAAAAGTCTTTCTTGTACAATGTAAGAGGTTGCAAAAAGTTGCGTTACATATTAGAGGGGATGAAAAATCTTGCAAAAAGTGCTTATTGTAGGAGCTGGGCGAGGAGGAACCGCCTTATTACAAGTGATGGCTGAAAGTGACGCCTTCCAAGTATATGCCGTTGTAGATCACGACCCTCAAGCGCCAGGACTTACATTGGCACGTTCATTATTTATCGAGACGGGATCGGATTGGCATGACTATTTGTCTCGTGAAACCGATATTATTATCGATGTCACAGGAGACCAGCAAACATTTTTGGATTTGCGTAATGCACGATCCACCCGTACGGTTTTAATACCTGGCAGTGTAGCGTCACTCATTTATCAATTGTTAACAGAAAAAGAATTGCTAATAGACCAGATGGAGCACGATTCCTTCATGCGAGATTTAATCGTGAATTCGACGCATGATGGAATGATCGGAATTGATTGTGATCATAAAATTTTTTTATTTAATGATCGTGCTTCTAAAATGGTTGGTATTCCAAAAGAAAAAGCTATGCATCAATCCATTTATCAAGTTATTCCATTAAGTGGATTGCCTAGAATTATTGAAACAGGTCGTACAGAAAGCAACCAAGAGCTTATACTTGATAACGGTCTTAAAGTAGTGACTACACGAATTCCAGTGATCAACGAACAAGGTGAAATTATTGGTGCCTTTGCTGTCTTTAAAGATATAACCGAAGTTGTTGATTTGGCTGAGGAAATGACGAATTTAAAGGAAATACAGACGATGCTCGAAGCGATTATTCAATCGAGTGACGATGCAATTTCCGTTGTGGACGAGCGTGGACGAGGGTTACTAATCAATCCTGCTTACACTCGTATAACAGGACTATCAGAAAGTGAAGTCATTAATCAACCAGCAACAACGGATATTTCTAAAGGCGACAGTATGCATATGCAAGTGCTCAAGACGAGAAGGCCTGTCCGAGGTGCTAGCATGCTAGTAGGTCCCAACAAAAAAGAAGTTGTTGTAAACGTTGCTCCAATTATCGTTAACGGGCAACTTAAAGGTAGTGTCGGAGTTATTCACGATATGTCAGAAATTCAGTCACTAACCTCAGAACTTGATCGTGCAAGGCGTATTATTAGAACCTTAGAAGCAAAGTATACATTTGAAGATATTATTGGAAAGTCAGACGACATGCAATTAGCTATCGAACAGGCAAGAGTGGCAGCGAATACACCGACAACTGTTTTACTGAGAGGTGGAGCAGGTACCGGCAAAGAATTGTTCGCCCATTCCATTCACAATGCGAGCGACCGGAAATATTACTCGTTTGTTCGTGTGAATTGTAGTTCGATGCCAGCTACCTATTTAAAAGAAGCGTTGTTTGGAATAGAGGAAACAGTTGAAGATGAGCCAGAAATTAATATTAAAAAAGGGTTAATAGAACAAGCGGGGGAAGGAAGTGTCTTTTTAGATGAAATTGGAGAGTTATGCTTAGATACACAGAAAGCATTACTAGAAGTACTTCATTCTAAAAAAATCGTCCGACTTGGTGGGAAAAAAAGTATTCCGCTTAAAGCTCGAATTATTGCTGCTACGAACAACAATTTAGAACGCGCAATTGCAGACGGTCACTTTTTAGAAGAACTTTATTATCACCTAAATAGGCTACCGATTCAACTCCCTCAGTTGTGTCATCACAAAGTGGACATTCCTGCTCTGTGTGAAAGACTCGTTCAAAATCTTAATCAAGCATATGGAAGACATGTTAGGGGTGTGTCACCAAATGCCATCAAGCAATTAATGGATTATGCATGGCCAGGAAATGTACGTGAATTAGAAAATGTACTAAGTCGCGCAATAATTTTTATGTCTTACCAAGAAACAGTAATTGAACCGAAGCACTTGATTCCGCTTCATTCACCGAGTCCATCTGATCAACTTAATGGACAGGACGGTGGAGAGCGAGGAACACTTGCTGAGCAGCTTGAACAGCTTGAGAAAGAAATTATTGAACGAACCCTCATCAAGCATAAAGGAAATAAAACAGCTTCTTCAAAAGAGCTTGATATTTCCATTCGGAATTTATATTACAAAGTTGAAAAGTACGAGATAGAAATAGAAAAGGGCGTGTAACCTGGTGGTATCATTTAACGATATTATAAAACAAGCTTCTTCTAAAAAAGAAGTGACAGTAGCAGTCGTATGCGCTGAAGATCTTGAAGTACTGAGTGCAGTCCAAATGGCTCGGTCGTATGAGCTGGCAAATTTCATTTTAATCGGCAATGAACAAAAAATCGATGGAATTATTGCTGCACATTTTCCGGGTTTATTGGAAAGTGGAGGGGTTGTGACACTCAGTGCTGATACGCAACTCCAAGCTGCTACTAAAGGTGTTCAAGCTGTTAGTGAAGGCGAAGCATCTGTATTAATGAAAGGCCACATCGAAACATCGCTGTTACTAAAAGAAGTGCTGAATAAAGAATATGGTCTCCGGACAGGAAGTGTTCTTTCACACGTTGCACTTTTTGAAGTGCCAGCTATTGAGCGTTCGATTTTCGTGACAGACGCCGCGATGAATATCGAGCCAGAGTTACAACAAAAAGCTCAAATAATCAACAATGCCGTTGCGGTTGCTCATGGGATTGGGATAAGTGAACCAAAAGTTGCACCTCTTGCAGCGGTTGAAGTTGTAAATCCTGCAATGCAAGCAACAGTGGATGCAGCAGCACTAACCCAAATGAATCGGAGGGGTCAAATTGCAGGCTGTATTGTAGATGGTCCCTTAGCACTTGATAATGCGATTTCACATGAAGCTGCTCATCACAAAAAGGTTGGTGGTGATGTGGCTGGACAAGCTGATATTTTGCTTGTTCCTACGATTGAAGCGGGCAATATATTATATAAATCATTGATGTACTTTGGCAATAGCCAAGTAGGAGCGGTGATTGCAGGTGCGAAGGCACCGATCGTGTTAACTTCGCGAGCAGATTCCGGACAAAGTAAACTTCATTCATTAGCACTTGCAATTTGTTCAATTAATTAAACCATACTTAGGAGGAATTAATAATGGAATTATTCACTTATATGGAAAAATACGACTATGAGCAATTGGTATTTTGTCAAGATAAAAACTCCGGACTAAAAGCGATTATCGCGATTCACGATACAACTCTAGGACCTGCTTTAGGTGGAACCAGAATGTGGACATACGATTCAGAAGAGGATGCAATTGAAGATGCGCTTCGTTTAGCAAAAGGAATGACCTACAAAAATGCTGCTGCAGGATTAAATCTTGGTGGTGGTAAAACCGTTATTATTGGAGATCCTTTAAAAGATAAAAACGAAGAAATGTTCCGTGCGTTCGGTCGTTATATTCAAGGTTTAGCTGGTCGTTATATTACAGCTGAAGATGTAGGTACAACGGTTAAGGACATGGATATCATTCATGAAGAAACAGATTACGTTAATGGGATTTCACCAGCGTTCGGTTCTTCTGGTAACCCTTCACCAGTAACAGCATACGGCGTTTACCGTGGAATCAAGGCAGCAGCTATGGAAGCGTATGGAGATGATTCACTTGAAGGCAAAACGATTGCTGTTCAAGGTGTGGGTAACGTTGCTTTTACATTATGCCGTCACTTACATGAAGAAGGTGCAAAACTAATTGTAACGGATATTAACAAAGCTGCAGTGCAACGTGCTGTAGAAGAGTTCGGTGCGCAAGCTGTTGAACCAAATGAAATTTATGGTGTACAATGTGACATTTTTGCACCATGTGCACTAGGAGGGATCATTAACGACGACACGTTAGAAGTATTAAAGGCAAGTGTAGTTGCTGGAGCAGCAAACAACCAACTAAAAGAAACGAGACACGGAGATACTCTTCATGAACGTGGAATTGTCTACGCGCCAGATTATGTTATAAATGCTGGTGGTGTAATCAACGTCGCTGATGAACTTTATGGCTACAACCGTGAGCGAGCAATGCAAAATGTTGAAAAAATCTATGACAACGTGGCAAAAGTGTTTGAAATTGCTTCACGTGACGGCGTTCCTAGCTATGTTGCAGCTGACAGAATGGCTGAAGAGAGAATTGAACGCATGGCGAAGTCAAGAAGACAATTCCTTCAACAAGGACACCACATTTTAAGTCGTAAATAAGAACAGTTTAAGACTTATGCCCTTATGAATTTTATAAGCGCATAAGTCTGTATCATTGGAGGGGAAATCGTGCAGGAATCAGATAACCGTATTTTGGTCATTAACCCTGGCTCAACGTCTACAAAAATAGGGGTATTTGACGGAGAAACCGCTATTTTGGAGAAAACCATTCGCCACGAATCTGCTGAAATTGAGCAGTATTCTAACATTATTGATCAATATGATTTTAGAAAACGAACCATACTAGAGGCACTTGATGAAGAAGGGTTTAACATTTCAAAATTAAGTGCTATATGTGGAAGGGGAGGACTTCTCCGTCCAATCGAAGGTGGAACGTATTCAGTAAATGATGAAATGCTCAAAGATTTAAAAGAAGGTTATTTAGGCCAACACGCTTCTAATTTAGGTGGAATCATTGCCTATGAAATTGCGACAGGATTAAACATTCCATCTTATATAGTGGACCCTGTTGTTGTGGATGAATTGGATGATGTGGCAAGAATCTCTGGCTTTTCATCGATTGAGAGAAAAAGTATTTTCCATGCATTAAATCAAAAAGCGGTGGCGCGTCGAGTAGCAAAAGAGCTTGGCAAGAAATATGAAGAATGCACATTTCTTGTGACACACATGGGTGGCGGTATCACTGTTGGCGTTCATAAGGGTGGCCGCGTGATTGATGTAAATAACGGACTGCACGGGGATGGACCATTTAGTCCTGAGAGAGCGGGAACAGTTCCAGCTGGAGACCTTGTTGAACTGTGTTTCTCAGGTAAGTATTACCGAGGCGAAATAATGAAAAAACTTGTGGGGCAAGGTGGTTTAGTCGGATACCTTGGAACAAACGATGCTGTACAAGTTGAAAAAATGATTGATGCTGGAAATGAAGAAGCCAAAAAAGTGTACAATGCAATGGCCTACCAAGTAGCTAAAGAAATTGGTGCTGCTAGTGTAGTCGTAGCGGGCAAAGTAGATGGCATCATTCTAACTGGTGGATTAGCATACGGCAAAGGGTTTGTGAATGCGATTTCTGAACGCATTGACTGGATTGCTGATGTTATTGTTCAGCCAGGTGAAAATGAACTTCAAGCATTAGCAGAAGGGGCACTACGTGTATTGCGTAATGAAGAGCAAGCAAAAGTGTATCCAAATGTGAAAAGTGCAGTTAGTAAATAAGTAGGGGGTACAATCATGTCTAGAGAGTATGATCTTGTTATTTTAGGTGGAGGAACAGGCGGCTATGTAGCTGCAATTCGAGCATCACAGCTAGGCCTTAACACTGCAATCGTTGAAAAAGGTAAAATTGGCGGAACGTGCCTTCATAGAGGTTGCATTCCAAGTAAAGCTCTTTTACGTAGCGCAGAAGTTTTCTCAACTGCTAAAAATGCAGGAGAATTTGGTGTCATCACAAACGACGTGTCACTTGATTTTACAAAAGTGCAGGAACGCAAACAATCGATCGTGGATCAACTTCATAAAGGTGTTCAACATTTAATGAAGCAAGGGAAAATTGATGTGTATGATGGCTTTGGACGTATTTTAGGACCCTCAATCTTCTCACCTATGCCTGGTACGATCTCTGTTGAAATGACTGATGGGTCAGAAAACGAAATGCTTATCCCTAAAAATGTGATCGTTGCAACAGGTTCTCGTCCACGCTCACTTCCGGGACTAGAAATTGATGGTGAAAAAGTTTTAAGCTCTGATGAAACGCTTGAGCTAGAAAACTTACCTAAATCGATTATAATTGTTGGCGGTGGTGTGATCGGTATCGAATGGGCTTCCATGCTGTCTGACTTTGGAGTGGATGTAACAGTATTAGAATATGCTGACCGAATCATTCCAACAGAAGATCATGATGTGTCAAAAGAAATGCAAAAGCTTCTTAAGAAAAAAGGCATCAATATTATCACAGGTGCCAAAGTGGATGCAGCAAGTGTAACGAAAGGCGATAGTGATGTGTCCATTCAAGCAGACGTAAAGGACAAGAAAGAAACTTACACTGCTGAGAAGATTCTTGTATCCGTTGGACGCCAAGCGAACGTTGAAGGTATTGGTATTGAAAATACAGACATACAAGTTGAAAAAGGTTTTATTCAAGTAAATAAAATGCTTCAAACGAAAGAATCTCATATTTATGCGATTGGTGATGTGATTGGTGGCTTACAGCTTGCACACGTTGCTTCTCATGAAGGAATTCATGCAGTGGAGCATATCGCGAACCGTGAAGTGACTCCTATTGATTACTCGCTCGTTTCTAAGTGCATATACTCAAGCCCTGAAGCAGCAAGTGTTGGATTAACAGAACAAGAAGCAAAAGATCACGGGTTTGATGTGAAGATTGGTAAGTTCCCATTTAAAGCGATCGGAAAAGCTCTAGTATTTGGTGAATCAGACGGATTTGTTAAGATGATCGCTGACGTAAAAACAAACGACTTGCTCGGTGTACACATGATCGGTCCTCATGTTACTGATATGATTTCTGAAGCAGGACTTGCTCGCGTATTAGACGCAACACCATGGGAAGTTGGGCAAACCATTCACCCACACCCAACCTTAAGCGAAGCTATTGGAGAAGCAGCTCTTGCTGTTGACGGAAATGCTATTCACTCTTAATTTTCTATCTATTAAAGGAGGTACTCACATTGAGTAACAATCGACACGAAGAACTTGGCTTGTCAAATGAACAAGTTCTTGAAATTTATGAAACGATGCTTTTAGCTCGCAGAATTGATGAACGCATGTGGCTTCTTAACCGCTCAGGTAAAATTCCATTCGTTATTTCATGTCAAGGACAAGAAGCTGCACAAGTAGGCGCGTCCTATGCGCTTAACACGGAGAAAGATTATGCGCTTCCTTACTACCGTGATATGGGTGTTGTTTTGCATTTCGGCATGACAGCAAAAGAGCTGATGCTTTCAGGTTTTGCAAAAGCAGAGGACCCGAACTCAGGTGGACGTCAAATGCCTGGACACTTTGGTCAAAAGAAAAACCGTATTGTAACAGGTTCATCTCCTGTAACGACGCAAGTTCCACACGCAGTGGGTCTAGCTCTTGCTGGGAAAATGGAGAAAAAAGATTTAGTGACATTCGTAACATTTGGAGAAGGATCATCGAACCAAGGTGATTTCCACGAAGGTGCGAACTTTGCTGGAGTACATAAGCTGCCAGTTATTTTCATGTGTGAAAACAATAAATATGCGATCTCTGTTCCAATCGAAAAGCAACTGGCATGTAAAAATGTATCAGATCGTGCAATCGGTTATGGTATGCCTGGTGTGACGGTTGATGGAAACGATCCACTTGAAGTATATCGTGTAGTGAAAGAAGCCGCAGATCGTGCACGTCGTGGAGAAGGTCCAACGTTAGTTGAAACGGTTTCATATCGTTTAACAGCTCACTCGTCAGATGATGATGACCGTGCATACCGTTCACCTGACGAAGTAGCAGAAGCGAAGTCAATTGATCCAATCATTACATTTGGTGCTTATTTGAAAGAAACAAGAGTGATGGATGACGAGATTGAAAAAGCAATCAATGATCGCATTATGAAAGAAGTCAACGAAGCAACTGAATACGCTGAAAATGCACCATATGCTGATGCAGAATCAGCCTTAAAATATGTTTACGCAGAAGAAAATTAAGGGGGAACAAACCGATGCCAGTAATGTCATATATTGATGCTGTTACATTAGCTATGAAGGAAGAAATGGAACGGGACGAGCGTGTGTTTGTTCTCGGAGAAGATGTAGGGAAAAAAGGTGGCGTTTTTAAAGCGACAAATGGTCTTTACGATCAATTTGGGGAAGATCGTGTCATGGATACACCTCTTGCTGAATCGGCAATCGCAGGGGTTGGGATCGGTGCTGCAATGTATGGGATGCGACCAATTGCAGAGATGCAATTCGCTGATTTCATTATGCCAGCGGTCAACCAAATTATTTCGGAAGCTGCAAAAATTCGTTACCGATCAAACAACGATTGGAGCTGTCCTATGGTTATCCGTGCTCCTTATGGTGGAGGCGTTCACGGCGCATTGTATCACTCGCAATCAGTAGAGGCGATTTTCGCGAACCAACCTGGCCTTAAAATCGTTATCCCTTCAACTCCTTATGATGTAAAAGGGTTGTTGAAAGCGGCAGTCCGTGATGACGATCCTGTGTTGTTTTTCGAACATAAGCGTGCGTACCGTCTGATCAAAGGTGAAGTTCCTGAAGACGACTACACGTTAGAAATCGGGAAAGCTGACGTAAAACGTGAAGGAGAAGACATTACCGTCATTACATACGGATTGTGTGTTCATTTTGCTCTTCAAGCTGCAGAACGTTTGGAACAAGATGGTTTCAGTGTACACGTACTTGATTTGCGTACCATTTATCCTTTAGATAAAGAAGCAATTATCGAAGCAGCTTCGAAAACGGGTAAAGTTCTTCTATTAACGGAAGATACAAAAGAAGGAAGCGTTATGGGTGAAGTAGCAGCTATCATTGCTGAGAACTGCTTATTTGATCTTGATGCACCAATCATGCGTCTAGCAGGACCTGATATACCTGCAATGCCATACGCACCAACAATGGAAAAACATTTCATGGTAAACCCTGATAAAGTAGAAAAAGCAATGAAGGAATTGGCTGAATATTAATTCGAAAATAAAGGAGGGCGTTCCCTTGAGTATTGAACAAATGACCATGCCACAACTTGGTGAATCAGTAACAGAAGGAACAATTGAAAAATGGCTGGTTGCACCTGGAGACCACGTGAATAAGTACGATCCGATTGCCGAAGTAAATACAGACAAAGTAAATGCAGAGGTTCCATCTTCTTTTACAGGCGTCATGAAAAAGCTTATAGGACAAGAAGGTGACACGCTTGACGTCGGTGAAGTTATCTGTACGATTAACGTTGAAGGCGGCGGATCTGAGGAGGCACCTGCTGAAGAGAAAAAAGAAGAGACAAAAAAAGATTCTCAAGCACCTGCATCTAATACTCAAGCAAAACCTAAGCAAGACAAAAAAGAGACTAGCGGATCAAAAGTTCGTTATTCGCCAGCTGTTTTACGTCTTTCACAAGAGCATGATATTGACTTAACACAAGTTTCTGGCTCTGGTAAAGAAGGACGTATTACACGTAAAGATCTTCAACAGCTAATCGATAGTGGGGATATTCCTAAAGCTGGGGATGAGAAATCACAAGCTGCACCTGAGAAGGAAGTAGTTCATCAATCAGCTCTGACTTCAGCTCCTGCTACAAAAGCTCCAAGTCAAGCCACTCAGGGTCAATCAGCTCCTGGTGATATCGAAATTCCAGTAACGGGTGTTCGAAAAACGATCGCTGCAAACATGCTTAAAAGTAAGCATGAAGCTCCTCATGCATGGACGATGATGGAAGTGGATGTAACCAATCTTGTGGCATTCCGTGATGCGATGAAAGGCGAATTTAAGCAAAAAGAAGGTTTTAACCTTACGTATTTCGCTTTCTTCGTAAAAGCAATCGCTCAAGCGCTAAAAGAATTCCCGCAAATGAACTCTATGTGGGCTGGCGATAAAATCATTCAAAAGAAAGACATCAATATCTCGATTGCAGTGGCAACAGATGATGCATTGTTTGTTCCTGTAATCAAGCATGCTGATGAAAAAACCATTAAAGGCATTGGTCGTGAAATCAATGAGCTTGCACAAAAAGTACGTGCAGGTAAGTTAAAGTCAGATGAAATGCAGGGTGGTACATTTACCGTGAACAACACAGGTTCTTTTGGATCTGTCCAATCAATGGGGATCATTAACCACCCTCAAGCGGCAATCTTACAAGTAGAATCGATTGTAAAACGCCCAGTCGTTATGGACCACGGTATGATTGGTGTGCGAGATATGGTTAACCTATGCCTATCACTTGATCACCGCGTTCTGGACGGACTTGTGTGTGGCCGATTCCTTCAGCGTGTAAAAGAAATTCTTGAAACGATTTCTAAAGAAAACACTTCTGTTTATTAATCATAAAAAAGCTAGGTACCCAAACGGCACCTAGCTTTTTTAATTGTTTTACAATAGCTGTTGGATTCTCACAAAACTTCCGTGAAATAAAAAATGCATTTCGAAGAAAATCTCCTGTTAAATTTTCAAAGGTAAACATTCTTATAATTACCCTACTAGAATCCGCTTAAAACACACCTCATTGTATGGTACGAAGAAACCCCATTAAAAACAGATATTGACTTTACTTCTTCTTTAGATATAATTGTCATAATAATTCCGATTAAACACATAAGAATAGATAGAATCGTAGTAAGGGTCATTCGATAATGGTTAGATTGGACACCACCGATGTAATACCATCTGTGGATGTTTGGGATGAACCAGACTAACTTATTTCGACATTATGAGGAGAATTCCTTTGTTCATCCCTTAAAACCTTAAGGCACAAAGGCTCTAAAAGTTTCATTCATAATACAAAGGAAATGATTAATATTTTTTGAAAGCGAACTCACCTAGGGAAGGGGATAAGGTATTGAAAAAAGAAAAAAGACTTGAAATGTATGGAGGACTATTTGGTGGTTTAATCCCTCTAATCATTTTAATTGGTTTCTTGGTTGCATTATCCATTGCTCAAAGAGGTGGTACACAAGCTTTTTGGACGGGTGGTTTCGTTGCTTTATCAGTAGGTTTACTGCTTGCCAAAAATAAGAATCATTATATTAGTGCGTTTATGAAAGGCATGTCTCAGAAAAATGGGATTGTCATTGTTGTGGCATGGATATTTGCAGCCGTTTACGGGCAAATTGTTCAGGCTGCAGGTTTGGTTGATGGGATCCTATGGTTCGGTTTAACAACAGGTGCTCAAGGATCTGTATTCACTGTACTTGCCTTTTTCTTAGCCATGGTATTTTCCGCTGGGACAGGGACTTCAAACGGAACATACTTAGCTTTACTGCCAGTTCTCTACCCGGCTGGTGTGTTACTAGGCGCTGATCCAACGATGCTCGCAGTAGCCATCTTAGGTGGTGGAGTTTTTGGCGATAATATTGCACCCGTTTCCGATACGACCATTGCGTCTGCATACTCACAGGAGGCAACATTGAATGGGGTTGTACGAAGTCGCTTTCCACTTGCTATGTCAGCAAGCATTTTAGCGATCATCGTCCTGTTTTTTGTTGGGGGAGGGGGCACTGTGGCTGAGCTACCGGAAATGGAAGCGGCTAATTTAGATCCTAAAGGCCTCTTTATGTTAATTAGTTTGGCGATCGTTATCATTGCTGCATTGGCAAAGAGACATGTCGTTGAAGCACTTATTTACGGAAATATTTCTGCAATTATCCTAGGTTTACTAAACGGGAATTTAAATTTTGGTAGCGTTTTTAGTATTCCAGAAAACCCAGGAGATAGTACCGGATTGATACAAGAAGGTATTTCTAGTGTGACAGGGATGATTGTCTTTGCATTATTTGTTCTAGCTATTACTCAAGTGATGATTGAAAGTGGAGTGATGAATGCCTTTCTTAAATGGGTTCAAAAAAGGAAAATTAAGTCACACCGTCAAGCGGAGCTATCGATTATGTCAGTTGCAGGAATTGGCTCCGTTCTCATTTCGGCAAGTCCACCTCTTTTATTAGTGATAGGTACTACGTTTGTTAACCCTTTTGGCAAGCGATTTAGATTATCTCCGGAGCGAAGAGCAAACGTTATGGAATGCATGATGGCTGTTGTGTTTTTTATGATCCCTTGGAATCTAGCTGTCATCGTATGGTACAGTACTTTGACTACTACTGCTCAAACTTGGAATATTGCACTACCGAGTATACTATCATCATTCTTAAATCCATATTCGTGGGCTATGTTGGCTGTACTGCTTTTCTCGGTCATGACAGGTTGGAACCGTACATTGTCTAATGATATCTCAAGAAAAGACGGCGATACTGAATTAGATGCAGTTGAAGAAGCATAATTACTTTGAAATAGTCATTCCATTGTCATCGTTAGTCTCATCTGTTTCAGCAGAAGCACCCGAAGGAACGTACATGCTAAATACTAATAGAGTGATTAAAAACATTTTCATTACTAATTTTCCCATACTGAATCCCCCTAAACATTTTAAACAAGTTGACTTGCAATAGAAGTATACAACAACGGAAATCGTTTGCGTCTTTTTTTCAAATTCCTTCTTCCTCTACGATTTTTTTACAGAATGATTTTCGCATGTACGGCTTGATGGGTTTGTTTTTGATGAAAAGCAAACCCATCAAGAAGCCATCTCAGTTGCCGTTAAAATGTTGGCGGTACCCCTTAAACCAATGTGTTTGCACCAGAACCAAAAAAAAGACTGTATCAATTTTGATACGATCTAAAAAATCTAGCAAGTATACAATTAAAATTTTAAAAGATCAAAATGATAATCGATACTTATTGAGGAAAACACATGAAAGAATGTGTAGCACAATGTAGGGGGTCAAAAATATCACCCTCCATGCGAAACGAGCCCTAGAAGGGATTCTAGAGGCTCGTTTTTTCCTGCATTAAAGTGTCTCACTTTTTGGGTTCACTTCATGTGTGTGGGTTTCTTCTACCACCTATAAGCACCTTCGCATGTATTAGCCTGTGGTTCATAATAACAATGTTGTTTATATTGTCCTGTAAATGGTTGATCGTACCATGTAGGTGGACATTCACCATAAGGATTAAAATACCAAAGAGCATACTTGGAAGGATGCTCCCTCCAATAGTCTAAGGTTTGTTTGGCTAATTTTTTTTCTACACCTCTTGCTCTGTTATAAAAAACATTCCCTTTTTGTACTGCTTCAAAAGAATAATTTCCTCCTTGTACTTGATAGATCACATCCGATATTGATCTTAAAGCATCAAAATCTAAACAATTTGCTTTTAGTCGATTTACAATTACATTACCAACCATAAGCATGCCTAGTCGCCCTTCACCTTCGGCTTCTGCCCTCATCATCCTTGCCACTAAAGCAATGTCACTGTCAGTATATTTTACTCTTGCCAATATCATCACCTCTAAAAGAATTGTATTAAGAAAAGTCTAGAAAAATGTTAAATAGCAATTCAAAAGTAAAAATAGAAGGTAAATTAATTTATCGATTCTTTTCACAACAAGTGCAGCCGATGATCAATGAACAATTGTTTCTGGAATACGGTCGTTTAAAGTAATGATAATTAGTATTTTTGTGAATGAATTCACATGAAGATGCTCTGAACATAAATGCAGGTGACTATTCAGATCATGAATATAACTATAAATATGGACCGGTAATGAATATCGATCTACCGAAAGCAGAAGAAGATTATCCGAGTGCTGAACAATTAGACATGTATTTCCGTTGGATTGATATTTTTTATGATGTAGAGCCTGGAGAATTGAAGGACGAGGACGAAGTAACACAAGAAGTGCTGATGAGTTTGGTGTAAGTTTTGAAGAAGCAAACGAAGCATACACGAAGGGAAATAGAAGATAAATATACAAATTGTTGATTTGAAATAAAGATTAACCGTTTATAAAAAAGTTGCACCGTTGTACCCCTTTATTATACTTTTGATCAATTTTTTTCAAAATGGATTCTTTTTATTAATCATAATATTTGGTTTTGTGAGGTGTTTTTGATCAAACTTTACAAACATCCCCTCCGCATTTTTTCTATGATGATTTCACTTCACGCTTTGCGTAGAACCTTCTAAATTAACTGAATGACTTCCATCACTAAGCTCTTTGTACTAAAATGAGAGTAATAGAATTGAAAGCGATTACACTATTGGGGAGGGAAGCTGCATTTAGCAGCAACAACATGAGAGAAAAAAAGTATGCTTTTGAATCGTATACGATCAAACAGTGGCAAACGTTAGTTGAATCATCTCTAAAAGGATGTTCATTTCAAGATTTACATACAAATACTTATGAAGGGCTGACTTTGCAGCCTTTATATACACAGCAACCAACAACACCTGATAACCATCCATCAAGGTGGTGGAGTAAAAGTGATAGCTGGTATGTTGCTCAGCAAGTGACAGCTGATACCACCTCTATTATTCAAAAGAGAGTGGAAGAAGAGCTGTCAAAAGGTTCTGATGTAATCGCTCTTAAAAATACAGGAGACACTACTACATGGTCAAAAGATGAATTGGATCAATTACTTTCTCTCCAAGAATCTCCTCATATTTTTATCAATGACGAAAGAATGCTTGAAAAATGGTGCCCATTACTTGTTGAGTTAAAAGAGAACCATCAAGTAAAAGGGGTATTTGGCTATGATTTTATTTCACAAGAAGCATTAAAAGGACAATTTTTAAATGAAGAAAAACTTTCACAATGGGTGATTCAGTTAAACGAGTTTTCTCTTGCTCAACCAGATGTTAAATCAATCGTTATTTCAACTGTTCCGTACCACCAATCTGGGGCTAATGCGGTTCAAGAGTTGGCTAGTGCACTTGCTGAAGCTGCTTGGATCATCAATCATCTTACTCAGAAAGGTTGGAAAGTGGAAGAGATTGTTCGCCGTATGCACATTCAATTTGCAACGGGATCAACGTTCTTTTTAGAGATTGCTAAGTTGCGAGCTTTTCGTGCATTATGGACTCATTTTATTGGCTGTTATGGTGTTGTAGATCATCCTGTCTCAGTGGGAAGTGAAAGCTCACCGTTGAATAAAACCGTTCAGGATCCACATGTCAATATTTTGAGAAGTGGAAACGAAGCATTTGCTGCCGCGCTTGGTGGCGTAAATTACCAGCATGTCGAACCATTCAATGCTACATATGAAAAACCTTTAGCACTATCTACCCGTATCGCTCGTAATCTTCAACTTATTTTAAAAGAAGAAGTATTTTTAAAGGGATTATCGGACCCAGGTGGCGGTTCTTTTTACATTGAATCGCTAACAAAACAACTTTCTGAACAAGCATGGTCCTATTTCCTTCAGATAGAAGAACAAGGTGGAGTGCAGGAGGCGCTTACAAAAGGTTGGCTTCAACAAGAAATCGATCAAATTTGGACGCTTCGCAAGCAAGATAGCGCAACCCGTAAAACAACGCTTGTTGGAACAAATCGCTATGCTCCATATGAAAAAATCGATATAGAAGGGCAAGATGAGTCTAATCTTTCTTCCGCGATCCCGCCGTTGGTTAGACGTACTATAGGACAGGAGTGGGAACAGCTAGTCGCCAAAGTACAACATAAGCAAGCTAGTCATTCTCTACCCGTCATAGAGCTCATTTGCCTTGGACTTTTAAAAGAATACAAGCCAAGAGCGGATTTTATCCAAGGTTTATTAAGTACAGTAGGTTTGAAATCAAAGATTACCAATCAATTAGGAACATCGCCTGTTCAAATTGTTTGTGGAACGAATCAAGCGTATGAGCAATCTGTCCAAGGATTGTTATCAACAAAAGCACAGAATCAACACCTTTATCTTGCGGGGAAACCGAAAAAAGATCAATTTATTGCATGGACAGATGCAGGTCTAGCAGGAACTGTTTATGAAGGGAAAGACATGATTTTATTTTTAGTCGACTTGCTAAAACAACTAGAAGAGGTGAATTCAAGTGAAACCGTCGTTTAAACAGAGCCCTTTTGAATGGTCAAAGTTAAAACAAAATTATACACCTAAAAATGCAACGATCGAAACGAATGAAGAAATTCCGGTGAGTACTGCATACAAAAAAGAAGACATTCATTCTTTTGAACATATGGATGACCTTCCAGGATTCGCTCCATACACGCGGGGACCGTACCCTAGTATGTATGTAAGTAGGCCATGGACGGTGAGGCAGTATGCAGGATTTTCAACAGCTGAAGAAAGTAATGCATTTTATAGAAGAAACTTGGAAATGGGTCAAAAAGGGTTGTCGGTGGCGTTTGATTTAGCGACGCATCGAGGCTATGACTCAGACCATGCTCGCGTTACAGGAGATGTTGGAAAAGCGGGCGTGGCGATTGATTCGGTTGAAGATATGAAAATTTTGTTTGATGGTATTCCGCTTGATCAAATGTCCGTTTCAATGACGATGAATGGTGCTGTATTGCCTATTATGGCGTTTTATATCGTTGCGGCAGAAGAACAAGGTGTTTCACCTGACAAGCTATCTGGAACGATTCAAAATGATATTTTAAAAGAATACATGGTGCGTAACACATACATTTACCCTCCAGAAGTATCAATGAAGGTTATTGCTGATATTTTTTCATTTACAGCTAAAGAAATGCCGAAATTTAATTCAATTAGTATTTCAGGCTACCATATGCAAGAAGCAGGTGCACCTGCAGATTTAGAGCTTGCTTATACGCTAGCAGATGGACTTGAATATGTTAGGACGGGATTGAGTGCAGGGATTGAGATTGATCAATTTGCACCTCGGTTGTCATTTTTCTGGGGAATTGGTATGAATTACTTTATGGAAGTCGCGAAAATGAGGGCTGCGAGACGCATGTGGGCGACACTTATGTCTGATTTTGAGCCGAAAAATAATAAATCGCTTGCACTAAGGACGCATTCGCAAACATCAGGTTGGTCATTGACTGAGCAGGATCCATTTAATAACGTCATGCGTACACTTGTTGAGGCACATGCTGCGGCGATGGGGCATACGCAATCACTTCACACCAATGCATTGGATGAAGCGATTGCACTACCAACGGATTTCTCTGCACGAATTGCACGTAACACACAGCTCTTCTTACAAGAGGAGACTGGGATAACCGATGTGATTGATCCATGGGGAGGTTCGTATTATGTTGAGACACTGACTGATCAGCTCATGACAAAAGCGTGGAAACACATGGAGGAAATTGAATCACTTGGCGGCATGACAAAAGCAATTGAAACCGGTTTACCGAAAATGAAAATTGAAGAAGCAGCAGCTAAACGCCAAGCGAAAATTGATTCAGGGAAAGAAGTTATTATTGGTGTTAATCAATATCGACTTGATAAAGAGGATTCAATGGATATTTTATCGATTGATAATGAAGCCGTAAGAAAAAGTCAGATTGCTCGACTTGAACAAGTAAGAGAAAATCGAAACGAAGATGAAGTAAAAGAAAAACTAGATGGTATTACGCGTGGAGTTGAATCAGGTGAAGGAAACTTGTTGGCTCTGGCTATTGAGGCAGCACGAGTTCGAGCGACTCTAGGTGAAATCTCAACAGCTATCGAAAAGGTACATGGCCGCCACCGCGCAATTATTCGTTCTGTAAGCGGGGTTTATAGCCAATCGTTCTCGAATGCAGAAGACATTGATTATGTGAGAGAAATGTCAGAAGAATTTTTAGAAGCTGAAGGAAGACGACCGCGAATCTTAATTGCCAAAATGGGACAAGATGGACACGACCGCGGGGCGAAAGTAATCGCTACAGCATTTGCAGATTTAGGATTTGATGTTGATATTGGTCCATTATTCCAAACCCCCGAGGAAACAGCATTACAAGCGATTGAAAATGATGTACATGTGATTGGTGTGAGTTCACTCGCAGCTGGACATAAAACCTTACTACCAGCTCTTATAAAAGAACTTAAAAAATGGGGTAAAGAAGAAATTATTGTTGTCATAGGCGGTGTGATCCCTGCTCAAGATTATCCATTCCTTTTAGAAAATGGAGCAACTGCGATTTTTGGACCTGGAACAGTCATTCCTGTTGCTGCGGAAAAAGTCATTGTAGAGATTTATCGCCGACTAGGGTATGAGGAAGTGGAGCAGGATGTCTGACATCAATCATTCTTCACAACAGAAGCGCTTAAAAAAGAGAGTGTTTAAGAAAATAGACAATGATGAGTGGTCTATTGAAGAGCTTGCTCAGTCGATCATTAATGGCGATCGCAAAGCATTAGCAAGTGGAATCACACTTGTTGAAAGTAGAGCGAATAAACACAGAAAGAAAGCAGCACAGCTTATTCAACTCCTGTTACCAAACACAGGAAAAAGTATTCGTATAGGAATAACAGGTGTTCCAGGAGCGGGTAAAAGTACATGGATAGAAGCGTTTGGTAAAAAACTCGTTCAAGAAGATCATAAAATCGCTGTGTTAGCCATCGACCCTAGTTCTTCGTTATCCGGAGGAAGTATTTTAGGAGACAAGACGAGAATGGAAGAACTTTCGCATCATCAAAATGTCTTTATTCGTCCGAGTCCAACAGCAGGAACTCTTGGTGGTGTACACAGAATGACACGTGAAACGATACTCCTGTGTGAAGCAGCTAGCTATGACATTATTTTAGTTGAAACAGTAGGTGTTGGACAGAGTGAAGTCATGGTCCGTGGAATGGTTGACTTCTTCTTATTACTTGCCTTAACTGGTGGTGGTGATGAACTACAGGGCATGAAAAAAGGAATCATGGAACTCGTGGATGCTATTGTGATCAATAAGGCAGACGGAGACAATAAAGTCCGTGCTACAAAAGCACGAAATGAGTACCGTCAACTTTTACATTACCTACAGCCCGCAACAAAAGGTTGGCAAACAAAAGCTATTACGTGTTCTGCAATTAAAGGCGAGGGGATTGTTGAGATCTGGGAATTGATTGAGCGGTTTATTGAAGAAATATCAGAAAGTGGTGTGATGGAAGATCGCCGTAAATCTCAGTCTCTCGATTGGATGAAGCAAATGATTCACGATCGGTTGTTCGATGAGTTTATGAACATAGATGGTCGCAAAGAGGAATTACGTCGCTTAAAAGAGGGTGTGATTGTTGGAGAGGTTTCACCAGCAGAGGCGGTTGAAACGCTATTTACACCATAAAAAAGGATGGTCTCGGGGGAGAAACCATCCAACCATCTAGGGAGTTAGGGGTAAAAACTAGAATCAATAATAGTATATCCATTGTTATCAAAAAGTAATCGTTTAATCAAACGAAAATCTAAATAAGTTGATTCAATGTTCGACTTGAACTATTATTAAAATACATATTACCACCAAAAGGGGAGACGTCTAATGAGTATGGACTTTAATATTTTTATGAATGATGTTGTTCGTCAAGCACGAGAAGAAATTGAGACAGCAGGATATCAGCAACTTCGCACACCTGAAGAAGTAGAAAGTACGCTTCAAGAAAAAGGGACCACGCTTGTTATGGTAAATTCGGTTTGTGGTTGTGCTGGAGGCATTGCACGTCCAGCTGCTGCTCATTCTATTCATTATGATAAACGACCAGATCGCTTAGTAACGGTTTTTGCAGGACAGGATAAAGAAGCAACAGCAAAAGCGCGTAGCTATTTCGAAGGCTATCCACCATCATCACCCTCTTTTGCACTATTAAAAGATGGCAAGGTCCTATCAATGGTAGAACGCCATGAAATCGAAGGACACGATCCAATGTCAGTGATCACAAACCTTCAAGGACTATTTGAAGTTCACTGCGAAGAGGTATAACCTTTATCTTTGAGGTTTTCTTTAGACAGGCCGTTTGATAACCTAAAGGGATGAGAGAAATCTTAACTCTCCGAAATATAAACTTAAATAATCAGTGTTTTTAAACTGAACGCATGCATTGGCATGCGTTCAGTTTTTTTGTTTTTCTTTCTTTTATGTCTATGGTTATATTGTCAGAAAATTTTATATTTATTCATTTAGCAAAAAGGTATTGCATATTTTTAAGAGAATGATAGAATACAATAATAATAAATATTCATAAATATGTATTAAAATACAAAAATAATTTGGAGGAATGAAAATGAAGAAAACACTTTTAACGATGACGGTAGCAACATCAATGGTTCTTGCAGCTTGTGGAGTATCAGATGAAGGGCAAGAATCTGATGGATATAAACCTACGCTAACAATGGGGACATCGGCTGATTACAAACCGTTTGAATATGTCGATACAGCAGTAGGTGATGAAATCATTGGATATGATGTAGACTTGGCGAATTTAATTGCTGATGAGTTAGGTTTCGATATTAAAATACAAGACATGGATTTTAGTGGTCTTGTAACAGCTTTATCTAATGGTCAGGTAGATTTCGTTATGTCTGCGATGACGCCTACGGAAGAACGCAAGGAAAATGTTGAATTTACAGACGTTTATTACGTTGCGAAAGACTTACTCATTTCACTAGATGGAAGCGATATTTCGACCGTTGAGGATTTGGAAGGAAAAACAGTTGGTGTTCAGCTTGGATCGATACAACAAGAATTTGCAGATGATCTAGGTAAGGAAATGCATCTGACCGTTGAAACACGTAACCGAATTCCTGAATTAATGCAGGATGTAGCAAACGAACGATTTGATGCGATTATTGTAGAAAATATAGTGGCTGAAGGGTATTTACAAGGAGATGATGAACTTCGAGGTGAAGTCATCGAGGTAGAAGAACAAGAAGCAGGATCTGCCATTGCTTTTCCAAAAGAAAGCGAATGGACAAAGCAATTTGATGAAGTTCTCGAGGAACTCAAAGAATCAGGAGAGATTGATGAACTAGCAAAGAAATGGTTTGACAATGATCAAACAGAATAAATGAGTAAATGTAGAAGGAGTGCATGTGTGATTGGCACCAGCCATTGACGAGCACTCTTTCTTTATTTCTACAGGAGGAGGAACATATGGATTTTCAACAAATCATCCCTTCGATGCCTTATATTTTACAAGGGATATGGGTTACACTAAAAATTGTGCTAATAGCAGGTGTTTTAGGATTCATCATTGGTATTGTGTTATCATTTTTAAAAATTGGGAGAATGAAACTATTAAGATGGCTTGCAGATGCGTACACCTCGATTTTCCGTGGAACGCCACTTGTTTTACAACTAATGATCATCTATTATGCTTCTCCTCAACTTTTTGGGGTACAAGTTGAACCATATACAGCTGCTATTTTATCATTTGCTTTAAATTCTGCAGCGTACATTTCTGAAATTATTCGTGCAGGTATCCAAGCTGTAGATAAAGGGCAACGGGAAGCTGCAATGGCGCTAGGTGTGCCTTATAATAAAATGATGAAAGACGTCATTTTGCCACAAGCGATGAAAAATATATTACCCGCATTGATGAATGAATTTATTACTCTAACAAAAGAATCAGCGATTGTAACTGTGATTGGGGTAACAGATATAATGAGACGTGCTTACATCGTCGGCAGTGATAAGTTTACTTTCTTAGAACCGCTGTTATTTGCAGGACTCATTTATTATTGTATGGTACTTGTATTAACAATGGCAGGGAAATGGGTTGAAGGGAGAATGAAAAAAAGTGATTAATGTAACAGGGTTATCAAAATCATTTGGAAATATTGAAGTGTTAAAAGAGATAAATGCAACAATAAACGAAGGAGAAGTTGTGGTAGTTATCGGACCATCTGGTTCTGGTAAATCAACATTTCTCCGTTGTTTAAATTTATTAGAACAACCCACGTCAGGAACAATTCATATCGGATCTGATGATATTACAGGAGTGAAATATAATCCATTAAAGCTTCGTTCAGAAGTAGGAATGGTGTTTCAACATTTTCATTTGTTTCCTCACATGACAACACTTGATAATGTAACGTATGCACCGATGAAAGTAAAAGGGGTTAAACAAGCACCAGCGAATAAACTTGGCATGGACCTTTTAATAAAAGTTGGATTGGGTGAAAAAGCAGATGAATATCCAAATCGTTTATCCGGTGGTCAGAAACAGCGTGTAGCCATTGCACGTGCATTAGCCATGGAACCAAAAATTATGCTTTTTGACGAACCAACTTCGGCTTTAGATCCTGAAATGGTTAAAGAAGTGTTGGATGTGATGAAATCATTAGCTCAAACAGGCATGACAATGATGATTGTGACTCATGAGATGGGGTTTGCACGTGAAGTAGCGGATCGAGTGATTTTCATGGATGAAGGAATGTTGGTCGAAGAAGCTGTCCCAGCTGAATTCTTTGCATCCCCGACAAGTCAGCGAGCCCAGGATTTCTTGCAAAAGGTGCTTTAATAGTAGTATTCTGATAAAGAAAGGTGATCAAGTGATCATCTTTCTTTTGCATTAAATTTATTTATTGAAGGGAATTATGAAATGTTTCGAATTGGTTATCGAACATTAAAAACCGCTGTTGGAACTGCTATCGCGATTATTTTGGCTCAAGCAATTGGTCTAGATAATTATGCATCGGCAGGGATCATTACGATTCTCTGTATTCAAAACACGAAGCGCAAGTCTGTTCGCGTATCGTGGAGTCGATTGGTTGCTTGTTTAATTGCAATTGGTTTTTCATTTGTTTTCTTTGAAGGAATTGGTTACTCCCCCTTTGTAATAGGCCTTCTTCTTCTTTTATTTATCCCCACAACTGTGATGTTAAACGTTAAAGAAGGCATCGTTACGAGCAGTGTTATCGTGTTACATATTTTTATTGCACAAGAGATTACCGTAAGTTCTGCATTTAATGAACTAGCTATTATAATCATTGGCGTTGGGATTGCACTTGTAATGAATGTGTATATGCCTAGTGTTGAATCGAAGCTTGTCCAATTTCAAGTGGAGATTGAGGAAAATTTCCGACGGATTTTTCTTCATATGGCCCATTTTTTACGTGAAGGAGACAGTGGGTGGGATGGAATTGAAATTACTCATATAGAAAAGCTCATAAAAGAGGCTAAAACACTTGCATATCAAGACGTAGAAAATCACTTTATGAGAAATGAAAATCACTATTATCTCTATTTTACAATGAGACAAAGTCAGTTTGAGTTAATTGAACGTATGCTGCCACTTATCTCTTCTTTATCAACAACAGTTGAACAACGTGAAATGATCGCTGGGTTTGTTGAAGAATTGAGTGATCATATTCATTCAGGAAATACAGCGATTCTTTATTTGACAAAATTATACGATATGAAGTTGGAGTTTGAAGAAATGCCTATGCCAAAATCACGAGATGAATTTGAAACGAGAGCGGCACTTTTCCAATTCACGAGAGAAATGGAAGTGTATTTACAGTTGAAACAGTCATTTCGAGGGTTCCCCTTAAAACAAGTGAAAGCAACGCGTTAAGTTTTTTTAAGTGTAACTGAACTAAAATATTTACGATTAACAACGTTAAGAATATGACAGTATTAATAATCCCAATTTCTCAGTGTTACAAATGAGAAATTGGGATTTATTCTTTAGTATCCTTTTTCTGAAGCAAGTTTAGTTGTAAAACTCTTGCCATTATGTTTTTTGTCTGAAAAATAGCCAATACATGCACTTTGTAATGATCTATGAAGTACTTGAAAGAGGTTAATCGTGCCCACTAGTACAATATCGTTTTTAAATATTCCAAAGTGATAGTCTTGATCTTGCTTTATATCTTCTTCAAACTGTGATGACTGGGTTTGAGGAAATGGAAGCGAATTTAATCTGCGAACGTCCAAAGGCAGGTTTGCAATCTGCAAGGGCTAGAGGACGGAATGGTGGACGTCCTGCAATGAGTCAGTAGATAGTTGACGACGCATTTATTCTATACGATACAAAGAAGTACAGTATCAAAGAGATCACAGAGAAGACGGATGTATCTAAATCCAAGTTATACAAGCAAATGAAGAATCGTGAGATTGCACGTAACAATGATTAACGGTCTGCTGTACAGCAGGCTTTTTTATTACGTCTTAACACTCATATAAGCACGTAAATGAATAAATAGAAAAAGCCCTTTTCTTGTAGAATTAAGTCTCGTCAGGTCTATTCGCACAAACAGACTACTTCTTAACTGCATAGATTAGTAGTATCACTCTTATTATCTATCAATTGAAAAGATAAATTTGGATGTGAGTGTGATGGTCCTGTCTAATTTTATAAAAGGTAGGTCGCAATAATATATGTGAATATTAGTAAATTAAAAATTATTAAAGGAGGTGATTTTATTTATGTGTAAAGAAAGAGGACTGATCTATGTAACTAATAGTGCTTCCGATAGTGTGTCTGTAATTGACGTTGCGACGAATAAAGTGATTGAAACAATTCCTGTAGGACAACGACCTTTTGATATAGATGTAACACCAGATGATAAATCTCTTTATGTAGCAAATAGATGTTCAAATGACATCTCGGTGATCAAATTAAAAAGAAATAAGGTAGTTAAATCAATTAAGGTTGGGAATACACCAATAGATATTGACTTTCAACCTGATGGGAATCTTAATTTTGCCGTAAATAATGATTCAAATAATGTTTCTGTTATTGATGTAGAAAAAAATAAAGTGGTAAAAAAAATTAAAGTGGGAAAACAACCTTTCACTTCAAGTTTTACAACAAATGGAGATTTTTATTATGTCTGTAATACTGGTTCCAACAGTGTTTCAGTAATTGACACAACTGATCTAACTGTAATTAAAAAAATTAAAGTGGGAAAAAGTCCATTCCAAGCTCGGGTGTCTCGAAATAATCAACAAGTTTATGTTCCAAATAGATGTTCTAATACCGTATCAGTGATTGACACAGCAACGAATAAGGAAATTAAACAAATTAAAGTGGGAAAACAACCAGGACGAAATTTTGTTTCTCGAGATAACAAATTGGTTTTTGTAAGTAATACTGGATCTAATAGCATATCAGTGATTGATATTGCAACATTAACTGAAATTAAGCAGATTAAGGTTGGTAAAGAACCGTTTTTCGCGATGTTTACTCCTGATGGAGCATTCTATTATGTAAGTAATGATGGAGAAAATACGATTTCAGTTATTGATGTACGCACATTGACTGAAATTAAAAAGATTAAGGTCGGAGAAAGTCCAGCAGTTGGAAGATTCACTCCGGATGGAACTCGATTTTATATTCCTAATTCTGGTGCAAATACTGTCTCAGTAATTGACACAGAAAAACTAAAAGAAATTAAACAGATTAAAGTGGGAAAAAGCCCAGAGCAAGCTTTGTTCGTCAGCACAGAATCCTCCAAGCCTGATTTGGCTGACCTCTTAATAAAGTGGTTGTGCTGTTAGTAGGATGGAAAGGGATTACTGCAAAATTGCAAAAAAGCACACCATTTTTTCAAATGGTACTTTGTTATACCATAACAGCTAAGTTTGGTTGTAATGGTATAAATTTCAAATAGATTGGAGGAAATACAATGAACAAAAAGAAAAAAAAGAAAAAAAATATTAAACCTGTTGCCAATATTATCAATTCAGCTTTTCAATCCACTAAAGGTAGAAATTTTGCGGGATTAACAGATTTATTAACATTTGGTGGGGAAACTGTTGCTTGGGGTCGCCTTGTTAATCCTCCTAACTCCAAAGTTTGTTTATTTTTTGATTTCTTCACGTTAACAAATTTCTCTTCATCTCCATATACTGCCGATCTTTTCGTAGATGCCATCCCCCCTGGAGAAATACTAGTTTCTTCTAATGTAGGTAATTTAAATACAAATTTCGCTAATAAATTCCCTGTGGGGCAATTACAATTTAACCCAGGTGTAGATGGAGAACTAATTGGGGGGGTAAATACAGCTCTCAGACGAGTACCAGCAAACGAGACAGTAACTAGCGGACAAATAAGTGGGAAGATTATTATAGCTCCTGGGAATTCAATTCTTTTCTTTTTAACAAGTAATGAAGTTGTAAATGCTAGAATTGGATTTGAATGGTGGGAAGGTAAAAATATTTTTTAAATTGATCAGACGTAGCATCCTGATATCCCCCTTATAGTAAACAGAAAAAAGAAAGCACATTAATCTGTTTACTATGGAGGGGTTTTCTCTATTGGTAATAGTAGAAAAACTTATGATGTTGCATTCGAAGTGCTAAAAAAGCTCTTAAAGATGTAAAAGGGAGAATGGAAGCAGTACCTACACGGAAGAAATTTTAAGTCGTTCAAGAATGGGAAGGACTGTTATGAGAAAAGGGAGGGAGCATTTGTTGGCGCTAGGCGCGCTGAAGAGAATCTATGGATTCTGACAGGCTTCTTTTCGCACTGGGTTGCTGAATGCACCACACGCCGCTCCCTCCTCCTTGGTTTGGACGTTTCTTCCGATAGCGTACCCTCTATGAATCAAAAGGCTCTCTGGAAAAACCACACCAATCCAAAAACCAGTATACACACTGATATTCCTGGGATAATCCATTTCACTGGTTTTTTGGTGGATTTTTTGATCCACAAGATCAAAGGAAACGCGAGCGAGACGATGAATAGCTGCCCGAGTTCTATGCCTAGATTAAACGATAGAAGGGACATCGCCATTTGGCTTCCCTCTAATTGCATTTCGGAAAGAATGCCCGCAAAACCAAACCCGTGAATCAACCCAAAACCGAAGGCAAGCCAAGGGTGATGCTTGGCGTCTAGATTCAAGAGATGAATCAGCGCGACATAAATAATGCTTAAGGCAATCGCCGATTCGACAATGCGGCTAGGAAGCTGCACGAGATCGAAGGTGGCAAGAGCTAGGGTGATGCTATGGGCGAGGGTAAAGGCCGTTACTAAAGAAAGGATGTTTCGAATCGTCTTTGCCCCGAATAACAAAGCAAGGATAAACAAGATATGGTCATACCCCGTAAAGATATGTTTGACACCGAGCGATAAAAACTGCTTGGCGTTTTGAATAAAACTCATCTCTCCCACTTCAAGTTGTCTAGACGAGTATGTAAGAATTATTTGCTTTTTTACGCCATCCATATCAATAGTGACAAAGTTCGCATGACTCGGGGCAGTTTCGTCGAAAAACATGTGATAGTCAAGTATGATTTTTTCTGGTTTTCGCTTCATTTCATAGGTCAGATTCATCACGGCAACCGGGCGTTCCTGTATAGTTTCAATCTCTGCCTGTTCGATAACCCCTTCCACGATAACGCCGTCTGCATAAACTTCGATGCGAGCATTCAGAAATTCTTGTACAGTATCCGTGTCGAATAATTGGCTCTCATTCATTTCTCTACTCATCGCCTCAGCAAACTCTTCTAGGTCGAGCTTTAGTTCGTAATGGATGGTTTCTTCGTTGACTTCAATGAAGGAGAAGCCTTCGCTGTCATTTGTATGGGCGTGCGTTGTTAGCGGGAGGAATACGAAAAATGTCATCATCCCAAGTAACAAAAAGATTCGTCGTGTGTTCATGTCATCCACGTCCATTTCATGATTTCGCTCTATGCACGCCCGCGCTTAAACGCGCATGCGATGCTGGGTTCTCGAACGCGTAGGCGTGACCGCTCGCTTTTGCGGAAGAAAGGAAAGACGAGGAGTCGGTTGCTCCTCGCCGCATGTACGCCTCTTCCATTTTACTTTGAGGTATTAATAAACACGGGGTTCGAGTAGAACCATAGATCACTCCATGGGTCTTCGCCAGGCTCGTCCAGTTCTGGCTCTAACTCATCTGTGTTTGTTCCGCGTAAACGAATATAACTGTCTTGATCCACATCTTTTAACGTATAAGAAATTTCAATGTATTCCCCGTCAAGTGTCCAATCGTCCTCTGTGAAACGCTTTACAACTTTTGTTGTTGAATTCGTTGCATTTGCTGGATCCGCTGCTTCCCCAGTCACCGCTCCCATAATCAGGTCCACACGCTTTACTGCTGGATTGTCTCCATTGGCATTCAGTGCATCTGGATCTTTTAGGCGAATGGTGATGTTTACATCCGATTTTTTGCCTGGCAAGGTAAGTGTTTCACCGAACGATGCAGAATTTCCGTTAGAGCGGGCAAATAAAGGAGATCTACCGCCAGCTTGGACTTTCACATCAAGTTCAGATATGAGGTCCCCTGTTGTAACAAACACATTCCCATTTCGAAGACCTTCCATAATATCATCGTATTCTTTTTCTGCTTTTACGTACGTTTTCGCATATTCACCAGGCCAGAAATCACTTCCTCCATCTCTCCAATTGACATGGGAGTCAGAAGAAGCAGTAATCCACCAGTGTCTTCCTTCTCCTAGCATCGAATCCCATAGCCCCCCTAATGTAGCGGTCATTTGATCATACCCGCCCATAGTTGGGGATTTGTCGTACGATCCTCGTGTGCCATTTGGATCAAGAGAACCATCCCGGTTTATCGCGCCTGCCTGATGACCCGGAGCCCCCTCCATTCCAACAGCCACATTCGGCGCCGTGTCGTTCCAATTACGGAATTCTTGCGGTGTATCTTGTCCCCATTCGCCTTCACCTGTTGCAGAACGGGAAGGATGATTGGCAAAAAGAAGAGGTACTTCGTCCATCTCTTTCATATGATTAAGGGCAGCAATCATGTTCGATTCGGTATCTCGGCTTCCGTCATTTGGATAAGGTTCCTGTTTATTAAACTGGGTTTCAATCTCATAAAGTGCCTCTGATTCATTCTCCCCTTTTGGAATAATCAAGGAACTATGATCCGCAGCAGGTGTATCAAACTCCATTCCGTAGAATTGAAGAACTTCTGGAACTTCATCGCGAGATCTCAGCAATTCAGGATAGGCTTGTTCTAAATTCACCTTGGAATGATTTGGACCCCCATGGTCGGTAGATGTTATCCAATCAAGTCCGTATTCCCTTGCCATTTCCGCATTTTGTACAATGGGATAAATAGCGTCCCCGGCTTGGATAGGAGTTGGTGGATTGGTCGAGTAGTCCCAGCCAACACTCCACTCACTATGGACATGATGATCCCCAGCGAGCCAACTTCGATCATTATTTTTTGCTCGTGCTTTCAGTCCAAACTCATCATGCATAAACGTTTGAGCTGTAAGGGCCGTTGCCGCTAGAACGGTAATGGCGACAAAAGGAATTTTTTTATTTAAACGAGATTTCATGTGTGTTTTCCTCCTTAGTATAAGTGTATGTAAGGCCCTTTTAGAGTAAAGGTTAAATATATAAATGATATAAAGACCATGTAAAATCTATGTAAATTTTTCTACTGGTGCAATAATCGTTCTAATAGGAGTATCGCCATCCTTCATCTCAAACCATTTTATACAGCTAAATTCTTTTTGGAGGAAAGGTCGGCATCTTCGTTGACTCATCTTGATTAGATCATGTTCAAGTTGATTTACTCGACCCAGGACAGTCTTTAGGAATTGACTGTATAGATGCTCATCTGATAAATCTAGCCAAGTATCTTCAAGGGTTTTATTTCACTTTTTTATTTAGTATGTGATCAACTAACTCAAATAAACCTCTTGTACTTCTAGTAATACGTGTTAAGTCCGTAACAAAAATTGTATCCACTTGCTGTAGATCATCTAACTAGGAAATTTTTTCTTTATAATAAGATCCATTGATAATCTAATTTATTCCATACCAAAAAAGCCCTTGAAGAGGGCTTTTTTGGTACATATCTGTAGTTTGTGTATAGAAGTAGAATAGCAGATCATATCAAGGTTATTGATGATTCATTTCTCTCCAAAAAACGTACTAAGTAAAGCATGTCTGAGTGAATATGGCTATGCATCAATGAAGCGGCTTTTTCCTTTTTACGAAGTTGAAGCGCTTTTGCAATTTCTATATGCTGGCTCACGATTTCAATTCGACGTGTTGGATCATCAATATTCATTCTTCTGTAAAAGAATGTAAGGGTACGTAAATCGTTAAGCTGCTTTTGAAGGCGATGATTTCTGCTACACTGAATAATCGCATCATGAAAAGAACTATTCAGGTGAATCAATCTCATTTTTGATTCCAGGTCCTCATCATTAATGGCTTGTTCGGACTGAATGGCGATTTCCAATACATCTTCAAGTTCTTTGGTGGTCGCATGTTCAGCTGAGAGTGAAACAGCTAAGGATTCCAGGACCTGTCTGCATTGGTAAATTTGTTGAACGTCTGCCACATTAGGTTTATAGACAAAGATACGCGATTGATGATCTTGTTCGATTAGACCTTCTTTCTCGAGGGTTCGAATTGCTTCGCGGACGGGACTTCTGCTAACACGAAACGCACGTGCTAATTTTGCTTCATACAGTCGTTCGTTTGGTGAATAATCGCCTTCGATAATTCCTTTTTTTATCAACTGATGTACCTGTTCATGTATAGATTTCTTTTTTTCAATAAGCTCACTCATTGTAATCCCCCTCAAGTAGGTAAAAGAACATGATGATTTGTCTTGTCCGATAGTATAGAAAAATTTGTCGAAATTTTAAATAAATTGTTGACGAACGATTGGATGACTTGTAAACTAACAATAGTTGTCGACAGTCGACACTTTTATTCTAAGTATATATGTAAGCGCTTTAAAATAAAAGGGGGATCATTAATGTCGTACCCAGGAATCGTGGAGGCGCTTTGGCGTTCACACAAGAAGACAAAAAATTTATTGCTTATCAAAAAAACGGATTTGGACGAAGTATCGAACAAATCACAAGAACAAGCAAGAAGATCAAGTCAAGGTAAAAGTCCTTCAAACGAACCTAGCTATACAACGCCTCAACGTGTTGGATTGATTCTCGGACCGTTATTGTTTTTTCTAACGACATTTTTCTTTAACCATGACACCCTTAATCATGAAGGGAAAATGGTGTTGGCCGTTACTCTTTGGGTAGCAACATGGTGGATTACAGAAGCCATTCCCATTCCAGTCACTTCATTACTGCCGATTATCTTGCTGCCGCTTACAGGAGCATTAGATGGAGGGGCAGTCACTTCTAGTTACGGTGATCCGATTGTGTTCTTATTTCTGGGTGGATTTATCATTGCATTAGCCATGGAAAGATGGGGATTACACAAACGAATTGCGCTAAATATTATTGCTGTAGTGGGAACCTCAACTTCAAATATTGTGCTTGGGTTTATGATCGCTACTGGCTTCCTTTCAATGTGGGTATCCAATACAGCCGCGGTTATGATGATGGTGCCGATTGCTACAGCGATCACCTACCAGGTTGGACAAAGTTTAAAGCATTCAAAAGAAGATTATTCACTTGAAGAAAAAAAGTTTTCAAAAGCACTTCTTTTTGCGGTAGGATATGCTGGAACAATTGGAGGGTTAGGTACGTTAATCGGAACGCCTCCAAATTTACTTCTCGCTGGGGTTGTTGCAGAGATTTATGGCGTGCAAATTTCATTTGCCATGTGGTTTCTTTATGCAGCGCCTGTTGTAGTGATCTTGCTTTTTGCGACATGGCTTTATTTAATAAAAGTAGCGCATCCAATTAAGCTGAAACACTTACCAGGTGGGAAAGAATTAATAAAATCAGAAAAAGATAAACTCGGAAAAATTTCTTATGAAGAAGTTCTTGTTTCTAGTATCTTTACCTTTGCTGCATTCATGTGGATCACTCGTACATTCCTTTGGGAAAATGAAAACTTTTTTGTCATTCCAGGTATCAATGATACGATGATCGCCATCACTGCTGGTGTATTATTCTTTTTGATTCCTTCAAAGAAAGTTGCAGGAAGATTGTTAGATTGGACCGTTGCGAAAGATATTCCATGGGGCATTTTGTTACTTTTTGGAGGAGGTCTTGCGATTGCAGCAGGATTCCAAGAAACGGGTCTAGCTCATTGGATTGGAGAGCAACTGTCCGTTCTTGAAGGTGTAAACTTTATCTTCATGATTATTATTACGGCAACATTGGTTCTGTTTTTAACAGAAATTACATCCAATACAGCGACAGCGACCATGATGTTACCTGTTTTAGCTGCACTTGCACTGGCTATTAACGTCCATCCTTATGCACTTATGGTGCCTGCTGCAATGGCAGCAAACTGCGCATTTATGCTGCCTGTCGGTACACCGCCAAATGCGATCATTTTTGCTACTGGAAAATTAAAGGTGACAGAGATGGTTAAAAATGGGTTTTGGGTGAATATTGCTTGTATTATATTAATTGCGGCAGCAGTCTACATTTACTTGCCTGTCGTGTTTAATCTTGATTTAACTGTTTTTCCAGATGAGTTTAGGTAACTTGATGAAAGGATGAATAGAAGTGAATAAAATTGAAATCGCTTGCTTGCCAGGGGATGGAGTTGGAATTGAGGTAATGGCTTCTGCCAAGCAAGTGCTGCAGAAGGCTGCTGATATGCACGGGGGTGTCCAATTCTCAATGACCGATTTTCCCTGGGGGTCAGACCATTATATAGAAACAGGGGCTATGATGCCTGAAGATGGCATTGAGAGATTAAAAGAATTTGATGCAGTTTTTCTAGGAGCTGTAGGAAATCCAGCCGTTGTACCTGATCATATTTCTTTATGGGGAATGCTAATCAAAATCCGCAGGGAGCTTGAGCTTTCATTGAATGTGAGACCCGCACGATTGATTAAAGGAATTCAATCACCTCTTCGTTCCCCGAAAGATTTTGATTTGATCGTTGTACGGGAAAACAGCGAAGGAGAATATAGCGAAGCAGGTGGAGTGATTCATAATGGACAAAATGAAATCGCTGTCCAAAATGGAATCTTCACACGCAAGGCAACTGAAAGAGCGATGAGATACGCATTTGAGCTTGCTAGGACAAGAGGTAAGAAGGTAACGAGTGCAACAAAATCAAATGGTATTGTTCACTCCATGCCATTTTGGGACCGTGTATTTCAAGAAACGGCAAAAGACTATCCTGATATTGAAACGAGTTCGGCCCATATCGACGCCCTTTCTGCATTTTTTGTCACAAAGCCAGAAAGTTTTGATGTGATTGTGGCTTCTAACCTTTTTGGAGATATATTGACTGATATTGGTAGTGCAGTGATGGGGAGTATTGGGATTGCGCCATCTGCTAACTTAAATGTTGAAGGTACTTATCCTTCGATGTTTGAGCCGGTACATGGCTCAGCTCCAGATATTGCGGGGCAGGGTAAAGCAAATCCAATTGGACAAATTTGGACAGCAAAAATGATGCTCGATCACCTAGGCTATACCGATTTAGGACAAGCCATACTAGATGCGACTGAAGAAGTCACAGAAAGTGGAATTAAAACAGCAGATATTCAAGGCACTTCCTCTACGGAAGAAGTGACACAAGCAATCCTTTCAACATTGCAAAAGAAAGGATAAGTAATAAGAATGGCTTGTTAACAATCAATAAAGTGGTTAACAAAAAAACAGCCTATCCATTAAAGTGGAAAGGCTGTTTTCATCTTCTATTTCATTGATGACGTAAGTTATTTTTATAAAACGAACGACAGGCCAACTGCTAATGTCGATGCTAACATGGCGAAAATCATTACATACACAATTACTTTACGAAATTTACGGTTGCTCAATATTCTCTCTCCTTATCGTAGGCATAGTACGTTTATTTTATCGTCATCCTAGGAAATTCGCAAGTAGGTGGTCAATAATACAAGAAATCGGTAGAATAGGAGAGAAGAAGGCGGAATGAAGGAGATGGTATAATGGAAACGGTTGATCATATTGGGATTGCGGTTCAATCTATCAAGGAATCACTTCCTTTTTATGTAGATATGTTAACGCTTACACTATTAAAAGTAGAACGAGTAGAAGAACAAGGGGTAAAGATTGCCTTTATCGATGCAGGGAATGTAAAACTCGAACTGCTAGAGCCTTTACATGACGAATCACCGATTGCTACATTTATTCAGAAAAGAGGGCAAGGTATCCATCATGTGGCTTTCAAAGTAAGCGGGATAGAAGAAAGAATCCAAGAATTAAAAGAAAAAGGCATTCGATTTATTTCAGACGAGCCAAGACGGGGGGCAGGGGGGGCTGATATAGCTTTTTTACATCCCACTCAAGCAAACGGGGTATTATATGAATTATGTGACCATAGAGGTAAAAAAGGAGCGTCAAGTCATGAGTGATATGTTTGAAAAAATCAATGAACTTTATGATAGAAGAAGAGAAATCGAACTGGGCGGTGGTGATGATCGAATTGCACGCCAACATGAAAAGGGGAAATTAACCGCACGTGAACGTATAGATCTTCTCGTTGATGAGGGGAGCTTTATGGAACTTAACCCATTTATCGAGCATCGTTCGAGTGATTTTGGGATGGATGAAATGAAAGGACCAGGAGACGGAGTAGTTACGGGGTATGGGAAAGTAAATGGAAGACCAATTTATTTATTCTCGCAGGATTTCACTGTGTTTGGTGGAGCGCTTGGTGAGATGCATGCAGAAAAAATTGCCCACGTCATGGATCTAGCTGCAAAAAATGGTGCCCCCTTTATTGGGTTAAATGATTCCGGTGGAGCGCGAATTCAAGAGGGTGTCGTATCACTTGATGGATACGGTCACATCTTTTACCGCAATGCTATTTATTCGGGGGTCATTCCTCAAATCTCGGTTATCATGGGACCATGTGCGGGAGGAGCGGTTTATTCACCTGCAATCACGGATTTTGTGTTCATGGTTGATAAAACGAGTCAAATGTTTATCACCGGACCGAAAGTCATTGAAACCGTTACAGGTGAAAAAATTTCATCTGAAGATCTCGGTGGATCGAAAATACATAATTCAATCAGTGGTAATGCTCATTTTAGAGCGGATTCTGAAAAAGAAATTCTTGAACAAGTTAGAACTTTGTTAGGCTATTTGCCTCAAACGTATGAAGAGAAACCACCTCGCCTGGAAGTAGATAAAGGATCAGATGATCGTCCGGACTTGGCAGATGACATTCCGTTTGATCCCATTCGTCCATATGATGTACGCATTGTATTGGAGCACGTAGTAGATGAGGGTTCATTTATGGAAGTTCACAAGGAATTCGCTCGAAACATTGTCGTTGGACTTGCTAGAATTAAAGGTGAAGTAGTCGGGCTTATATGTAACCAGCCGAAAGTGATGGCGGGTGGGCTTGATATTGATTCAAGTGATAAAGCATCACGTTTTATTCGTTTCTGTGATTCGTTTAACATACCACTGATCACATTTGAAGATGTGACCGGATTTTTCCCTGGCATCAAACAGGAGCATGGTGGAATTATTCGCCATGGAGCAAAAATCCTTTATGCCTATTCAGAAGCGACGGTACCAAAAATAACGGTTATTTTACGTAAAGCTTATGGAGGTGCTTACGTTGCGCTAAATAGTAAATCCATAGGAGCGGATCTTGTATTTGCTTGGCCGAATGCTGAGATTGCTGTCATGGGACCTCAAGGAGCAGCAAATATCATCTTTGCGAAAGAAATTGCCCAAAGTGAAGACCCTGAAGCGACTCGTGCGAAAAAAATAGAAGAATATCGTGAAAAATTCGCTAATCCATTTGTTGCTGCAGCTAGAGGGATGGTGGACGATGTGATCGATCCACGGGAAACAAGAATCAAGTTAATTCAAGCACTTGATATGATGCGCAACAAAAAAGAAGAAAGACCGAAGAAAAAGCACGGAAATATTCCACTGTAAGACATTGTTTTGAGTATGGAGAGAATTCACGATATACTAATCAACGTGAAACCATAATTGGAGGGTCAAAAATGATTAATGAAAAAAGACTGTTAGAAGAATTTTTAGAACTTGTGCAAGTTGATTCAGAAACAAAACATGAAGCGGAAATTGCTGTTGTATTAAAAGAAAAATTTAACGCATTAGGTGTCAATGTTGAAGAAGATGATTCTATGGGTGAAACAGGACATGGTGCCAATAACTTAATTTGTACGTTAGAAGGAATAAAAGAAGGTGTTGATCCGATTTATTTCACTTCTCATATGGATACTGTAACACCTGGTAAAAGCATTAAACCGATTGTGAAAGATGACGGTTATGTACATACGGACGGTACAACTATTCTTGGTGCCGATGACAAAGCTGGGATTGCAGCTATGTTAGAAATGATTCGTCAATTAAAAGAACAAAATATCGAACATGGTACGATTCAATTTATCATTACAGCTGGTGAAGAATCTGGTCTAGTTGGTGCAAAAGAGCTAAACCCATCTTATGTGAAAGCCAAATTAGGTTATGCGGTTGATAGCGATGGAAAAGTTGGAAACATCGTTGTTGCTGCACCTACTCAAGCAAAAGTAAAAGCCGTCATTCACGGTAAAACAGCACACGCTGGTGTTGCACCAGAAAAAGGTGTTTCCGCGATTACGATTGCATCAAAAGCAATCGCTTCAATGCCACTAGGTCGTTTGGATGAAGAAACAACCGCCAACATTGGACGTTTTGAAGGTGGAAGTGCTACAAATATCGTATGTGACCGTGTCGATGTGTTAGCAGAAGCGCGCTCATTAGTTCCTGAAAAAATGGAAGCACAAGTAGCGAAAATGAAAAATGCATTTGAACAAGCGGCCGAAGAAATGGGGGGAAAAGCTGATGTTGAGGTGGAGATCATGTACCCAGGCTTTAAATTTCAAGAGCAAGATGAAGTCGTACAAATTGCATTGCGTGCAGTGGAGTCAATTGGTCGGCCTTCCGCATTACTAACAAGTGGTGGGGGAAGTGATGCCAATGTCATCGCTGGCTTAGGCATCCCAACCGTGAATTTAGCTGTAGGCTACGAAGAGATTCACACAAAAAATGAAAAAATGCCAATTGAGGAATTAAATAAACTAAGTGAATTGCTTATCGCAGTGGTGAAAGAAGTTTCAAACAAATAAAAACATTTTCTCTTACATTACACATGCTTATTGGAAATGAAGGGAAGATTAACTGTGGAAGATAGTAGAAAAGTAGTTGTGTTTGAAAGTGGAGATGAAGAATATGGGATCTCGATTGAAGCAATATTGTCCATCGAAAAAGACGAAAAAGTAACACCTATTCCACATTTACCATCGTATATGCTTGGTATGATCAATGTACGAGGTGAGCTTGTACCTATTTTAGATTTTGAACAAATTTTGTATCACCGTTCAAGCGAGGGCTTTGAACAAGCAAAAATAATCGTGTTAAAAACAGATGATCTTTCATTTGCAATCCGAGTGAAAGAGGCAAAAGAGATAGTAGATATTCCAGGTGATCGCTTGAAGCAAATGGGTCTTGTCGCGTATGGGAAGACGACCTATTTCACAGCAATTGCCCAGCTTGACGATCGTTTAATAACGATCATCGATCCAACGATCCTCGCGCAAAGTCTTGATGGAATGAAACAAATTCAATCGTATATGAAGGAATTTAAAGCTAAACAAATGACTTAGTAATCGTAAGAAGCACCCAAGACACATCCTTGGGTGCTTCGTCTTTTAAATACACTCTTTTTTTATGTATAATGGAAGAAGGAGGGACAAAGTATGACAAAGCGAGGAAGAGTGATATTACACGTAGATATGAATAGCTTTTATGCATCAGTTGAAGCTGCTCATGACCCTTCTTTAAAAGGAAAACCACTGGCGATTGCAGGAAATCCGCAAGAAAGAAAAGGGATCGTCGTTACGTGTAGTTATGAAGCACGTGCTTTTGGTGTGAAAACAACGATGCCTTTATGGGAAGCAAAAAAATGTTGTCCTCAGCTGATAGTCATGCGCCCGAATTTCGATCGATACCGTCAAGCTTCTAAAGCAATGTTTGAACTTCTTCGATCCTTTACACCTCATGTTGAACCAGTGTCTATTGATGAAGGTTATATGGATTTAACTGAAATTCTTGGTGAAACATCTCCAATTGAACTTATTCAAAAGATTCAGGATCAAATTTTGCGAGAACTCGATTTACCATGCAGTATCGGTGTCGCACCGAATAAATTTTTAGCCAAGATGGCGTCTGATATGAAAAAGCCTCGAGGAATTACGATTCTCAGAAAAAGAGATATACCGGCAATCATGTGGCCAATGCCTGCTCAGGCCATGCATGGTGTCGGGAAGAAAACGGCAAAAAAGCTAGAAACGATTGGCATCACAACAATTAGTGAGTTAGCACATGGGGAAGATTTGCAATTAAAAGCGCTACTCGGAATAAACGGAAAACGATTGAAGGACCGTGCAAATGGTATTGACGATCGAAAAGTGGATCCCGACAGCATTTATGATTTAAAAAGTGTTGGCCATTCAACCACATTGCCATCTGATGTGACGAATCAATCGGAGCTGATTGGCATACTTCATAAGCTCTCTGAGAAAGTGAGCCTGCGATTAAAAGCAAAATCCATGCTTGGGTACGGTGTTTCAGTAATGATTCGTTTTAAAGATCGCAAAACAATTACGCGGAGCATCATGTTAAAAAGTCCCATAGCAAGTATTGATGAGTTGCACAGTGTAGCAAAATCATTGTTTTTAACACATTGGGATGGGACACCGATCCGACTTTTAGGGGTGACATCCCAAGAACTTATCGAACGGAATCAAGCTGTGAAGCAACTCGACCTCTTCAACTATGAAGAAGATGCTAAACACGAGCCGATTGATCGCTTATTAGAAGACATCGAAAAACGCTACGGATCAGGAAAGCTAAAAAGAGGAATACAGATGAACAGGAAATCTCATAAGTCTTCAGCCCAAACAAGTTTTAGTAAGGAGTTTCTACAAGACCATGAATGACGAGTGTTGGTTTGAAATTTATCAAGATCTAAATCGTAAAAAGCGATTAAAAATATAGGGTGATACATATTAGTTATGTATAATATGTATCACTCTTTTACTTCTTGTTCAACAAACGCCTTTAATTGAATAACGAAAATAGCCATTTATTCTTTAAATGTATCCGCAACAATATTACTAAACTCTTTAAGATAGTATAGATAATTCTCATTCTCATTTCCGTAGTTGTATCTTTTGTTATACATTTTTGCAACCACTAAATTATTTTCAGGTATTACTAGCAAAGTAGGTCCTGTAACTCCAAGGATTTGGTATGACCCACTGGGTACGCGATTTCCAAATTCACTCATTTCTCTAGGGATATCCTGAACGAACCAGAACATCCCGTTACGTGGTAACTCTTTATCCAAATCCTTCGGACTATGTATTTGAATTGCTAAATTAATAACCTCTTCCGGTACAATTTGTTTACCATTAAACATAATTTAAAAAGAGGTTTCCCCACTCTGCAAATTCTCTAGTAGATACAAAAAGATTCGATTCCATACCATCATCAGTAATACCAATAGACTTTTCCCCATTTTTTTTCGGATCAATGATAACTCTTACTAACTCATCGTTGTCTTGTGTCTCCCATTGTGTCCTCGAGAGTTTCAAGTGTGCAAATACTCTCTGATATAATAATTCAGGAAAAGGGACACCATATAATCTATGAAGCAGTTTAGTCATTAGCTTAATATTTATACCTCTATATGCCCAATTTTCACCAGGATTAAATTCTCTGATTATCTCTCCATTTGAATTTTCATCTAATCCATGAGTATGAGTAATGCCTGATGGTGGTTTTCCCTAGTAGTTCAGGATTAATATCAATAAAGTATTGACTAGCGTAATCGTCTATACATTGTATCTTACCCTCGTATATAGCCAAAGCCATACATAAACCTAAATAACTCTTTCTAGCGGAAGCCACATTGAATCGGGAATTTGCTGTCACTGGTAATGCCTTAACTGTATTGGAATGCTCACCACTGTAATGCTCTAATTCAACTTGATTATCTTTAAGAATAATCAATGCAGATGCAGAACTTTGATTCCATTCTTTAATATTTTCTATCCAAGAAACTAATTTGTTGTACTTTGACTTCATCCTAAAATTACCCCTTTTCCTTATCATCCATTACATTCCAACTTAACTTAGGCATACTTTATCCCTTTCCTAAATAAATAAGAATACCTCTTTATGGAGACGCTTAAGAGTTGAATTTACCACCTTCCATATTCCGCAATTCTGCCCCATTGCTTAACAATCATTTCGAATTTTAAGAAATTTCACAATCGCTTATTCCAGAATATGGTCCGTTTGTTGAACATGCAGGGACGGAGAGCACCGTTCTAGCCATAAACTAAACTTTTTTATATACCTCTATATTAGCACCTTTCAATTGCTCTCTAAGTTGTTAGTTATCATCTTCTAATTTCTTAATCTTCCATTTCAGTGATTCAATAAGAGCATCCTTGTTGCTCTCATTTATTTCTTGCTTAACTTGTTTTGGTGTAGGTGCTTGTGATTGTTAATGCCTTGGCTTCAATCCGTTCCCGAATATAGACAAGACATTGTTGTACAACGTTGTTTTCGTTACACCTGATTCATTTGAGACACTGTTAAAATTAATTTTTTCATTGGCTCGTATGAGCGGAGATATTAAAAAAGAGGATATTAGCTTATATATTGAACTAATTATCCTCTTATAATCATAGTACAGTTAATAAAATAAAGTTGATCAAAATAATTTCTCAAACGGCAATCTTTCGTTAAGGAATGCACATCACCGACGCTCATTCAAACCTCTCACTTTAATTCGAATAGCAAATTATATCATCATGTAAGTATATCTTGATGGCAGGTTAAACCTTCAATAAAACCCCCTTAAAATTTTACGTTATTTACCCAAATAAATAGGAACAAGTTATCAAAAAACGATTTTTATCATATTATATTTTAAATGTTGATAATTCCTATCGGTGTGGTATGTTTAATATTAACACCTTTAGAATTATTATATTTAAAATAATATTCAATGTTTACCTTCATCTAGAAGATATTTTGTATGAAGAAGGTGAAAGTTAACAAAAGGAGTTGGAAGATCATGACGAATGCAGTAACTTATGAAAATTGGAAATCTATTTCGCACATATTTCCAATTGATGATAAAACAAAGGGAGCTCTTGCAGTTCTTAAATGGACTTATAATGCTTATCCAGATGATAAAATCGTTTATGCTTCAAGCTTTGGGGCTGAAGCGATTGTTTTAATCGATCTTATTGTACAGGTGAAACCTGATGCTCGAATTGTATTTTTAGATACAGACCTACACTTTCCAGAAACATATGAAGTAATAAAGAAGATCGAAGCACGTTTTCCTAAACTTCGAGTTGATCGAATCAAACCTTCGCTCACATTAGATGAACAAGCATCTGAGCATGGTTCGGCGTTATGGAAGAGAGAGCCAAATAGCTGTTGCAACATTAGAAAGGTTATCCCATTAAAGAAAGCATTGTCAGGCAAAGATGCGTGGATATCAGGTTTACGAAGGGAACAATCGGATACAAGGGCGCATACTGAATTTCTTAATAAGGATGAAAAATTTCTGAATATTAAGATTTGCCCTCTTATACATTGGACTTGGGAGGAAGTATGGACCTATATAAAAGAACAAAATTTACCGTACAACTCATTGCATGATCAAGGCTATCCAAGTATAGGCTGTTTTCCTTGTACAAAGGCAGTCCAATCGAACGGAGATTCCCGTGAAGGTCGTTGGTCAGGTAGCAGTAAAACAGAATGCGGCTTGCATTCTGATTAACAGGAGTTGAACGGAATGCTCACAATTATCGCTATCTCGGTTGGCTTGTTTTTCGCCATGAATATCGGTGCTAGTGGAGGCGCTGCTACGATGGGGGTTGCCTACGGATCTGGCGTTATTAAAAACCGACGAATAGCCTTAGGGATATGTGGAGTGGCTATATTTCTTGGAGCATGGTTCGGCGGTGGTGAAGTGGTAAAAACGATAGGAAGTGGCATCGTTCCGGAGAATACTTTTACAACTGCTATTGCACTTATTGTAGTCGCTTCCGCTACTTTATCTTTATTTTTAGCCAATGTCCTCGGTATACCACTTTCAACAAGTGAAGTAACTGTAGGTGCTGTTGTAGGCGCTGGAATTGTGTATCAATCAGTATTCGTTGGAAAGCTTCTTGTGATCGTTCTATTTTGGTTCATCACACCGATCGTTGCGTTCTTGATTGCCGTTATGGCAACAGCGCTATTAAAGATCAAGCTTATAAAGGCTTGGGTGAATGCTCCAAAATCAGCAAAAGTCCTATCCTTACTTGTACTCATAATGGGTTTGTTTGAAGCTTTTGCAGCAGGGATGAATAATGTTGCCAATGCTATTGGTCCGCTTGTTGGAGCAGGCTTGCTATCTACAAATGGTGGGATCTTTTGGGGAGGATTATTTGTTGCGATTGGTGCATTCCTTTTAGGGAAAAGAGTGCTAGAGACAAATGGGAAAAAAATCACCCAACTCCGCCTTGAAGAAGGTTGCGTCATATCAGGAACTGGTGCGGGAATTGTTACTGCGGCTTCTATCGTTGGTATTCCTGTTCCATTAGCACAAATTACAACCTCTTCTATCATTGGAGTCGGATTTGTAAAGCAGGGGGGAGCAGTTTTAAAGAAAGATATTGTCGTTCAGCTGTTAACTGTTTGGATCGTTTCTCCTGTTTTATCGATGGTTCTTTCTTACACGATCATTCAGATCGTCATTGAACACAATGTTTACCCGATCATTATCATGGTTGGTATATTAGTTTCCGCTTTTGGAGTGCTTTTCTTGATGAAACGTTCAAAAGGAAGATAGAAAAAATCATCCACATAAAAGAAAACCAAACAATTTAAATTAGTAAAGAAAGGTGGATAAAGATGTCTTTACCAAAACCACATGGGGGAAGCCTTGTTCAATCATTTGATCCATTTTATGATTTTACGTCCATCGAAAGAGAAATTAAGATTGATAAGATTGCTTTAAGCGACCTGGAGTTAATTGGTGTTGGTGTGTTTAGTCCTTTAACAGGTTTCCTCGGAAAAGCTGACTACGATTCAGTCGTGGAAAATTTACGTTTAGCAGATGGTACGGTTTGGTCAATCCCTATCACATTGCCTGTATCTTATGATGTGGCTGAAAATTTAATGAAGGGAGAAACATTCAAGCTTACGCATGAAAATGAAGTGTATGGTGTCATCAAAGTGACAGAGTGGTTTGAACCTGACTTAGCAAAAGAAGCACTTTATGTTTATAAAACAGAAGACATTGCTCATCCAGGCGTGGAAAGACTATTCGAACGTGGACCCGTTTATGTTGCTGGTGAGGTAACCGTTGTCAAACATCTTGAGAAGGGGGGTTCTGGAGACGTTTGGTTAGAGCCAAAGGAAACGCGTGCGCTATTTGAAAGGAAGGGATGGAAAGCGGTTGTTGGCTTCCAAACGAGAAACCCTGTTCATCGTGCACACGAATATATTCAAAAAGTAGCTCTTGAGACGGTCGATGGTCTATTCTTAAATCCGCTAGTTGGTGAAACAAAAGCCGATGATATTCCTGCCGATGTCCGTTTGAAAAGTTACCGCGTATTACTAGAAAACTATTATCCTAAAGAACGTGTTCTTCTAGGGATTTATCCTGCTGCTATGAGATATGCTGGCCCACGTGAAGCAGTCTTTCACGCTATTGCTAGAAAAAATTTTGGATGCACTCATTTCATTGTGGGGCGCGATCATGCTGGTGTAGGGGATTATTATGGAACGTATGATGCACAGTATATTTTCAATGATTTCTCTGAGGAGGAACTAGGAATCAAGCCGTTGTTCTTTGAGCATAGCTTCTATTGCAATAAATGTGAGGGGATGTCATCTGAAAAAACATGTCCTCATGGTAAAGAAGATCGTGTTATTTTATCAGGGACAAAAGTTCGAGAAATGCTTCGTCAAGGTGTATTGCCTCCAGCTACTTTTAGCCGTAAAGAAGTTGTAGAGGTATTAATTGATGGACTAAAAGAAAAAGAAATCGTGTAAGGAGGACCTTAAATTGTCTAATTTAAACAACATTACTTGGCATGAACCAAAGATAACAAACGAAGACCGCCGTAATCAAACTGGGCATGGTAGTTATGTATTATGGTTTACAGGCCTTTCAGGTTCAGGAAAATCAACAATAGCTAATGCGGTGTCAAACTACTTATATAGGCAAGGAATTAATGAATATGTTCTAGATGGTGATAATGTCAGATATGGTTTAAATAAGGATCTCGGATTTTCGGACGATGACCGAAAGGAAAACATTCGTCGAATCGGAGAAGTAGCAAAGCTTTTTGTTGACAGCGGAAAAATAGTCATCACTGCTTTTATCTCTCCATTTTGTTCAGAGAGAGAACAAGTACGTAATCTCCTTAAAGAAGGAGAATTTATTGAAGTATTTGTAGATTGTCCACTAGATGAATGTGAGAGGCGTGATCCAAAACAGCTCTATTCCAAAGCACGCAGTGGGGAAATTAAAGAATTTACAGGAATTGATTCTCCGTACGAGGCACCAGAGAATCCTGAGATCTCTATCCGTTCAGATCAGCTATCAGTCGAACAATCAGTCGAACAAATCATTAGCTACCTAGAGAAGAAGAATATTATATAGGGGGGAAGAACATGGTATATGAAAAGCATTGGAAGGAAAATAAGAAGCTTAACAAAACAGAAAAAGTAAAATTAGAAAAAGATGGTCTTCGTATATTAGATAATATTCCTTTTTATGCTGAAAATGGCTTTGACTCCATCCCTAAGGAACAGTGGGATTTATTCAAATGGGCAGGTCTTTATCTTCAACGTCCAAAAGAAGATGGATATTTTATGATGAGAGTAAACGTGCCATCTGGAATTTTAACAAAATCACAAGTAGATACACTTGCAGGAATTGCGAAAGACTACGGCAGAGGCGTTTTTGACATTACGACACGTCAAGCTGTGCAATTTCATTGGCTTGAGATCGAACAAATTCCAGATATTTTTAAACGCTTAGAATCGGCTGGATTGTCTAGTGTAGGGGCTTGTGGTGATATTACGAGAACAATAGTTGGGAACCCGATTGCAGGAATAGATCCTGACGAGCTATTTGATACGACAAGCCTTGTAAAAGAAGTATATGATTTTTTCCAACGAAATGAGGATTTCTCTAACTTACCAAGAAAGTATAAAATGTCCATTAGCGCTAATAAGAAAAATGCTTCCAATGCAGAGATTAACTGTATTTCCTTTACCCCAGCTATAAAAGTGATTGATGGTGTTGAAACAAAAGGATTTCATTTAAAGGTGGGGGGAGGTTTATCTTCTCGTCCGTTCTTAGCTAAAACATTAGATATATTCATTGAACCAGAGAGGACGCTTGAAGTGGCTATTGCTGTAACGACCATCTTCCGTGACTACGGATATCGTGAAAAACGTCATCTTTCTCGGCTGAAGTTCTTAGTTGCCGATTGGGGAGCTGAAAAATTCAAAGAGAAGCTAGAGGAATATACAGGACCGCTTCTAACAAAAGGAGTTGAACCGACCGAAGAATGGAACGCAGGTTATTTCTACGGGGTTCAAGATCAAAAGCAAGAGGGACTAAAGTTTCTCGGTTTTAACGTACCAGTAGGTCGCCTTGACGCTGATGAGGTTTTTGAACTTGCACGTATTTCTAGTCAATATGGGAGCGGAGAAATACGTACATGTAACTCGCAAAATTTGATTATACCGAATATTCCTGAAAAAAATGTGGAAGCTTTGTTAGCTGAACCTATATTTAAACGTATATCTATAAACCCGAATTCCTTTATCGGTTATGCAGTTGCATGTACCGGAATAGAATATTGTAACCTAGCACTTGTTGAAACGAAGGAGCGTATGAGATTAATAGCAGAGGAACTAGATAAACGAATTCAATTAGACGTTCCCGTAAGAATTCATATGGTCGGTTGCCCAAACTCTTGTGGTCAAAGGCAAATTGCAGATATTGGGTTACAAGGCATAAAGCTACGCAATGAAAACAAAGAGATGGTTGAAGCGTATGAAATCTATGTGGGTGGCACATTGAATGATGATGGAAGGTTCAATCAAAAACTCAAAGGAAAAGTACCGGCGACAAAATTAACGGATGTACTTGATGAGTTATTGCATTACTTTAAAAAAGACAAAGTAAAAGGCGAATCTTTCTTTGATTTTGTTGAACGTAAAAGCGTTGGAACACTTCAGAAGGTCCTTGATTCTATATTGGGGAAAGATACTGATGGCGTATCTATATAGGTTTGATGTAATCACCATACAAAAAGAGGTTGTCGCTATTATTCATGCAGAAAACGATGATGCTGCTTTTGCACATTTAGATATTGAACTTGAAAAATTTTACTTAAAAAAGCCGGAGGTCAAAGAGGTTATTTTAAGAGAGAAAAAGGGATTAGGAAAAAGAAGCGGTTATATCCTTGATGAAGATGAGAAAGGGTGGTAAGGCATGGTAGGCACGGTTTATCTAGTTGGTGCAGGCCCCGGAGACCCAGAGTTATTAACAATCAAGGGATTGCGGTGCCTAGAGCAGGCAGATGTCATCTTGTACGATCGACTGGTTAACTCTGAATTACTTAAATTTGCACCAAAAGATGCTCAGCTTGTCTATTGTGGAAAGCTGCCAGATTCCCATACGATGAAACAGGAAACGATTAACCATTTTCTAGTAAAATACGCCAAAAAAGGATTTCAGGTAGTACGCTTGAAAGGGGGGGATCCCTTTGTGTTTGGACGTGGAGGGGAAGAGGCGGAGGAATGCGCGAAGCATGATGTGCCATTTGAGATTGTCCCTGGAATTACAGCAGGAATCGCTGCATCAGCCTATGCAGGGATTCCTGTAACACATAGAACATTAAGTAAGAGTTTTGCCTTTGTGACTGGCCATCAAGCAGGAGGGAAGGAATCTGAGCTTAGATGGGCACATTTAGCTCATGCTGTAGATACGATTTGTGTCTATATGGGCGTTGCTCACCTTCCAAGCATTATTAATCGTTTAATTGAGAATGGTAAATCTCCTCATACTCCGATCGCTCTTGTTCATTGGGGTACACGAAAAGATCAGCATACGGTAACAGGAACTCTCCAAACAATAGAGGGTAAGGTGAAGGAGGCTAAGCTTTCTAATCCAAGTATGATTGTCATAGGTGAGGTTGTGGGGCTTCACCACAAATTAAATTGGTTTGATGAAGAGATTGTCCCTCACCTTCCTGTAATACATGGTTAAGAGGAGGACTTCATGAAAGCTATTTTATATGTTAGCCACGGCACACGATCTAAGCAAGGTGCAGAAGAAGTTAGGCGGTTTTTAGAAAGTGTGATTGATTTAGTCGAGGTACCCATTCAAGAGATTAGTTTTCTTGAATTGACAAAACCATTTATAGGGGAAGGGTTTGAACAGTGTGTTAACAGAGGTGCAACAGAGATTTCGGTTGTTCCACTCTTCCTCCTAGCTGCAGGACATATAAAAAAGGATATACCAGATTCACTTATCCCATTAAGAAAGAAGTATCCGCATATAAAGGTGAAAGTAGCTCCTCCATTTAGTGTGCAGGACAGAATTTTAAATGCTATTGGAGAACTTGTAAGAAGCGTAGTACATGATGTGAACTTGGAGGATTCGATTTTAATTGTTGGAAGAGGGAGTAGCGACCTAGCTATACACGATGCCTTTACTAGAATCTCTAGAGGAATAAAGGAAAAACTTGGTGTGAGGAATATTCAAGTTTGTTATTTAGCTGCCGCATCACCAACGTTTACTGTGGGGTTAGAAACGATCATTCAAAAAGCACGAGGAGAACGGGTTATTGTTGTTCCATATTTATTATTCCCTGGTCTATTGCTTTCTGAGATTATTAAAGAGGTGAATAAGAGGCGAAATCAGGGGCAATCCATTGTGCATACAGGGCCTCTTTCTAGCCATCGAGTGATTAAAGACATCGTTATAGATCGTGCTTTAGGATAGGAGGATTTTTATGCAACCACTTATTATTAATTTAAAGGGGAAGAAGGTAGTAATCGCCGGAGGAGGACGGATTGCTGCACGTAAGGCAAAGGTTTTAGATGCTGAAGAAGCGGAGATCACGTTCGTCTCACCTGCTTTTTCTGAAGAAGTTCTAGAATTGGCACGAAAGAAAGGGTATTTACTTATAAGTCGGAAAGCTCATACCTCAGACTTTCAAGAAGCATTTTTGGTCATTTTGGCAACAAACGACCGAGAAGCAAATAAGACATTAGTTCGTTCTCTTCCTCCTTATCAATTAAGTTGCGTTGTAGATGAAGGAGGAGAAGGAAATGTCACTTTCCCAGCTACCGTGCGGAGAGGTCATCTTCAAGTAGCTGTCACATCTAACGGAGCCAGTCCTAAGCTAACACGTAAATTGAAGCAGGAATTAGAACAACAATTCGAGCAATCGTGGGAACCATATACTGAATTTTTGGCCCAGTCTCGAGAACTCATCAAACACCTACAAATTCCTTTACAAGAAAAAAACGAACTATTACTGGAATTACTAGATGAGCGCTATCGTCTCGACAAAAAAGCAAGGCAAGGAAAATGGAATAAATTACAATATTTGTGAAGACGGTGTGTTAGAATGAAAAGTTTTTCATTACATTTTATTAGCTATGTATATTTACATAAAATACTTGATGCTATCTGCTAACACAGTGTTTACACCTTACGCCACTTTATCGCTGACCATGATATCTAAAGCACTTCCATTAGCGTGGGAAATGAACGGCTGAATTCTTTTATCGATTGAAGGAACGAGCCTCTTTTGGTATTCTCCTATATTTTGTTGATCGATGATGCAAGGACTGGAATGGTGAGGAGTAATCGATAAACCTTGTTCCTCCATCATTTCCAATAAATCACGAAACCTTAGGTTGTAACGTAAGTACCATCTTACCGTTAATAAAATCATCATCAGGCTGATAGTGCTTCCATTTAAATTTATTTTCCATATGATCACGCATCCTATGTTTTTGCACCAGAACCTTCTAGTCCCTATTGAATACACTATTTATTAAAACAGAGGGTGCTTGAGGTGAGAAAGGTGACTCACATGCTGTCGCTAGGTAGTCAATAGGGATCGGGATTGCCGCCCCGCTTTATGTGAAAAAGCCCTACCGCATCCAATCATGGTGCGGTTTGATCTTTTTAAAAGGAGAAATTTGATGGAGGTTGAAATTGAAATTTATTTTTTACTCGTACTCTATTTTATAGCTATGCTTGGTATTGGTTTATATGGTTATAAAAAATCTACTGGTGACTTATCACAATACATGTTGGGAGGTAGAAAGTTAGGACCTGCCGTTACAGCATTGTCTGCTGGGGCATCTGTTATGAGTGGTTGGACTTTACTTAGTTTACCGGGTACGATCTATGTTTCTGGGCTATCCGGCATGTGGATTGCTGTTGCTTTATCAATCGGAGCTTATTTAAATTATATTTTTGTCGCACCTCGTTTACGGACATACACAGAAGTGGCAAATAATTCAATCACGATTCCAGATTATTTTGAAAATCGATTCTCAGATGATACAAAGATTTTACGCTTTATATCAGCAATAGTTATCATTATCTTTTTTACTGTTTATACTTCATCAGGAATGGTAGCCGGTGGCGTATTGTTTGAAAGTGCTTTTGGTTTTGATTACTTAACTGGATTAATTATTACGACAAGTGTAGTGCTGGTTTACACACTTTTTGGTGGATTCTTAGCTGTAAGTATGACTGACTTTGTTCAAGGCTGTATCATGGTTATTGCACTAATTCTCGTACCTATCGTTGCTTTTAGCGAACTTGGTGGTATTAGTTCGACATTTAATACAATAAAAGACATCGATCCTACCCTAACATCGTTCTTTCAAGGAACCACTGTGTTAGGATTTTTAGGATTAATGGCATGGGGACTTGGTTACTTCGGGCAACCTCATATCATCGTACGTTTTATGGCCATTCGTAATGTAAAATCATTAAAAACAGCTCGTCACATCGGGATAACTTGGACGGTTATAGCCAACACGGGTGCTGTATTAACTGGGTTAACTGGATTAGCTTATATAACTACTCAAGGTGAAGAGCTAAAAAATCCAGAAACAATCTTTATTGTTTTTTCTCACGTATTGTTCCACCCATTGATTTCTGGATTCTTATTAGCTGCCGTTTTAGCAGCCATTATGAGTTCGATTTCTTCACAACTTCTTGTAACATCAAGCGCGCTAACAGAGGACTTCTATAACACATTCTTAAAACGCAAAGCTTCGGATAAAGAATTAGTTTTTGTCGGACGCGCATCTGTATTTTTAGTTGCTATTGTCGCTATTTTTTTATCACTTGATTCGGAGAATACAATTTTGGACCTTGTTAGTAATGCTTGGGCAGGATTTGGTTCTGCTTTCGGTCCAGCAATTATATTGAGTCTCTACTGGAAAGAAATGAACCGTTGGGGAGCTATTGCGGGTATATTTGTTGGCGCGATTACCGTTATTCTTTGGATTTATGTATTCCAACTAAGCGCATTCTTATATGAAATGATACCGGGATTCATATTAAGCTTACTTGCAATCATTGTAGTCAGCAAAATGACTGGTGGAGCTGATAAAATCACTCGTGAAGGTTATAACGCATTCGAAAAAGTCCATGAAGTTGAATCAAATAAATAGGGAAAACAAAAAGGGAGATATGAACGTTGATCTAGTGGGATTTGTTGTTTGATTCCAAAAAGTGAACTGCCCCCTAATTGTTAGACACCACTAACAATTGGAGGTGCAGTTTTTTATGGCTAAATTTTCAAAAGAAGAAAAACTAGTGGCAGTCAAAAGATATATAGCAGGGGAAGGTTCCCTTCGAGGGATCCCAGACTCTATTTGTGCAGACCCAGATAATTTCCCTGCTTGGTTGAAACAATTTGAATACAGAGGGGAAGAAGCGTTTGAAAAATCCTATACAACCTATTCCGCAAGCGATAAACTAGGTACTCAAATATATGCAAGAAAACAGGACGTCTACGAGAGAGACAGCTACGATGTTTATGGCAAGCTCTTTATAAAGATGGAGGTGTTGACGCCCTACAACCAAAGAAAAAGGGGCATCAATCCATGAAGAAAAAAGGAACAAAACAGACAACGCCATCTGAAGGATCACTTGAGGCTTTACAAGCAGAAGTAGAATATTTAATTAAACATTTCAAAAAAGTTTACGATAACTCTAATCAAACTTTATTATAAATTATCGAACTTTTTTACAAATTTCTGTATTTAATCGGTAATAACTAGCTGTTACACTGACGAAGAGCTGTTGGAATTTCCGAAACGTGTAAATACTAAGAACATCATATTTTACTGATAAGTGGAGGGGAAAATGAACGTACTAATCGCAGACGATGAAAAAGATATGTTGAAAATTTTAAAGGTTTATTTTGAGCGGGAAGGGTTTCATGTTTTTCTAGCTGAAGATGGAGAAGAGGCAGTAACTATTATTTATAGCAACAAAATCCACTTAGCTATTCTGGACTGGATGATGCCTGAGATAAGCGGTTTGGACGTTTGTAAGCAAATAAAAAGTACCAGTGACACAAAAGTACTAATGCTTACGGCGAAAAGTGAAAATGAAGATGAACTGAAAGCGTTAACGATTGGGGCAGATGACTACGTAAGGAAACCTTTCCATCCAGGTGTTTTATTGGCAAGAGCAAAGAAACTTCTTCGTAAAGAGAAGGTCGTTCATATAAAAGACCTAAAAATTGATTTAGAAGCAAAAAAGATTTATAAAAACGAAAAGGATTTGAATGCGACAAAAACGGAATTCGAACTTATGAGATGCTTTTTAAATCATAAAGGGAGTATATTGACACGAAAAAAACTCCTTGATATCGTCTGGGGATTTGACTATTTTGGCGAAGAACGAACGGTTGATACCCATATAAGAAGGTTACGAGAAAAAATTGGAGAAGACGTGATAAGAACTCATAGAGGGTTGGGATATAGTTTGGAGGAAGAGGATGAATAAGCTTGGAAGAAAGCTATCCATAAGTATATCCTTAGCGGTCATCGTCATTTTTTCTATCTCAATCTTGCTTACTCAATCTTTTTTGCCTAAATATTACTTGTACAAAACAAAAGAAAAGGTAGAGCAAGTTTCGAATGAGATAATAGAAATGGATAAAACTACATTTATCGATTCGATAGAAACGATTGAAAATAAGTATGGTATAACCATTGTATACGAGCCTGTTTCTAGCAATGTAGATGAATTAAATAAGACAATACGTAATCAATTAGACCAAAAACGAATTACTTTAAATAAATTTTGGATAACACAAGAAACGTTAGAAAAATTGGCAGAAGGAAAAAAAGTGAATAAATTATATAACCAGGGAAAGTTAAAATCAAGTTTTTTAGCCAGTTTTATGCAAAAAGACGATATGGTCGTTGTAGTCGGTATTTCCATTGAACATTTTAGCGATACGGCAATAATTGTCAATGAATTTAATTTATATATGTTAGGATTTTCCGTTGTTGTCATCGTTATGTTAGTCTGGTTATTGTCAAAAAAGATAACCACTCCTTTAAAAGAATTAAAAGATATTTCTAAAGATATTTCGAATTTGAAATTTGCAACGGCTCATATAAAAACAAATGATGAAATTGAGGAGCTGGCTACCAGCATCAATGTGATGAGTATGAAGCTTAATAAGGCTCATCAGGACTTAACGCGAAAAAATGAGAACTTAAAAATCGTTATGTCCGATCTTACACATGAAGTGAAAACCCCATTGTCTTTAATAAAAGCCTATAGTATAGGGATAAAAGATGGATTAGACGATGGTACTTATATCGACACGATCGTAAAACAAACAGATAATATCACCAATTTAATTGAGGATTTATTAAACTTTTCAAAAATTGAAAGAGATGAGATTGAAAAGACCACGTTTGATCTTATAGACTTATTTCATACTGGTCTTGTAAAACACAGAATAGAAATCGAAACGAAAAAACTAGATGTAACCATTGTTAATGATCATTTACAAGAATTATTTGTGTTAGCGGATAAAGATAAAATAGAGATGGTTTTTAACAATTTAATAAGCAATGCGATTAAATATACAGCAGATGATAAAATTGAAGTTACATTTGAGGATTCAAAAAAAGGTATCTTATTCCGAATAAAGAATGGTAGCAATATACAAAAAACAGAAAAGCTTGAGCAGATTTGGGAACCATTTTATGTGATAGAAGCCTCTAGAAACAAAAAAGTCTCTGGCACAGGCTTAGGGTTGGCCATTGTCAAATCCATTCTTAATCGCCATGACTTTAATCATGGAGTCTTGATGTCCGACGATCAAATCGAATTCTATATTTATTTTGAAAAGAATCCTATCACCTGAATTACCCTATAAAACGGACTAGGCTGCTAAAAGATGACCTCGGTATTGACTCGGGGTCATTTTTTTATCTCCACTGGAAACGATGATTATTGTACTCTTCGATAGATAAATCCACTAATTCCTTTCATTCACATAAATTCTCGCATTCTTTTTCTTCGACTTCATCTTTAAAATGACCAAAGAAAGATTCGATAGGAGCGTTATCCTAACAAATTCCTATACGAGACATGGATTATCAAATCATTAGGGTTCTTTTTTTATACATTCAAAAACTGCAATTTTGTAGAAAGTTGTAAAACTAATGTAACAAAAAGAAATTATAGTTTTTCTAAGAGGAGGTGTGACAGCTGAAACAATGAGGAATTTATGCTCGACAAGAAATGAACATTTTTTCTTAGGTTGGCTGATTATTGATCTAAAAGGGATTTTGAAAGAAGTCATGTACGTAGAGGTCTATTCAATTGACAAACTGCACGCTTTAATTTCCAATGATCGCGTCTAATATTATGAGACTTAAATTTAAAGGTTGGTAGAAAACAATGCAGGAAAAGGTATCAAGAAGATTCTTTCTAAAAAAAACAACGGGAGTTCTATTAACAGCAATTGGATTGAGTGCCGGAGGATATTTATATGCCCGTAAGATTGAGCCTAAACTAGTAGACATCAATAAGAAGACCATGATGCACACAGCCATACCAGCAGGATTTAACGGGTTAAAAATCGTTCAATTTAGCGATCTACACATGGGATTCAATTACACCATTGGTGATCTCAATTCATTGGTGAAGAAGATTAACAGGCTAGATCCCGACATTATTCTTTTTACTGGGGATTTGGTGGACAAGCCGAACCAATACGAGGGGGCTGAGGCTCTTACCGTTGCATTAGAGCAATTACATGCCAATGTCGGCAAATACGCCATATACGGCAACCACGACCGTGGTGGATGGGGTTCTAGTCTTTATAGCAACATCATGGAGGGAGCGGGGTTTACTCTTTTAGTCAATGACGTATCTGAAATTACGATTGATGATGGGACAAGTATTTATATAGCGGGTGTGGATGATGCCCTTTTAGGTAGACCAAACATACACGAATCTATTTACTCGATCCCAAGAGGGGCGTTTACCATTTTACTATCCCATTGCCCCGATTTGGCAGACGAAGCCAAAGAATACGACATTCACTATCAATTGAGCGGTCACAGCCACGGCGGACAAGTAAGAATACCGTTTGTAGGGTCGTTAGTCACGCCACCTTATGCGGAAAAATACGATGCTGGGAAATATAACGTAGATGGTTTAACTCTTTACGTGAATAGAGGCATAGGCACGGCAAGGCTACCATTTAGATTTCTATGTAGACCCGAAGTAACGGTGTTTACATTAGATAAAAAATAAAAATGATAGGAGAAAACACAACATGAAAAAGGTATTACTATCAACGAGTGCATTATTGTTATTAGCGGGGGCGTGTACACCCGATAAACCAAACGGATCGAACACGGGAAATACACCGATAAATAACCCTGAAAAGGCGTTTACGGTGGATGTAGACCCGTCAACATTCGAAATCACCGCTATTCATGACGGGAAGGAGGAAACGATTTCAAAAGCAAGAGAAGCGGAAGCCGTAGAGAATTTTGAGGAAACGAACAAATTGATTTCGTGGACCTATCCCGAATCAGAACTAGAAATAGAGATTCACCAAGAAGATAAATTTATAGATGTGTCGATCACGTCACTAGCGGGAGAAGGTATAGAAAATGAGGTAAGTTTCCCTTACGTGGCGGGAGAACAACTTATATTGCCGATAGGAGAAGGAAAACGAATCCCAAAGGATGATCAAGACTGGAAAACACATTTAGATCATGAAATGGATATGAACGATTCGTTCACGATGCCTCTTTATGGGAGTGAGAAAGATGACTATTCGATTCTTTACCTCCCCGAAAACACGTTTAACAACACGATAGCGTATGACACAGAGGACGACATTGAATTTAACATTACCCACGAATATCCAACGATCAACGACAACAAGACGTATAACACGCGTATTTATGTCGCTGAGAATGATCCAGTAGACTGGGCAACGATTTACAAAAACGAATTACTAGAGTCGGACAACTTCACCACATTGGCGGAAAAAGCCAAATATGTTCCCGACATTGAAAAGTTATACGGTGCCCCACATATCTATTTTTGGAATGATCAATATTTAGATGATCATAGTGTGGATTGGAAGAAATTAAAGAAAAAAGTGGATGATCCTATTTTTGCATGGGTTGCTACGCTTATTGATGAACACAGCGAAGACAGCGGGGACGAATTTATTCAAGTTCTTGAAAGTCTGAATGACGAAGAATACGTGACACCATTCCAAAAAACGGCGATTCTGAACGGTTTAAATTTCGCTATTCAACTGGAAGAATTTTATGACGCAGCCGTCTTCCCCGATGGCAAAGCGCCGAACGATAACCAAAATGAGCAAGAGCGATACGCAACAAATAAATCCCTGCTTGCGAGTGTACTGAAAGAAGCCGTTTCACCAGTGGAAGACTGGGGGAAGGAAACATCTACAGAGGTTCTGAAAGACATGAAGAAAGAAGGAATCGACCGTGCTTGGGTTGGTTTACCGAACTGGGTGAATGGTCTTATGCAACCTGACATGGTGAAATATGCGGAGGATGCGGGCTATCTAGTTGCGCCTTATGATTCGTATCACTCGATCCACGAAACACCCGATATAAGTTGGAATACAGCAACCTTTAAAGATCCCGCTCTTTTTGAAGAGGCTACGATCACAAAGAAAGACGGAGAGCACGTCACAGGGTTTTTAGGTAGAGGACGCAAGCTAAACCCAACGCTTTCATTGCCAAGCGTGAAGGATCGTGTGGAAGGTGTTCTAGCAGGAGGCATTCAATTTAACTCGTGGTTCATGGATACAGACGCAACAGGAGAAATCTACGATGATTATTCGCCAACGCATCTAACGACGCAAGAAGAAGACTGGACAGCAAGATTAGAGAGAATGGAGTACCTAGCAAAAGAGCATGGTCTAGTCGTTGGAGCTGAAGGAGGAAACGATTTTGCTAGTGAAGTAATCGCCTTTGCTCATGGGATTGAAACACCCGTAATCAAGTGGGGAGATCCCGACATGCGAGAAAACGCAGATAGTGAGTATTTTGTAGGGAATTACTACTCACCTACGGGGGGAATACCCGAACGTTATAGCAAGGCCGTGCCAATTAAAGAGGAATACAAGGCAATTTATACTGATCCAACGTATTCGATCCCGCTTTATAAGCTTGTATACAATGATTCAGTCATCACTACCCACCAATGGGAATGGGATAGCTTAAAAATAGAGGGATTAGAGACAGAACGTAAGATCAATGAATATCTATACAACATCCCGCCGATGTATCATTTAGATGCAAATTCATGGGAAGATAAAAAGGAAACCATTACAACCAATTATCAAACATGGTCGGCATTTCATGAGGAAGCCGTGCAACAACCGATGACTGATTTTCGTGTATTGTCGGATGATCGACTCGTGCAATCAACGACGTACGGCGAGTCATTAACAGTGATTGCTAATTTCTCGGATCAAGACTTCCAAGACGACGATCGAACGATTCGCGCGAATTCAGCTGTTATTATTGATGGGAATCATGAAGTGAAGATTGAATAATAGAGAAAGAAAAAGGAGCTCAACGCTGAGCTCCTTTTTTAGCTGCGAATGATAGTCAAAGTTTGTTAATTGGCTTCATAGTACGTTGGATCACTTATACGATAAATGTTTACTAGCTCTAACAGAGATCGCCTTCGCCCTCGTCGTTTTTACTTTCAATCGCTAGATAATTGAACAGGGACTTTAATGAATAAAGCGTTCATACTAGATTCCAAGCGATTTACATACACATCTTTTTTTTTTTAACAATGTTAAATATTACTGTTGATAATTTAAGGGAATCCCCAACTATAAAGGCTCCCCAATCCTTATCAACTAACGTGCCCGTTAATTGAACTTAACTTTAGGAGAAGTTTTTAAATGTTCATAACCAATTAACTTACTTGCTAAAAAGTAAATTTCACAACTGTAATCGATATTAGAAATTTTAACTGATGTATTTCACTAATATAGCTTATTTCACTATCGGAGCAGAATAATAAAAGAAGAACAAGAAGTTATCGTTACTGAAAACTACTTGTTCCTCCTTTTCTATGTTTAATTTTCTAGTGATGGATATAAAGCCGAACAAGTAAAATGTAACTAATCAAGCTATAACGGTTTTACAGGTACACATATTTCGCAATAATTGTTGTTAATCATATCATTAGTGTATCTTTCTAAAATCGGTTTATTATCAATTTGATATCCACTGTTTTGTAAATCTGGGAAAATTTCAGCCCACGCTTTTTGAATATCTTCTGCTGTATGTTTGACTTTGTAAATAAAATATTTTCCGCCAGAAAGTTCACATTCGCAAATTGAAGCATCAATTTGAAAATCCTTTGAAATCACAATACAAGCATCATATCTACAATTTTTGGGAAGTGTTGTTTCAGGATTATCTTGCGGAATTCCAAGTATTATTGCCGATTTAATAAGATTTTTCTCCTCAGCCCATTTCTTTAACTTTTCCATTGCTTGAATGTTAGCAGGCCCATATGGACCAACTTGTCGCACATATGCAATGCGATATTTGGGAAGAGTTTCAACTTTAATATTCATAGTCCCTTTCTCCTTTCTCCATAAATATTTACTACATTTCGAATACTATTAGGATATAAAAATATAATCAATTATTTTTTTAAAATTTATGATTTTCTTAATAATCGAACCGGAGGCGTTAGCGTAAAAATATAGACAAAAGAGGACTTCAAAAGGGTACTCATCTATTAAAAAGATACCAACAATCTTTTGGAACATAGCCTTTTTTATAGACGCCACATTTATAGAGAACTTGACTTTTCTGAGAGTGAAAAGTCGTCACGTTAATATTCTTGTTTAACTAATGAGGCATTTAAGTCGAACAAGGAGTTCAGTAGAAAAATATCAAAAATGACAAAATGTCGTCAAAAGCGACAAAATATTCGCAAAAAATGTAAAGCTTCATTACTATGAAACCCCTTTGATTTTAGATACAATAATTACTAATAGGATTTTCGATAATGAAAATTCTAACAAATTTTGATTTCCAAGAAAGAGTTACAGAAGTTGAGTTAGCTTTTACTGGTGCTCACCTATAGATTCAGCGACCAGTGCCATTGACGACATAAAAAAAGATCGTATGGAGGGTTTAATTATGAAGAAGATAATGGTAGCAACGGACGGCTCTGAACATTCAAACCGCGCTCTAAAGAAAGCGATTAGTGTGATTTCATCAAAAGATGAGGTATCGATTGATTTAGTCTATGTTGTGGATGGCGAGACATCTAAAGCAGATGTACTCCGTTACGGAGATTCGGATACAGCTAGTTATAAGCGTGAAAAAATGTTAAAAGAAAGTGCAGATCTTGCAAGAAAAGCAGACGTACAAGTGAACATCAAGATTCTTCATGGATCTCCGTTTGAAACGCTTATCGAGTATGCTAATAATAGTAATTATGATCTTGTTGTTGTTGGTAGCCGAGGGCGCAATAAGTTTCAAACTATGCTTTTAGGTAGCGTTAGTCACAAATTAGTAAAATATGTTGACGCTCCTGTAATGGTTGTTAAATAATATTTTAGATTTTACATAAATAAAAAAAATCAGCTCATATGTTCAATGGGCTGGTTTTTATTTATCTTAAGGTGAATGTTTAAATAAGTGCTACTAAGCAACACAGCGATCAAGAGAATTTTCTATGGTTAAACCTGTTACATTTATTGAAAAGCTTTTTTTTCGCCTTTACATAAAAAAGTGGTACAATAGTGAATGATAAAAGAAGCTCCTGCTTTTCGGAGTAAATGAATTACGTGAAAGAGAGGACGTTTAACTATGTCAAAACAACAAATTGGTGTAGTAGGTCTTGCTGTAATGGGTAAGAACCTTGCTTGGAATATTGAAAGTAGAGGGTTTTCTGTTGCTGTGTATAATCGTTCAGCTGAAAAAGTGGATGATATGCTGGCAGAATCAGAAGGCAAACAAATTTATGGTACATATAGCCTGGAGGAGTTTGTTGAGTCACTCGAATCACCTCGTAAAATTATGTTAATGGTAAAAGCAGGTGCAGCGACTGACGCAACGATTAGTAGCTTGCTTCCTTTACTTGATAAAGGTGATATTTTAATTGACGGTGGGAATACGTTTTATCAAGATACCATTCGTCGTAACAAAGAACTTAGCACACACGGCATCCACTTTATTGGAACAGGTGTTTCTGGTGGGGAAGAAGGAGCGTTAACAGGTCCATCGATTATGCCAGGTGGTCAAAAAGAAGCGTATGAGCTTGTGGCACCAATTTTCGACGAGATCTCAGCTAAAGTTAACGGCGAAGCATGTAGCACATACATCGGTTCAGATGGTGCGGGTCACTATGTGAAAATGGTTCACAATGGCATTGAGTATGCCGATATGCAATTGATTGCTGAATCTTATTTCATTATGAAAAATGTACTCGGTTTGTCAGCAGACGATCTTCATGAAGTATTTGCTGAATGGAACAAGGGTGAGCTTGACAGCTACTTGATCGAAATTACAGCCGATATTTTCAAAAAGAAAGACACTGAAACTGGCAAACCAATGGTTGATGTGATCTTAGATAAAGCAGGACAAAAAGGAACTGGAAAATGGACGAGCCAAAGTGCATTAGACCTTGGCACACCACTTCCAATCATTACGGAATCTGTATTTGCACGCTTTATCTCTGCAATTAAAGATGAGCGTGTAAAAGCAAGTAAAGTGCTAAGTGGTCCAACACCGGTTGTACCTGAAGGCGATAAAAAAGAAGTAATCGAAGCAATTAGACGTGCCTTGTATATGTCTAAAATTGCTGCATATGCTCAAGGCTTTGCGCAAATGAAAGCTGCTTCAGAAGAATATAACTGGGACTTAAAGTTCGGTGAAATCGCCAGGATATTCAGAGGTGGCTGCATTATCCGTGCTCAATTCTTACAAAAAATCACAGACGCGTATGATCGCGATCCAGCGCTTATGAACTTAATGATTGATGACTATTTTAAAGACATCGTAGAATCGTATCAATCAGCTTTGCGTGACGTGATCGCACTCGCTGTGAAAAATGGTGTTCCAGTACCAGGATTCTCAACCGCTCTTTCTTATTATGATAGCTATAGAACAGAATCATTGCCAGCGAACTTAATCCAAGCACAACGCGATTACTTCGGTGCCCACACGTATCAACGTGTCGACAAAGAAGGTACCTTCCACACGGAGTGGATGGAAGATTAAATACAAAAGCAGAAGCAGCTCGATCTAGCCAAGACAAGTATAAGTAGAAGACGTGCTGCACAATTTTTTTGTTAGCAGAAATATTCAAAAAGAGCCTCGTCCTATTGGATAGAGGCTCTTTTTTGAGGTTGTGGGATCTAGATATTACAACTTACAGACATATTAAGATGTTATTTTTTAGAATGTTATTAAAGAATCAGAACAAAAAAACAAAAAAACAAAAAAATCAGATGGTAAAATTAATTGGTTTGTATAGGTGATATATAGGAGTTGTGAGAATTATTAATGTTAAGGTCAAATGAATTTGACGTGGAATTTAGGTATTAATTTTGTTTTTTAAAAGGATCAAGAGAGAAAAAAACTCCTCTTGATTCCATAGATATTAAGCGCTTAAAACTCTAAATATTTGCGTGTTTGAAGCGAGTAGTTTACCAGAAGATTTTTCAACAACTTGTTGTTGAAAACGATAGTTACTATCATCTGTGAATGTAACAAGAACCTGACTACAGCTAGTCGGAGCAAGTGTTGATTCTAAAATAGCAACACCAAATTCATTAAATTCAATTGGGACAAACATGCCTGAACTTGGATCAAAAATAAACGCTGTAAATTCAGATAGTAAGTTTAGGTTGCTAAGAGTAACAAAGATCCTTACTTCCACCCCATCTTGTAAAGGGTCTGAGTTTACTGTGCATACCTGAAAAGCTTGTTGTTCATCAACAATAATGGTATCCGGTAAAGTAGTAAATAAAGCTACGGTCATATATTTCTCTCCTTTCTTTGATCAGAGTGTCTCTTAAAAAGAAACAATCAATATACTATATTCATAGAATTAAAAACTGTGTAGACAAATGATTTAGTATAAAGATGATTTTTCAAAATCAAAATATGTGATATTCTTTGAATAAGGTGAACAGGTGAGTTTGAATCTACTAAACTATCTAACATACCATCTTATACAGTTGTACATGAAGGTGATGTTAATGTAATGAACGCCATTAGACTTGAATATAGGATCACGCCCGATGAAGAAATAATTCAAATTGTAGCTGATTATTTTGGCGTAACATTTGAAGAAGTGGAAGAAGCGTATAACAAGGCAAGTAGAAGATAGTGAATGATATTCACCGTTGCACATGCAGCGGTTTTTTATACGATAATAACGCAATGTTGCTCGCGTACAATGGTACGAACTTTACAAGTTTCTCTGTTTTTTCTCGTGAACTTGATGTTGTCTTGTAGCACCTCTTGTCATTCACGTAAGAATCAAGGTTATTCTATTCGTAAAACTGAACGTTTACCCAAAAAGGCTGCCCGAGAACTTCTCGGACAGCCTTTCAGGTCTTCTCAATATAGTTTAATTGTCGTTCAGACTTAAATCACCAGAGTACCATAACATCGTTGAATTGGACTGTTTGTACCCTATTCTATCGTTTTTTTAACATCTAATTCTCCAATTGGCCACCATTCAAAACCTTCTTGTGCGAGTAGCTCATCGCTTTTAGCAGGTCCCATTGAGCCAGATGCGTAATTCGGGAACGATTCTTCGGTTGTAGACTCCCAATGAGTAGATATTTTATCAACAAAGCTCCAAGAATGTTTGACTTCATCCCAATGCGTAAAGTTCGTTGCATCTCCTAAGATACAGTCGTATAACAGTTTCTCATATGCTTCAGGCGTATTAATGCCATCAATGCTTGAGGCAGAATAACTGAGTTTGACGGGTTTCGTATCAATCCCTTGACTCGTTTTCTTCGCATTTAAGTGTAACGTCACTCCTTCATCCGGTTGAATATGAATGACAAGTAAGTTGGGATCCAATGAATGCTCTTTGTTGTAATAAAGGTTCATCGGAATATCTTTAAACTGAACAACGATTTTTGTTGATTTTACAGTCATTCTCTTACCCGTTCGGATAAAGAATGGAACGCCTGCCCAACGGAAGTTATCAATCATTACTTTACCAGCAACAAATGTTTCCGTGTTGGATGTAGGATCAACATTTTCTCCATTTCGATAGCTATCCACGTCAGTTCCATTTACGGTTCCTTCTGCATACTGACCGCGGACAAAATAATCATCTACTTCTGTTCCTTCAATTGGACGCATGGCACGGAATACACGAACTTTTTCGCTACGAATTTCGTCTGTGCTTAAGCGAATTGGTGGTTCCATCGCAAGCAAGGCGACCATTTGGAGCATGTGGTTTTGAACCATGTCACGCAGTGCACCACTCGTTTCATAGTAGCGACCACGTTCTTCAACACCTAGAGTCTCGGAAGAAGTAATTTGGATATTTGAAATGAAGCGGCTATTCCACTGTGGTTCAAATATAGCGTTGGCAAACCGAATAACTTCAATGTTTTGAACCATTTCCTTCCCGAGGTAGTGGTCAATTCGATAGATTTGTTCTTCTGAAAATGATTTTCTAATTTGTTCATTTAAAGCAGAGGCAGATGCCAAGTCATGACCGAATGGTTTTTCAATGACTAAACGGCAAAAGCCTTTCGTGTCGGTTAGCCCATCTTGCTTTAAGTGATCTGTAATTGTGCCGAAAAATTCTGGTGCCATTGCTAAGTAAAAAATACGGTTTCCACAAAGTTCAAATTGTTGATCAAGTTCATTTGCGAGATTTTTTAACTGTATGTATGAATCAGAATCTGACACGTCATGCGACTGATAAGCACAATGCTCAATAAATGATTCGATGTGTTCTTTTGAATGAGATGAAGCTTGTAAAGAATCCCGGACATGATCTTTAAAACGATCATGTGACCACTCACGACGCCCAACACCTAATAAGGCAAAGTTATTGGACATTTTTCCCTTTAAATATAGCTGGTAAAGAGACGGGAAGAGCTTTCGTTTAGCAAGGTCACCCGTTGCCCCAAAAATCATAATTAATGTTGAAGGTGTATTTTCTTGTTTCACGATAAGAACCTCACTTCTATTGTTGTTCAAGCTAGTAATTTGTCGAAAAAACTAAAATCACATTATCTAGATTGTATAGATGAGATGGCTGATATGCAACAGTTATGCAACATCATTAAAGAAATGATATAAATTATTTGAAATTCAAATGGCTTTTATAGTACGTAAGGAGATATGGATGAAAAAATGCTAAGATGTGTAACCAATTATGCCATTTTGTGACTTCGAAATTCTGCTGATGGGAATAGTAGGTTTGTCGTCATATTTTCCGTGTACTTGTCAATATGAACAAAAACTCAAAAAATACTCCTGCAAGAAGGATTAAAGCGTCAAAAATTTTGAAAATGTGGTATGATGTTGCTCGAGTGGAGGTGCTTGTACAATGCAACTACAATTTTTAGGAACTGGGGCTGGCGTGCCAGCTAAACATCGGAACGTTACATCAATTGCATTAAAACGTATGAATAAACAAGGGGCCGTATGGCTTTTTGATTGTGGAGAAGCGACTCAACAGCAAATTCTATATACAACAATTAAGCCTCGACGAATAGAAAAAATATTTATTAGCCACCTCCATGGGGATCACATCTATGGTCTGCCAGGTCTTCTTGGGAGTCGTTCGTTTCAAGGTGGAACAGAGCCTTTAACTGTTTACGGACCTAAAGGAATCGAACAATTTGTCCAAACAACACTTCAAGTCAGTGCAACTTATGTAAAATATGAGTTAAATGTTGTTGAAATAGAAGATGGAACGATCATTGAAGAAGATGATTGTACGATCGAAGTAAGAAAACTTGATCACGGGATTGATTCATTTGGGTACCGTGTGAAAGAAAAAGATCGACCAGGTGAACTGCAAGTGGAAAAGCTTCGTGATTTGGGAATTCCTCCTGGTCCTGTTTATCAGCAGCTTAAAATGAAGCGAGTGGTCGAATGCGAAGGAAAGACGCTAAACGGAGAAGATTTTCTTGGTGAAGATAAAAAAGGGTTGATTGTGACAATTCTTGGGGATACACGCCTATGTCAATCCGCTTTCGAACTTGCAGACGGAGCAGATGTACTCATTCACGAAGCAACTTTTGAACAAAATAGTGAAGAAATGGCGTATGAATATTTTCATTCTACCACGTCACAAGCCGCATTGGTCGCAAAAAAAGCAGGGGTAAAAGAACTTTGGTTAACTCACATAAGTTCACGTTACACACTAGAGGACGCAGATCGTTTAGAGAAAGAAGCGAGAGCTATTTTCCCTAATAGTCATGTGGCGTATGACTTGCTTGAAACGGTTATTTCATCCGTAAACGAAAAATCGTGAAACTGTCGAATCAACAGTTTCACGATTTTTAAATTAATTTAATTCTTTTCTTATGAGATTTAATGGCTAGATTTCTCTTTGTGATTTTGAAAAATATATTCGGCTTACCTTCTAATCGTGGTAATATTAGGGTGTTAAATAAAAATAAGAGTAGGTACTTAATTTGGATTTTTTAACGGTAAATTTATTATTTATATTCTTTTTCTTATTTCTTATTCATTCAGTCGAGACACTTGCTTATGCTGTGAGGTTGTCGGGGGCAAGGGTAAGAATGATTGCTTCGGCTTTGTCTCTGTTTAATATAATGGTCATTGTTTCACGGTTAGCTAATATGATGCAACAGCCTTTTACAGGGAGCCTTATAGATTCTGCTCCGACAGAGAACACTTTAGAATTTGTAGAAAATCAATTTAGAGTCCTTATTGGTGCATCAACGTTAGGTACCTTATTTGGGATCGTTTTACTACCTACATTTATCGCCTTATTTTCAAGAGCTATCATTCATTTATCCGAAGAAAAAGGGTCTGTTCCTGCTTTGATTAAGAAGGGAATGACCTTTGAATTTATAAGGAGAGGGGTAAAACATTTTAGTTTACCTAAGTTGTCTTATTTGAAGAATATTAATATTGAAGATATTCCTATAAACTTATTCTTAGTAAATTTGATAATAACTGCAATATATACAATTGGAGTATTGTCAGCATTATATGCTGCTTTATTGGTTCCAGATAAAGCTACAACAGCTATTATGGCTTCAGGTCTAATAAATGGTGTAGCCACGATTCTGCTTGTTATATTTATTGACCCAAAAATCTCCGTACTTGCTGATGATGTTGTAAATCAAAGGGGAAGTTATCTTACACTTAAGAGCATTTCATTATTGATGATTACTTCAAGATTATTAGGAACACTATTTGCACAAGTGTTGTTTATACCTGGTGCAAAGTATGTAGCTTGGCTTACTAAATTTATTGTATAGGTGTCTTAGAAGTTTGGTGATTATGAACAAAGGGGTACTATCGTGCCAGAAGAAGGTTGATAATTTCCAGGAAATAGGTCTTTGAAGAAAAAATTCTTTTTTATGCAGTTGAGAGGTTTCTTAAGAAACTGAAAATGTTAGTATCAACGAAGTATAAATCATGCAAAAAATTAAAAACGAAAGACGTTAACGAGGAAGAATTTAATAGGAAGAAATAAGGACGGCTGAAATTCTGAGCCGTCCTATTTTTTATTTGTTTAAGCCTTGACTATCAAACGTACATAACTCATGACTACCAACCACGCTCGTATTGCTTCGGTGATTCAATCTCTTCATTCAATTCTTCTGCCGCAGTTCTTGGCCAGTAAGGGTCTCTTAACAACTCTCTTGCTAAGAAAATAAAATCTGCTCGCTCATTTTGTAAAATTTCTTCTGCTTGAATACCGGAAGTGATAAGTCCAACAGCTCCTACTGGAATGTCAGCACCTTCTCGAATGGTTTCCGCGAAGGGGACTTGATAACCAGGGTATGCGTGAATTCTAGCAGGAACAACTGCCCCAGAGCTCACATCGATTAAATCGACACCTTGTTCTTTCATCCATTTTGCAAAAGGCACGTAATCTTCGGCAGTTAATCCATTTTTGTCGTAATCATATGCAGATATGCGAACAAATAATGGACCCTCCCACTCTTGTTTCACGGCATCAATCGTTTCTCTTAATAATCGATAGCGATTTTCAGCAGAGCCACCGTATTCATCTTCACGACGATTAGAAAGCGGGGATAAAAATTCATTGATTAAATAGCCATGAGCACCATGTAATTCGATGACATCAAAGCCAGCTTCTTTTGCACGTCTTGCTCCTTGACGAAACGCTTCAATCGTATCTTGAATATCTTTTTTTGTCATTTCAATAGGCGTTTTCATTTGGTCATTAAAAGCGATGGCAGAAGGGGCAATAATGTCACCATCTGTCATTGATTTTCTACCGGCGTGTGCAAGTTGGATACCTGTTTTTGTATTTTGTTCTTTTAGCAAAGAAACAAGTTCTTTTAAACCGTCAATATGATCATCGCTCCAAATGCCAAGATCTTCATTTGAGATACGACCTTGTGGCGTAACAGCGGTTGCTTCAAGCACAATTAATCCTACTTGGCCAACTGCACGTGTTGTATAGTGTGTCTTATGCCAATTTTCCACGCGACCATCTTGATTGTGACTTGAATACATACACATCGGTGCCATAACAATGCGATTGTTAAATGTTACATCCTTTATTGTATAAGGAGAAAATAAAGCAGTTGTCATAAATTAATGCCTCCTATATTCTTTAGATTTCCTAAATAGTATAGCAAGCGGTTTCTGGAGAACAAAAAGATTTGCACTTATTTGTGTATTTTTCAATTCTTTTAATCGATAAATAGTTCCTTGCTACTTTATGCCGTCTCGTACAAACGACACTCGGCAACTAGCATGCTCAGTCGGTAGGCTCATTGTGTTCAAACTGTGAACGTAATCTGCCAGAATGTTCGGTTGCTTCTTTAATGCAGGCTTTGAACGCTTCTTTTGTGTGGTATCGATCGAGCTTTTTGATGCCGGCTTCTGTTGTACCTCCAGCGCTAGTGATGGCTTGTCGTAGAACGTATGGCGGTTTGTTTGTTGCTTCCAGCATTTTTGATGCACCAGTGAGTGTCTGTAGAATGAATCGTTTAGCTTCTTCAGCAGTTAAACCAAGCTCTACTGCTGCTTGTTCCATTGCTTCAGCGACGTAATAGATATACGCTGGGCCGCTTCCTGACAATCCCGTCACTAAATCAAGCTGCTGCTCATCTACGACCGTAACCGTGCCGATGCTTGAGAAAATAGATCGTACGATTCCTTGTTGCTCTGTTGTTACATACTCGTTAAAGGATAATCCAGTTGCCGATTGTAGAATGGTTGCAGACGTATTTGGCATCGCTCGTGCAATGGCAATCGTTTCACCTAACATACGATTTATAAATTGGAGTGACAAACCAGCTAATACGGAGATGACAAGCTGATCTTTAGTAAGATATTGGTGGATGTCTTTCATAGCATCTCTTGCATCTTTTGGCTTCATAGCAAGAATGATTACATCAGCACCTGACAGTAATGCTCTAAGGTCATAGCTAATTTGAACGCTGTATTTATGTTGAAGCGTATCTAAACGTTCACGGTTCGAACGATTTGTTACCCACATATCGAGTTTGTTTAAATTCGGAGCTTGAACGATTCCTTGAATCATTGCTTCTGCGATTGAACCTGCGCCTACGAATAGGATCTTCATATTAAACTCCTCCTTTTAAACATAAAAAAACCCAATCATCCTGTAACAAGGACGAAAGGATTGCTTCCGTGGTACCACCTAGTTTTGCTGAAAAATCCAGCACACTTCATTGCCCGTAACGAGGGAAGACGGGCAGGTTTTTCTGCCACTCAAAGGTAGGTTCAATGGGGAGTGGGCGACGGAGTTTTACAGCCTATGAACTCCGCTCTCTGACGTTTCTCCTTCATGTACTAGTCCTTATCATTGCATTTGTCTATGGTTTAATTATATGCGATTATGCGGACTGTGATGTCTTCTGTCCAGTTTTTTAGAATGGGTGATCGACTTTTTATAGGAAAAAGGCTACACTTAAAGAAAGTGAATGAACATTCATTTTAAGAGGAGGTCATCGTATGGTTCAATGGTATAATGGAATTGCTCAACTTACAATCCCAACACCGTTTGTAGTGGGGGACGTGCATGTATATGTTATTAAAGAGGAAAAATTAACACTTGTTGATACAGGACCTAAAACGAAAGAAGCATGGCTATCCCTTGAAGGTCAATTGAAAGAGTTAGGAATTGCCCCGGAAGATATAAAACAAATCGTCTTAACTCACCACCATCCAGATCATGCGGGTCTCATTGATCGATTTGATCAGGCAGTTGTTCTCGGTGCTGCGGAAACGAATCGATTTCTCGTTCGGGAAGATGCGTTTATGGAAATGCATGATACTTTTTATGAAACATCATTTAAAGAAATTGGTGTTCCAGAAGCGTATTTTGTATTGATTGAAAAAATGAGAGAACCACTTCAAGCACTTGGTCAACGGGGACTCGACAAGACCGTAGCCCCTCACGATTTTGTGCCAGGAGCTCGAGAGTGGAAGGTGATTGAAACACCTGGTCATGCCCAAGGTCATATTTCGCTATTTCGAGAACGTGATGGGCTACTAATTGGTGGCGATATGCTGTTAGCGAAGGTTTCCTCAAATCCGCTGATCGAACCGCCTTTCAGTCCACAAGAAGAGCGACCAATTCCACAACTTCAATACAATGAATCATTGAAAAAGCTACTTGATTTGCCGATTTCGTCTGTGTTGCCAGGTCATGGTCCTGTTGTGGAAAATGCCCATACGTTAATTCATCAGCGTTTAAAAAAGCAACATGAACGTGCATGTTATGTAAAACAACTACTTATAGAAAAAGAGGCCACTGCATTTGAGCTTTGTGTGGCACTATTTCCTAGTGTGTACCGCAAGCAGCTAGGTCTGACACTTTCAGAAACGATGGCGCAGATTGATTATTTACTTTCCATTGGGGAAATTGAACAAGTAGATTTGATAGGAGATGCTGTCGTTTATCGTGCGCTGGCAAACACAAAGGAGTAAGGATATGAGAAAGAACTTAAAAGGTAAAACAATACTGATAACAGGTGCTTCGAGTGGTCTTGGAGGAGAACTAGCGAAGAAATGTGCGGAAAATGGGGCGTCGATTATTTTAATCGGACGTAACCAGGATCGGTTAGCAGCTGTAGTTGAGTGCTGTGGGACCCTTGGAGCGGAAGAGGTACGCGCTTATCCATTTGATTTAGGAGAAGTTGGGTCGATTCCTGCATTGATAAGTAAAGTGGAAAAAGAGGTTGGAGCAATTGACGCATTAATTAACAACGCTGGTTTTGGGCTTTTTGAGAAGTTAAATTACACACCTAACAAGACCATTAAGGCGATGTTTGATGTCAATGTCATCGCGTTGATGACACTTTCTCAAGCAGTCATTCCTTCAATGAAAAAGCGTGGGAGCGGTCATATTATCAATATTGCGTCTCAGGCGGGAAAACTTGCTACACCTAAATCAAGTATTTATTCAGCAACAAAACACGCGGTCATTGGCTTTTCAAATAGTTTGCGAATGGAAGTGGCTGATGATGGCATTTTGGTCACAACAGTTAATCCAGGACCAATTAATACGGCTTTTTTTGATCAAGCAGATGACTCTGGTAAATATGCAGAAAGCGTGAAACGATGGATGCTTGACCCTGAAGCTGTCGCAACAAAAACGGTAGATGCCCTTTTTACAAGACGAAGAGAAATCAACTTGCCACAATGGATGAATATCATTTCAAAGATGCACGCCGTGTTCCCTGGTGTGGTTGAAACATTAGGTAAGAAAGGGTTTAATCAGAAATAATAGCGATGGCAGTATCCTCGCTCATAGAGGTAACAAAAAGGTAAAGCCTACTCAAATGACTGAGTAGGCTTTACAAACGCTATTTTATGAAAATAAACTCACAAACCATCCCAACAGAATCCCCACAATACCAAAGTCAGAGTCCCCAAATGTAGTTCCTTCAAATCCTATTGAGCCTAGAACTGGTAATAGTAGAGCGGGTAGGAAGCTAATTAGAATTCCGTTTGTGACTGCTCCAAGTATAGCACCTCGGCGTCCACCCATGGCATTACCGAATACTCCGGCAGCTGCACCTGTGAAGAAGTGAGGGACCAGACCTGGTACGATTAGCGCTAATCCAACAGCAGGTAGGAAAAACATGCTGCCAAGTCCTGCTATGAAGCTGGATAGGAAACCAATGATGACGGCATTCGGTGCAAATGGGAATACAATTGGTGCATCTAGAGCTGGTTTTGCGTTTGGTACAATTTTATCTGCAATTCCTTTAAATGCTGGTACGATTTCAGCTAGAAGTAGACGAACCCCTGCTAGTACAATATATACTCCAGCAGCAAATGTAATTGCTTGCATGAGTGAAAAGATAATAAAGTTCATCCCGTCACTTAATTGTGTTTCAATGTACGTTGAGCCAGCAAAGAATGCTACGACGATGAATAGAAGGGCCATTGTTAAGGATACAGCAACTGACGTATCACGCAAGAATCCTAATGATTTTGGTACTTTAATGTCTTCCGTTGTTTTTTCTTTGTTTCCAAAATATTTACCAATGGTTCCTGAGACAAAGTATCCAATTGATCCAAAGTGCCCAAGTGCGATATCATCATTCCCTGTGATCTCCCTCATATACGGTTGTAGTATGGCAGGGAAGAATACCATTAGCGCCCCAAGGATAAGAGACCCCGTTACGATTAAAGGAATCCCGTTCATCCCACCTGTGCTTAAGATGACTGCGATCATACAAGCCATAAACAAGGTGTGATGTCCAGTTAAGAAAATATATTTAAATGGAGTAAGACGAGCAATGACAATGTTGGCTACCATACCAAAGAGCATAATCATTGCTGTTTCTGTACCGAATGTTTGTTGAGCAACGGCTACAACCGCTTCATTATTAGGGATGACACCCCTTATATTAAAGGCGGTTTCAAACATTTGTGAAAAGAAATCAAGTGAGGAGATAAGGACGCCTGCACCGACTCCTAGAATAACAAATCCCATAATTGTTTTTAATGTACCAGAAACGGTGTCTGCAGCGCTTTTCTTTTGCAACAGTAGTCCAAGAAGTGCGAATAGACCTACCAAGATTGCTGGCGTTCCTAATATGTCATTCATAATTAGATCAGCCATTGATTACCCCTCCACAATAATCTGCTTTTGTAAGGCATCCATTAATTCTTGTTGATTTAATAAATTGATGAGTGGGATGATCTTTCTATTACCATCATCTAAATTTTCAATGATATCTTTGGAGCCTATATAGTAATCTGCTGGTTCAGTTTTTGAAGTTGCGAGGTCTGTATGTGAAACATCTGCCTCGATATTTAATTCTTTAAGTGCTTTCTTTACATTCATTTCAACGATAAAACTACTTCCTAATCCATTTCCACAAACAACTAATATCTTCATTTTTCATTCCCCCGTTTTTTTATTCAGAATACTTATCTATTAAAATTTGAAGGTCTTCGATTGTTTTCCCATTGATTAACGTATCAATATTTTCTTCTTCAGACAGCATGGTAGATAGTTGTGATAATGCTTTTAAATGCGTTTGGTTATCGGTTGCAGCCAATATGAAAATTAATGATGCTTGATGTCGTTCTTCTTCGGAAAAGGCAATTGGTTGATTTAACTTTAATAAGCTCATGGCCAATTTATTCACACCATCTTCAGGTCTAGCATGTGGAATGGCTACGTGAGGTGCAATGATTACATAAGGACCTAGTTTGTTTATGTTAGTGATCATCGCATCAATATAATCCTCTTTGATCATGCCTTTTTGAAGTAATGGTGAGGCGGCTAATTCTATAGCGTCTTGCCAACTCTCGACTTTGTCTGCTATTTGAATACCACCAATGATTTCGTTTAGCATAGGTTTGTAAAGCTCCTTTATCTGAGATGTTTATCGGCAAGGATATGTTCGATTTCTATTAGTAATTGTTTTTGATTGTGAACGGTTACATGTTTTTCAATGGCTTGCAGAATCTGATTGGCTTGTTCTGTTTTTGATGTGACAAATTTTTGATTTAATGTTCGATTCACATATGTTAAAAGTCGTTCTTTTTCCAAATCACTTAAAATTGCATTCACATGATAGGTAGGTAAATGTTGATCTGGGATGGGTACGGTGGTGAATATAATTTCTGCATCGTTTCTCGATTCTTCAATCGCAGTCACTACTTCAAAATCAAGAGTAGAGAACAACGTTTCTAGCTGACTTTTTAGAATCTGAGACGTACCTACACCGCTGGAACAAACGATGAGGGCATATTTTCTAGACACTGGAGTGCTACCTTCTTTTCTCATCCAACCACCGAAGTGCATAGCAATATAAGCAAGTTCATCCTCATCAACGGTTGCTCCCACAAAGCTTTCTAAATGATGAACAACTTTCTTAGTTATTTGAAATACTGCACCATACTTCTCTTTCATCGAGGATGTTAATGGATTCTTTGGTTGAATGCCATACTTCAATCGATAGTAAGCAGGACGAATATGAATAAGTAAGCTTTGTTCAACAGCTTGATAATTGTTGAATTCAATACATGAGAATCGTTGAAAGTCGATTACCATTTTTTGGACAATGGTGTGAATGTCGTCTATATCTAACTGTTTTTCTGATTGATTTCTAAAATTCAACAGAAACATCGTGATGTAACAGACCTCATCTTCAGGAATGATAAGGTTGAATTTGTTTTTTAGTTCATCTGTGATAAATGAAGCTTGATGAAAGGCTGGTCTTGATTTTAATGTTTCTTTCTCATCTGTACTTAGTGAAACAATCGTTGCTAACTTGACTCGATGGATGAAATAAGCAAGCTGCCATGAGAGTTGAGAGGTTGATTCATAATCAAGTTTCAAATTCAAAACTTTTTGAAAGTTCATCACCAATGTGGTACATTGCTTTACTGTATCATGTAAGTTAGGATCAAAGTTAGTCCAGATTGCTATCATTTCCTTAGATAACTCACTCGAAGTCTGATAATCAAAAGTGTCTACAAACAACTTTCGAATTTGAAACTGAGAGCCAGTTAAGAAATATCCTCTAAGTCGTTCAAATTGAACTTCTAATTGATATTGATAGCATGTTCGCTTAACAGCTTTTAAATCACTTAAACAAGAGTTTCGGCACACTTTGGTGATACTCATCAATTCTTTTAGATAAAGTGAATGGTTATTTGTAAGTAATGTGATTAAGATTAATCTTTCACGTTCAGGTGCTGCGAAATAATAGTCAATCGTACTGTTTAGTTGAATGGGGATGCGAGCTTTTGTATCTTCTGTTACAAAGATGCCTAAAGACTTTACTCTTTGAACTTCTTCCAACTCTTGTTTTTTTAGCCAATCGTTTATTTTTTCAAGATTGTAGTAAACCATTCTCCTTGATACTCGTAAAGTTTGAGATAACTCCTTTATTGAGATAGGAGAATTTTTTTGAATTAATATATGGAGTAATTGAGAACTTCGTTGATCTAATGACACATCATCACCTTCTTTGTTTAAAGCTAACTAGCAAATCTATTATTTCAAGGAGTTTAATGGCTCTAATATTCTTGTAATAAGTAGTATCGGTTTTTTACGTCAAATGTTTAGGTGAAGTGAAACTGGTTGGCCAGGGTACCATGGACGGTTGCTTTAAAGTCGTGGCTCTTAATTGTAACGGTCTAATGTTGACGCAAGTAGCAATCATCTTTTGTATCGATTGTGCCTATTTTCCAGTATCTCTTTTTCTCCTTCTCCAAAGTCCGAAAATACTCGTCCCTGCAATTCCTAGACTTAATGTAATGCACCTGTTAAAAGTTTGTTTTATTCATGTTGTTCTCGCCTTTTTATGTATTAGTATCAACAACTTTGTTAATACAAAAACTTATTATAACTAGGCAATGTGTGTTTCGTGTGTAGTTTATGCGTATTTTTAAAAATAACGTTTTTAAAACCTTTGTTTTATGGATTAAACAAAAACCACTTAATCGAAATGACTGAGTGATTTTTTTAATTAGTTAAATTCCACCACTAATATTGCATAAAAATTAACGCAATAATCAGAAACTAATTCTTCCAGTATTTTAGACAAAAAGACAAGACTTGAATAAAGGTGGTACTGTTCCTTTGGTTTTTATTTACAGTTAGACTTTAGGGACAGGGAGAAATTCATTTTTACGGAATGGTTTGGTTCTGCAACCTTCTGAGCCAAATATGGATACTCGTTGTAAGGGTGATTTCTAATTGTTTCGCGTGGAATCTAGGTAAGTGTAACAATGACCATTTTCTTTCTTCTGAAACTTAGAATCTTTTTGATTCCAAATAAGACACGGTTTGGGCATTATTATGGCCCATCGAACGTTGAAGTATCAATTTGCTTTGTGGTAACGACACGTGGATAATTGACCCGACAAATAGCGCTGTGACGAGTGTTCCCACACCCACAGGTCCCCCTAAGGAAAAGCCGATTGCAAGTACTACAAGCTCGATTCCTCTTCGAACCATACAGATGTTCCAACCTGTTTTTTCTACAATGAGCATCATAATACTGTCTCTAGGACCAGCACCGAGGTTTGCAGATACATAGACTCCCGTACCATATCCCACCGCTACGACACCTAGTAAAAAGATGGAAATGACTCCGGGCCAAGTGGAGGGTTCTGGAATAAAAAAATTAAATATATCGATAAAAATTCCGAGCAACAGCATGTTTAAAAGGGTGCCAATTCTAGGTAGCTTCTTCGTTATAATTACAGTGGTCCCGATAATAAGAACTCCTATAATGATCGACCACATACCCACGGTTAAACCGTTTTTTTGGAATAATCCAACATGGAAAACATCCCATGGACCTATACCCAATCGTTGTCCTTTTATTGTTAAGGTGATTCCAAGTGCTAACAGGACAAGACCTGTCATAAAAAAGAGCCAACGCAACAAATAGTACCGTCTCATCATTCTACCTTCTTTCCTTTGGTCAATTTTTTTAAAAATGATTGATCTTTTGGGTTCGATCCAATCTATACTTGTTTTTCAAGAATTCAGTATAGAAGAATGGATGACGTTCTGCATTTTTAATTTCACGAACGTCGTATCAACCCCGGAAATTTATTATAGAATCGTTTTATATGAGAATAGAAGTCCAAATGATGAACATATTAGTGTGCAGAAATGGACTGGTCTGAAGAAATAGTACGTTCTTACTATTTCCTTTGCTCAACTTTCGGAGATACTTAGCAAGGGGATTTAGCAGATGGAAATCCTATTTGGTAAGACTTTAACCGAGTCTTGTACCTACATAAGAAAACGCTGAAATAGAAAAGTACATCAAAGGTTCACCCGCTTATTTAGTCTGCGAAATAGGCTAATGTATTCATATTTTCGATAGTCTTTCGGTTTAGAAAGCAAAAAATGAGGAGGGAATGGAAAAGAGATGGAAAAAAGAGGCTGGAAGAGTCGTGTAGACAGCGCTATGATTCTGAAAACAAATACTATTTAGAGGAGGAACAACATGACTACTAGCACTAAACGATTACTCTACATAATAAGTGGTGTTTTTTTTCTGAGCAGTTTTATAGGGATGTTGATTTATGGGTATAAAACATTTTACATTGAAATGGATAACGTAGTGCCAAAGGAATATACGTATCATTTTGCGTTGATTGCTGAGGAGACGGAAAATGATTATTGGCGCTTAATAGAAAAAGGAGCGAAAGAAGCAGCTGCACAAAATGATATTTACTTGGAATATGTAGCGCCTAAAAAAGCTGATAATGATCAATTATTAAGGCTGTTAGATCGAATGATATCTGCGAAAGTGGATGGCATTATTGTGCAAGGAATTGAAGGGGAGCGTTTTGTGGATCTTGTACATAAAGCGGTCGAACGTGATATACCGATTATAACGATTGATACAGATGTGAAAAGCAGTGAACGAAAGGCGTACGTTGGGTCGGATAATTTTTATGCGGGCCAGCTTGCTGGTCAAACGATTATTGAAAATACGACTGGAGAGCAATATGTGGGAATTGTTACTGGGCGTTTTGAGGCAATCAATCAGCAGGAGAGAATCGCTGGCTTTAAACAAGCGGTTGAATCTAATTCACGAATTCACATTGTAGATATACAAGAATCAGATATCACCGAAATTGGCGCAACCCAAGCAACATATTCGTTGCTAAAGGAATATCCGCAGATCACTGCATTAGTTGGAACAAGTTCACTTGATGGAATTGGAATGGTTGAAGGTCTGCATGAAATAGCTCCGAATAAAGAAATATATATTACTGCTTTTGATGTTTTACCAGAAACGTTAGCGTTAATTCGAGATAATAAAATCGATGCCACAATTGAACAGTATCCCGAGGAAATGGGTTTTGAATCCGTGAATGTGATGATCAGTTTACAAAAACAAGAGGTATTAGAAAATCAAATTTTTACTTCTTCTAAAATTGTAGAGAGGAAGGATTTACAGCGAGCCAACGGTGGAATGCAATGAAGACGATTCGTGGAAAGCTATTAGTATATTTTTTTGTGTTTGTTATTTTATTTCAAGTAACGGCAATATCTATTTTTGTAAGCTCAAATGAATTTACGAATAGTTACGATGATAGTTTCCAACGGTTTTTAATACTAAACTCTATCTCGCAAAAGTCTGAAGAGTTATATACACAAACAAAAAACTTTGTGACCGATAACAAAGCGAATAATGGAACCAATTATTTTGAGACGAAGCGTGTATTAGAAAATGAAAAGGATCGGTTAACAAAATCATTTGATGATACGAATGAAATAAAAATAAAAAATTATATCAATTTAATTGAGACCTTTATCCTCGAGAGTGAGCTTACGATTGGTTTTGTTTTAAAAGATGATATTGAACAGTATACATACCACTTAGAGGAAACAAGAACAGCTTCAGATTATATTCAGACGTCTGCTTTAGAAATAATTGATGTGGAATTAACGGCTTACCAATCTTTTTATCAGGATTTACAAGTGCGAAATGAAAACTTCTTCTTGTTCATCTTTTTTTTATTTATTACAACGATTATGCTAGCAATATTCTTCGCGCTATGGTTCTCGAAAGGGATTACACAGCCTATTGATAAATTATCTCATGCAGCAAATGAAGTGTCTAAAGGAGATTTACTTGGGGAACCGATTAACATTCAATCAAACGATGAATTGAAATTGCTTGGAGAAACCTTTAATCATATGCGCTCGAATATTCATGAATTGGTTGAAGAAATAAGAGACCAGTCTGAGCTGGATCGTTTATTAAAGGAAATGGAATTGAAGCATTTGCAAAATCAAATTAATCCACATTTTTTATTTAATACGTTAAATACAATATCTAAAATGGCTTATTTAGAGGATGCCCAATCAACTTCAAGGTTAATAGATTCCGTTGCAACCCTGCTTCGTCATAGTTTAGGACAGATTGATAAGAACGTTGCGCTTCGCGATGAAGTGGAGATAGTGAAGGATTATTAAATACGTTTTTCGGAACGGAGTCAATTTAAACTGAAAATTGATGAGAGCTGTCTAAGGATAGAGATACCACGTTTAACTTTACAACCGTTAGTTGAGAATGCTTTTATTCATGGAATTGAGGAAAAAGAGGATGGAGGAACGGTAACCTTACAAATTTACCAAACTGCTAATGATATAATTGTAGAAGTTAGTGATGATGGTGTTGGGATGGAACAAGACAAAATTAAGCAGGTTCTAACATTGTCGAAATTGGATGAAGAGCATGTTGGACATTCTACTGGGATCGGATTAACAAATGTGATTCGACGTTTACAGTTACATTATCAGGTTCGTGATGTGGTGGAGATTGATTCGGAACGAGGAAAAGGAACGACAATACGTCTATTGTTACCTAAAAATCATTAATGAAAGGGGCTTCAAAAGGTGCGAATACTAATTGCTGAAGATGAATTGGTAGAGAGAAAAGCAATGAAGAAATTTATAGAAGCTAATTTTACAGATATGGTTGTCGTTGGGGAGGCAGTAAATGGAAGAAGGGCAATCGAATTAGCTGAGAAGACGAATCCAGATATTATATTTATGGATATAAAGATGCCGGGGATAAATGGATTGGAGGCAATTGAAAAGATTTATGCGGCAAATTCAGAGATTAAGTTTATTTTAGTTTCAGCTTATGATTCATTTGATTATGCGAAAGAATCGATGCGATTTGGGATTAAAGATTATATTTTAAAACCAGGGAAAAAAGAGGAAATTGTTAAAGCATTATTACGTGTGGTAAAGGAAATTGAACTAACACGGGAGAGTAAAATGAAATCGACTGAGCTGCTAAAGGAACTGTTTATTACGAAGGCGATGCAAGCCCCTCTCCCTAAAGATCTATTTGCACTGCAAGAAGCGTTATTTCCTACCATGAAGAGTGGCTGTTTTTTCGTTATGAAGTCAAATACTGATTATGATTTAGGGGATATTAAAAAAGCTCTTGCAACGAATGCCTCCTATTCCTATATATTATTTCAAAACGAAGAAGCGGTTGTCATGTGTATTACCGCACCTATCATGATAGAGAAAGCAGATGTATTAACCTTAGCAAGAAAGTTACACATTGTGCTCGGTGAAGATATGTATATCGGCATTGGATTTCCATCCTTTTCATTAGAAAAACTTTCGAAATCTTACCATGAAGCTTATGAAGCTTGTTTGCAACTAGCTTCAGAGAATAAAAGTAAATATGGTTTTTTTCAAGCAAATGAAAAGATAGGAAATGAAGAAAATGTAATTGCCGGAATAGGCTATATGGTGGAAAAAGGACATAGTGATGAGGCTATAATCTATTTTAAAAAATACTATGATCGTTTAACAGCCGGTGAAAAAGAAGATTTATATATTAATCTAAAAAATATACTAAGCAATCATGATATTACCATGCATAAAAGCTCCTTTACTGCATTACAAACGGATCAGGACTGGTATTCATATCTTCATTTATGCTGTATGAAAATAAATGAATTTTATCAGTCTAAGCAATATATAGCTCAAGCAAAAAAATATATACACAATCATTTTAATGAGGCAATAACATTAGAAAATGTAGCAGCTTCAGTGAATTTAAGTCCAAATTACTTTTCGAATATATTTAAACAAGAGTTTGGCGAGACGTTTATTGATTTTTTAACAAAGGTTCGCTTGCGAAAAGCAAAAGAATTAATTGAGGGCAATTTGCACTCATTAAAAGAAATTTGCTTTATGGTAGGCTATAAAGATCCAAATTATTTTAGTCGAGTATTTAAAAAGTTTTATCATGAATCCCCTAAACAATATCAACAAGGCATCTTTAAAAAATGAAGAAAAACGTAAAATAGTACAGTAATTTGCACGTAATAATTGTTTGAATTTTTTTATAATACATAATGAAAGCGCCATCATAATGAAGGGGGATTATTAGTCGTGAAAAGATGGAGGCAGTGTAAGTGGTAAAGTAGAATCTTTTTATTAGGCACATTTTGAACACTTATTTCGAACCAAGGGACCTCGATGTGAGGAGGATATATATGACAAAGGGTGTGCAGATGAAAAGTAAAAAAATTATTTCAAAAGATCATTGGACAGCGATAGCGTTTTTAATTCCATCATTTTTATTAATCCTTGTTTTTGTCTATGGATTTATCGGGTGGACTGGATATGTTTCATTAAGTAATTACAATTCAATTATTCCAGACTTTTCATTTGCGGGGTTGAAAAACTATATTTATTTATTTAATGATTTCCGTTTTCAAGCCGATCTACGTAATACTTTATTTTTTACTATTTTATTTATTGGCTTGGTGATTGTCATTGGAATGAGCTTAGCTATTTTAATCGATCAGAAGCTAAAAGGGGAAGCCATTTTTCGGAATATATTTCTATTCCCAATGGCGTTATCTTTTATTGTTACTGGAGTAGTATGGCAATGGTTATTAAATCCGTCTACTGGATTTAATCAGTTTTTAAGCGTTTTTGGAATCCAACCGAAATGGTATACTGATACAAATATTCTAGCCGGATTTGAGTGGGGAAGTATTGAATTTGGTTTGCCGGTAGCGATTATTGCAGTGGTTATTGCTGCAGTATGGCAAATGACTGGTTTCTCATTAGCGATGTATTTAGCAGGGTTACGCGGGATTCCAGATGAATTACGAGAAGCAGCACGAATGGACGGGGCGAGCGAATTTCAGGTTTATCGTAAAGTCGTTCTACCGATGCTGATGCCAATTACGGTCAGTGTCATTATTATTATGGCCCATATTTCGTTGAAGATATTTGATTTAATTTATGCAATGACAGGATCAGGTGCGAATTTTGTAACCGATGTTCCTGGGGTGTATATGTTCGAAACGACATTCAGAGGAAATTACTATGCGAATGGTGCTGCTATAGCAATTATCATGTTACTTTTAGTGGCAGTATTTATTGTTCCATATTTATGGAGTAGTAGAAAGGGTGATAACTGATGGCGTCGTTTAGTATTGGAAAAGCATTCAAATATTTTATTTTAATCTTTTTCGCAGTAATCTTTTTAATGCCTGTTTATGTAATTCTAGTTACAAGTTTAAAGCCAATAGATGAAGTGTCACTTGCAACTATGTGGGCCTTGCCAACTTCAATCGATTTTAGCTCTTATGCGGAAGCTTTTTCGAATTTAGCTCCGAATTTTATGAATAGCATTTACTTGGTTATCCCTGCCACATTATTATCTGCTTTATTGGGTGCGATGAATGGTTATGTTTTGTCAAAATGGCGATTTAAAGGCTCTGACATAATATTTACGTTCATTTTATTTGGGATGTTTATTCCATATCAAAGTATTTTAATTCCAGTCATTCAGTTTTTACGTTTGATTGAATTGTACAATACAATACCAGGTTTAATTCTCGTACACGTCGTATATGGCTTGCCAATTACTACATTGATGTTTCGAAACTTTTATGCGAATATTCCTGATTCAATGATCGAATCGGCCAAAATAGATGGGGCAGGCTTTTTTGGGATATTTAGACATATTATTATTCCTCTTTCGATCACTGGTTTTGTCGTTGTGGCGATTTGGCAGTTTACGAACATATGGAATGAGTTCTTATTTGCTGTCACGATCACAACCTCTGACAAACAACCGATTATGGTAGCCTTACAGAATCTATCCGGAAGTCAGATCGTACAATGGAATGTACAAATGGCGGGGGCGCTCATTGCAGCATTGCCGACATTGCTTGTTTACATATTCTTAGGGAAGTATTTTGTACGAGGTCTTTTGGCGGGGTCTGTTAAGGGGTAGGTTAGAAAATGATTGATTAGTCTTTAATGAAAGCTATTATCCAGGTTTAGTACGTTAACCTGGATAATAGATATTTGGAAAGTTAGTGGAAACCCCTCAACCCTATCACCCCTAAATCAGGGAACCAGATGACAAGCCAGTTCAGTCAGTCAAAAACCCATACACAACATCATGAAGCCAGTCATCGAGCGTACCTTCTTCTCCTGAGTGGTACCGTTCGAATATTTCCTCTACTAATGTATCCATATCTTGTTGCGAAATCGGTTCGTTGCTAGTTCTTCCGTATTGTGCCATCACTCTTGTGATCCCTTTTTTAACCCATCTTTTTTCCATTGCCATCCTCGCTTTTTAGTTTCTAAAATAAGTATAGGGTCTAATGAACGAATAATTCAATTAGGTATGTTAAAGAACGGGTAGGTGAGGTGCGATTTGTTTTAGTCACCGTAGGAATTTATTTATTACTCGTCAGGGCCGATTTATTCTCCATCAGTACGTTTCTTCGGTTTCACCATTAAATGCCACTTGTCTTTTCACATATTCGCTGATAATATAAGAACAAACGTTCTGGTGGTGAGGTGTATGATTGATTATGGAACAATGCCCAAGCATCAAATTTTGTGCGTGGATATGCGAAGTTTTTATGCTAGCTGTACCGCCGTTGAGTTGGGGCAGGATCCGCTGACGTGCCGAATCGCTATTGTTGGAGATGAAAAACAAAAGGGGAGTGTTATCCTAGCTGCCTCACCGCGATTAAAAAAAGAATTTGGAATTCGAACAGGTTCGAGGTTACATGAGCTTCCAAGTGATGAGCGGATTGAGCTTCGTGAACCGAATATGAAGCAATATTTACGTATTTCAACTGAAATTACAAAGCTGTTCCATCGCTATGTACCGAAAGAATCCATTCATATTTACAGTGTGGATGAAAGTTTTTTGAAAATTGATGGCACAAATGGATTATGGGGAGATGCGTGGGAAGTAGCACGTCACATTACCGATGATATGACGCGGGAATTTGGTTTATCGTGTGCCGTTGGCATAGGACCGAATATGCTGATGTCTAAACTGTGTTTGGACATTGAAGCGAAGCGTAAAGGGATTGCGGAGTGGAAATACGACGAAGTCAAAACGAAGCTTTGGCCGATTTCGCCGTTGTCAACGATGTGGGGAATCGGTAGAAGAATGGAAAAACGTTTGAACCGCATGGGGATTTTTTCAGTGGGGGATTTGGCGCAACACAGTCTCGAACGTCTTGAGGGCGAATTTGGCGTGATGGGCAACCAGCTCTATCACCATGCGCATGGCATTGATTTATCGGAAATTGGTGCGCCGATTATGGATGGACAAATTAGTTTTGGGAGAAGTCAAATTTTACTTCGAGATTATACAGAGTTGCATGAAATTGAGCATGTCCTTTTGGAAATGTGTGAAGAGGTAGCAAGAAGAACACGTCAACACCATTTAGCAGCGCGTACCTTGCATCTAGGTGTTGGCTATAGTCATCTGGCAACTGCCGATTCATTTCATCGCTCGCGTTCGCTACACGAACCAACAGCGATCACGATGGAGCTTTACCGATTATGTCTTGAGCTACTTCGCGAAAACCTGCAGCCACAGCCGGTCAGGAAAATTTCGATTTCGTTGACGAATCTTGTGCCTGATCACTCCTTGCAAATGGATTTATTTAATCCAAACCGAGATCGTCAACATAAGCTCGGTTACACGATGGATGCAGTGCGCGAACGCTATGGTTCAGCCTCATTGCTAAGGGCCATCTCCTATACGAAAGCAGGAACATCAAGAAGAAGAGCCACACTCATTGGTGGACACAAATCAACAGAGAGGAAGGTTTAGAGGATGCTACGCGATCGAGGAACGATTAAATGGACGTCCATGATGTTGCCGGAGCACGTCAAAATGATACGAAACTGGGCAGAAAGTGATCAATACGAGCAGCAGGCGGATATGGATGAACAGCAAATGGAAGAGTGGAACAACGTATTGGTGCTTGCTTTAGAGGAAAAAGTGAAGATCAACATGACCTATCATGACGGAAACTTGTATGTGAAGTGCTCTGGATATGTGAGGAAAATTGATCCATTTACGCAAACGCTCGAGCTGCTTGAGAAAACCGGGAAGACGCGTTTCATCAAACTATCTGCGGTACGGTCTGTTGAGCGTACTTAATTGAAAAACTCCCAGCCACATCGACTGGGAGTATGTACATATATTATTTTTCAGCCAACGCTTTTTCTGCGCGAACACAAGAATCGAACTTTCCTTTATGCGCAGCGTCACAAAATGGCATGTTTTGTGAGAGACCGCAACGGCATAATGAGAATGTAGGTTTTGTAGTGAAGCGATTGCCATCTACATCAACGAGTTCAACGTTACCTGTTACACGTAATGAGCCGTTATCCATGACCTTAATTTGTACCTTATCCATTTTAATTCCTCCCATTCTTACTATCCTTGATCCTACTGGAACTTTCTTTAAAAAGCAAGATGCGCTAATAATCTAAACGTCCGTGCTATACTATGATCCACAAGGAGGAACGACATAATGCAAATTACGATAACCGAAATAGCGAAAGAGAAAATTCTTGAAAAAATAAATGGTAAGGGTGGTTTTTTGAAACTAAAATATGATACAGAAGGAACAGGCTGTGTCATGAATGGTGTCCCGATTTTATGGTATGTTGATGAAGTGATTGAGGAAGAAGATGTAGTCATCGAGACGAACAACATGCAGGTTTTAGTAGAAAAATCAAAAATGGTTTTTTACGATAAAGAATTGAAAATTGATTACTCTGAGCAATCAGGAATGTTCCAGTTGAAAAGCCCTAGTCAAACGATCAACGGACGGATGTCATTTAAAAATAAATAAGAAAAACGCTGTACTGTGATCACCGATATACGGTGGTCCAACAGCACAGCGCCCAGTTATACGTCGTTTTCCTCTAGAAAATCATCCACGCATTGACTATACTTTCCCTTATTTTCAACATACGATTGTGCATGATCACCTTTTTCGGCAATAAAAAGCTTTTTCGGTCCTTTTTTTAGTTCGTAAAGCGTTTCAGTCATGTGAGCAGGGATGAAGTTATCATCTTTACTATGAATGAATAACACAGGTTTTTCGATGTGTTTTACCGCTTCTTTTGGCGAAACGGATTGAATTGTATAGCCGTCGCGCAATTTAATAAAAAAATTTGCCAGAGGAATTGCAAGCTTTGATGAAGGAACGAGCTCTCTTTCTTTTTGAAACATATGAGCTAGTTGCTCACTAAAATCAGAGAATGGACAATCCACAATGTAGAAATTCGCACGATCTTCCAACGATCCTGCGTACAACAAGGTCGTTGCAGCACCCATCGATTCTCCATGAATACCAAAGGTGACATTTTTGCCTTCACGTTCTAAAAGTGCATCCACTACTGCTTTTAAATCAATTTTTTCGTAAAAACCAAAGCTGGTTGTTTTCCCTCCGGATTCACCATGTCGTCTATGATCAAAAATAACCGCATTAAACCCTTTCGATAAAAACAAGTTCATGTATTTAACAGAGTTCATTTTATTTTCCGTTACACCATGACAAAAGATCACGTATCGCTTTGCGGGGTGAGGGTGGATAAAAACCGTTTTGATTTTATAGCCATTGGGTGAATGAATCCAAACCTCTTCTTTCGGAAGGGAGTTGTACTCATTCATTATTAACCGTTTAGCTGAAATTTCACGCTCTAAAATAATGTCCTCTTTTTTCGTTGCCATGTACATAATTCGGTTGGAAAAATAGACACCCAAACCTACAGCGGCAGCACCTAGTACACCAGCGCAGCTAACGGCAACAGCTAATCCTTTTTTTCTCAAACGATCACCTCATGTTTAAGTCTATCTGCTAGTTAAAATATAGCAGTAGAGACTAAAAACTTTTTACGTACTTAATGATTTATTCATATAGTATCCACTAGTAAACGCTCTTGATACATAAGGCTTAACAATATTGATGGCTTCAACAAGTTCATCAAGGTCAATCCCTGTCTCGACGCCCATTTCGTGAAGCATGTACACAACATCTTCTGTCGCAACGTTTCCGCTGGCACCTGGAGCAAAGGGACAACCACCTAACCCACCTGTTGAACTGTCAAAACGGTCCACTCCAGCCAATAACGCAGCATAAATATTTGCAAGAGCCATTTTCCGCGTGTCATGAAAATGAGCAGTCAGCAAGACGTTTGGGACATGTTCTTTTAGTAAGGTAAATAGATCAAAGGATTCTCTTGGTGTCGCTTTTCCAATCGTATCAGCCACACTCAATTCGTTCACTCCGGCTTCGACAAATTGCTTGCATAGGGCCAATGTATCTTGTGGGTCAATTTTTCCTTCATACGGACAGTGAAAGGCAGTAGAGATACATGCACGAACGAAAATTCCTTGTTCTTTTAAATCAGCGATAAGGGGAACCAGTACTTCCATCGCTTCCTCTGTTTTTCGGTTAATATTTTTTTCGTTAAAGGTGGAACTTACACCAATAAATATGGCAACAGCTTCTGCACCAGCCTGAAGTGCTTCGTCAATTCCTTTTTTATTTGGTGTTAACGCAATGGTGCCAGGTGTCCCGCGTACCTCGTTCATAATTTCTTTGGCGTCCATCATTTGTGGTACCCATTTAGGTGACACAAAAGACGTCACTTCCATCTCTTTAACTCCAGCACCCCAAAGTTTTTGAATGAACGTTATTTTGGTTTCAGTAGGTACAAATTGTGACTCGTTTTGTAGTCCATCACGAGGACCTACTTCGATGATGGTTACATTTGTTGGGTATTGCATCATGACATCCCCTTTTTTATCTTGTTATAATTATTATTGTAAAAACATTCTGAAGTTAATTTTAACAGAAATTCTCATGGCGAAAAAGAAGGAATTAAAGCGCTTTCATAGAATGTGTGTAAGTGGAAGCAATTTAAGGGGGGAGAACATGTCAAGGGAAGTCGTTATTGTTAGTGCAACTAGAACAGCCATTGGGTCATTTAATGGAGCCCTAAAAGGAATAAGCGCAACAACACTTGGGGCAACCGTAATTAAAGAAGCTGTGACAAAAGCAGGCGTACAACCAGAACAGATAGATGAAGTGATCATGGGGAATGTGCTACAAGCGGGGCTTGGACAAAATCCTGCACGTCAATCATCCATTGAAGCAGGAATTCCAGCGTATGTAGCGGCCATGACGATCAATAAAGTGTGTGGATCGGGTCTAAAGGCTGTTCATTTAGCGACACAAGCTATTTTAGCGGGTGATGCAGATATTATTGTAGCAGGTGGAATGGAAAATATGAGCCGAGCGCCACATCTTCTTCCAAATGGGCGTGAAGGCTTTAAAATGGGCGATCAAAAGTTAGTTGATAGCATGATCAAAGACGGTCTATGGTGCGCGTTCAATGATTATCATATGGGTACAACAGCTGAAAATTTGTGTGATCGGTATTCACTAACGCGGGATGAACAAGATGAATTTTCAGCAAGCAGTCAGCAAAAAGCTGTTGATGCGATTGAAAAAGGTCGATTTGAAGATGAAATTGTGCCAGTGATGATTCCGCAACGCAAAGGGGACCCAATCGCATTTCGAGTGGACGAGTATCCAAGAGCAGAAACAACGAAAGAGTCGCTAGGAAAATTACGTCCTGCGTTTAAAAAGGATGGCACAGTCACTGCGGGTAATGCATCAGGAATTAATGATGGTGCAGCAGCACTTGTGGTGATGTCGAAAGAAAAAGCGAATGAACTTGGATTAACGCCACTTGTTACGATTAAAGGCAATGCGAGTGCTGGAGTTGATCCAAGCGTTATGGGGATCGGACCTGTAGAAGCTGTTAACAAAGCACTGAAAAAAGCAGCCGTTTCATTGGATGAATTAGAGCTGATTGAAGCAAATGAGGCGTTTTCCGCACAATCACTCGCTGTCGATCGCGAGCTGTCATTTAATAAAGAGGTTTTAAATGTAAACGGAGGAGCGATTGCGCTTGGTCACCCAATCGGAGCAAGTGGTGCGCGTATTCTTGTCACATTGATTCATGAAATGACAAAACGTGAAGCGAAATTAGGACTTGCAACGTTATGTATCGGTGGTGGACAAGGTGTCGCAACCATCGTTGAGCGAGTAAACGAAAAGGGGGAACTGAGATGAAAATGATCTATCAAAACGCACAAGAAGCGGTTTCACATGTGAAAGATGGAGACACCATTATGGTCGGAGGATTCGGCCTTTGTGGAATCCCGGAAAATTTGATTTTAGCTTTGCGTGACAGTGGTGTGAAAGATTTGACTGTAATCTCAAATAACTGCGGCATTGATGATTGGGGGTTAGGGCTACTTTTACATAATCGTCAAATAAAAAAAATGATCGGCTCATACGTTGGTGAAAACAAAGAATTTGAACGTCAAGTCTTGTCTGGCGAGCTTGAAGTTGAGCTTGTTCCACAAGGTACATTAGCAGAAAAAATTCGTGCAGGTGGAGCAGGGATCCCTGCTTTTTTCACACCAGCAGGCGTTGGTACACCAATTGCTGAAGGAAAAGAAATTCGTGAATTTAATGGAAAAGAATATTTATTAGAAGAAGCATTGCATGCGGATATAAGCTTTGTGCGTGCGTGGAAAGCGGATAAAATGGGTAACCTTGTTTACCGCAAAACAGCACGCAATTTCAATCCGATGATTGCAGCTGCTGGCAAAGTAACAGTTGCCGAAGTAGAAGAGATCGTGGGAAAAGGAGATCTAGATCCGAACGAAATCCACACACCAAGCATCTACGTGCAATATCTACTTCAAGGTGAGCAAGAAAAACGAATTGAACGCAGAACAATAGCAAATTAAGCGTAGAAAGGATGATTATAATGGATAAAAAAAGGGTGCGAGAAACAATCGCAAAACGTGCAGAACGTGAAATAAACGACGGTGACTACGTAAACCTTGGAATTGGAATGCCGACGATTGTAGCCAACCATTTAGCCGAAAATAAAGAAGTTGTATTGCAATCTGAAAATGGATTGCTCGGTATCGGGCACTATCCGGCAGAGGATGAAGTTGATGCAGATTTGATCAATGCAGGAAAAGAAACTGTAACGGCCGTACGTGGAGCTGCTTACTTTGACAGTGCGGAATCATTTGGCATGATTAGAGGTGGACACGTGGACATCGCGATACTTGGAGGGATGGAAGTTTCTGAGAATGGCGACCTTGCAAATTGGATGATTCCTGGCAAGATGATTAAAGGAATGGGTGGGGCAATGGATTTGGTTCATGGTGCGAGAAAAATCATCGTCATCATGGAGCATATAAATCGTGATGGTCAATCTAAAATCTTGAGCAATTGCTCACTACCACTAACAGGGAAAAAAGTAGTGGATAGAATTATAACGGAGCGTGCAGTTATTGATGTAACACATAGAGGACTTGTCCTAGTGGAAGTTGCGAATGGCTATTCTGTTGAAGATATTGTGGAGTCAACTGAACCTAAACTTCATGTGTCTGATAACGTCATACTAGACGCATTTTAAGAGCACAATTCTCTTTGTTCATCCTTCGCTTTCGGTTAGAATAAAGCGGATGAGGAGGAAATGTATATGAAAAAAAGAAAGAAGCCTATACAAAAAAATGATGATCGTAAAGCGACTTTAAAAGATTCCCTCGACAGCGATCTTTTATCAAAGCTTCAAGCAACGAAAAAAGCGCTTGTTGATCAAGAGCATGTACGTCGCGAAGAAGAACAAAAGAAAAAAGAAGAAGAGCGCAGAATTCGAGAGAAAAACAAATCATTTGAAGAATTGTTTGAAGAAAGCTCGATGAACTGGAAAGACTACAAAAAGTAGACTGAAAAGCGAAATGGCTTGTCCAGCACTGACCAGCATAAGCCGATTGACGAGGGTATTTTCATCACCGCAGTGAGCGAGTTATGACTCGAGATGGCTAGTAAGCTACTAGAACTAAACATCAAAAAAGCGGTCCCCACAATGATCGGGACCGCTTTTCATTTTCTTAAATTCTATGCACTGAATAACCACGGCCATTCGTCAATGCCTTTAACAACTCATACTCTTCCTTAGAAAGTGGATCACCACTAACCGCTCGTACATTTGACTTCACTTGTTCTGGTGAGCTTGCACCAGTAATAATCGAACCCACAATTGGATTAGCTGCATTAAATTTTAAAGCAAGTTCATTCATTGTACGGTCTTCTTTAAAACGTTCAAGCAAGGAGTAAAGCGTTTCTTTTAACGACTCATATGAATAATATAAGTAGCCGTCTTTTTTAATCGATTCACTTGCTTTTTCGAATGTTTTCTCTGTAAGCATTCCTTTTGCAAGTGGTCCTCGAGTCATGACAGAAACGTTATGCTTTTCTAAAATCGGAAAGGCTTGTTCTTCTGGACGGCGATCAAGTAGGCTGTATTGCATCATGTTGGATGCAATTTGAGAACGTTCGGCATATTCTTTGATCACATTTGGTCGGATAGAAGAAATCCCATATTCTTTAATGTAGCCTTGCTCTTTTAGTGTTTCAAACGCTTCAATGGTTTCATCAATTGGGTCATCAAGTGTGCCACCGTGAAGTTGGTACAGGTCGATGTAATCGACCTGTAAACGTTTCAAACTCGATTTCACTTGCTCGGTTATGTAGGATTTTGAAGGATCCCATGTCCACCCATCTTTTTGGTTTTTCCAGCGATTACCGACTTTTGATGCGATGACAACATCATTACGGACTTTTTTTAATGCGTTGCCAACTATTTTTTCATTGACACCAAAATCATATAAATCAGCCGTATCGAAATACGTAATTCCGCTCTCAAGTGCAGCTTCAATAATCTCCCGTGCTTTTTTCTCCTCAGTGCCAAGTGACATACAGCCCAGTCCAATCAACGAGCTTTCAAGAGTTGAACTTCCAATTTTTCGTTTTTCCATCTGATCATCTCCTTTATAACTACCTGTAGATATTATTGTATTCTCGTTCTCACCTTCAAACAAGAACATGTGGAACATAAGACCTTAAACAATTGGTACAATAAGTATGAAAGAAGAAGGAGGTCATTACATATGAACAGGTTTGAAGAAAAGACGATTGAAAAAGAGGTTTTGTTTGAAGGGCGAATTATCAATTTACAAGTTGAAAAAGTAGCATTGCCAAACGGGAAAACTTCCACGCGTGAAATTATCAAGCATCCAGGTGCGGTTTGTGTGATTGCGCTGACAGATGACGATAAGCTGATTATGGTTGAGCAATATCGTAAAGCATTGGAACGTTCCATTTTAGAAATTCCTGCGGGGAAACTTGAGCCAGGTGAAGAGCCTGTTATAACAGCTGCACGTGAACTAGAAGAGGAAACGGGCTATGGCAGTGAGACACTAACACATTTAATTTCGTTTTACACGTCACCTGGATTTGCAGATGAGCTTGTTCATGTTTTTGTTGCAAATAATTTATATAAGATTCAAAATGCTAAGGGTACAGACGAAGATGAATTTGTTGAACTCTATGAACTAACACTTGAAGAGGCTGAGGAGTGTCTAGTTGATCAACGAATTTTTGATGCGAAAACGGCTTATGCGGTGCAATATTTACGTTTGCAAAAGATGATTGACCAACAGAAAAAATCTCAAAATAAAATATAAAACGGACTCATGATACGCTCATTTCATACATAGAATGGGATGAAGTTTATTGTGAGGGGGCATTTCGATGCAGAAATCAATCGCACGCAAATTCATCTACCATATCCAGCAACATGCATCCCTTTATGTTTTTGTTATGGCACTTTTATGTGGAGGGGTTTTAACAGGTGCACTATTAGTTAATAGACTACCAACTGACCAGCTACAGCCATTACTCGATCCATTTAGAGCCTACGAAGCAGCAGGTGAAATAAAATTGTTTTCGCTGCTCAATGAACAGGTTAGAGGCTATATTATGTTAGACATTGCGCTCATGTTTCTTATATGGTGTACAGGCTTTACGTTGATCGGTCTTCCAATTGCTTGGTTGATCGTATTTGTGAAAGGGATGATGTTTGGTTTTACATCCGGTCTATTTATCACCCAATACGGTTGGGAAGGTGTTTGGATTTCGTTCGGGGTTGTATTGCCACAAAATCTTTTGTTAGTTCCAGTTTATGTGATTGTGTGTGTACATGCGATCATAATCACACTTCATCTGTGGAGAAGAGTTGTGACGAGACAAGCTTTTACACCTACATTTAAAATGGCGAGCTTGAACTACACGATTTTATTTACATGCATGATTGTTTTCGTCGTTTTAGGAGGAGTAATTGAGGCATTTATTTCGCCATTGTGGATGAAATGGTTTCATCCAAGTGCTTAATTAGAATGACATAACTATTGAATGCAGGCTACCTAATAGGCCCGTTCTTTTACCGATAAAAGATTTCAGCTCGTTTCCCACGCGAATGTCAGGCGCTTGTCTTGCTTGGTAATGCCGGGAATGTCTTCTGACAAAAAATCTTTTACATTTGCGTGACGATCAGCAGTGCCTCTCTTGATCCGTAAAGGAAATCAAGCGAAATTGATGTTTTTTACGTGATTGTTCAGGTGCTTCATTTCGCAAAAAAGTCTTACTCGATAGATCTATTACATCGAGTAAGACTTTTTAGATTTATTTACCTTTATCCAAACAGTGTAGCAATAATATTTTCTACATCAACAAGCATTTGTTTTCTAGCTGCATCATCAACTGATGGCACAGACCCAAAGAACTTATGCTCCATTGTTTCAATACCTACGAAATCAAGGATACCATTATCACTCGTTTGTTTCATTGCTTCAATCATACCGATTTCCTCATAATAATCCTCAGGATGCCCCATGGTATTAAATAGTACCGCTTTTTTACCTGCTAAAAGTTTTTCATAGCCACCTTGCTCGTTAACAGCATAAGCAAAGCCATATGCAAATACTCGATCAATGTAGCCTTTTAAAATAGCTGGTAGTCCAGTCCACCAGATTGGATAAATGAAGGTGATGACATCAGCTTGTTTTACATGTTCTTGTTCTTCTTGAATATCTTTCGGTGTATGACCCGATTGGAATGCTGTAAAGTCACTACCGCTTAGTACAGGTTTAAAATTTAAAGCATATAAATCACGTACGATAACCTCTTCACCGTGGTCTTCTAGCTTTTGTACAACTTTTTCTAGAATGGCATGGTTAAAGCTTTGTGGATTTGGATGAGCATATATAACGAGGTGTTTCAAAACAAATCTCTCCTTCATCATCGTGTATTCTTTTTATTGTTCCCACAACCATTACTTTGATAACTCGTCGGTTGATTAACCAAATATAGGAATACCCAAAGAGGCTCGTTTTTTAACTGGTGAAAAATTCATCCTATTTTCAAAATGATAATGTTTGGGGACTGTGTACATAATGGGTAAAAAGTAGCCAGTCAATACAGTATATTAAAATTAGTATTATATAGTATTATTTATAATTACTAATTTATAATGATTATTGTTTGCAATTAACCCTCCTTTTGATATAATATTTATGACAGTGCGAGGGAGGGTTAATCATGGAAAGCAGAATTGAACGAATTAAAAAACAACTGCATTCAGCAAGCTATAAATTGACACCTCAACGAGAAGCCACTGTTCGGGTTTTGCTTGAGAATGAGGAAGACCATTTAAGCGCTGAGGATGTATACCTCCTCGTGAAGGAAAAAGCACCTGAAATTGGATTGGCGACCGTCTATCGAACACTTGAATTACTAACAGAGTTGAAAGTAGTCGATAAGATTAATTTTGGAGATGGTGTTTCGCGTTATGACCTTAGAAAAGAAGGCGCTGCTCATTTTCATCACCATTTAATCTGTATTGAATGTGGTTCAGTCGATGAAATTCAGGAAGATTTGCTTGAGGACGTAGAAGAAATTGTAGAGCGAGATTGGAAGTTTAAAATAAAAGATCACAGACTTACATTTCACGGAATTTGTTATCGTTGCCAAGAGTCATCTGCTGAAGATGATTCATCAAATAAAGAGTAAAAGTCATGCTGAGATGCATGACTTTTACAGTGGAAAGAAATAAGTCTAACTTGAGAAGCTAGCATTCGGAATCATGGCTCCATAGTCTAGCAAAAGGTACCTATTGGGCTAAGCGGCATGGGCTTATCGGGACTGAACAGCCGTTTTGTGAGTGACAATAGTATGAAAGCGTACTACAATAGAATGAGGACAATTAGGAGGCGTCAAGATGAAGGATCAGCTTCTCGATTTTATTCAATTCATGATTGTGGAAAAAGGACTATCATCTAATACCGTACAGTCTTATGAGCGCGATTTGAAGGCATACTTGGTGTATGTTGAAAAAGTCGAACGAGTTGAGGCTATCTGTGAAGTGAAACGCGTACATATTTTACAATTTTTCGCTCATTTAAAAGCGCAAGGAAAGTCTGCAAAAACGATCGCACGTCACACTTCATCGATTCGCTCATTTCACCATTTTTTAATGAGAGAAAGACGCTGTGAGCAAGATCCAACTGAGCACCTGGAAACACCAAAATCCGAGAAGATATTACCGAAAGTATTAAGTGTAGAAGAAGTTGAACAATTGCTTGGAGCTGCTGATTTATCTAAGCCGAGCGGTTACCGTGATGGCGCAATGCTTGAGCTCATGTATGCGACTGGCATGCGTGTAAGCGAATTGATTGGTTTGAATACGGATGATGCTAACCTGGAAATGGGATTTATACGCTGTATTGGGAAAGGCAACAAGGAACGAATTATTCCGATCGGGAAAGTAGCGTCTGAAGTTCTAGACATTTACATTCGTCAAACGCGAAACCAGCTACGGCCAAAAACGACCAATGCATTGTTCTTGAATCAGCAAGGAAACCGATTAACAAGACAAGGTTTTTGGAAAATACTAAAGGGGCTTGCCAAAAAAGCTAAAATTGAAAAAGAACTGACTCCTCATACATTGCGCCATTCATTTGCCACGCATTTAGTGGAAAATGGAGCAGATTTACGCGCCGTACAGGAGATGCTTGGACATGCTGATATCTCTTCAACTCAAATTTATACACATGTCTCGACGAAACGGATTCGAGACGTGTATTCGAAGTTTCATCCGAGGGCATAGTGCTCGGTTTAAAGTTAGTTGTCAGACTTCAGACGAATTCCTTGTCGAAATTTGAATATAATAGGTGAAATAGAAGAAAAGTGAATTTGAGGAGGAGTAAAAAATGACAAACCCTACATATAAGCGTGTACATTTAGTAGTGATGGATTCTGTTGGGATCGGGGAAGCACCTGATGCTGCTAAATTTAACGATACAGGGTCTAACACGTTAGGACATATCGCTGAACATATGAATGGCTTAAACATGCCAAACATGGCCAAGCTAGGTCTTTCTAATATTGAAAATGTACAAGGAATTGAAAAAGCGCAGCAACCATTAGCATCATATACAAAAATGGCAGAAGCATCTGTTGGTAAAGATACAATGACAGGTCACTGGGAACTAATGGGACTCAATATTGATAAGCCATTTAAAGTTTATCCAGACGGCTTTCCTCAAGAACTAATCGAACTTCTTGAAGAAAAAACAGGTCGCAAGGTGATTGGAAACAAACCTGCAAGTGGAACAGAGATTTTAGATGAACTTGGTGAAGAACACATGAAAACAGGTGCGCTTATTGTTTATACATCTGCTGACCCTGTTCTACAAATTGCAGCACATGAAGAAGTGGTTTCAATAGAAGAACTTTATCGTATTTGTGAAATTGCACGTGAACTTACACTCGATGAAAAATATTTGGTTGGTCGTATTATTGCCCGTCCATTTGTTGGTGAACCTGGTGCATTTAAACGTACGACAAACCGTCATGACTATGCGCTAAAGCCGTTTGAGCGGACAGTTATGAATGAACTAAAAGACGGTAGCTTTGATGTACTTGCAATCGGGAAAATTTCAGATATTTTTAATGGTGAAGGAGTCACTGATTCGTTGCGTACGACAGACAACATGGATGGGATGGATAAACTAATTGAAACGTTTGACCGTGAATTCACTGGATTGAGCTTTTTAAATCTTGTTGATTTTGATGCGTTATTTGGCCACCGTCGTGATCCTCAAGGGTACGGTGAAGCGCTTGAAGCGTTCGATGCCCGTCTTCCTGAAGTGTTTGAAAAAATGACAAATGAAGATTTGTTGATCATCACCGCAGATCATGGGAATGACCCAGTTCATGAAGGGACTGATCACACACGTGAATTTGTTCCGTTGCTTGTATATTCTAAACGCATTTCAAACGGCAAAGAATTAGCTATTCGTGACACATTTGCTGATGTTGGTGCGACGATTGCAGAAAATTTCAATGTGAAGATGCCTGCATTCGGAAAGAGTTTCCTGAAAGATCTAAACGACTAATTATTAAAGACTTATACACTAAAGTATCTGAGATTACAGGGATTAGAAGAGTACGTTTGTTTGTGTGAATAAAAGATTAGGGATAAAAATAACTTCCTTTAACATGAATAGGATGAAGTTAAAAAAGCCGGTGATTCGTTAAATGATGAACAACTGGCTCTCCTTTCAATAGCTGTTTCTTTTTTACCAACTTGAAATACAATTATTGTACAGCCTATTTCTTTTTTCTCTAATTTGTATCTTCGCTATCGCCTTTTGAGAAGAAAAATCCCCACTCATTTCCTTCAGGATCCGTCACCCAAAACTTATCCTACAAAGCGTAACAACAGTTTGTATTCATATCTTCTTTGGCGAAGAAACCAAGCTTTTCTAGTCGTTCTTTATGTTTTAATACCTCTTCAAGACTGGCTACTTGAATACCAAAGTGACCAACCTGATTACCTTTTACTTCATTTCTTACATTCAATGTAAAGTTTAATGTTAACTCCTCTGGGAGAAATTTTGCATAATCATCTTTGATTTTGACCGGTTTCTCATTAAAGATCTTAGAGTAAAATTCAATGGATGCTTGAAGAATCTGTTACATTTAAACCAACGTGTGTTTTTAACATAAAATCACTCCTTGAATCAATTTCTTTTGATGAATGAATTAAAAAAATAACTAGCTTGAGTTAACTCATGATTTGTAATCTTTGTTGATTTAATAAAGGGAGATACAAGGACAATTTATTTCTTCTTATTAAATCAATTTTTTTTGATTTTATATATTACCACGTAGCAAATTACTTTTTGAACTACTTTTTACTAAGTGAAACGAATGCAGAAGATGATGGATGAATTTATCCTTACTTGTTCAGCGTGTGGAAAAAATTTTGATGAAGGGTGTGTACGCTAAATATCCCGAGCAGTCTTTGTTGTAGGTATGTTTTTTGCCCAAAAAGAAGGATATTCATAATAGTATAAAGAATTAGATTATTGAGAATGAATAGAGGGGATGCGATCGATAACGATGAGAATGATAGATATAATTGAAAAAAAACGTGACGGACAAGCTCTTACAACAGACGAAATTCAGTTCGTAGTAGCGGGCTATACGTCAGGCGATATTCCAGACTATCAAGTAAGCGCATTACTAATGGCAATCTACTTCCAAGGAATGACTGAACAAGAACGAGCTGACTTAACCTTATCAATGGTAGAATCAGGCGATCAGATTGATCTTTCAGCTATTGAAGGCATCAAAGTTGATAAGCACTCTACTGGAGGTGTTGGTGATACAACAACATTAATCCTAGGTCCTTTGGTAGCAGCGATTGATGTCCCTGTTGCAAAAATGAGTGGGCGTGGACTTGGTCACACAGGTGGAACGATCGATAAACTGGAAGCTGTTCCAGGTTTTCATGTGGAACTTACGAGTGATGAGTTCACAAAGCTTGTAAATGAAATAAAAGTAGCTGTAATGGGGCAAAGTGGAAACCTAACGCCAGCTGATAAAAAATTATACGCACTTCGTGACGTTACAGCAACAGTAAACAGCATTCCTCTTATTGCGTCTTCCATTATGAGTAAAAAAATTGCTGCCGGTGCTGACGCGATTGTTCTTGATGTCAAAACTGGTGCTGGTGCTTTCATGAAAGACGAAAAGCAAGCACGTGAGTTAGCAGAAGCTATGGTTCGTATTGGCAATAATGTTGGACGAAAAACGATGGCAGTTATTTCAGACATGAGCCAGCCACTGGGATTCGCGATCGGAAATGCGCTAGAAGTAAAAGAAGCGATTGATACACTAAAAGGTGAAGGGCCAGAAGATTTAACCGAGCTTTGTTTAGAGCTAGGAAGTTATATGGTGTATCTATCCGAGAAGGCCTCTTCACTTGAAGAAGCACGTCAAAAGCTAGAACATGCGATTGACAACGGTAAAGCACTTGAGCGCTTTAAAGAGTTTTTAGCTGGGCAAGGTGGAGACGAGAGTGTAGTGGATAATCCATCAAAACTTCCGCAAGCTGAGCATCGCATTGAATTACCAGCTGAAAATGCTGGAACTGTTTCAGAGATTGTAGCGGATAATGTCGGAACGGCTGCAATGTGGTTAGGCGCTGGTCGAGCAACGAAAGATTCTCAAATCGATCTTGCTGTCGGCTTGATGTTAGATAAAAAAGTCGGTGATAAAGTTGAAAAAGGGGAATCGCTCGTCACTATTTACGCGAATGATCTTTCTCAAGTAGAAAAAGTAAAAGAAACACTTCTTGAAAGCATTAAGATTACTACTCAAAAAGTTACAGTACCAACACTTATTGTTGGTACTGTAACTGGAGAGTAATCGATAATAATTGAAGATATCTTTTTAACCAACAAAACGTCTTCCCCAACATGGGAAGGCGTTTTTATGTTGGGGAAACACATAAATGGTCTCCGCTAAACTCCCATTGAAGAAAACCACAGCACATAAATTTTCTTGGATGTCTAAAAATACTCCTACCTTTTACGTATAAAGTGACCTTTCTAGGAAAAAATAAACCAAAAGCATGTGGAGGGTTCGATCACAATGACGAAGTGGATCCAAAGAGTTTTATGCATAGTATTGGTGTTTTCCTTAGTACCAAAAACGATGTTGGCAAATGAACAAAAAACAGCTTTACCATTAGATGATGTAAAATCAGCCATCTTGATTGACCAGCATACAGGAATGATCGTATTAGAAAAGAACAATGATGAATCATTACCACCCGCATCGATGACAAAAATTGCAACGATGCTACTCATTATGGAAGCGATAGAAACGGAAAAAATTTCTTGGGATGATGTCGTTACAACAAGTGAGAATGCCGCTTCAATGGGTGGATCTCAAGTGTATTTGAAAGTAGGAGAAGAGATGTCGGTAAGAGATCTGGTCAAAGCAATTGCAGTTGCTTCAGCGAATGATGCATCTGTAGCAATGGCTGAGCATATTGCTGGATCTGAAAAAGCTTTTGTTCAGCAAATGAACGATAAAGTAAAATCATTAGGACTTAAAAACACAGTCTTTAAAAATACAACAGGTCTTCCTGATAAAGGGCATGTCAGTTCCGCATACGATATGGCTCAACTTGCAAAAGAACTTCTTGCGTATGAAGAAATCATTGATTTTACAAGCATTTATGAAGATTATTTACGGGAGGACAGTGACGATCCATTTTGGTTAGTAAACACAAATAAACTCGTTCGATTTTACGATGGAGCAGATGGATTAAAAACAGGGTTTACAAAAGAAGCCATGTATTGTTTAACGGCTACCGCTAAAAAGAAAGATATGCGCTTTATTGCTGTTGTATTTGGAGCACCTACGTCAAAAGAACGAAATGAAATCGTCACTTCGATGCTCGACTATGGATTTAAGAACTACGAAAGCAAAACATTAGAAAAAGAAGGCAAAATGGTCGCTGAAGTGCCAATTGAAAAAGGCTCTCCATTTCTCGTCAAAGGCGTATTGAGTGAGCCGTTGTCTTGGTTAGCTCCAGTAAAAAATAGTGATCAACAAGTGGAGAAAACACTCGAATTAAAGTCGGATTTAAAAGTACCAATTAAAAAAGGGCAACAAATAGGCAGTATGTCACTCATTGTCGATGGCGAAGAAATGTCGTCAGTTCCAATCGTAGCGAAAACGGACGTCCAACAAGCTTCATGGGGTGAATTACTTGGTCGTTCGATAAAAGAAATGATAATGATTCGCTAAGTAAAAACAGTCGAATGCGCACTAGTTTCTTCTATTATTGTCAGCATGCAGGATTTAAGAATAGCCACGCGGAATTGTCTTTCTGAACAATAAATTTAAGGAGGGAACCGAATGGCTTTCACTGTCCAAGCTGAAATAAAAAAAGACGTGTTACTTCTTCGCATGCAAGGTGAACTTGATCACCATGCGACTGAAAAAATTCGAGGAGAGCTAATTGAGTTAATGGAAGAACAGAACATTAAGCACATTGTTTTAAATCTTGCAAAACTAGACTTTATGGATAGTTCAGGTCTTGGCTTAATGCTTGGCCGATACAAGCATTTGCAAAAAAAAGAGGGAAGTATGGTCATATGTGCGATTTCAAAACCAGTGAAACGACTGTTTGAAATGTCAGGTCTATTTCGTATTATGGTTATCGAGCCGTCAGAGGATCAAGCGTTAATGAGATTGGGGGTAGCGGGATGAACAACCATGCAGCTTTTAAATTCCGTTCAATTAGTGACAACGAAGCGTTTGCGAGAATGGTCGTTGCATCCTTTGTAGCATCTTATGACCCAACCATTGGTGAACTTACCGATCTTAAAACAGTCGTATCAGAAGCGGTCACGAATGCTATTATTCACGGTTACGAAGGTCGAGATGATCAGTGGGTGTATATGACACTTACGATGGAAGACAACGTTCTGTCGATTGAAGTAAAAGATGAGGGCTTAGGGATGAGTAACATTGAGGAAGCAAGGCAACCTCTTTTTACAACTAAGCCAGAAATGGAACGATCAGGAATGGGCTTTACAATAATGGAGCATTTTATGGATTCTGTTGATGTGTCTTCAGTACATTCACAAGGCACAACGATTCGAATGAGTAAACACTTGGCCTCCGTTCAGGCTGGGTGTCACTAAGGGTGCAAAGTCCATGAGTGCGAAGACGACAATTAGCCATGAAACCGTTCGGGAATGGATACGTCAAAGCCAAGCTGGAGATCAAGAGGCAAGAAGTAGGATGGTTGAAAATAACGTTAGACTTGTATGGTCAGTCGTTCAGCGGTTTTTAAACCGTGGACACGATGCCGATGATTTATTTCAAATCGGTTCGATTGGTTTATTGAAAGCGGTTGATAAATTTGATTTGTCATATAGTGTTAAGTTTTCAACCTATGCTGTACCAATGATTATCGGTGAAATACAGCGCTTTTTACGTGACGATGGAGCCGTAAAAGTAAGCCGTTCCATCAAAGAGCTTGCCATTAAAGTAAAAAGGTCAAGGGAAAAGTTAAGCAGTAAGTTTGGACGTCTTCCTACCATATCGGAAATAGCCGAAGATTTGGAGGTGACGATTGATGAGGTTGTGTTATCACAAGAAGCCTCTCGGTCACCGACTTCGATTCATGAAACGGTATATGAAAATGAAGGGGACCCTATTACGTTGCTTGATCAAATGGCTGCGAAAGATGAAGAGCAATGGTTTCATCAGCTTGCGTTAAAAGAAGCGTTATTAACCTTAGAGAAACGAGACCGAGTGATTATTTTCCTCCGCTATTACAAAGACTGTACACAATCTGAGGTAGCGGATCGTTTAGGTATATCCCAAGTGCAAGTCTCCCGAATTGAAAAAAGAGTGCTGCAATCTATACGGAAATGGATGGATGACGTAAAAGAGGCGTAAACTAAAAGAAAGGAGGAGGAGAGCCATGTCTCAAACTGCCTATATTAAGCTAAAGCGAACAACTAACATACAAAAAGGCAATTCAGTTTTATTATCTGATATAGCAAATATTACTGCCCCTGTTACATTAAAGAAAAGGATGCCTAAGTTAGAATTAATCAGTACAGAACAGAATACGTCAGAAACGTACGTGTTGATCGATCAACTGGATGTGCTTGATTTAATGAAAAAGGACATGCCAACTGTAAATGTTGAGTTTTTAGGTGCTTCAGCTACACTTATCCAACTTAAAGATCCAGAAAAGAAAGGCTCTCTTCCGCTTTTTCTTTTTGTGTGGAGCTTACTTTTTGTAGGTGCAGGCTTAACTATTATGTACTTCCATGAAGACGTCGGTATGAAAGAAACACAAATTACCCTTGTTCAGATGATGACAGGTAAGGAGACGGAGCATCCGCTATGGTTTCAAATCCCTTATTCTTTTGGACTTGGACTTGGTATGATCCTATTTTTTAATCATCTGTTTCAAAAGAAATTCAATGAAGAGCCTAGTCCACTGGATGTTGAAGTGTTTAACTATGAACAGTCTTTAGAAGATTATATTGTGGATCAAGAACGTAAAAAAAGGGCTCAAAATGGTCAGTAATGTACTCGTTTCCTTTGTAGGTTTAGCTTCAGGGCTTGCTGTTGGAGGGGGCTTTGTTGCATTTTTAACTGTCCTTGGAATTATTCCTAGACTCATACAACTGCTTGGGTCAAAGCAGCGTTTACGAGCATTAGAAGGAGCGATTGTGCTAGGAACATTAATGGGGGTAGGGGGAAGTTTATACGATGTACAGACAAGCTATGCCGTCCTATTAGTACCTATTGTTGGACTGTTATCAGGAGTTTTTGTTGGGATGCTTGCTGCCGCGTTAACAGAAGTGCTTGATGTGATCCCGCTTGTCAAAAGAAGGCTGGGTATTAAAGCAAAACTTCAAACGATCATGTTAGCTATTGTATTAGGGAAAATAGCCGGATCTCTGTTTTATTGGTTGCTATTTGTCCCATTTCAGTAAAGGAGAGAGAGCATGCAGTCAATACCTATAAAGGCAGAACACTTAGACGAAATTTTGACAACTAGAGCTGGATTAGGTGAAAGCTATGATTTTATCGTTCGAAAATTCATTATTGCAGGTACACCAGTTCATGTGTATTCAATAAGTGGTCTTTGTGAATCACGTGATATTATACAAATTCTAGAAGAATTAGTCGATACGAAAGTATCTAAACAAGATAAAAGTCAACTATCAGCGATCATACATAATCGATTAATTAGCGAATCCGTAGAAGTGGTCGACACGGTAGATGATGTCATCAGACAAGTGTTTGCTGGACTACTTGCGATTAAAGTTTCAGGGGATCGCCATGTTTATGTTATTGATGTCAGAAGTTATCCAGGGAGAGAGCCTCAAGAGCCTGATACAGAAAAAGTAGTCCGTGGCTCTCGAGATGGATTTGTCGAAAATATTATTATAAATACAGCACTTACGAGACGGCGCATACGAGATGAGCGACTGCGTTTTGACATGATGGAGATCGGTAAACGATCAAAGTCCGATGTCGCTGTGGGTTATATAAAAGATTTAGCAAATGAAGATTTAGTGAATGTAATTAAAAACGAGCTAGAAGCAATTGATATTGATGGCCTAACCATGTCAGACAAATCACTTGAAGAATTTTTGGTTAAGCAAGGGTTCAATCCATTTCCACAAGTACGATATTCGGAGCGTGCAGATATTGCTGCTACCCATATCCTTGAAGGACATGTTTGTATTTATGTGGACACGTCACCAAGTGTCATGATCACACCAACAACGTATTTCCACCACGTGCAGCATGCTGAAGAATTTCGTCAGTCTCCAGCAGTAGGTACATTTATACGTTGGATACGACTAGTTGGAATTATCGCATCAATCGTACTATTACCACTTTGGTATTTACTTGCAATTGATCCCACGCTTAAGCCAGACTCGTTATCATTTTTAGGGATGAAAGATAATGATACGAATGTACCATTAATTGTACAAGTACTCATTGCGGATATTGGAATTGAATTTTTACGGCTCGCAGCTATCCATACGCCTACCCCTTTAGCAACTGCTATGGGACTTATCGCAGCTGTATTAATTGGGCAAATAGCGATTGATGTCGGCCTATTTGTACCAGAGGTTATTCTTTACGTTGCTGTAGCCTCAATCGGGACCTTTGCAACACCAAGCTATGAGCTAAGTGTAGCCAATAAAATGGTTCGAGTAATGTTGCTTTTCTTGGTCTGGCTTCTGCACGTGGATGGGCTTGTCATTGGTCTGACTATTTATGTTTTGTATTTAATGAATATAAAATCATTCTCCACACCGTACCTTTGGCCGTTAGCTCCGTTTCGTCCAAAAGCATTTTTTCAAATTATCATGCGTTTTCCGATGACAAGTGCCATGCTTAGACCAATGATTGTGAAAACGAAGAATAGAGTGAGACAGCATAAGACAGGTGAATGACGTTGCGTTATAATGCTTGATTATGGTACAGTTCTTATAATTATTAACGGATAGTTTTTGTCCAGTGTAGAAAGGAACAGTATGATGCATTATTACGGAACATCAAGCACGAATAAATTAGGTCACTTAACAATTGGTGGAGTTGATACGGTTGAGCTTGGTAAAAAATATGGCACACCACTTTATGTATACGATGTTGCTTTAATAAGAGAGCGATCAAAAGGCTTTAAGCAAGCATTTGAGAGATTAGGTGTACCCTCTCAAGTTGCTTATGCAAGTAAAGCTTTTTCTTCAATTGCCATGATCCAACTCATTGATGAAGAAGGTTTAAGCTTAGATGTTGTGTCTGGTGGAGAGCTATATACAGCAATTAAGGCAGGCTTTGATGCAGAGCGTATTCATTTCCATGGTAACAATAAAAGCAGAGATGAGATTTTGATGGCGCTTGATTACGGGATTGGTTGTTTTGTTGTTGATAACTTTTATGAGTTAAATTTATTGTCCCAAATATGCGAAGAACAAGATAAAAAAGCAAACATTTTGATTCGTGTCACACCTGGGATCGAAGCCCATACACATGATTACATTTTAACTGGACAAGAAGACTCGAAGTTTGGTTTTGATTTGCACAATGGACAAGCAGAAACAGCACTTAAACAGACAATACAAAAAGACCGTTTAACTGTTCTCGGACTTCATTGTCATATCGGTTCCCAAATTTTTGAAACAACAGGTTTTATTAAAGCAGCTGAAAAAATGATTCAAAAACTAGGTGAGTGGAATAAATTATATGATTTTACTTCGCAGGTATTAAATTTAGGTGGTGGATTTGGCATTCGGTACACGAAGGATGATACGCCAATCGAACCATCTGCTTATGTTGAGGACATTATAAGCGAAGTGAAAACATTAATGGCAAAACATTCATTGGAAATGCCTGAAATTTGGATTGAACCAGGTCGTTCACTGGTAGGAGATGCAGGTACAACGTTATATACCGTTGGCTCAACGAAAATCGTACCAGATATTCGCACGTATTTAGCTGTGGATGGAGGGATGAGTGACAATATTCGTCCAGCACTTTATGATGCGCGTTACGAAGCAGTTGTGGCCAATCGGCCGGAAGCGAATCTACATGAAACGGTGTCGATTGCTGGGAAATGTTGTGAATCAGGAGATATGTTGATTTGGGATTTGCCAATCTCAGAAACAACAGCTGGTGATGTTCTTGCAGTTTTTTGTACAGGTGCTTACGGGTATTCAATGGCGAATAATTACAACCGAATCACTAGACCTGCAGTCGTGTTTGTAGAAAACGGGGAAACTACATTAGTCATTAAAAGAGAATCGTTTGATGACCTTATTCGTCATGATCTCCCACTTTACACGCATGAATAGTGGTACAACCGCAAAGGACAATCATGTTTGTAAGGAGTGAAAAGATGAAAAAGAAAAATCGAATTGTTTTCGTGATTTTAATGATCTTGGCGATCGTCTGGGGGATAATCTATTGGTCTTTCATAGTATAATCAACAATTATTCGGTTATTGAACTAATCTTCTTTTTTTAGTATGATAAAGAGCGATAGCAGAAGATACAACTTCCTTGCCTATCAAGGATTTACACTATCATGACCATAATGAGGGATAACTATGCTAATAAGATATAAGAAATCCTTTGAAAAGATTGCAATGGGTCTTATGTCCTTTATGCCAACTGAGAAAGAAATTAAACAGTTGCAGCAATCGATGAAAATGTATGAAGAAGATAAAAGTAATGAGCTTTTTTTATGGAAAGAAGAAGACATCATTGGACTAATTGGTGTCAAAAATTGTGATGATAATTTACTGATCCAACATATTTCAGTAAGTCCGTCCCACCGTAATGAAGGGATTGGCAAGAAAATGGTCGCGACATTGCGAGACATGCATTCAGGTAAAGTGTTTGTGAGTACTTCTTATACAGAAGGCTTTTTAACAAAATGCACGTGTGTAGATCTACCAAATGCTGATCAACAAGACGAAAGCCACTGACTCAACGAGCGTCAGTGGCTTTTCTGTTGGCGTTTTTTTAATTCTTGTTGTCGAAGGGCGATAATGTCTTGACGATCTCGTAGTCGGTGTCGCTCTACAATCATTTCATTTGAGAGATCACTACAGGTTCTCCATCCAAATCCTTTATCTGTACATTTCTCTATACAAATGTGTTCTAATGCTTCATCTTCAATTGGTAGATGGATGCTACTGTAAGGTGTATTCGATTTGATAGCGGCTTGTAACGACTGCATACGATCTAAGAATAACTTCTTATTGATTCCGAATTCTGGAAGATCTTGTTCGTGCAAACGGAATTTAGGAATCGCTTTTTCAACCGTCCGGAGAGCACCTGTCAAGTTGTTTCTTCTATAGTGGTAAAGCGCCACTGCTAATTGTATCCACCCAACCCATATGGAATCTCTGTCCATACGAGTATGTTCTTTCCAATAATGCTCTAATATTTCATGGCATTCAAAATAGTCACGGTCGCCATGAAAATGAACTAAATAGTCAATATACGCATGAGGATAGTTTTTGTTCATCTCCATACCTCCTACCTCACTACAATGATAGCACACAATGATTTTATCCTAAATGATTTATGAAAAATACCAAATGGTGATCAAAATCGCAATGGTCATCCCTGCAATATCTGCTAACAGCCCAATTGTTAAAGCTCGTCCCATCTTTTTAATTCCAACAGCACCAAAATAGACGGTTAATACATAAAGAGTTGTGTCTGTACTACCTTGTATAATCGAAGCGGCGCGAGAGATAAAGTGCTCGGGGCCATAAGTTGCAGTTAGATCTGCCAGCATGCCAAGTGATGCAGATCCAGAAATTGGTCGAATGAAAAGTAAAGATATTAAATCTGGTGGAATGGATAAGAAGGCGAGGACAGGAGATAACGCTTGGTTCATAGCATCTAGCAAACCTGAAGCGCGTAATATATTGATTGCCACAAGCATTCCCAGTAAAAAAGGTAATAGGGATATAGACAATCGAATGCCTTCTTTGCCACCCTCAGTAAATGCTCCATAGGCATCGGTTTTTTTGCTTAATGCATAAAGTAAAATCAGCACCACTAGAAGAGGGAGAAATAAGGTAGAGATCGATGCGATTACATCCAACTTTATCTCCTCCTCTTTTTAATGGTAAAGAAATAAAATATTCGATCCAGTGTTAAAGCAACTAAACAAGAACAACATGTTGCAAGAAAAGCCGGAATGACGATGTCCATCGGTTCAATTGCACCGTGAGTCATTCGAAGTGAAATCACGGTTGTCGGAAAAAGCGTTAAAGCAGCTGTGTTCAAGCATAAGAATGTCACCATAGACCTTGTAGGTACATGTGGATTTGGATTGTTTGCTTGTAATGCAGACATCGCTTTTAACCCAAAAGGTGTAGCCGCGTTGCCAAGTCCAAAAAAATTAGCCGTTATGTTAGACATAATAAATCCTAAGGCAGGATCTTTTGGGGACAGCTCAGGGAATATTTTAACCAGTAGTGGTCTTGTTAGTTTGGTAAGCTTATCGAGTAATCCTGACTGGTTCGCAATTTCCATCATCCCTAACCAAAATGTGAAAACTGCGACAAAGCCAATAACAAGCTCCACCGCTTGTGTTGATGCATCAAACATAGCCGTATTGACTTCTGACACAGTACCATTCCACATACTATACACAATTCCTACGACGATCATCGCAATCCAGATCAGGTTTACCATTTCATCCACCTACCAAAACGATAATCTATTGATCAGTCGACTCCACCAACTAGAATCTTTCCGAATTTCTTTTATAAGGGTTTGTTCATGAATGATTTCTTGATCTAGTTTAACTAGAACAGTTGGTGGGTCTTTACGGTTATTACTGATTTTACTTTCAATAACTAGTAAGGATTCTTCTTCTTCAGTGACAGGATAACGAAAGGCATCTGTTACTGTGTAGTACTCGTTTTCAGCTTGTCCAGGAAGTGGTGGGAATGTGACAGGCTGTAAGATTGTTTCCATTTTATAATTTTCAAATCCATATTCAAACAAACTCATATGATCATTCCAATCATTTGATGCACGAATCGTCACGACAATTAGCTCCATCCCATCACGTTCAGCAACCGTTACAAGCGTTCTTCCAGCTTGTTTCGTATAGCCTGTCTTTCCACCAGTTGCATGAGGGTACAACCCATTTACAAGACGGTGTTTGTTTCTCCAAACGGGAGAAGGATCAATGCTTTCCGCCTTATGGTTCGTTGTGCCAAAAATAGAAGCAAACGTGTCATCTTTCATCGCTTCTTGCGTGAGTATAGCCATATCAAAGGATGAAGAATAATGGACATCATCTAAGTCAAGACCGTGTGGATTGGTAAAATTAGAGTTCTCCATTCCTATTTCTTTTGCTTCTTTATTCATAAGCTTTGAAAATTCTTCCACCGTGCCACTTATATGTTCAGCAATTGCAACAGCAGCATCATTGCCTGATCGTAGCATCAATCCATAGACTAAATCATTCAGTGATACTTTTTGTCCAGCTTTTAAATAAAGGCTCGATCCTTCTGTAATAGAAGCTTCTGAACTGATCTTAACCATCTCTTCAAGATCGCCGTATTTGATGGCTAGATGGGCAGTCATGATTTTTGTGATACTGGCGATTTTTTGTTCATCATGTGCATTTTTCTCGTACAGGACTCGTCCACTTTCTGCTTCGATCAAAATTGCTTGGTCTGCTGAAGCGGATGGGGGATTAGCGGCAGAGGTAGAATAGCTTGCTACAGAAAAACCTAAGATCACAATCATTATGATGCGTAAAACATAAATCAAACTCCTCACCATCCAACATTTATGATACGACTAGCTTATGTGAAAAGATGTTCTTCATGACAAAAAAATGCTTTGTTGAAAGCTTGCATTTGTTCAGAAATCAGACGAGAAATGATCCATATAATTTTGATGTGTAGCTTAAATGTGTAAAGGTGGGCGAGGTTTCCGACTGCGTTAACTCGGTCTGCATGACTGTCCTTATAATTCTCTAGGGAAGATCTCCTCCTCACTACCTGAGTAGACAATTCTAGTCCAGAAATAGTTCTACCCAAGTATATTTTCTGGACTGTTTTTATCAAAATATTGCGTGATATTATATTCGCGTTTATAGTATTAGGGTGTGGTAATATTTGTCTTGTTTGGGGGTTTTTATGGATTACAAAATTGTTTTTTTCGATGTTGATGGAACGATTACGCACCATGAAGATGGTAGTATTTCAAATAATACCAAAGAAGCAATAAAAGCATTAAAAAACAAAGGTCTAAGGGTAGTTGCGGCAACTGGAAGACCGTTATCCATGTGCAGAGAAATAAGAGAATTAGGAATAGATACTTTCATCACAGCAAATGGAGCGTATGTGAAGCACAATCAAAAGGTTATTCATAAAGTGCCGATGGATAAAAATATAATTAAAGAAGTGTTTGAATTTGCGTACACAGAAAATCATGGTCTGTCATTCTTCACTGAAGATTTTAGTATGAACGGTGTCAAAGATCCTAAAATATTAAAAGCATTGAAGGAAACTTTGTCATTGAATGACTATCCTGCAATAAATCAACTGATTTATAAACAAGAGGTATACTTAATGTGTTTGTATGCAACTGACGAAACGGTTGATCAATACATTCATAAATTTCCGTATCTAAACTTTAAAAGATGGCATCCTTTTGTGTTGAATGTATTACAAGAAGAGGTATCTAAATCTTTAGCCATACTAAAAGTTCTACAGTATTTTGACATTGATAAATCGGAGGCTATTGCGTTTGGTGATGGAGAGAATGATATAGACATGTTGGAATTAGTAGGACCTGGTATAGCTATGGGGAATGGGACTGAAAAATTAAAAAAAGTTGCAGATTTCATAACTAAAAAATCAAGTGAAGACGGGGTCGAGTTTGCATTAAAAAAGTATGGGATAATCTAACCATTAACAAAGGAGTTCTTTTTTAAGAAACTCTTATTATCTTAATTAAAACCATCAATTATTAATACGTTTCGTAGGCTAAATAAGAAATAGACTTCCGAAGTAGCCCTAGCTCGCTTTTAAAATATTACTTTATTTTTGGAGTGATTTGATTGATAGATATGTTTCTGTATAATTGGCAAATCAGAGAAGAATGGTTTAAATGGTGTGAAACAATTTCAAATGAGGAGCTCACGAAAAAACGTATCGGTGGTATGGGGAGCATTATACATAATTTATTTCATGTAATTGATTGCGAACAAATATGGGTTAATCAAATGAAGGGGGAGCCTGTTGTCACAAAAGATATTAACTCAATAGCTACTCTTAATGATATTAAAAGATTTTCCAATCTAACAATGCGAATTACCCAAAGTTTAATTGAATCGTTGACTCCTGAACACATTGGCCAATTATCCGTATGGTCTAGGGAAATTGGGTTAAAACCAATTTCATCTGATTTAATTGTTAGAGAATATTCTTAATGAAAACCCCACTTCTTTTTGGCTAATTTAAGAAGTGGGTATCATATGGTTTCGTGTAATTAAATTAATACGCTCTTTCACAACAGTTTTAAAACCCACATCACCAATGCTTTAATTTAAGATTAATCTGTAATAGAGGTAGCTTTATCCCTCTTCAGTTGTAAAAGAATTTTGCAATGTTTTAAAAAATAAGTCTGTTTCCTCGTCACCTTCAAGCTCCTGAACATCGTCAGGTAGTGAGGGTAACTGAGATAAATCCTTTAGTCCAAAATAATCAAGAAATTCACCTGTCGTCCCATAAAGAATAGCTCTTCCGGCTCCTTCTGCACGTCCTTTTTCTTTTATAAGACCTTTGGACACGAGCGTTTGGAGAGGTCGGTCAGTCTTGACCCCGCGAACATCCTCGATTGCCATACGAGTGATGGGCTGACGATAAGCTATAATAGCGAGCGTTTCAAGTCCAGCTTGAGAGAGAGTTGAATTGGTTGGACTTTCTACTAGTCGCTTTATATAAGATGATAAATTCCGTTTGGTCGCAAATTGGAAGGTTCCAGCAAGCTCGACAATGTGTATCCCACGAGATGCTTCTTGCAGATAACGTTCTTTCATGTCTGTCATGTGAGTTAGGATATCTTCTTCGCTTAGTGAAAGAACATTTGCTAATTGAGCAATGTTAAGCCCTTCATCCCCAGCAGCGAAAAGAAGGCTTTCAATAATGGCTTGTATTTCATGTTTATCCAACCATGGTCACTCCTTTTGATGCTTCAACCATTATCTCTGAAAAGTTTTCATCTTGATGAACCACGACCTCATTCCGTTTCATCAGTTCAAGCACTGCTAAAAATGATACAATCATATGTGGCTTTTCTGCAATCGGAAAAAGGTCGTGAAAGGGATGTAATCCGCTTTTTTTTCTTAATTGATTCAGGATTTCATCCATCCGTTTATCAATAGAAATTTCTTGACGCGTAATTCTTGTTGACATTGGTCGTTGAAGTTTTTTTCTACGTAAAAGCTTATGAAACGCCCCGAGTAAATCATGAAGGTCATGTTCAAGACCTTCTATAGATTCTTGTTTGGTTGATTCATATTCTGATAAGTCTGTTGGAGGTTTGGTAAAAAAGCTTCCTCGGTCTTTTTCTTTGTCCTTTAACTCTGAGGCGGCCATTTTGAATTTACGGTATTCTATCAAGCGTTCAACGAGTTCATCACGAGGGTCATCCTCCTCAAGTGATAGATCTTCATCATTCCAGTCTTCTTCTTGTTTTGGTAAAAGCATTCTACTCTTGATTGCCAACAAAGTAGCTGCCATCACTAAATACTCACTTGCAACATTTAACTCTAGTACATTCATCGCTCGAATATAAAGCATATATTGTTCGGAAATTTCTGCCATAGGAATATCATAAATGTCGATTTCAAGTCCTTGTATTAAATGAAGAAGGAGATCTAATGGTCCTTCAAATGCTTCAACTTTAACGTTGTATTCCATATGTATCACCATTTTCTTTGTTTCATTAACCAGCACAAGCACTGCTCCTCTAGGTCATTGAGTAGGAAATGGACATCTCCCTCTGCATTGTATCTTATGCTTGTCGGATCTGAACGAGCCACTTGCGCTTAACTAGTATAGATCATTGTGTCATCACTTCCAATAGGTGATTCTTTTCATTTTAAAAAGCAGCACCTTAAACACTTAGAAAAGCCATAGTGAAACCGTTTAATTAATGTCAACTATAGTCAATAATTAAACGGAGGGATCAACTATGGAATCAGTCCCATTTATCACACTAACACGCGCTTTTAAACATCTTAGCAACACAGAGGCAGGTGAAATATAACAGGGGCTTAAAACCATCCTTAAAAGGTAGGTTATAGTGGACGGTCATAAACCAACCCTTGCTATATCCTTAGAGGTGGAATTAACTAAGCACTTCCATGTAATAGTGCAATTTACGATAAAATATCAAACTGAATATTTTAAATATATTTTCAATTAGGTTGGAATGTAGTAGTATAAGAAGTGACTAATCATGTTAACAGCGTTTATTAAGCATGATCAGTACAAAATAAAAAGCCAATACTGCCTAATCTGTTGAAAGTCCTTGCCGGATATTTCGTCGCAGGTAAAAGCCAGTTCAATTTGACTTACAGCAAAACTGTAGTCATTTTTGGATTGGCTTTTATTTAGTAGGGGAGTGAAATGATGACTGGGGCACTGGAGAATATTCGAGTCCTTGACTTATCACGCGTGCTTGCAGGACCGTACTGCACGATGATTTTAGGTGATCTTGGGGCAGAAGTAATAAAAGTGGAATCACCGGACAGAAATGATGAAACGCGTAAATGGGGACCTCCCTTTCAAAATGGAGTAAGTGCTTATTATTTAAGTGCCAATCGCAACAAAAAAGGAATTACGGTTGATTTGAATTGTGAAGAAGGTGTAGCGGTTATTAAAAAACTTGTAGGCGAAAGTGATGTGATTATTAATAATTTTAAAACAGGGACGATGAAAAAATTCGGCTTAGACTACGATACTCTTAAAGAAATCAATCCTCGTCTCGTATATTGCTCAATAACAGGCTTTGGGGAAACAGGACCTGATAGAAATATGCCTGGTTATGACTTTATTATTCAAGCGATGAGCGGGTTAATGAGTATTACTGGTAATAAAAAATCTGGACCACTAAAGTCTGGTGTTGCAATAACGGATATTCTAACAGGATTGTACGCATGTATTGGGATTCAAAGTGCTTTACTTGAACGAGTGCAGTCAGGACAAGGTCAGAAGCTGGATATAGCACTTTACGATTGTGCTGTAAGTGCATTGGTTAATACTGGTAGTGATTATTTAATGTCTGAAGCAATACCAACCCCTCTTGGGAACGAACATGCAAATATCGTTCCATATCAAACATTTCAGACGTTAGACGGTGAGATTGTCATTGCGGTTGGAAATGACGATCAGTTTAAATCCCTATGTCGTGTAATGGGTCAATTACATTATGCGGTTGATGAACGCTTTAAGACGAATCCAATGCGTGTTGAAAATAGAAAAGAATTAATTCCTATATTACAAAAAAAATTCTTGACTAAACCGTCGATCTATTGGCACAAGAAGTGTAGAGATAATAACATTCCTTGTGGTCCTATTCAAAATTTAGAACAAGTAGTAAATGACCCACAACTGGCCTCTCGTAATATGTTTATCGAGCACGATCATCCGACAGCCGGGATGATAAAAATGGTTGGTAGTCCATTAAAGCTATCGCGAACTCCAGTCCAAGTGAAGTACCATCCACCTGATCGCGGAGAACATAATGAAGAAATAATCGGTCGTTTAGTTAGTTCCAAAATAAATGATTAAAAGGGGAGATAGTAAATGAATTTTTCTTTTTCACAAGAGCAGGTCATGTTGCGTAACACAGTGAGAGGGTTTACAGATAAGAACATTATGCCTTTTATTGCAGATTGGGACCGGAATGGGGAGTTTGACCCAGCTATTATGCCTAAACTAGCAGAACTTGGTTTAATGGGAGTTTGTATTCCCGAAAGATACGGTGGAAGTGGAATGGATTATAACTCATTAGCGATCGTCTGTGAAGAACTGGAGCGCGGAGATACCGCTTTTCGTACGGCAGTTTCAGTCCATACAGGTTTAAACAGCCTTACATTATTACAGTGGGGGACGGAAGAACAGAAACAAAAATATTTAATTCCTCAAGCAAAAGGTGAAAAAATCGGGGCTTTTGGATTAACTGAGCCTGGAGCAGGGTCCGACGTCGCAGCGTTGCAAACGACCGCAGTGAAAGATGGCGATTATTACATATTAAATGGACAAAAGACGTGGATTTCTTTATGTGATATAGCAAATACCTTTTTAATCTTTGCATATACAGGAGGCCGGTCAGAAAAGCATAAAGGGATATCGGCATTCATTGTAGAACGGGATTGGGAAGGATTTTCATCAAAAGCAATCAAAGGAAAACATGGAATTCGTTCAGGAAATACAGGTGAGCTATTTTTCGAGGATGTTAAAGTGCCAAAGGAGAACTTGCTTGGAGAGGAAGGCGAAGGGTTTAAAATTGCGATGGCGGCACTGGATAACGGACGCTTCACTGTTGCAGCAGGGGCAGTAGGACAAATAATGGCATGTATTGAAGCGAGTGTAGGTTATTGTCATGAACGAGAGACATTCGGTAAAAAAATCGGTAGACATCAACTTGTTCAACAAATGATTGCAAATATGGAAGCAGGTTTTGAAATGAGCCGTTTACTCGTCTACTGTGCAGGAGAATTGAAAAATGAAGGTAAACGCAATACACGACAAACCTCACTTGCTAAGTGGCAAGCATGTGATTTCGCAAATAAGGCAGCAGATGATGCAGTTCAGATTCACGGTGCATACGGCTATTCCGATGAGTATCCTGTTGAGCGCTATTTACGGAATTCCAAGGCTCCAGTCATTTATGAAGGAACACGGGAAATCCATACGATTATGCAAGCTGAATATGTATTAGGTTATCGAGAGGATAAACAGTTAAATAAAATGCTTCCTGCTTGGGATGATGAATTGCAATATAATTGAATCGTAAACTAGCTATATATTACCTGAATGCTAGAGGAAGGCAATTTAAAGGTACTAGCTTTCTTTCGATAAAATGAAAACGCTGTCAATCAGGTTATGGGCCTTGTTTCGAATAAACCAATGTAATTGAAAAAATAACTATCAAACTTGGGAGGAATTTGATTTTGAAAAAATTATTATTTTTCGTGAGCATGATCATGGCACTTGTCCTAATGCTTGCTGCTTGCAACGCTGAAGACGGTGACAAAAGTGGAAATTCCGATTCTGGTGGAGAAGATTATGCACAAGCACTTGATGGGGAATTCATTACGATTCTTACAGGGGGGTCTTCAGGAGTATACTATCCGCTTGGTGCAACAATAGCGGAAATCTATCAAGACATGGGAGCTAAATCCAACAGTCAATCGACGGCCGCATCTGCAGTAAATGCTACAACGCTAAATCAAGGAAAGGCAGAAATGGGATTTTTAATGGGGGATACTGCCGCGGACGCATATGAGGGAATCGATAGTATGGAAGAACAGGGAGCGCAAGAAAATATCCGATCGCTTGCATCCCTCTACACGAATTATCTACAAATCGTTGCTACTAAAGATTCCGGCATTAAAACAGTCGAGGATTTAAAAGGAAAAAGAGTCGCAGTGGGGGCACCCGCTTCTGGGACAGAAATAAGTGCTCAGCGTGTTCTTGCTGCTTATGATATGACGTATGACGATATTCAAGCAGACTATCTATCATTTGGAGAAGGTATTGAAGGGATAAAGAATGCACATATTGACGCAGTCGTCATTTCCTCCGGAGTTCCAAACGCCGGTATTTTAGAACTAGCAACGAGCGAGGAAGTTGCTATCGTAGAAATACATGAAGAGAAGATCTTGGAAATGCAAAAAAAATATCCAACATTTTTCCCAATTACCATTCCGAAAGATGCATATAACGGCATGGAAGAAGATGTGAACACAATAGGTGTAAATAACGTCCTTATGACGCATAAAGATGTGTCTGACGAAGTGGTGTATGCAATGACAAAGGCGTTATATGAAAATATTTCGCGGCTACAAAACAGCCACAATGCAGGTAAAGACATTGATATAAATACCGCTCTAGAAAATCTTCCCGCACCTCTTCATCCAGGAGCTAAGAAATTCTTCGATGAAGAAGGGGTTACGGAATAAACTGTTGTAGATGAAAAAGGTAATTTTAACTTTACTTCTATTGTTGATTGGAACCGGAATTTTACTCATTCCGGTTCAATCTGGTTTCTTGTTGACAGAAGAGGGAGGAAGACCGTTATATTTTCTTCCGAATGACAAAAAACAAATTAGTATTGGTTGGCGTCATTCGGTCGAACTAACTCCTTGGGAAGAGACCTATCATGTACTAAATAGCGGAGAATTTGTCTTGGAATCTACGACATTTAAGTCATACGGGGCCGGAACTCCAGATATGGATGGAGTCGTTGAGGTACTTTCTAATGGTTACATACGTTTGACAGAAATAGAACGAACCATCCCTTATTATTCGCTCTTCTATCTACCGATTTCACATTATTATATTGAAGTTAGTGGAAAAAAGTATTCACTAAGCGACTTTGTACCTGAGAATCAGATTGTTCAGATCCATTACGAATCTCTTCTATTATATGAATGGATTTACCTGAAATTTATAGAGAGAGGCAGGGAGTCAGATGAATAAAGAATCATTAGATGAGCAATTAGACACAACAGTAGAAGTAGATAGTCAGGAAATATTGGAGAAGTTCGATTCGGAGTCACGCTTCAGGAATTTGAATATTCCATGGATGATCCGATTAGTTTCATTGTTAGCAGTCGGGCTGGCACTTTTTCATCTTTTTACTTCTTTTACAGGACCACTCATAACGTTGCAGCATCGAGCACTCCACACCGGTGTAATTTTAGCGCTTGTCTTTCTGTTATTTCCAGCACGGAAAAAAGCACCGCAACAGCGCGCGACAGTTATTGATTTTTTACTGGCCTTCCTATCTATTGCAACGATCGTCTATATTTTTGTTGATTACATGGGGATCGTCCAAAGGGCAGGTCTTCCTAATCATACCGATATTATTTTTAGTTTTTTAGTTGTCATGCTAGTAATGGAAGGAGGTCGTCGTGTCGTCGGTACGGGATTGACCGTTATGTGTTCCCTCTTCTTATTGTATGCTCTTTTCGGCCCTCATCTTCCGACAGTTATTGCTCATCGAGGTTATTCATTCGAGGACATTTTAACGTATATGTATTTAACGACCGAGGGGATATACGGAACAGCAATTGGCGTATCTGCAACATATATTTTCTTATTCGTCTTATTCGGTTCCTTCCTAAACCGAACTGGCATGGGTCAGTTATTCAATGATGTGGCGATGGCAATTGCAGGTCACACTTCTGGAGGACCTGCAAAAGTAGGTGTGATTTCTAGTGGTTTTCTTGGATCGATCAATGGATCGGCCGTTGCAAACGTGGTAACTACAGGAGCATTCACCATCCCTCTTATGAAGAGAACCGGTTATTCTAAAAATTTTTCTGGTGCTGTTGAAGCAGCATCATCTGTTGGTGGACAGATTCTTCCCCCGATCATGGGAGCGACAGCATTTATAATGGCAGAAACATTAGGAATGCCTTATACCCAGATCGCTCTTGCTGCCATTATCCCTGGCTTGTTGTATTACCTTGGAGTGATCGTTGTAGTCCATTTGCGTGCTAAGAAAATTGGTTTGCAGGGAATGTCCCGCAAAGAGCTTCCAAGAATGAAAATAGTCATGAAAGAGAGAGGACATTTAGTCATTCCGCTTGTTATTTTAATTTATATGCTATTTGGTGGATTCACCCCGATTTACGCAGCTTCTTGGGCCATTATTTCTACCGTCGTTATTGCCATGTTTAGAGCCACTACACGATTGAACATTAAAAATATCCTTCAAGCGCTTGAGGAAGGTACCCGTAATGCACTCGGAGTAGCGATGGCTTGTGCAATGGTCGGAATCATAGTCGGTGTAGCATCCCTTACAGGATTTGGTCTAAAGATGACCTCGGCTATTCTGATTCTCGGAAATGACATGCTTATTTTAACACTGTTCTTTACGATGATTGCTTCCATTATTTTAGGGATGGGTCTCCCGTCGATTCCAACTTATATTATTACATCAACAATGGCAGCTCCGGCTTTAATGCATTTTGGAATTGAACCATTTGTTTCTCATATGTTTGTCTTTTACTTCGGTATTTTTGCTAATTTAACACCTCCAGTGGCACTTGCTGCATTTGCAGGGGCGGGGATTGCAGGCGGGGAACCGAATCGAACCGGATTCATCTCTCTTAAGCTTGCGGCAGCGGGTATACTGGTCCCATATGTTTTTGTCTATGCGCCTGCGTTATTAATGCAAAATGCATCGGTAGGGGAAATCGCATGGGTTATGATTACAACGACGCTTGGTATCCTTGCTCTCGGTGTTGCGTTTGAAGGTTATTTCCTCACTGATGTGAATGTGTTGTTCCGTTTAATTGCGGGAGTGAGCGCATTGACATTAATCATTCCAAATGTAGTAACAGATGCAATCGGCCTAACATTAGTAATCGGTTTGGTGATCGTGCAAGTTCTTCATTGGAAACGAAATGCAGTTGCGCCGGAAAAAATAGTCTAATTTGATTAGGCAGCGTAGACATGTTTTCTTCGCTGCTTTCCTGTGAGAAAGGTTGGATAGAGAACTAGAGAGATAGAAATGGATGAATACATGAGACAACTGCTCAACAATCGAGTCATCAATAGGACGAAAAACGTCCTCACCTAAGCCAATAATTTCCACTATTTTATTTTAGAAGGACGGTTCAACGGCAAAGCTTGAATATGCTCTTTCAACACCTTCACCGCAATCAATTATTAGATTTTCCTAAAAGAATCCCTCATTCAAAACCGGAAGAGGCAGAGCAAAATGTATAAGTTCTTTCGCCCTATGCTTGAATACAAATCGAAATGTTACAGTTTTCTATTCAAACTTGCTTTTCTTCTTTTCTGCAATACTCCTGAATGATCCCTCCTGTTATTGTGTGAAATAGGTGAATCAGGCAAACTGGAAATATAAAAAGCCAGCCGCACAAGTTCCCTAATAACGAAGGGATTTATATGTAAAACTGGCTTATATTTACTTCATCGCTCTTTGCAAATAGAGTCATAGCGAAGCAGTTCGTATGTTATTTACACACATTACTTGTCAATTCGTTTTTAATCTTCCCAAATAAATTTAACCCGTGTTCGTTTTCTTTCGTTTTTCTCCAGACTCAATTTGCTTAAAATGTAGTTCGAGTTCTTTTAATGCAGCGATCAGTGCATTTGTTGCCTTGCCCCGGTAATACGTTTGAATAGAGTCAATGGCTTCACCCATACCGTCATTTAAACTAGTCCCTTTTAATAGACGTCCAATAAATTCACGTGCGTGTTCTGTTGCCAATGTACAAGATGCCTCCAGCACAACTCCATATTTAACATCAACTTCAGCTGTAATCGTTAGTGTTTCAAAGACACTTTTAGCCGCCATCCCCTGGGGTAAACGTGCGTGACCTGCGATGAAAATTGTTTTTCCATTAAACATGAAGCATCTTCCTCTCCAGGAGTTATTTTGTTATTAAAGCCACTTCCATTAAGTGTGTTTCTCTGGAATGAGGCTAACAACTTTTTTTACCAATTTGAATAGAAGAAACACTTTTAAAAAGAAGAATAGGGTGTAGCTCAAACTGTTAAGGAAATAAGGTTATTCATCGCTTTATATAAGAGTTTAAAATTCAGCCCTCCTTTTATTAAAATATTCTTTAAGTTCTGTACGGAATAATTACAGGGTACTTAATATCCTCCACAAAATCTATTTTACTACCTTTTTGTTTGAAAATTTAGTCTTTTGTTTTTAGTTTATTTAAAACAGACTGAAGATTATTGTTATGACAATCCTTTCGTTCATAAAGATTTTCTCTATATTCCATTTTATATAGCTTTTTCTCTCAACTTATTTGCAATCTGGGCTGGGTTTCACTAAGTGTTACATTTAATATTGCAATTTATGAATGCATGCCCATCTAATGTTTGCTTTTTGCGGTTATTGTGCCATAATGCACTAAGGATAGAGAACATGTAAAATGAGGTGCAATAAATGGAACGTTTGCAAAAAGTGATTGCTCATTGTGGAGTAGCTTCACGCAGAAAAGCGGAAGAATTGATTTTAGCAGGTAAAGTTAAAGTCAATGGTAAGATTGTTGTTGAATTAGGAACAAAGGTAACGAGCTCAGATACAATTGAAGTAGAAGGCGTGAAGATTGAAGGGGAAAACAAGGTCTACTTTCTCTTGTATAAACCTACAGGCGTTATTTCTGCTGTTAGTGACGACAAGAAACGTAAGGTCGTAACGGATTTCTTACCATACGTTAAGGAACGGATTTATCCAGTTGGACGATTAGACTACGATACGTCAGGTTTATTGCTGCTTACGAATGACGGCGAATTTGCAAACCTTCTAACACATCCAAAATACGAAGTACATAAAACGTATGTGGCGCGTGTAAAAGGGTTGGTTTCAAGAGAATCGTTACGTATGTTAGAGCGTGGAGTAAAACTGGAAGATGGTATAACAGCACCTGCTCGCGCAAAAGTTGTGTCAGCTGATAAAACAAAAAATAAAACAATTGTTGAGATCACTATTCATGAAGGACGCAATCGTCAAGTAAGACGAATGTTTGATGCGATTGGTCATCCAGTTCAAAAACTTAAACGTGAGAACTATGCTTTTCTTCATTTAGGTGGATTAGGCACTGGTGATTCACGCGAACTAACCCCTCACGAAGTAAAGCAATTACGTGCACTCGCTGAAAGTGGTACTAAGTAACCGGAAAATCGGAAGGCTCGCTTAGCCAAGGCAAGCAAAACGAGCACTGACAGAAGTCGCTCTTTGCCTTCAGCAGTGAATAGTTTGTGACCCTGAGGAGCTAGCCGCAGTAGCTGGATGCCTCAAAAGCAGAAGCGGCCACCTAGCCAATGCAGTAAAAGACGATCTGCACAAGAAGGCATTTTGTTACTAAGAATGTATTAAATTTCATATTTTTCTTAACAATGAAACTACAATCTTATTTTAAAGATTGTAGTTTTCACAGTTCATTCAAATAGTTGTGCCTGAATCGTAAGTAATAAATGCTATAATTGCATCTATGGAAAAGTGCACAATGAATTAAGGAGATGGACAAAGTGACCAGTAACAAGAAGAAGAAGCGTTTACTAATGCGGGTTACCATTTTATCTGTGTTAATCGCAGCAGTCGCCTATACCCTCTATTCTACATTGTCAGAAGATGAGCGTACACTCGTTAAAGAGGGGGACGATGCCCCCGATTTCGTTTTGACAGATTTAGATGGAGAATCTCATCGTTTATCTGATTATAAAGGACAAGGTGTTTTTCTGAATTTCTGGGGTACATGGTGTAAGCCATGTGAAGAAGAAATGCCTTACATGGAAAACCAATACCAGGAATTTAAAGATCAAGGTGTACAGACGATTGCTGTTAATGTTGGTGAATCAGATTTTAAGGTGCGTAATTTCGCTGAAAAGCATAATCTTTCATTCCCTGTTGTAAGGGATGTTCAAAAAGATGTGATGTATGCATTTTCCATTGGTCCATTGCCAACGACCTTACTCATTAACCCAGAAGGTGAAGTCGTAAAAATAATAAAAAGTGGAATGACAGAAGAAATGGTTGCATCGTACATGGACATGATCAAACCATAAATTAAGGGGTTTTTAGCATGAAGGAATTAGCCTGTAAGTGTGGACACGTAAACCCAGAAGGTACAGAACTTTGTTTATCGTGTGGTCGTGCTCTAACCAAGGATGCAGATAGCAAAAAAACGAGCGATGTTATGCGCTATGAAGGAATGGCCAGGCGCTCTCAAACTTACAACGCTTCGATTATCGATAAAGTTTGGAACTTTTTTTCTTCGGTTAAAGTAGGCGTGTGGCTAATCCTTATCACACTAATCGTTTCAGCTTTTGGTACGATTTTGCCTCAGGTGTTGTTTATACCACCTTTAATACCGCCGGAAGTATACTATGAAGAACACTACGGTTGGTTTGGAAGAATTTACTATATGTTAGGGTTTCATGATTTATACAACTCATGGTGGTATATGCTTTTTATTGCAGCCGTTGGAATCTCCATTATCGTTGCAAGTATAGACCGTGTCGTCCCTCTCTATAAGGCGTTAAAAAATCAGCGAATCAATCGGCATGCATCTTTTATGAAAAGACAACGATTGTTTGCTGAAAAAGAGGTAGCAGACCCAAACCAAACAATTGCGGAAATCAAAGAAAAGTTGAAAAATAAACGTTATCGTATTCGTGAGGAAGAAGGTCATCTACTTGCAGAAAAAGGTCGCTTTGCAAGGTGGGGACCATATGTTAATCATACTGGACTAATTATCTTTCTAATTGGGGGATTGCTCCGCTTCGTTCCCGGTATGTATGTGGACGAGATATTGTGGATTCGTGAAGGTGAAACCATGGCAATTCCAGGGACGGATCAGGAGTATTTTCTAGAAAGTGAAGGCTTTACAGTGGATACATACAACACGGATGAGGATTCAGAAGTATTTAATGATACGATTGACCGAGTTGGTTCCATTGTAAAAAACTATCAAACAGACGCCATCCTTTATAAACGAGAAGAAGGCGGCATTGCTGGTGATCAACGGGAATTGATTGAAGAGCAAAGAAAAGCGATCCAAGTAAATCAACCTTTGAAATTTGATAATTTTGCCGTATATCAAGTGACTTACAAGTTGGATGAAATACGATCGATGTCGTTTACTATGGATAACAAAGCGACAGAGAAATCAGTCGGCTCATTTGACATTGACTTATTTCAACCACAAGACGTTTATGAACTAGATGAAAATCATAAAGTCGAGCTCATGGGTTATTATCCTGACTTTGAGGGCTTTGAAAATGGAGAGCCTCAAAGCGCTACACCAGTGCCAAATAATCCAGCTTTCTTATTTAATCTTTTCTCACCCGAAAACCCTGAAGGTGAAGTTAGTTTTATTGCAATCCAAGAAACACTTGAACCACTTGGTGAGAATGATTATGCATTAAGCTTTAGCGGAATTGAAACACATGATGTGTCTGGCTTAACTGTACGTAAAGATTTAACACTCTGGATCCTAGGTCTTGGTGGAACGATCTTTATGATTGGTGTTATACAAGGATCTTATTTTAACCATCGTCGTTTGTGGTTAAAAATAACAGAAGACGGTAAATTGATGGCAGCTGGCCATACAAATAAAAACTGGTTTGGTCTTAAAAAGGATATTGAATACTCTATAGCAGGCACTGATCTCACCGAAATAACGGATCAATTTGAAGAAAAAGAGAAAAAGTCTGTCGCTCTTGAAGAAAAGGAGGAAAATGATCGTGACTCAATTAGCTAGTTTAAGTAGTACATTACTCTATGTGGCCTTTGTATTGTATTTGATTGCGACCGTCTTTTTTTCAGGTTCAATTAAATCAAAAAAACATGCGAATCAAACAGGAAAAAACCGATGGGCAACGATTGCTATCACCATTACCATCATCGGTTTCTTATCTCAATTAGGATATTTTTTTACAAGGTGGATGGCATCAGGACATGCACCAGTTGGTAATCTATTTGAATTCATCACATTCTTTGGCATGATGCTTGTTGGTGCGTTTATCATTATTTACTATATCTACCGTGTACATGTGTTAGGCGTGTTTGCGTTACCGATCGCATTGCTTATTATCGCTTACTCTAGTATGTTTCCACGTGAACTTAGCCCGCTGATTCCAGCACTTCAAAGTCACTGGTTAGCGATTCACGTATCAACTGTAGCGATCGGAGAGGCGATCCTGTCGATAAGCTTTGTGGCTGGACTTATCTATTTACTTAAAGATGTTGATTTAAGTAAAAAGGGCAAACAGACATTTTGGCTTGAAGCCGTTTTATTTAGTCTTGTTATTGTTGTAGGGTTTATCGTAACGTCAACATCATTTGAACTAGCAGGGTATGAAGCTGATTTTACCTACATTACCCCTACAGGTGAACAAGACGTTGCTCAATTCGAAATGCCTGCACTAGTCACACCTCATGAAGGGGAACTTCAAACAGCTGGTGCATTCGTATCACCAATTAATACACCAGCAATTGTGGATGCCAAAACATTAAATTCAGTGCTATGGTCCATTGCGGTTGGTACGCTTCTTTATCTACTCATTCGTTTGATTACACGTAAGAGTATTGCGGCTTTATTGCAGCCCCTTGTAAGACGAGTGAATTTAAATTTGATGGATGAAGTCGGATATCGATCTGTACTGATTGGTTTTCCAGTATTCACATTAGGTGGACTTGTATTCGCCATGATCTGGGCGCAAATCGCATGGACTAGATTTTGGGGATGGGACCCAAAAGAAGTATGGGCACTTATTACGTTTCTATTTTATGCTGCATTCCTTCACCTCCGATTAACGCGCGGTTGGGAAGGCAATCGTTCAGCTTGGCTTGCGGTAATCGGTTTTGCTATCCTTATGTTTAACTTAATAGGTGTAAACTTGATCATTGCTGGTTTACATTCTTATGCCTAAATTTTACGCCCCCACTTTTCGTGAGGGCTTATTTTAAATGAGAAAGTTTACATATGAAGGAGGAAATGAGATGAGTGAGATGGGACATATATTGGTCGTAGATGATGAGGAGAGAATTCGTCGATTATTAAAAATGTACTTAGAGCGTGAGGGGTATTCAATTAAAGAAGCAGAAGATGGGGAAAAAGCTCTTTCGATGGCTCTTGAAGAAGACTTTGACTGTATTTTGTTAGATTTAATGATGCCTGAAAAAGATGGGGTGGAGGTTTGTCGAGAGCTTCGCGAAGTAAAAGCGACACCAGTCATCATGCTTACAGCAAAAGGTGAAGAGGCGAATCGAGTACAAGGGTTTGAAGTTGGCACAGATGATTATATCGTCAAACCATTTAGCCCGCGTGAAGTTGTTTTACGTGTAAAAGCATTGCTTCGAAGATCTTCCACAACGAATTATCTGCAAACAGATACGAAAGCAAAGGATATGATCGCTAATCCTCATCTAGTAATCGATAACGATGCACACCGTGTAACAGCCGATGGACATGAGGTTACACTGACACCGAAAGAATACGAGTTACTTTTATTTTTAGCAAAAAGTCCAGATAAAGTATTTGATCGTGAACAGTTATTAAAAGAAGTATGGCACTATGAATTTTTTGGCGATTTACGTACGGTTGATACACATGTGAAGAGACTTCGCGAAAAGTTAAATCGAGTATCTGAACAAGCTGGAAAAATGATTGTAACGGTATGGGGCGTGGGCTATAAGTTTGAGGTATTGAATGAATGAGAATCTGGCGTAGTGTAGTTGGCAAGCTGTGGATGACTATTTTGCTGCTTGTGTCCTTTGTGTTATTTATTTTAACGATCTTGCTTCTAGAGTTTTTTCAAGATTACCATGTACACGAAGTCGAGGAATCACTTACGTTTGAAGCAGAAAAGATTGCACGGATACTAGAGGATCATAGCGATATAGACCTTAGCTTGCAAATCGTGTCTGAGCTTGTGGATGTTCCCGTTTATGCATTGGTTATGTTGGAGGACAAACGTACGTTTTCATCTAGTACATCTTCGGACGATCAACAAACGATTCGACAAATGATCCAAAATAACGCAGAGCTGTCAAGTGTAATAGAACGTCAAACAACGATAAAACAGGAGATACCGATTGGCGAAGATCGTTCATCCAATCGTTACGACAATGTCATCATTATCGGAGCACCTGTTAATTTGACTGATGGCACAGCTGGATCTGTATTTGTTTACCAATCGCTTGAAGCCATTGAGCAAACGATTCAGCAAACAACGCGGTTAATCATCTTAGCTGCAGGAATCGCGATTATCCTCACAACAATTTTCGCTTTCTTTTTATCAACAAGAATCACTGCACCTCTTCGTAAAATGAGAGAAGGTGCCTTTGAAGTTGCTAGAGGTAAATTTGACACAAAAGTCCCTATATTAACGCAGGATGAAATAGGAGAATTAGCGACTGCTTTTAATCAAATGGGTCACCAATTAAAACATCATCTTGATGCATTAAGCCAAGAAAAAGAACAACTTTCAAGTATTCTAAGCTCAATGGCTGATGGTGTGATTACATTTAATCGTGATGGAACAATCCTAATTTCAAACCCTCCTGCTGAGCGATTTTTACAATATTGGTATCAAGAAATAAATTCGTCCAAAATCGAAGCACTGCCTCCCCGATTCCAAGAGTTACTTTTAATTGTCATGGAGACAGATGAAGAGCAAATTGGAGAAGTGATGATTCACGGTCGGACATTTGTCACGATCGTCAGTCCACTATATAGCGGTAATATGGTTAGAGGAGCTGTCGCTGTTATCCGAGATATGACAGAGGAACGCCGATTAGATATACTTCGTAAAGACTTTATCGCAAACGTATCTCATGAGTTACGAACACCGATCTCAATGTTGCAAGGCTATAGCGAAGCAATTGTTGATGAGATCCCACAAACGGAAGAAGAGAAAAAAGAAATAGCTCAAATTATTTATGATGAATCATTACGTATGGGTCGACTTGTTAATGAATTGTTAGATCTAGCTAGAATGGAAGCTGGCCACATTACGCTTAATAAAGAGGCAATGGGTGTACTTCCTTTTATGGAGCGCATTATTAATAAATTTCAAGTCGTTTCGAAAGAAAAGGATCTTTCCCTATCTGTGAATACAGCACTATCTAGAGATGATCAATGGACGTTTGATCCAGATCGTATAGAGCAAGTGGTAACGAACTTACTAGATAATGCACTTCGTCATACACTTGATGGTGGAACAATAGAAGTTTTTATGAACATAACGTCTAAAGGGCTTATTGTTGAAATAATGGATTCAGGGATCGGTATTCCTAAAGAAGATCTTTCGTTTATATTTGAGCGTTTTTACAAAGCGGACAAAGCACGTACTCGTGGAAGAGCAGGTACAGGACTTGGTTTAGCAATTGTGAAAAATTTAATTGAAGCACATCAAGGGACAATTGAAGTTGAAAGCAATGTGAATAAAGGTACAACTTTCCGCTTCTATTTGCCTCGTAGCTAATTAAAACAAGTTTAATTTTATTTTTTAGACCAGTTCTTCCGGGAATTGGTCTTTTGTTTTTGAATAGGACTAAACGCTCCTTCTTTCTAAAGTAAAGTTATAGTAAAATAAATATGCAACTTTTTTAAACTTTAAACGACTAATGTAATGAACGGGGAGGAGAATTGGATGGACTCCGTTTTCCAGAGACTATATACCAATTATCAACAGGAAGTGTTCCAATTTCTCATTTATTTAGTGAAAAACCGAGACACTGCTGAAGATTTAATGCAGGAAGTGTTTATTCGAGTGATGAAATCATTCGAACATTTTCAAGGGAAAAGTTCAGAAAAAACATGGCTTTTTTCGATTGCGAAAAATGTGGCAATCGACCACTTTAGAAAACAATCGACAATTAAAAAACGGGTGATGGATCGATTTGACTGGAGTAAAAGAGAAATCGTTTCAGATCAGTCATTACCACAAGAAATTGCAGAACAAAACGAAGAAATTCGTAGGTTATATAAATGCTTAGACCTTTGTACAACGGATCAAAAAATTGTTATTGTCATGAGATTCATTCAAGACCTTAGCATTACAGAAACTGCAGAAGCACTGGAGTGGACAGAAGGAAAAGTGAAAACAACACAGCATCGAGCAATCAAAAAATTGAGAGAAATGATGTCAAAACAAGAAAAGGAGGGAGAAAATGATGAGGAGATCAAACTGGGAAGATCATGAAATAAAAGAACTTTTGAAAAAGATGCCAAAAATAAAAAGTAATCTAAGTGCTGAATCAATGTATCATCAAATACAGCAAGGCTCTAAGAAAAAAGCTAAAAAACGTTGGGTTCCGATTGCTGCAAGCGTAGCTGCGATTTTTCTGTTTATTATTTTTAATCCTTCTTTTCAAACAACGGATTCACAATTGTCTGGAGGTTCTACCGACATGCCAACCAGTGGTAGTGGGCAACTTCAAGAAAGTCGTGAAGCTACTTCGACAGACTATTCATCGCAAGAATCAGCTGATGAATCAGCAATGATGCTTCAACCCATCATTAATAAAGGAAAAGCATTATATGCGACTGAATTAGGAGATAGAGCTTATTTAACTACCGCTTTAATAACTCAAGACGATTATGTGGTTCCTATGACATTTGTTCTACCAATTGAAGATAGAGGTCAGAGTATGGTGGAGCTTTATAATGAGTGGTCAGATTCAATTGATGAAGAAGGACTTGGATTTATGAAGTATCATCCGATGAGTGGTCAATTAAGTGAGGAAAGAGAAACCGTGTCATACACCATAAATGATACTGGACAATATACGATGCACTCAACTGCTGAAGTTAATTTGATGGAAGTATTGCTTCATACTTTCAGTAACAGTAATTATGAAGAACTGCGTATCGTAGATAAAGAAGGGAACGTTGCAGAGACGGGTGAAACTGGACAGGTAAAACCCATACAGTTAAAAAATGCCCACAAAGCCTATTACATGTATAAGAATTCAGAAGAGGAATATTATTATGTTCCTTCATATGAATCTTTTGAAACAATGAAAAAAGCAATTCGTTCTGCTCAAACGACACTTCCGAATACTCGCTATACTAGTGCGATTCCTGAAAATGCATCACTGTCAATTGAAGCAAAAGATACTCAATTATTTATAACGTTGGATCAACCACTTGATGGTAAAACAGAGATTGAACGCCAACAATTTATTGAAGTGTTTCTGCTTACGGCCAAATCTTTTGGATACGAAAAAGTGCAATTCACAAACTTTTCAAGTGAACCTATTGATGGTTTTGATTTAACAAAACCAATTGAAGTTCCTGTTGGTGCAAATCAAGGGATTATTAGATAAATTAGTGCAAAAAAGCTGCAAAAACGAATTTTCGTTTTCGCAGCTTTTTTATAACCTATTCAAACTTAAGTGCATCACCATTAAATGGTTCGTCAGCAACTTTAATTGAATCGGTTGGACACCCTTCAAAGGCGTCAAGCATATCATCAAAAAGAACGTCAGGTACTTCCACAGTTCCTTCATTGTCATCTAATATAACAAATGCAATGCCTTCATCATCGTAATCGTAAATATCTGGAGCGGCTGCCCCGCATGCTCCACAAGCGATACATGTATCTTTGTCAACAATTGTGTATTTTGCCAATTGAATTCCCTCCTAATCAAAAAAACTTTCGAAAATAAAGTAAAAAGTATCACTTACCATTTTAAACATCAATGATAACTTTTTCAATAGAAAGGATTGAATTATAGGTGTGAAGTTATGAATTTTCATTTAAATTTCCCTGAAGAATAAAAAGAATACTGTCATCAATCGACAAATTTATGGTAAAATAAAGAATCGATTAACCAACTAAAGGGGTTCATCCATGACATATTTAGATGCAATCTTATTAACTTGTTTTCGCACATTCAATGGAGATCGAAGTCGCTCCGCAATTTACCACTTACTAACAGGCAAAAAAACCTCTCAAACGATTCAAGATGCCCATCTTTATGGTGTGTCAAATTTATTTCAAACGTTACCCAAATTATCTAGAGCTTATTTCGATGAAAGATGCGAATTTTTGATTGAAGAAAAGTTTGTTCAAGAATTACAAGATCAACGTTTTTCTATTACAAAAAAAGGAAATAGTCGTTTGGTAAATTATTTTCAGGATCATCCATTTCCTTCTTATCTAAATGGCTGGATCTATCATGACCGCGCGATGGTTTTTTGGAAACGCTTAAATCTTCTCGTGCAATCTGCGTCAAATATACGTCATAAGGAAAAAAGTTTTTATCCTGTGCAACGAGACCCAGATATTCAGCGATGGGTTAGGGAAACTTTTGTGAAATGGGGAGAAAAACGGAATAAAAAGATAGCAGAGTTCCATCAAGAACTTATTACCCTGTGTCAAAGAGAGGATTTTCCAGACCATCCTGAGTTTATTATTAATCGACTTTCAGGATATCAATTAATTGGATTGACCATTGATCAAATTTCTCAACATTTCCAAATTGAACAAGTTGAAGTTCACTACCGATTTTTACATAGCCTTCACTATTGTATGATAAAAATACAAAATCAACCTTTACTCTATCCATTACTATTTGGATTACTACAAGACTTAATGAATCAATCAATCAGATTAACCTCTTCAACTAAAAAAACATTTTCTTATATTGAAAAGGGTCTTTCATTAACCGATATTGCAACTGTTAGGAATTTAAAAGAAAGTACAATTGAAGATCATATTATTGAACTAGCACTGATGATCCCGACTTTTGACATCATTGAGTTTGTTCCAAAGGATCTTCAAGATGATGTATGGTTAACGGCAAAAAAAATCAATCATCGTCGGCTACGTGAGTTTAAGGAAGAAATTCCTGCTGCAAGTTATTTTCAAATTCGGCTCGTACTTGTCAAACGGGGAAGGGAGGATGAGAAATGGAAAAACTACTCTTCGAAAAATTTGGCTACCGATCGTTTAGAGAAGGTCAAAAGGAAGTGATTGAGAGCGTCGTTGCTGGTTGCGATACACTTGCGATGCTACCGACAGGGAAGGGTAAATCATTATGTTATCAAATGCCATCTTATGTACTTAATGGTCCTGTTTTAATTGTTTCTCCATTACTATCTCTCATGCAAGATCAAGTTGAACAACTTATGGTAAGAGGAGAAAAAAGGGTTGTTGCACTTAATTCTTTCTTACCTTATAAAGAACGCTTAAAAGCAATCAACCAATTGCATCGCTACCGATTTATTTTTGTTTCACCAGAAATGCTAACACTGGACAATGTTAAGAGAGCTCTATCAATGTGTTCCATTCGTTTATTTGTAGTAGATGAAGCGCATTGTATTTCACAATGGGGTCCTGATTTTAGACCTGACTATTTACTGTTAGGGAAAGTAAAAGAACAACTCGGGAATCCTCCTACTCTTGCGTTAACCGCAACTGCAACCGAAAAAATAAGACAAGATATAAAGCAGTCATTAAATATGATTAGACCTGTTGAATGGATTTATTCTGTTAACCGGTCAAACATTTCTTTGTCAGTGGAAAAGTCGAAGTCTTTTTCACAAAAAGTGAAGTTGCTAGAAAAATGTATTACATCTTTTTCTGCTCCAGGAATCGTATATTTTTCAAGCAAACAATTAGCAGATGAATTAGCTTATGAGTTCCATTCAACGACTTCAAGGCGAATTGCAAGCTATCATGCAGGACTTGATCAAGAACAGCGCATACTAATTCAGCAGCAATTTTTAAATGATCAATTGGATTGGGTTTTCGCGACAAGCGCTTTCGGCATGGGGATCAACAAAGAAAATATACGCACGATTATTCACTTTCACATGCCATCTAGCATGGAATCGTTCGTACAGGAAATTGGACGTGCGGGGCGTGATGGTCAAAAAAGTTTATCAATTCTGTTATACTTAATTGGAGACGAACAAATACCGACAAATTTATTGGACCTTGAACGACCAAGTTCACTCCAGGTTCGTGAATATTATCGCAGGCGTGAGTCAAATCAAGATCTAGTGACCGTTTCCGAAAGCATTGGATTAACTGAAATTCAAACACGCATACTACAGCATTTTGAAAAACACATAGAAAAAAATAATCAATGGGTGTCTGAAGTAGATTCTCAATTAGCGAGAAGACTTGTAGAAAAACAGCGAAAGATTATGGATGTTGTACGATTTGTTGAAACAGATAATTGTAGAAGAAAAGTTCTAGTTGAAACTTTTTCTGAAGGTCTTAACGAACAGGATGACTGCTGTGATGTTTGTGGGTTAAAGAAACCATATGGAGAGCAACTGTTAACTACTAATAATGACAACTCAAACTTTGTAAGCTGGCAGGAACGATTAAGTCAATTATTTTAGGTGGAATGCAATGAACAAACAGCAAAAGGTCATTCAACAACTTTCTGATAAACAAATTTATCACCATGTTCTGTTAACGCAGCTTATTCTTATTGTAATCGCTGTTGTGCTTGGGATATTTTTATTTCAAGATTTCCAATCATTTTTAACTGTTTTAAAACTCGATTTTTTTGTTGTATTGATTGGTGTGGTCGCTGGACTATTAGTTGTTACCATAGATATTTGGTTAATGAAAGCATTGCCCAAGCATTACTATGATGACGGCGGAGTGAACAAGAAGTTATTTTCTTCACTATCTCCAGCTAAAATAGCCTTTTTGACTTTATGCATAGCAATTTCTGAAGAGGTTCTATTTAGAGGCGTTATTCATACGAACAGTGGAATTGTTGTTGCGAGTTTTGTATTTGCTTTTGTGCATTTTCGTTATTTTGCCCATTGGTTTTTAGCATTAAATATACTTATTCTTAGTTTTTTCATCGGTGGAATATATGAATGGACTGAAAGTCTATGGGCGACAATCATTCTTCATTTCATTGTAGATTGTATATTAGGACTTTATCTGCTCAAGCTATCAAGACATAACAAACGAGAAGAAGGGGAATCGCATGAAACGAGATCCATATAGAGACCAAGCGAATAAATCTCGCCAAGAAATAAACGCAAAAAAAGAAGTCGAGGACACACCTGAACTAAAAAGTGGTGAACTTTCCAGGAGTGTGCTTCATGAGAAAAAGAGAAATGTAAAAGCAGCTCAGAAAAAACAGTTCCCATTGAGAAAAGTTTTATTGGCAGTCTTTATTTTATTGCCATTGACAGTAGTTGCTTTATCATTCTTTTTTTTAAATGATGATGAAAAGGACTTTGACCGAGGGCAGTCTGTTGGAGTTGAACAAAATGATCGTTCTGGAGGTGCGGGTGCAAGCGACGATCAGATAGAAAACGATGATTCTCCTGAAAAAGAACAACCAGTTACAAATGAGGAATCTGAGGAAGAAGCCGTAGAGGAACCGATAGAAGATGCACCAGTGGAGGAACCAGAACCAGAACCAGAAGCACCAGCACCAGTTGAGGAGACACCGCCAGCAGAAGAGACAACTGCTGTGGAAGAACCACAAGATAGTATAAGGAAACACACTGTCCAAGCCGGAGAAAACCTTTATAGAATAGCTATTAACCAGGTAGGAAGTGCTGATGGCATGGAACAAATCAAACAACTTAACGGATTGTCTGACGACGAGATTTATGAAGGACAAGTTCTAGAAATTCCCGTACCCTAATAAAATAGTCAATGTTGTACAAAACAAAGAAGGAATCTTTGGTTTTTTGTAGTATTAAGTAATATTACGAGATAATGAGGTGAACTAAATGTTTGTTAAAAGTGCAATGATTCCCCAAGCAAAGTGTTACACGGTTCAAGAAAGTGAACCAGTGAAAAATGTTATTACCATGTTAGAAGAGCATGGGATTGACGGATTACCTATTTTAAATGGGAAAAAGTATGTTGGAGTAGTAACACGTTATGATGTGTATAAGTCATTTTTTGAATCAAATAAATCTAGGGAAGATTATTACTCATCCACTACTGCACAAGACATATTGTCACATGAAGAAACATATTTAAAAGGAGACGAAATTTTTGAAAGGACATTATATGAGCTAAACGATTTCCCATTATTATCAGTCGTCGATAGCGATCAGGAATTTAAAGGAATTGTTACACGCTATGATGTATTTGATCAATTTCAAAGCGCATTTGGGATGCATAAAAAAGGTGTTCGAATCGCTTTTACGTCAGTGGAAACAGAAGGAAGAATTTCTCGATTAGCAGACATTATTCAACAGTTCCACGAGTCAGTTATTTCACTTGTAACGTTCGATGAAACAGACAAATTAGTTCGCCGGATCGTGTTAAAAATTGAAAAACGTGATAATGTTAATCGCTTCCTCAAAAAACTTGAGAAATCAGGATTTCGTATTTTAGATATTAAAGAAGACGATTGAATTAACTACATTTCCTTTGCTACATGTGTAGCAAAGGAAATGTTTTTATTTGTTTAGGAAAGTTAAGTAATTTCTTATGACAGAATCTAGTTCCGTGCATAAACGCTTTTATATGTTTTGGGTCTGAACAAAGCAGATTTCACTTCATCCAGCGCAAGCAGGCAGTCTTGTAAGTGATCCGACTGCGGTGGTAAAGAACGCCCTACTCGCCGGCTACCCATACGCTGATCGCCTGCTTGCGCTTTTAAGATAGGAGGTTATTATGAAATCTTGGTTTTTTGTACTTTTATCAGGTTTGTCTTTTGGTTTGTTTATGTTGAAACGGGCATTTGAAAAAAATGTTGTCTCAACCTCAATCCGGTTAAATCGATATACATCATCAAGTGAATTATCGATCTTTTTTATTTCAGATATACATAGAAGATCTATTTCTGAAAAATGGATTAAAAAGGTTCCACCAACGGATATTGTCATGATTGGTGGCGATATTATGGAAAAGGGTGTTCCGTTTTCAAGAGTCGAACATAATATTCGACTCCTGAAAGAAGTAGCGCCAGTGTTCTTTGTGTTTGGAAATAATGACGAAGAAGTGGAAAAAGATCGATTAGAATCATTATTGCTGAAATATGAGGTAACAATTCTTGAAAATAAAGCAGTGAAGTGGCACTTAGAGGATGGACAATCAATTTGGCTTGCAGGGATTGGAGATATTAATTATCAAAAGGATGATTTAAAAAGAGCAATAAGTGAAATAGATAATGAGGATCTTATCGTATTAATGAGCCATGACCCAAGAGTCATCCATAAATTAGACGATCAACAGAAGACAATTGACTTTATTGTAAGTGGTCATACACATGGAGGCCAAATACGTTTATTTGATTATAGTCCCTATGATAAAGGAGGCATGACTACTGTCAATAGTAACAGCATCCACCTTATTAGTAATGGATTTGGTACAACACTTGTACCGTTTAGATTAGGAGCCAAATCTGAAACGCATCATATTATCTTGCAAAATAAAAAGAGTGATGAATCGACATTACATTAAATGGAAAATTAGTTAGGGAACAACTTTAACGGGAAATACCTTCTCGATTGGTTTGTTTGAAAGGTATTTTTGTTTTTTTTATAAATGAGAGCGCTTTAAAAAAACTAGAATTTCATCTTTCATATAGTAGGTAAACCGTGTATACTATGTCATGAAAGATGGATGGTTCCGTCAAAGTTCTACAGAAACTGGGAGGTTTACAAATGGTAACCGAGAAAGGGTCAGATCATTCTTCTGAAAGCGCTACTTATGATGTATTAAAATCAACGCAAACGGTGATTCATAATGCGTTAAATAAATTAGGATACTCTGAAGAAGTATATGAATTGTTAAAAGAACCAATTCGAATGATGACAGTGAAAATACCAGTTCGAATGGATGATGGAAAAGTCAAAGTTTTTACTGGCTATCGTGCGCAACATAATGATGCTGTTGGACCAACTAAAGGTGGTATACGTTTCCATCCGAATGTCTCCGAGAAAGAAGTAAAAGCTTTATCAATTTGGATGAGTTTAAAATGTGGCATTGTTGATCTGCCTTATGGTGGAGGAAAAGGTGGTATCATTTGTGATCCACGCGAAATGTCTTTTAGAGAACTTGAAACACTTAGTCGAGGCTATGTTCGAGCAATCAGTCAAATCGTAGGACCAAACAAAGATATACCCGCTCCAGACGTGTTTACGAACTCCCAAATTATGGCATGGATGATGGACGAGTACAGTCGAATTGATGAATTTAATTCACCGGGCTTTATTACGGGTAAACCGTTTGTACTAGGTGGATCTCATGGACGCGAAACTGCTACTGCAAAAGGTGTTACGATTTGTATTCGTGAAGCAGCTAAAAAGCGAGGTATATCGATCCAAGGTGCTCGAGTTGTAGTCCAAGGTTTCGGAAATGCTGGGAGTTTCTTAGCGAAATTTATGCATGATGCTGGTGCTAAGGTGATCGGAATCTCAGATGCTTATGGTGCACTTCATGATCCTGAAGGATTAGACATCGATTATCTACTTGATCGCAGAGATAGCTTTGGAACCGTAACTAAATTATTTGACTCTACTCTTACAAATGATGAACTACTTGAGCTGGATTGTGATATTTTAGTACCAGCTGCAATTGAGAACCAAATTCGGGAAGACAATGCACATAAAATCAAAGCAAGTATCGTTGTTGAAGCGGCAAACGGTCCAACAACACTTGAGGCAACAAAAATTCTTACTGACCGTGGAATTTTACTCGTGCCAGATGTGCTCGCTTCAGCTGGTGGTGTAACGGTTTCTTATTTCGAGTGGGTGCAAAACAATCAGGGTTATTACTGGCCAGAAGAAGAAGTTAAAGAAAAGCTTGAGCATGTTATGGTACGTTCATTTGAAGCCATATACCAAGCTTCACAATCAAGAAAAGTGGATATGAGACTAGCAGCTTATATGGTTGGTGTACGCAAAATGGCAGAAGCAAGTCGCTTTAGAGGATGGATTTAACCAAAAGGCTACAACAATCATAAGGCTTGATAATTGAAAACACTTTTCCAATCCCCTATCCTATATAAGGTAGGGGATTTTTCCTTTCCTCATAAAAGGATTTTCTTAAAGTGGGAGTGACGAGTCATGGAGCATGAAAAAGTTATCATTGTAGGTGGGGGTCCGTGTGGTCTAGCAACAGCTATTGCGCTAAAAAAACATAACGTTAACCCACTGATTATAGAAAAAGGGAACATTGTTAATGCCATCTATCACTATCCTACTCACCAGACATTTTTTTCATCGAGTGAAAAGCTAGAGATCGGGGATGTTCCATTTATTATCGAACAACATAAGCCGAAAAGGAACCAAGCCCTCGTCTATTATAGAGAAGTAGTGCAAAGAATGGGTTTGCGAATTAACCGTTTTGAAACAGTAAATGAAATTTCGCGATCTCAGGCAGGTCTTTTTCATGTACAGACATCAAAAGGCCTTTATTCAGCCAACCAAATCGTCATCGCGACTGGCTATTATGATCATCCAAATGCATTGAATGTTCCTGGTGAGAAACGCTCGAAAGTTCAGCATTATTTTAAAGAAGCGCACCCTTATTTCGATACAGATGTTGCGGTGATCGGTGGGAAAAATTCAGCTGTGGACGCAGCGATAGAATTGCAAAAAGCAGGTGCAAGAGTAACCGTTTTTTATCGTGGTTCGGAGTATTCTAAAAGCATTAAGCCGTGGATTCTACCCCAATTCGAAGCACTCGTAAAAAATGGTACTGTAGATATTGTGTTTGAATCCGAAGTGACAAGAATAGAAGAAGATAAGATTTATTATTCCTATCAGGGTCAGGAGCATGACCTGAAAAATGACTTTGTTTTTGCCATGATTGGCTACCATCCAGATCATCCATTTCTTAAAAAGATGGGTGTAAGGATTGACGAGGAATCTGGTCGACCGCTTTACAACCCGGAAACAATGGAGACTAACGTAGAAGGTATTTATATCGCAGGTGTCATTGCAGCCGGAAACAATGCCAATGAAATCTTTATTGAAAATGGTCGCTTTCATGGTGAACAAATTGCCCAGTCAATGATAGATAATCGCTCTATTTCTGAGTGATTATCTATTGAAAAGCCCTCACATCAATGTGAGGGCTTTTGAGGTTACTCAAACATATCTGCAATGAAGGTATGGTCTGACGATTGAGCTAAAACAATCATCAATTTAATTCTTGCCTTTTGACCGTTCAGTCCATTTGAAAAAATAACACCGAGTTCTTTTAAATGACGTCCGCCGCCATCATAGCCGTAGACATCTTGTGCAATGCCGTTAAAGCATCTAGATACGAGAACTACGGGGATGTTGTGATTAATGAGGAACTGAATACCTTCAACAGCACCGGGTGGCAAATTACCTTGTCCTAGCGCTTCCACAACAACTCCATTAAAACCCATTTCATATAAACTTGAAAACAACTGCGAATCCATCCCAGCATACGATTTTAAAATCGTCACTTTTTTATTCGCTGCGGTCAATGTATATTTTCGATCTAGCTTTGGTGTGTGATGAAAAATAACCCCGCTCTTTGTTACAGTGCCGATCGGTCCATATTGAGGACTTTGAAAAGTGGATACATTACTTGCGTGTGTTTTTGTAACGTTTATAGCCGTATGAATTTCATCATTTAAAACGACAAGTACACCTTTTCCATATGCTTCGTTGCATGAGGCAACACGTACTGAGCTAATTAAATTGTATAATCCATCTGAACCAATTTCGTTTGATGAACGCATGGCACCTGTCAGTACAATCGGGATAGATAACCGAACAGTTAGGTCAAGAAAATAAGCAGTTTCTTCAAGTGTGTCGGTTCCGTGTGTAATGACAACCCCCTCTATACCAGATTCTAAATAACATTTTTCAATTAACCGTTTAATTGTCAGCATATGATCCGGTGTAATATGTGGAGAAGGAAGTGTAAAAGGTGTTTCAATCAGCAAATCAGCGTAATCACCTACTTGAGTAGATTGTTCTTCCATCGGGTTTTGTTGGCTAGGTAAAACAGCACCACTTTGCTTGTCCTTTGCCATTGAGATGGTTCCACCTGTATGAATTAATAATATTTGTTTTTTTGACATTTCATTCCCTCCATAGCACGTTTTTCTATGTTAAACCGTCCCTATACATGATACGATGAGAAAAACAGATTGAAAAGAGGCACTTTTATGCTTGCGATCATCTCTGCTGCGATTGCCCCAGGCTTAGCTCTTCTTAGTTATTTTTATTTGAGAGATCAGTATGATACTGAGCCTATAAGGTCAGTTCTTCGAGCATTTATTTTAGGATTAGCGATTACCTTTCCAATTATGTTTGTTCAATATGTACTTGAAACAGAACAAATTTTTTCGACAATATTCTTTCGTTCGTTGATTTCATTCGGTCTTTTAGAAGAATTTTTTAAATGGTTTATTCTATACTTTTTTATTTTCCATCTTATTGAATTTGATGATCCGTATGATGGCATTGTATACGGTGCAGCTGTCTCTTTAGGGTTTGCGACATTTGAGAATGTGCTGTTTCTGGCAGTAAATGGATTAGAATCAGCGTTTGGTCGGGCGTTGTTACCTGTATCTAGCCATGCACTGTTTGGAGTTATCATGGGTTTTTATGTGGGAAAAGCGAAATTCTCACTATCAACGAAACGCAAAAGATTATTGGTTCTTTCACTTTTCATTCCGGTAGGATTACACGGTTTATACGATTTTATTCTCATGAGTAGTCGTCATTGGGTATATTATATCATTCCATTTATGCTGTTTTTATGGTGGCTTGGACTATGGAAAGTCAAGAAAGCTCACAGTTTGACGGAATTACATCATAATAAAATTAACATCGGAGGCTAGCAACGTTTCTTTTAAGAAGCATTGCTGGCTTTTTTGTGTGTATGTATAGTCCATTCTAATGACGTTTATACTAACTTCGGATGATTAGTTAATAGAACGGAGGTACAAAAAAGTGAAACGATGTGGATTATTTATTATGGCATTGGTGATGGTACAAGGTTTTTTTTACACGAATGAATCACATGCCTTTAGTGGTCAAGTGATTCAACGTGGAGCTTTTGGTGATGACGTTATGGAACTTCAATCAAGGCTTCAATATATTGGCTATTATGAAGGGCAAATTGATGCTGACTTTGGCTGGGGAACGTATTGGGCGCTTAGAAACTTTCAACAAGACTATGGCTTAGATATTGATGGATTTGCAGGTCAAACAACGCGAGACCAACTTGTAAATGTAACAGACTATGATGAAAGTTATGTGAGGTCAAATATCGAGCAGGGAAATCGGTTTACGCATTACGGGGGGGTTCCCAAAGAGCAACAAGTAGAAAAAGGAAAAGCAGTACCTACCAAAGCACCGAAGTATCCAGCTGGTTATTCTGATAATGATATTCAGCTAATGGCAAACGCTGTGTATGGTGAAGCACGAGGAGAACCTTATGTTGGTCAGGTAGCTGTTGCGGCGGTTATATTAAACCGCATTCAAGCTGAACAATTTCCAAACACAGCTTCAGGTGTTATTTTTGAGCCGTTGGCGTTTACAGCAGTTGCTGACGGGCAAATTTGGTTGGAGCCAAATGAGCAAGCGAGGCGTGCGGTTCTGGATGCAATAAACGGCTGGGATCCTTCAGAGAATGCACTCTATTACTTTAATCCTGATACCGCAACAAGTGGTTGGATATGGGGAAGACCACAAATCAAAAAAATTGGACAACATATATTCGGTCTCTAAAGGAAGGATGTTAATTATGAAGAAAACCCTCATTCTATCTGTGCTATTTATCGCAGTTTTTGCAGCCGTTTCATGGGGAATGTATCAAAAGACTCAAAAAGACGCACTCAGAGTCCATATGGAAAATCAGTACCAACGCGCATTTCACGAGGTTAACTATCAAATGGACCTTTTACATGATGAAATAGGTTCAACACTTGCGATGAATGCAGGAAAAAGTTTAACACCTGCATTAACAGAAGTGTGGCGATTGACCTCGTTAGTCCATTCAGGGATTGGCCAACTTCCACTTGGATTATTGCCTTTTAATGAACTGGAAGGCTTCCTAACAAAAATCGGTGATTTTAGCTATAAAGCAGCTGTCAGAGATTTTGAATCAACACCATTATCAGACGATGAATACGCCAAACTCGAAACTCTCTATTCCCAAGCAGCTGACATACAATACGAGCTAAGAAGTATACAAAATGAAGTTTTAACAGAGCAATTGCGGTGGGCGGACCTGGAAGTACTTCTTGCAACAGCTGATGAAGTTAAAGATAATTCAGTGATTGATGGCTTTAAGGCGGTAGATAAATCTGTTGAAGGATATACGGCCGAGAGTTTTGTTATGACAGAGCAAGAAACAGCTGAACAACGAAGAATACAACTATCACACATTGAAGGTAAAGAAATAACAGATAAAGAAGCAATGACAAAAGTACAAGATTTTACAGGAACCAAAGAAGGTACTGAGATGGAAGTAACAGAAAGCTTAGATGGAGCAGATTATCCTTTCTATTCTGTTTATTGGGAAACTGAAAAAGGTAATCATGCAACAATGGACTTAACGAAAAAAGGTGGGTATCCTCTTTATTATCTTCTAAGTCGTGAAATAGAAAAAGAAACATTAAGTCTTTATGAAGCAGGCGAAAAGGGAGCTGCCTTTTTAAAAGAACAGGGATTTGATGACGTAGTTCTTGAAAACAGTCGACAAGATGATGGGGTTGCTGTGTTGACCTTTATACGACTTATTGAACCACAAAATATCTATGTTAATTCAGATTCGATTCATTTAAAAGTAGCGCTAGATAACGGTGAAGTGATTGGATTCCTGGGAATGGATTATTTGAAAAACGGTGAAGCAAGACAAATAGAAGAACCTGCGATCACAGAATCTGAAGCGCTTGAGCAACTCCATTCTAATTTTAAGGTTCACGAATCAAGACTTGCCATAATCCGAAATGAAATGGGAGACGAAGTACTCAGCCACGAATTCATTGGAACACTTGGGGAAGATACGTTCAGAATCTTCATAAACAGTCAAAATGGGCAAGAAGAGAAAGTTGAAAAATTATAAAGAAAAAAGCGTAAGCAGGCGTTCAGCCTCGATCGGCATAATCTTACCACCGCAGTCGGTTCCCTTATGACCCGAGTGTCTGGATGCTGAAGCTAGACATCGCAAGTAAAGTGGAAGGGGCTTGCTCAGTCCCGGATATAATTCCTATCTTAGCAACAGTTCTTATTGGAAACCCTTACTTTTCATGACATAATAGAGTCAGAATTGAAAGATAACGATAGGGAGTGCTTTTCCATGCTCAAAGTAGGAATGAAGTTAACTCTAGAACCCATGTACACAAATACAGATGATAAATACCGTAGCCGTGTAGTCGAAATTCATGGATCCAAAATCCATATTGATTATCCAATTAACATTGCGACAGATAAAACCGTATTTTTACGTGAAGGAATGCAATTAAAAGCAAGTTTCACCCAAAGTGAAAGAGCAGCGTTTGTATTTGAAACAGAGGTGCAAGACCGTGTGAAAGGGAAAATTCCAATGGTTTCACTTCATTACCCAGGAGATGAGGAATTCCGCCGTATACAACGTCGTCAGTATGTAAGGATTGATATGGCGATCGACGTTGCCATCAGGGGGGATGGCCGTTGGTATCATACAGTTACACACGATCTAAGTGCTGGAGGTCTTGCCTTTATTTTGCACAAGGGTGTTGAATTTCGTAAAGAAGAAGAGCTTGAAATTTTTCTTGTTTTGCCAATGAAAATGGGTGAAAATCAATATATTAAAACAACAAGCCGTTTTGTCCGTATAAAGTCTCACAATAATATTCAAATAGGTACGATAAAGTTTTTAGATTTAACAAGTCTAGAACGTCAACTTCTTATCCGTTTTATATTTGAATGTCAACTTCAGTTGAGACAAAAAGGGCTTACAACTCAATAAAAACCAAATTAGAGCATTTCTCGACATTATCGGGAGGTGCTCTTTGACAGTTCGTCTAAATTTCGACTCTCTTGAAAGAAGAAAAAAACGTCGAATTATGATATAATGACACTGAAAATGCAAGATGAAGGAGAATGACCTGTGGATGAAAAATGGATGACAATGAGGATTGCTTTAGATGGACCAGCAGCTGCTGGCAAAAGTACCGTTGCAAAACAACTAGCCGAACGGTTAGGTTTTGTTTATATCGATACAGGAGCAATGTATCGCACATTAACATACAAAGCGATAAACAAAGGAGTAAATTTGGAAAACGAGCAGGAATTAACACGCTTGTTATTGAATACTATTATAGAGCTGGAAGCAGGGGATCTTGGACAGCGTGTTTTTTTAGATGGAAAAGAAGTTACACAAGAGATACGGTCCATTGAAGTGACCAATATGGTTTCAAAAGTTGCTAAGCACGCTGGTGTAAGAAAAGAAATGGTGAAACGTCAGCAGCAACTCGTTGAAAATGGCGGTATTGTAATGGATGGTCGTGATATTGGAACGCATGTAATACCTGACGCAGAAGTGAAAGTTTTTATGGTTGCAAGTGCTGAAGAACGTGCAAGAAGACGCCATGAAGAACACAAAAAACAAGGAATTGAATCAAATTTGCAACAGCTTCAGCGTGAAATTGAAGAGCGGGATCATCTTGATTCGACAAGAGCTGTATCTCCACTGATAAAAGCGGAAGATGCGATCGAAATGGATACGACGTTGATGAATATTCAAAGTGTTGTTAATGAAATTATCCTGCTGGTTGAAAAGCGTGGAGGGAAATCATGAATTTATATACATTTGCTAGGTCACTAGTTAAAATGGTATTAACACCCATCTACCGCTTTCAAACGATTGGACTTGAACATTTTCCTAAAGAAGGAGGCGTCCTTCTTTGTGCAAATCATATTGCTCTTTTAGACCCTCCAGTTGTAGGTTTAACAGCGCCAAGACCCGTTTCGTTTATGGCGAAAGATGAACTGTTCCAGGCACCAATTTTAAAACAATTGCTTCCAAACATTCGTGCATTCCCTGTAAAGCGTGGGATGAGTGATCGCGAAGCACTAAGACGCGGTCTCGGAATTCTTAAAGAAGGCAATGTTATGGGTTTGTTTCCAGAGGGAACACGCAGTGAAGATGGTGAAATTAAAAAAGGTTTAGCGGGTGCAGGTTTTTTTGCATTACGTTCAAAGGCTGATGTCATTCCATGTGCCATAATTGGTCCATACAAACCTTTTAAACGTTTAAAAGTAGTGTACGGCAAACCCATTCCAATGGATGAATTAAGAGAAAGAAAAGCATCAGCTGAAGAGGCAACGGAATTAATCATGTGCCATATTAAACAGCTTATCGACAATCATCGATAAAAGTTCTCACTTGACAAACTGTTCAGTTTATTAGAAGTTAGTAGTATATTCTGAATTTATAATTAGTGTGATTAAATTCACATTTAATATTATTTCAGTAGTCATGGATTAAGGAGGAGTACATATGACAGAAGACATGAATCACATCGAAGTAAACTCTCTCGAGGTGGGAGACCGCGTGACCGGTACCGTAACGAAAGTGGAAGAAAAGCAGGTTCTTGTTGATGTCAAGGACAGCAAAGTGGATGGCATTATTCCAATTAGCGAGCTGTCGAGTCTCCATGTAGAACAAGCATCTGATGTTGTCAAAGAAGGAGACGAGCTTGATCTTGTTGTCACAAAGGTTGAGGATGAACTTCTCGTCCTATCGAAACGTAAAGTCGAAGCAGAAAAAGCATGGGATGAAATGAGACGACGTTTCCAATCTCAAGAAGTATTCGACGCTGAAGTCAAAGATGTTGTTAAAGGTGGTCTCGTTGTCGATCTTGGCGTACGAGGATTTGTACCTGCATCACTTGTTGAAGATTATTATGTTGAAGACTTTGAAGATTATCGTGGTAAAAGCTTAGCTTTCAGAATCGTTGAATTAGATGAAGAAAAAAACCGTTTAATTCTTTCACACCGAGCGGTTGTGGAAGGTGAGAAAGCTGAAAAGAAAAAAGCTTTGCTCGAAAGCACCCAACCAAATGACGTATTGGATGGAACGGTCCAACGAATTACTGACTTCGGGGCATTTGTTGATATTGGTGGAGTTGATGAGCTCGTACATATATCCCAACTTTCTCATCAACATGTTGAAAAGCCATCCGATGTAGTTGAAGAAGGTCAAAAAGTACAAGTGAAGGTACTTTCTGTCGATCGTGATAATGAACGTATTTCGCTATCAATTAAAGAAACTTTACCTGGACCTTGGACTGATATTGAGGAGAAAGCTCCTAAAGGTAACCTATTAGAAGGGAAGGTTCGACGCCTTGTATCCTATGGTGCATTCGTCGAAGTGTTCCCAGGTGTAGAAGGACTTGTGCACATTTCTCAAATTTCACACCAGCACATCGGAACACCTCATGAAGTGCTAGAAGAGGGGCAAGATGTCAAAGTTAAAGTATTAGATGTAAATATTATCGATCAACGTCTTTCGCTTTCAATCAAAGAGTTAGAAGAATCTAAGGGCGATAGCAGACGTAATCACTCGTATGACATACCTGATGAGTCAAAAGGATTCCAGTTAGGCGAAATGATCGGAGACAAATTAAAAGATCTAAATTAAAGGTGAGAATCAGGGCGAAGATAAAACTTGATCATAGTGATTATTTATTATCTACCGTCACTTCTGGTGAAGAGGGATTTGAAGTTGCTTTGTTATCCGTCAAAACTGACCAAATAGTGCGATTAGTGGTTTCTGACTCTATGCTGACAAAAGGCGAACTTAATTTAAGTTCGCCTTTTGTCAACAATGAAAAACCTGATCAATTTTCAAGAAAAATGAAGTTGCCATGAAAAACGCTAATTACTGCTGGTTAAAGCGGTAATTAGCGTTTTTTGTTTCGGTTTAGAACGGACACGGATAAAAAGCCTGGGAACTTGACTTTAATCTTCGTCCAATTCAGTGTCGAGAGTCTCTAGATGTCATAAACTGAATTAATGATCATCTTGGGTGTACGAGCCACTTGCTCTTTCGTTGTGTTAAGCTCACTGTTCCGTTCTTCCTTGATTGCCGATTGTTTTTCTGTATATTTATTGATACAATTATGCGAGTCGTTTTAGAAAAAGATAGGATCAACTTGCTGTCTTTTTATGGTTGTGTTACGTGGAAACGTACGATTTGATATATACTATAGATAAGTTGGACAGAGAGAAAGGGTGAACGTCATGGCAAAGCCAGTCGTTGCAATAGTTGGACGTCCTAATGTAGGGAAGTCAACTATTTTTAACAGAATTGTTGGAGAAAGAATTTCCATCGTTGAAGATATTCCAGGTATCACTAGAGACCGTATTTATAGCTCTGCAGAGTGGTTAACGCACGATTTTAATATTATAGATACAGGTGGAATTGAAATTGGTGACGAACCATTTCTAGAGCAAATTCGCCAACAAGCTGAGATCGCGATCGATGAAGCAGATGTAATAATCTTTATGACAAATGGTCGTGAAGGCGTTACGTCAGCTGATGAACAAGTTGCGAAAATTTTATTTCGCTCGAGTAAACCGATTGTACTAGCTGTTAATAAAGTGGACAATCCTGATATGAAAAATCAAATTTATGATTTTTATTCTTTAGGTTTTGGGGAACCATATCCAATTTCTGGTTCTCATGGTCTTGGTCTTGGTGAGATGCTTGATGCAGTAACGAAAAGCTTTAAACCCCAAGATGAAGTTAAGTACGGCGATGAAGTAATTAAGTTTTCTTTAATAGGTCGACCAAATGTCGGGAAATCTTCTCTTGTAAATGCACTTCTTGGTGAAGACCGTGTAATTGTAAGTGACATTGCAGGAACGACACGAGACGCAATTGATTCACCTTATAAATACGACAGCCAAGAATATGTGATTATTGATACTGCAGGAATGAGGAAAAAAGGTAAGGTGTATGAAACAACAGAGAAGTATAGTGTGTTGCGTGCGCTTCGAGCGATTGAACGTTCCGACGTTGTTCTTGTTGTCATTGATGCAGAAGAAGGAATAATCGACCAAGATAAAAAAATTGCAGGATACGCTCATGATGCAGGACGAGCGGTGATTATGGTCGTAAATAAATGGGATGCTGTTGATAAAGATGATAAAACAATGGATCGTTTTGAAAAAAAATTACGTGACCATTTTCAATTCTTGGATTATGCACCGGTCGTGTTCTTATCTGCCTTAACAAAAAAACGAATTCATACCTTACTTCCTGTCATCAATATGGCAAGTGAAAACCATTCAATGCGTGTACAATCAAGCGTTTTAAACGAGGTTGTGATGGATGCTGTTGCTATGAACCCAACACCTACAGATCACGGGAAACGATTGAAAATTTTCTATGCTACTCAAGTAGCTGTTAAGCCTCCAACTTTTGTGATTTTTGTAAATGAACCTGAATTGATGCACTTTTCGTACGAACGATTTTTAGAAAATAGAATTCGAGAAGCCTTTGGGTTTGAAGGCACACCAATTCGCTTAATCGCTAGAGCTCGTAAGTAATAGTGATTAACGACCTTCTTTAAACGAAAGGAGTATAACAATGGAGACAAATCAACGTGTAGCTGTAATAGGTGCAGGAAGCTGGGGAACTGCTCTTGCGTTAGTGCTAGGTGATAACGGTCATGATGTGAACTTATGGACTCATAACAAAGACCAAATGGCTTTAATTAACGATACAAACCGTAACGAGAGATATTTACCGGATACAGATCTACCTGCCTCTGTAAAGGCATACTACGAGCTTGAAAAAGCAATTGAAGGAGTTTCGACTATCGTTTTTGCAGTTCCTTCTAAAGCGATTCGTGAAGTAGCACAAAACATCGAAAAGGTTTGTAAAGAGCCGAAGGTTATCGTTCATGTAAGTAAAGGGATTGAGCCAGATTCACATCTGCGAATTTCTGAAATCTTGCAACAAACACTTTCTGAAAAAACAATGAAAAGCATGGTTGTATTGTCAGGTCCAAGTCATGCAGAAGAAGTTGTAAAACGACATCCGACAACTGTGACTGCTGCATCTGATCAACTGAACGCGTCGCAATTTGTTCAAGACTTATTTATGAACCAACACTTTCGGGTGTATACTAATTCTGATGTAATTGGAGTGGAAATCGGTGGAGCGTTAAAAAATATCATCGCACTTGCTGCCGGAATTTCGGACGGTCTTGGTTATGGTGATAATGCAAAAGCTGCGTTAATCACACGGGGTCTTGCAGAAATTGCTCGTTTAGGAACAACGCTAGGAGCTAATCCTTTAACTTTTTCCGGATTAACAGGTGTTGGTGATTTGATTGTTACGTGTACAAGCGTTCACTCTCGAAACTGGCGAGCAGGAAACATGCTTGGTAAAGGGAAGAATCTTGATGAAGTTCTGGAGACGATGGGAATGGTTGTTGAAGGTGTGCGTACCACAAAAGCTGCCTACCAATTAGCTCGAAAACATAAAGTCTCGATGCCGATCGTACAAGCGCTTCATTGTATATTATTTGATGATGTGGATCCAAAAGAAGCAGTTGATCAATTAATGTCACGAATGAAAACGCATGAAATGGAAGGCCTGGTAGATATTTTAGGAGAACAAATAAGAAACTGAGGGCAATTAGCTCTCAGTTTTTTATTTGTCAGGGGCTGAACGAGCAAATTATGAACGTTTTACGAACGATTTTCAAAAAACCTCTTGCGCTGGGTGGCTATGCTATAATTTAAATTAAAAGACTTAATGATAACTAAGATTATTGGTAAGTGGAGGAGCGGTCAAGAATGTCATCTTTAACAAAAATGTGGATCTCGTTTGGATCGATGGGGTTTATGTTTTTTGCAATCATCACGATCTATTTTAGTCGATATAAAATCTCGAATAAATTTATAAAGTTCATTACGGCGTTAATTGCATATGTGTTAATGATTTTAGCTGGTCTAATAATGATCTTTGTCGTTTTTAGCGGACCCACATTATAGAAGCGTTTGACAAGGAGAGTGCCTTCATGAAAAAGTATAGTGCTATACTTGCTATTATCTGCACTGTATTGTTGCTAACAGGATGTATGTACCCAGCTCAACAAAAATCTGAAAATGAACTACCATATGAAGATCAGATCGCAACTGTTCAACAAGCAATTGATCAATTCCAAGAAGAGTCTGGAGGACTGTTGCCAATAAGAACAGTGGAAGAAGATACTCCTATCTATCAAAAATATTTAATTGATTATTCAAAATTAAAGCCGCGATATTTAAAACAACTTCCTGGAAATGCATATGAGAATGGAGGAGTTTTTCAATACACGTTAACCAATGTTGAAGAAGATCCTACAGTTCGGATATTTGATTTGAGAATTGCTGAGACGATCAGAACGCTTAATGTTCGAATTCAAGCAAATCAGGGTGTTCCGTTTAAAGAGGCACTCGGCGACAATGTGTTTACCATCAATTATGAAAAACTCGGTTATAAAGAGGATCCGATGGTACTAAGTCCTTTTACAAATAAGGAATTACCGCTTGTTGCAAGTGGTGATGGAACGATCTACGTAGATTATATTACTGATCTTTACCAAATTGCTCAAGAACAAGAGTTAACACTTGAACAGAGCGATGAAGACATTCGTTCTATCTTACTTAATGGTTCGATGTTTGTACCTGCATACTCTTTTCCTTATGCAGTAAATGAAGAAAATAAAATCATTTATTCTAACCCATCTTAAAACAGTCTTTTTCGTTCATTATGCAAATTGAACGAAAAAGACTGTTTTTTTGTTCTGAAAAATGCATGTCCTCATACACTAATTATGCGAAGAATGTTCGAAAAGAGGGGGCGCTTTAATGGAGAAACAAAATGTGTTTGAACATATAGCTGAACGAACGGGTGGGGATATTTATATTGGTGTAGTGGGAGCAGTGCGCACTGGGAAATCGACTTTCATCAAAAAAATGATGGAGCTCGCAGTCGTCCCTCATATAACGAATGAGGCTGAACGAAGCAGAGCACAGGATGAATTACCTCAAAGCGCTGCAGGACGTACGATTATGACAACCGAACCGAAATTTGTTCCTAATCAGGCAGCTCGAATTCAAGTTGTTGATGGACTTGAAGTAAACATTCGTATGGTTGACTGTGTAGGATACACGATACCTGGAGCACAAGGACATGAAGATGAATATGGCCCTCGCATGGTTCATACACCGTGGTATGAAGAGCCTATTCCGTTTCATGAGGCTGCTGAGGTTGGAACACGGAAAGTAATCCAAGATCATTCAACGATCGGTGTATTGATGACAACTGATGGCACGATTGGAGACATTCCTAGAGAAAGTTACGTTGAAGCTGAAGAACGAATCGTATCCGAACTAAACGAGGTTGGAAAGCCTTTTATCATGGTGATGAATAGTGCAAGGCCACATCAAACTGAAACAGATCAACTACGCAAAGAGCTTCAAGTAAAGTATGATATTCCTGTCATTGCGATGAGTGTTGAAAGCATGAGAGAATCAGATGTCCTTATGATTTTACGTGAGGCTCTCTATGAATTTCCGGTGCTTGAGGTGAATGTGAATTTACCTAGCTGGGTGATGGTGTTGGAGGATAGACATTGGCTAAGAGAGCACTTCCAAGAAGCAGTCACAGAAGTGGTCCATGATATAAAACGATTACGTGATGTGGACCGAGTCGTTCGTCAATTTGAAGAATTTGAGCATGTTCAAGAAGCTAGCTTGGCTGGGATGAACATGGGGCAAGGGGTCGCGAATATTGATTTACGAGCAGGTGATCATTTATTTGAAGAAATTCTACATGAAATGATTGGAGAAAGAGTAGCAACGAAGGATCAGTTCCTCCAACTAATTCAAGATTATTCTCACGCGAAAGAAGAATACGATCAATTTGCAGATGCGCTTACAATGGTTCGTCAAACAGGTTATGGGATTGCCCCGCCTGTGATGTCAGACATGAGTTTAGATGAGCCAGAAATTATTCGACAAGGTCCTCGTTACGGTGTCCGTTTAAAAGCTGTTGCTCCTTCCATTCACATGATTAAAGTAGATGTTGAATCTGAATTTTCACCGATTATCGGGACAGAAAAGCAAAGTGAGGAGCTCGTTGAATATTTAATGCAGGATTTTGAGGACGATCCATTATCTATTTGGAGTTCGGATATTTTTGGTAGAAGCTTAAGTTCACTCGTAAGTGATGGGATTCAAGCTAAACTTTCCATTATGCCAGAGAATGCACGTTATAAATTAAAAGAGACGCTTGAACGTGTGATTAACGAGGGTTCTGGAGGGATGATTGCAATTATCCTTTAAGGAATTGTTAATATTTACATCGTGGTAAAAAACAGTCTATGTAAAAATAGACTGTCTTTTTACGTTTTTTTTTCGGGAAATTAGGGAAACATGAAGAGATTCCCAATAATTATTGAATTATTCTTGCCTAAGTATTTTTTATATGATAATCTTTTAACAGAATTGATCTTGAACATTGATTCTATGGGCTTTACTGTGATTCTTGTTAAAGAAATCACTTCTAATGCTCTAAATTATGTGACTAATGTAATGAAACTTGCCCATGAAACGATTTACTTTGGGAGGAGGTGATTGATGTGAACAAGACAGAACTCATCAACGCAGTAGCAGAGACAGCTGAGCTTTCTAAAAAGGATGCAACAAAAGCTGTTGATACGGTATTTGATACGGTTCAGGGTGCTCTTGCTAAAGGTGACAAAGTCCAACTTATTGGCTTTGGTAACTTTGAAGTACGTGAGCGTGCAGCTCGTAAAGGTCGCAATCCTCAAACAGGTCAAGAAATCGAGATTGCAGCGAGCAAGGTTCCTGCGTTCAAACCAGGTAAAGCGCTTAAGGATGCTGTGAAATAAATACATACCTTTAGCGTTAGATGAAAAGACCGCACATGCGTGCGGTCTTTTTATGTGGAAAAACGGAACTACCAAACACATCTTTCCGTGTTCTCTAAACGCTATGCTTTGCGAAGGCATTATCCGTATGCTAATATGAAGAGAATTCAATTAGAATTGATAAGCAAGCCTAGGAGGACCTGCACATGGATCAAACAAAACGTAAAGACATAGATTACACAAATGATCAAACTACTAAAAACAAAGTAAATCGTCCACAAATAGAACAAGCTATTCGTCTTCTTTTAGAGGCGGTAGGAGAAGACCCAACTCGTGAAGGACTACTTGACACGCCTAAGCGTGTAGCAAAAATGTATGAAGAGATGTTTGAGGGACTTCACATAAATCCTAAAGAATATTTTAAAACCATTTTTAATGAAGACCATGAAGAACTTGTTTTTGTAAAAGATATCTCATTCTATTCAATGTGTGAACATCATCTAGTTCCTTTTTACGGAAAGGCACACGTTGCCTATCTACCGAAAGATGGAAAAGTGACAGGGTTAAGTAAGTTGGCACGAGCAGTTGAAGCGACAGCTCGCAGACCGCAGCTACAAGAGCGTATAACGTCAACGGTTGTGGATGCGATCATGGACATGCTTGCTCCCCATGGCGCGATGGTTATTGTTGAAGCTGAACATATGTGCATGACAATGCGTGGAGTGAGGAAACCTGGTGCAATGACAATGACTACTGCTGCTAGAGGTGTATTTGAAACGGATTCTGTCCGACGTAACGAAGTTCTGACATTGATGAAAACAACCTAGTTAGTAGCCTATTTAAGAAGGGATCGATTCGATGTCAACGAATAAAGATTTTATTAGCATTAAAGCACTTGAAGATGGGGTCAACGTAATCGGGTTAACTAGAGGATCAAATACTAAGTTTCATCATTCAGAAAAACTTGATAAAGGTGAAGTCATGATTGCTCAGTTTACGGATCACACATCTGCGGTTAAGATTCGAGGCAAGGCATCGATCTTGACTAGCAATGGTGAAATTGAAAGCGACTCAAAAAAATAATTTTACTGTGTTAAAATCATTGGACTTGAGAGTACGTAAACCGGTCGGCAAGAAAGAGGTTACAGCTATCTCTCTCTTGCTGATTTTTTTGGCTAAACGCTCTCTTAGCCCACAAGACTGTCTTCTATGACCTCGAGAAGCTAGAAGCGGAAGGCGACGAGGAGCGTGTAATTTATATCGCTACCACCGAACAGGTAATTTCCATAGCAGTAAAGTATAGTCCAATAGCAACAGACTGGGCTATGTGTTATAATCAAACGTGCGAAACGATTGAATACATATTAATGAGGCTCACTCGAGTAAAAACTTAAGTGCATACTAAAACTTTTAAAAAAGAGTAACTGAGCTATTATTTAGCAGTTTTAAAGTGTACGTCGGAAATGGGGAGAAAGCGATGAAGATAAATGACAATAATCGTTGGATAGAAGATACCCTTCAGCATATAAAAGATCAAATTCATCATAGTTATCTTCATCAATCCATTGGAGCACCGATTATCGATGAAGATCGTCTTTCTTTGCTCATTTTTCCTTTCCAAATAAACGGGAGCTATACAGAACTTGATCGCTCATACGTTACTTCTGCTACTTTAATTCAAACGGCACTCGATACTCATGAACTAGTGTCAAAAGAACAAAAGGATCTTTTACGAGTAAGACAACTTACTGTTCTTGCAGGGGATTACTACAGTGGTTTGTATTATCGTATTCTTGCGAAAATTCCCGACGTAGCATTAATCAGGTGTATTGCACATGCGATTCAAGAAATTAACGAACACAAAATCGAACTTACATTACGCTCTTTTTCATCTAAGGAAGATTTTATTTATAGTTTAATGAAAATTGAAAGTGCCATAATTACACAATTATTCAAGCATCAAGGGTTCAAGCAATTTATTACGCTTGCAGAAGATGTTTTAGTTCTCAATCGATTAGTTAGAGAAAAAGAGTGTTACTTAAAAAATGAACCAGCCATATTGTTTGCTTTTTTAAACAATGAACTTCCATTAAACGCGTCTTCACAAGTAAGAGAGCAACAGCTCTGGAGATCGTATCAAGGACTTGTTGACCAAAAGAAGGAGCAGATTGTTCATAAGTTGTCAAAGTTATCGATTCCTCTTGAAACACTTAGTGGATCCATATCTTCTGTCTTACAGTCATCTTCTGAGCGTCCTAAAATTTATGCAGAGGAAGGGTAGCAATGCAACCGTCAAAAGAACAGCGTGTTCATCATGTTTTCGAAAAAATACACGGTCAATATGACAAGATGAATTCTGTAATAAGTTTCCAGCAACATGTAAAGTGGAGAAAAGAAATAATGAAAAAAATGAATGTACAAAAAGGGTCGAAAGCATTAGATGTCTGCTGTGGAACGGCAGATTGGACGATTGCTCTTGCTCATGCCACTGGTCCAGATGGGCAAGTAATCGGGCTTGACTTCAGTAAAAATATGCTGAAAGTGGGGCAGGACAAAGTTCAGTCCTATCCTCAAATCTCTTTAGTGCATGGCAATGCAATGGAACTTCCCTACGAAGATAATAGTTTTGATTATGTAACCATTGGTTTTGGACTCCGAAACGTTCCAGATTACCTACAAGTGTTAAAGGAAATGAACCGAGTATTGAAACCTGGAGGAATGGCAGTTTGTCTAGAAACCTCCCAACCAACGATGCCAATTTTCAGACAAGGATTTTATGTTTATTTTAAATATGTTATGCCTTTGTTTGGTAAGCTTTTTGCTAAAAGCTTTAAAGAATATTCTTGGTTACAAGAGTCTGCAAAAGATTTTCCTGGCATGAAAGAGCTTGCGCATTTATTTAACCAGGCGGGATTTGGTTCCGTAGAATATAAACCATTTAGTGGTGGTGTTGCAGCCATGCACATCGGTTATAAAAGGGCATAATCGAGATAAAAAATGGGTAGCTAGGTGGAAATGGAATGAAACTCAAAATGCTTTATTCTTTTTTAAAAACGGATATCGAAGAAATTGAAAAGGAATTGAACCTTGCGATCGATTCCGACACAACCTTATTAAAAGAGGCATCCCTTCATTTGTTGCAAGCCGGTGGTAAGCGTATTCGACCTGTATTTGTATTATTAGCAGCAAAAACAGGTGAGTATGATATCCATGTTATTAAAAATGTTGGGGTTGCTCTTGAGCTGATTCATATGGCTTCACTAGTGCATGATGATGTGATTGACAATGCAGAATTACGACGAGGAAGAACAACAATTAAAGCAGAGTGGGATAACCAGGTGGCGATGTATACAGGGGATTATATGTTTGCTCGTGCGCTGGATTACATGACGATTATTGAGCAACCTATTGCTCATAAAATTTTATCCAATTCAATCGTTGAACTTTGTATAGGCGAAATTGCTCAGATACAAGATAAATACCGTTTTGATCAGACGTTACGAGATTACTTACGACGTATTCGACGTAAGACTGCTTTGCTGATTGCAGTAAGCTGTCAATTAGGTGCTGTAGCTGGTAAAGTAAGTCCAGACATTCATGAGCGACTGTATCGATTTGGCTATTACGTTGGAATGGCTTATCAAATAACAGATGACATTCTAGACTTCACTTCCACTGAAGATAAGCTTGGAAAACCAGCTGGGGGAGATCTTCTTCAAGGCAATGTAACGTTGCCTGTTTTATACGCGCTTAAAGAGCCTGATCTGGCGGATCGTATAAAACATGTACATGAGGATATGCCCACGAATGATATGGCTATGCTGATTACGGATATTCTACAAACAAATGCAATTAAAAAATCCTCTGAGCTCAGTCAGCGATATTTAAAAAAGGCTTTACATGAGTTGGATGGACTACCTCCTTCACGCGCGAAAAAATCGCTCCGTGACATTGCTCTTTTCATTGGGAAAAGAAAGTATTAAATCAGAATGAAAACGTTGCCAAAGTGTTCGATGAGTGTTAACCTTTTATAGGGTCGCATCAGACTCATCATACATAATTGGAGGGATTGGCATTGGAAAAAACATTTTTAATGGTTAAACCTGATGGTGTGCAACGTGGTCTTATCGGAGACGTTGTCAATCGTTTTGAAAAAAAAGGATTTAAATTAGTTGCAGCTAAGCTTATGGTTATTTCTGAAGACCTTGCAAAAGAACATTATGGTGAGCACGCAGAGCGTCCATTTTTTGGAGAACTTGTTGATTTTATTACATCTGGCCCTGTTTTCGCAATGATCTGGGAAGGTGAAGATGTTGTAAAAACTGCTCGTCACATGATGGGAGCCACAAAACCAAGCGAAGCAGCACTTGGAACAATTCGTGGTGACCTTGGACTTATCGTTGGGAAAAATATTATTCACGGCTCTGATTCTCTTGAAAGTGCTGAGCGCGAAATGAAATTATTCTTCGGCGACGATACAGTCATTTCATATGACAAGCCAGTTGAACAGTGGATCTACTAAAAAGCGCCTTTAAGGTGCTTTTTTTTTATAGTTTGATATAATACTCAAAAATCGATGGAATCAGGTACTAGAATTTTCTATACTGTATATATAAGTTGTTTCTACATAGGCAGGGGATTAAAGCAATGTCAAATGATTATTATAAATTTATCCATTTTATAAATCGCAAAACGGGTATTGATTTGTCGTTGTATAAAGAAGCACAAATGAAAAGACGGCTCACATCATTATACGAAAAAAAAGGATTTACATCATTTATGGAATTTTTTGAATCACTGAGTAAAAATGAAGCACTGCTTGAAGAATTTTTAGATAGAATGACGATTAACGTCTCGGAGTTTTATCGAAATGAAAAACGCTGGGAAGTTCTTCAGCACAAAATTCTTCCAGTGCTCCTGAAAGAAAATAAAAAATTAAAAGTTTGGAGCGCAGCATGTTCAACTGGTGAAGAGCCATATTCACTGGCTATGGTTCTTTCCCAACTTGTTCGGTCATCTCAAGTTTCGATTCTTGCAACCGATATAGATCAAAATGCAATTGATAAAGCAAAAATTGGTTTGTACGGAGAACGTGCACTTGCCGAAATCCCTCCTGTAGTGCGCAGGGAATTTTTTACTGACCAAGGTGTTTTTTATAAGGTGTCAGACGAGATCAAGCGATTGGTGGATTTTCGACAGCAGAATTTGTTAAATGATCTTTTCGACAAACAATTTGACTTAATCGTATGCCGAAATGTCATGATTTATTTTACTGAAGAAGCAAAAGATAAACTTTATCGAAAATTTAGCGAGTCGTTAAGACATGGTGGAATCTTATTTGTTGGCAGTACTGAGCACATATTTAATCCATCTAAGTATGAACTTGAATCGGTGGATACGTTTTTTTATCGAAAACTAAGTAGTAGTTCTTAAAAGATAGGCTAACCGTTCCTGTCTTTTATTTTAAGCTAGAAAAGTAAAAAAATTGACTACATTAAGGTTAAAAAGTGTGTTATAGTGTATCCAAATTACTTTAGCGAGTTGAAGGGAGAAAGTGTTATGAGATATTTAACTGCAGGAGAATCACATGGACCTCAATTAACAACGATTATTGAGGGATTACCAGCTGGCTTATCACTTGCCTCTGAGGATATAAATAAGCATCTGGCACGTAGGCAAAAAGGCTACGGTCGGGGAAGAAGAATGCAAATCGAAAAAGACCAAGCGCAGATTCTAAGTGGTGTTCGCCATGGCAGAACGTTAGGCTCGCCGATCGCGCTTGTTGTTGAAAATAAGGATTGGACACACTGGACAAAAATAATGGGTGCCGAAGCGCTTGATGATGAAGCAGCAGATGAAGTAAAAAGAAAAGTATCAAGACCTCGTCCAGGGCACGCAGATCTTAATGGTGGCATTAAATATGGGCATCGTGATATGCGAAATGTATTAGAACGTTCATCCGCTCGTGAAACAACCGTGCGTGTAGCAGCAGGAGGAGTTGCGCAAAAATTATTATCAGACCTCGGCATAACCATCACTTGCCATGTAAAAGAAATTGGTGGCGTTGTGGCCAACACTGACGGAATTACAACGGTTGAAGAGATAAAATCACGTTCAGAACAAAGTGAAGTGAGATGCGTTGATGCTGAAGGATCAGAGAAAATGAAGGAAGCCATTGATCAAGCAAAGAAAAATGGAGATTCAATCGGTGGTGTTGTAGAAGTTGTTGTTGAAGGTATGCCAGCTGGTGTAGGAAGCTATGTTCATTATGATCGCAAGCTAGACGCGAAGATCGCTGGTGCTATAATGAGTATCAATGCGTTTAAAGGTGTTGAGTTCGGATTAGGATTTGAAATGGCTAAACGATATGGAAGTCAGGTCCACGATGAAATCGCATGGTCTGAAGAAAATGGCTACACACGAAAAACAAATCGTTTAGGTGGCTTTGAAGGTGGCATGACCACTGGAATGCCTATTGTTGTACGTGGTGTAATGAAACCGATTCCTACATTGTATAAGCCATTAGAAAGTGTTGATATTGAAACGAAAGAACCATTTACTGCGAGCATCGAACGATCAGATAGCTGTGCTGTGCCAGCAGCAGCTGTTGTTGCCGAAGCAGCAGTAGCATGGGAAATTGCTACTGCAGTATTGGACCAATTCGAGAGTGATCGAATGGATCATTTGCAAGAATCCATCAATCACTACCGAGCATACACAAAGGAATTTTAAATGGAAACAGTTCAAGTCAAGACTAAAGACGTCACCTATGAAGTCGTCCTTGGAGAGGGAGCGATTGGCACACTTCCTCAAGTTGTCGATGCATTAAGTCCATCTGTAACGTCCGTTTTTTATCTTATTGATGAAACGGTGTATGAAAAGTTTGAATCGATAATAAAAGCTTTTGCACCGAAGCATAAGCGCATTTTTTGGCATGTACTGCCTGCAGGTGAAAAAGTAAAAACATTCGAGGTTTATCAAGAAGTTTTGGGGGCTGCACTTAATGCTGGCCTAGATCGACAATCGCTTATTATTGCTTGTGGTGGCGGTGCGACAGGAGACCTCGCTGGGTTTGTTGCTGCAACCTATATGAGAGGCATACGTTTCATCCAACTCCCTACGACCATTTTAGCGCACGATAGCGCTGTTGGTGGCAAGGTAGCAATTAATCATCCATTAGGTAAAAATATGGTTGGAAGCTTTCACCAACCAACTGCAGTCATTTATGATATTGATTTTTTAAAAACCCTTCCTGCATGCGAAATTCGATCAGGCTTCACAGAAGTAATCAAACATGCAATGATTGCAGATGATTCATTTCTAGTGGAACTTATGCAATCGATCAATACTCTTGAAGAGATTGATCCAACTTACTTATCTCGTTGTCTCAAAAGGGGAATTGAAATTAAAGCTTCGATTGTTGAGCAAGATGAGAGAGAGCTTGGTATACGAGCTTACTTGAATTTTGGACATACATATGGTCATGCCATTGAAGCCTGGGCTGGATATGGAAAATGGTCCCATGGTGAAGCGGTTATGGTAGGAATTATATACGCCCTTCTCATAAGCAAAGAATTGAACAATATACCTTTTAATATTCACTCATTTATCAACTGGGTCAAAAAATTAGGCTATGAGGTGAGCCCTCCAGATGATGCATCATTTGATGAGCTTGCTACGCTCATGTTAAAAGATAAAAAGACGATTGCACAAGAAATTCGATTGGTTATTTTAAAGTCAATTGGTATTCCATCTCTACAGAAAGTTACCATTGAACAACTGAAAGAAATCGATCATATCATACGAAAAATGTAAGGAGAGATACAATGATTCGAGGGATACGAGGGGCAACGACAGTAACTACGGATAAAGAAGAGTTGATTCTTTCTGCCACAGAAAGTCTTTTACAGCAATTGATAAAAGAAAATGATGTTAAACCAGAAGCAGTCATTTCTCTTTTTATTTCAGTTACGCACGATTTAACATCAACCTTTCCGGCAAAAGCAATCAGACGTTTTGACGGTTGGAAATACGTTCCTGTCATGTGTATGCAAGAAATTCCAGTTGAGGGTGGTCTTCCACTTTGTATTCGCTTAATGCTCCATGTCAACACGTCAACCGAGCAAAAAGACATTCATCACGTTTACCAAAAAGAGGCCGTTCGTTTGAGACCAGACTTGGTGAGTGAGAATACGATAAAATAACTAATTTAAAGAGACGGATAGGATGATCACGATGAATATAAAGGCACAAGTGACAAATTTAGTTCCTTATAAACCGGGTAAACAAACAGATGAAGTGAAAAAAGAATTTGGGCTGAGTGAAATCGTAAAACTCGCTTCCAATGAAAACCCTTTTGGCTATTCACCGAAAATTGATGAATGGTTTAAAGAGAATGGAGTGAACCATGCCATTTATCCCGATGGATATGCAACTAAATTACGACACTCGTTGTCCGAACTATATTCGTTACAGCCAGAGCAATTTATTTTAGGTAACGGGTCAGATGAAGTGATTCAAATTATTTCACGTGCCTTATTAGAGCCAGGGAAAAACACGGTAATGCCAGCACCATCATTCCCTCAATATAAACATAATGCCATTATCGAGGGAGCAGAAGTAATTGAAATACCTCTAATTGATGGTGCGCATGATTTAACGAAAATGGCTGAAGCAGTAAATGAAGATACCACAATCGTATGGGTATGCAGTCCAAACAATCCAACAGGAAGCTATATTAATAATGAAGATTTACGAAGTTTCCTGAATAACATACCACCGCATGTGTTAATCGTTCTTGATGAAGCGTATCACGAATATGTTCAAGCAGAAGATTACTACGATGCGATTTCATTGATTCATGACTACTCTAATGTTGTCGTGCTGCGTACCTTTTCAAAAGCCTACGGCTTAGCTGGTTTCCGTGTTGGATATGGCATGGCTTCTGAGTCAATCATTCAAGCGATTGAGCCTGTGAGAGCACCATTCAACACGAGTGTACTCGGTCAAGTGGCGGCTGATACTGCCTTGAGTGATCAATCATTTATTGAATCGTCTAAAAAAGCCAATCGACAAGGACTTGAGCAGTACTACCAATTTTGTGAAGAAATGAGTGTCGATTATTTTCCATCACAAGGAAACTTTATCTTAATAGATTTTGATCGTGATGGTGATGAATTATTTCAGGCATTAATGGAGCATGGCTTTATTGTCAGAAGTGGTAAAGGGCTAGGATTTCCAACTTCTTTACGTATATCGATTGGTTCAAAGGAACAAAACGAGCAACTTATTCATGCATTAAGAGGCATACTTCAGCAGTAAAAGGTGTGGTGTTATGGAAGGGACCGTTGTCATCATTGGTTTAGGACTAATCGGGGGGTCGCTTGGACTTTCCATCTTGAAAGGTAACCCAAAAGCAACTGTAATTGGGTATGACGTTCAAGAAAAAGAAATGCGTTTAGCAAAAGCAATGAATACAATTACACAAGAATCTAAGAACTTACAACAAGAAGTAGAAGGTGCAGACGTTGTCTTTCTTTGTACACCTGTTTTTCAAACAGAACAGCTTATTGAAAAACTATCTGCATGGTCTTTAAGTCCGCATACAATTGTGTCAGATGTTGGTAGTACCAAAAAACGAATTATGAATAAAGCTCAGTTATTTTATGACAAAGGTTACACATTTATAGGTGGCCATCCAATGGCTGGTTCTCATAAAAGTGGTGTGGCGGCGTCAAAAGTTATTTTATTTGAAAATGCCTTCTACTTACTTACACCAGGGAAAAATGTACATGAACGAGATGTTGATAGGTTAAAGAGTTGGCTGGTAGGGACCAAAGCTAAGTTCTTTGTTGTTGACCCACAAGAACACGATGAAATCACTGGGATGGTGAGTCATTTTCCTCACATTATTGCGTCCTCACTCGTCCATCAGGTGAAAAAGGTTCATTCAACTCAACCACTCATTTCACGATTAGCTGCAGGAGGCTTTAGAGATCTTTCTCGTATCGCATCTTCCGATCCCACGATGTGGCGGGATATCACGATGCACAACACCGATATTTTAAAGGAATTGCTTCGCCAGTGGCAAGGTGAGATGAATCAAGTAATTGAGTTGCTTAATCAAGGAGATGCAGATGCAATGTATCACTATTTTGATGAGGCAAAGCAATTTCGCGATAATATGCCGATTCTACAAAAAGGTGCAATTCCTTCATTTTATGATTTGTTTGTTGATATCCCTGATTATCCTGGTGTAATTTCTGAAATTACAGGGCTACTAGCTAAGCAAGGAATTAGCATTGTAAATATTCGAATTATGGAAACAAGACAAGATATCAATGGTGTCTTAGCCATTAGCTTTCAAACGGAAGAGGACAGGCGTCGTGGAGAATCATGTATCACCTCAACCACATCATATGAAGTGTTCACTGTTTAACTGAGAGGAGAAGACAATGATCAAAACCCTAGATTATAAGGATGTAAAATTAAGTGGAAACATTCGTGTGCCAGGCGACAAATCGATTTCTCATCGTTCGGTCATGTTTGGAGCACTTGCGAATGGAACGACAACCGTTACAGGATTTTTAAAGGGTGATGATTGTCTTAGCACGATCGATTGCTTCAGAAAAATGGGTGTCACCATAGAAGAAAATGGTGATACAATTGTTATACATGGAAAAGGATTTGAAGGATTGCGCGAACCTGAAGAAATTCTTAACGTTGGCAACTCGGGTACAACGACTCGCTTGCTCCTCGGAATTTTAGCTGGTCTGCCTTTTCATACAGTCATTATTGGGGATGAATCCATTGCAAAGCGACCAATGAAGCGGGTAACCGATCCCCTACGTAAAATGGGTGCAGCTATTGATGGTCGAGAAGATAGTCAATATACACCTCTTGCCGTTCGAGGTGGCACATTATCGAACATCCATTACACGCTCCCGTATGCAAGCGCACAGTTGAAATCAGCCCTTATCTTTGCTGGGCTCCACACAGAAGGAGTAACCACAATCGTTGAGCCTGAAAAAACAAGAGACCATACGGAGCAAATGATTAAACAGTTTGGCGGCACGATTGAGCGAAGCGGGAACGAAATCTATGTTAAAGGTAGTCAATCATTTGTTGGACAGACGATTGATGTTCCAGGTGATATTTCTTCAGCTGCCTTCTTTTTAGTTGCAGGGGCTGTTGTGAAAAAAAGCAAGCTGTTGTTACATCACGTCGGATTAAATCCAACACGTACAGGAATCATCGATGTACTACTTAACATGGGTGCGGATGTTGTAGTTGAGAAAGAGTCAACACAAGGAGAGCCACTTGGGAAAGTAACGATAAGTGAAAAAGAGCTCACAGCAACCCAAATCGGTGGTGCGCTTATTCCAAGGCTTATCGACGAAATTCCAATCATTGCACTTTTAGCAACTCAAGCGCAAGGTACGACCGTGATTAAAGATGCAGAAGAACTTAAAGTAAAAGAGACAAATCGAATTGATGCTGTAGCGGGTGAATTAGCTAAACTCGGAGCAAATATTGAACCAACTGATGATGGACTACTTATCCATGGGCCGACAAAGCTTCACGGTGGGCAAGTGGATTCAAGAGGGGACCACAGAATTGGTATGATGTTAGCGGTGGCGGCCCTATTAACAGATGAAGTGGTCACAATCGAAGGCGTTGAAGCCATTGGTGTGTCTTATCCACAATTTTTTTCAGATTTAGAATCAGTTATTCTCTAGAAAGTGAACGGTGTCGAAGGACATCGTTTACTTTTTTTCTTGATTAAAAGGAGTTTTCGATGGCTTTATCGAATTAGTACCCCTAAGAGAATCCGGTAAGAAAAAGTTGCTAATTGGCCAGATGTTTTTTAGGATGTAGGAGATAGAGTTAAACAGGATGAAATGAGGGACAAAATAGTGGATGCTGCAAAAAGTATGATCCATGCATTACATGAAGGAAATTTAACAAAAGGAATGAAAGAATTTTCCGTAGTGAAAGAAGCGGGGACGGATGATGAAAAATTCCAACTTGCTGAGGAACTTTTCCAGCTTGGCTTTTTAGAACAAGCAAAAGAATTATTCGAGTTACTCATCTTTTCTTATCCTGAAGAGGGTGAATTAAACGTTCTTCTTGCCGAGACACTTGTTGAGATGGACGACATAGAAGCAGCCATTCTTCAATTAGATCAGATTGATGAAAAAGATGAATTTTTCCCGCGTGCATTATTATTATCAGCGGATCTTTATCAAATGCAAGGGTTATACGAAGTGAGTGAAAGTAAGCTTTTACTCGCTAATAAAAAACTCCCAGATGAACCAATTATTCATTTTGCCTTAGCGGAGCTGTACAACGAACAAGGGCGCTTTCTAGAGGCGATTCGTCATTATAAAGAAGTGATGAAGGCAGACTATGAAGAAGTAGCTGGTGTGCAATTGAATCAACGTTTAGGCGAATGTTATAGTGCGGGTGGTGCATTTGAAGAATCACTCCCCTATTATGAAATAGCGCTGGAAAATAATCGTGACGTCAACACATTATTTGGTTATGGATTTACGGCATTCCAAGCAGCTCATTTCGTAACGGCAATTGAAACACTGTCAGAGCTCGTTGAAATGGATCCTGAATATCATTCGGCGTACATGCTTCTTGCAAGAGCATATGAGCATGAAGAACAGCTTGACGACGCCATTGAAACCGCACAATCTGGATTGAAAGCAGATCCTTTTAATAAAGAGTTATTTCTATTTGTAGGGAAAATATCACTAAAACAAGGCAATGTAAAAGCTGCAGAATCTCATTTAAGAGAAGCCATTGCGATTGATCCGAACTATTTAGAAGCAGCCTTAGTTATGAATCGATTGCTGATACAGCAAGAGCGTGCAGACGATATTATCGAGTTAATTGCGCACATTGAAGAAGCTGGAGAAAGCGATCCGCAGTTTCACTGGGATGCTGCAAAAGCATATGAATGGCTTGAGGAGTATGACAAAGCTTCGAATGAATATAGCCAAGCATATGTGGTATATAATGATCATATAGATTTTCTTGAGGATTATGGTACTTTTCTTTTAGAAGAAGGTCGGTCAAAAGAAGCACGCTCCATTTACGATAAGCTTGTAAAAAAAGATCCTACAAATCAGGACTGGTTAGAGCGACTTGAAAGACTTGAGGAACTGTAATCTACTGCCATACTACTGACTATGAGTAGAGGGGGGAAACGCATGGCGGCACCAGTATCTGTACATGAAAAAAAGGATTTCATCCGTTGGTTTTTAAACCATTATCAGCTTAAGAGACGAGAGTCTGTATGGATTTTAAATTACTTGATGAGTCACGATCAGTTAATGGAAAACCTGCATTTTGTTGAGGAAGCTCAATATTGCCCTCGCGGAATTGTCATGTCAACACAATGCGTAGATGATGTAGCCTTTCGCTTTTATAAAGGAAATATTATGACGACAGATGCAGAGAAATCATTCCACGATATTCGACTGCATCGAGAGGAAGATATTTTTATTCAACTTAATTTCCATGCTTCCCATGCTACTCATCAGTATGCGGCGGTCATGGAGGAGAATCCTTATATGCCGAAATATCTACGTATAACGGAGAAGGACCGAATTGTTGCAGAGCAGTTTTTAAAAGAAAGTATTGTCACGTTTAAACGACAAAAGCTCCTCGATGAAATTGATCGCGCACTTGACGCTCAAGACCATGAAAAGTTTACGAAGTTGACTGAGGAATTAAAAAATGTATTGATAATGTAGGGGACAAAAAAGGTGATCGTATTCGATCACCTTTTTTTTGTGCTAATATGAAAGATGAATTAGAAAGGAGAATGAAAAAACTATGTTGTGGAATGCTAAAGAAGTGGGGATGTACATACAAGAAAAAGCATATATCGATACTGTTATTGTTCCATTGTTACCAATCAGCTTTTCGGGTAATACTAAACAAGAAGCGGAACAAGCAGAATTTATCACTTTGCTGACAACACTCCTCGAAAAACAATTTAAAGGTCGAATGATGCTGATTCCACCCTTTACGTACATGAACATTGAGAAAAAAGAAGATAAAGTGAGGAAACTGCAAAATTGGTGTAATGAATTGAAAAATCAAGAATTTGAACATGTTGTATGCTTAACATCAGATCCAATGTGGAAAGAAGTTGAACAAGATTTTCATGCAAGCCTTCTATGGATGCCATCCATCCCGTTAGAACACATGGATGAAAAATATAAGCAGAAAATTGTCGATGATCAGGTGAATCAACTTGTAAAAATCATCGTCCAAAAATGGCAGAATGCATAACGTTCAAAAAAACGTCACATTGTTGAAATGAAAAGCTTCAACGCATTATTGACCTCTATAAACTATTGATATATCATGAATATGTCCTAGTTATATATTTGTGCGAAAATTGTCTGATGGACTGACCTGAAGATAGAGGGGGGAAAAAATATGGGTAATCAACGTGTTTCACGTCGTCAATTTTTAAATTACACGCTTACGGGTGTAGGCGGTTTCATGGCGGCAGGAATGCTCATGCCGATGGTGCGTTTTGCTATTGATCCAGTTCTTACAGCTGAAGCTGGAGGGGACTTTATAGCGACTGGTAAGAGTGTTGATGAATTAACAAATGTACCAGATCGTGTTGACTTTAGTTTCGAGCAAAAGGATGCATGGTATACGTCAGATGTAACACATACAGCTTGGGTTTACTTAGACGAAGCGGGAGAAATTGTTGCGCTAGAACCTACATGTAAGCATTTGGGTTGTACCGTTAACTGGGAAGGAAACCCAAGTGATCCTAACCAATTCTACTGCCCATGCCACGGCGGATTATATGAAAAATCCGGTAAAAATGTTCCAGGTACACCACCGACCGGACCTTTAGACATGTTCGAGTATAAAGTGGTTGATGGGATTTTACAATTAGGTAAGGTTGTACCAAACAAGATTGTCAAGTAGAGGGGGCGTAATTGGTGCTTAATAAGATTTATGATTGGGTGGACGAACGATTAGACATTACGCCAATGTGGCGAGACATCGCTGACCATGAAGTGCCGGAGCATGTGAATCCTGCTCACCACTTTTCAGCGTTTGTTTACTGCTTTGGTGGACTGACTTTCTTTGTTACGGTCATCCAAATTCTTTCCGGCATGTTCTTAACAATGTACTATGTTCCGGATATTGAAAACGCTTGGAGTTCAGTTTATTATCTTCAAAATGAAGTAGCTTTCGGTGTAATCGTACGTGGTATGCACCATTGGGGAGCTAGTTTAGTAATTGTTATGATGTTCCTACATACGCTACGTGTGTTTTTCACAGGATCTTATAAAAAACCACGTGAATTAAACTGGGTAGTTGGCGTACTAATTTTCTTCGTCATGTTAGGTCTAGGCTTCACAGGGTACTTACTACCTTGGGACATGAAAGCACTATTTGCTACGAAGGTAGGAATTGAAATTGCTGCTGCAACACCGTTTATCGGAGAGCAGATCAGAGTATTACTTGCGGGGGATCCTGATATTTTAGGTGCTCAAACACTAACACGATTCTACGCGATTCATGTATTTTTCTTGCCTGGAGCTCTTCTTGGTCTTATGGCAGCTCACTTTATCATGATTCGTAAGCAAGGTATCTCTGGACCACTATAAAGATGAGTTGTTAAAAACAGAGAGAAACAGAGGAGGGAAAAGCTATGCATCGCGGAAAAGGGATGAAATTTGTTGGTGACTCTCGAATACCTGCAAATCGTAAGCCGAATATTCCAAAAGACTATTCGGAGTTCCCTGGCAAGACGGAAGCCTTCTGGCCAAACTTTTTATTGAAGGAATGGCTAGTTGGAGCAGTATTTTTAATTGGATTCCTTTCACTAACTGTGGCGCACGAGCCACCTCTAGAGAAAATCGCTGATCCAACGGATACTGGATATATTCCTTTGCCTGACTGGTACTTCTTATTCTTATATCAATTACTTAAATATGAGTTTGCATCTGGTGCTTATAATGTGTTCGGTGCATTCATCATTCCTGGTATCGCATTTGGTGCGCTATTACTAGCACCGTTCATCGATCGCAGTCCTGAACGTCGTCCTGTTAAGCGTCCGCTTGCAACAGGTTTTATGCTACTTGGCGTTGCAGCTACTATTTTCCTAACATGGGAATCCGTAGCGTATCACGATTGGGAACAACAGAGTGCACAAGGCGAAATTGTACCTGAGGCAGACGTGGATACGGAAGCTGCAGGCTACCTAATATACGACCAGCAAGGATGTATTGCTTGTCATGGTGACAGTCTTGATGGTTTAGCTGGACCCGCATTAGCTGGAGCGACATTAACACCTGAAGAAGTTGCTGAAATTGCTGTTAATGGTCTAGGTGACATGCCAGCAGGATTGTTCGATGGAACAGATGAAGAACTTCAAGAGCTTGCTGAATTTGTTTCAGAAGTGTCAAACCAATAGTTACATGATGGAAAAAGAGCCGGTGAAAACTGGCTCTTTTTTTAAAGGGGAGGAAATGATGAGAGAATTTGTTTATGCTTGGCTAAGTAATCGCCTCTTTTTGTGGCTATTATTTTTAGTCAATTTAGCAGGAACAATCTATGGATTTTATTGGTATAAGTCTCAACTTGTACAAACGGAGCCGATTTTTCTAATTTTTGTACCTGATAGTCCAACAGCAAGTTTATTTTTCACCATCGTTATTTTTATGTATTTAATGGGTAAACGCTGGAGACTTATGGAAGCATTAGCTATTGTGACACTTTTTAAATATGGTATATGGGCGATTGTAATGAACCTTTTAACGTGGATGGTTACGGGAACATTGTCATGGGTTGGATGGATGTTAATTGCGTCACATGGAGCAATGGCCATACAAGGTTTACTGTACGCACCGTTTTATCGATTTAAAATGAGGCATTTAGTTTTAGCTGCGATTTGGACATTACATAATGACGTGATTGATTATGTCTTTATGCAGTACCCCGTTTATGCTCAACTTGAAGACAGCATTCGCCAAATAGGTTATTTTACGTTTTGGTTAAGTATTGCATCAATTGGCATTGCTTACTGGTATGGTATTAGACAAAATCGTTCTGTTAGGGACTTGGTGAATTAACATTCTGAATGACCCTACCTCCGCATAGTTTATAAATGGGAGGGATGATGAATGAAGAATCGTCAAGTAATAGGGTTATTGATGTGTTTCTTGCTGCTTGCTCCCTTTCATAGTGCTAAAGCAGATACAGAATTGGATTCGGTCATTCAACAAATTACCATGAAACAGTACGAGGACGGTGTGAATCAACTTCACAACTGGTATATTACTCTTGATAATGAACAACAATCAGTTTTACATAACACATACAGCCAGTTCATTGCTACATTGTCTTCTTCTGAGGTTGACCATGGTGTTAAAGTAATGTCAACTTGGTCCTTTATGTCACTTGCAGAATACCTTACAACAGAGAAGGTCACGTATATGAGGTTCTTATTAGCGGAATTTAACCAAAAATGGAAGACACACGACCAGTCTATAGATAGTGATCTCCAACGAATGAATGGTTTATATATAGCGATGATTCCAACGCTTCAGTTAATGGTTGATCAAAAAGACAATCACACGATTAATTCCTTATCGTCTTTGGAGGATGCTCCACCAATCGTTTCGAAATCATCCGGACCTATTATCCCCTCTTTCGAAGAGTGGTACGTTGACCAGTCGACGAACGCTACTTTATGGATCGTGTCCTTAATAACAGGAGCGATTGTTATTTCGACGTTGACTTATGTCTCATGGAGAAAATATGAAGGTGGAAAAAATAGAAAGAGAGTGCGGAACCGTAACGATTGACAGACTATCTTTTTATCAGTTAGAATTTAATCACATCGTATTTTATTGGAGGGACATAATGGATTTTTTGATTTATTTCGCAATCATTTTGATCGTACCGCTGTGGGCGAGCAGTAGAGTAAAATCAACGTACAAGAAATATTCGAAAGTTGCTACGACTGCTAACATGACTGGAGCAGAAGTCGCTAATCGAATCTTACAGGAAAATGGAATTTATGATGTGACAGTCAAACCTGGGAAAGGGTTTTTGACTGATCATTACAATCCGAGTAAGAAAGAAATTGTTCTGTCACCAGATAACTATCACGGGATGTCCGTAGCGGGTGCTGCCGTTGCAGCCCACGAGGTTGGACACGCCATCCAAGATGCTGAAAGTTATGCATTTTTACGCTTCAGACATGCGCTAGTACCTGTAGCGAATATTGGATCAAACTTGTCAATGTTTTTAATCCTAGCTGGTCTATTGCTTACTTCACAGGCATTATTATTACCGGGAATTATCTTTTTTTCTGCCGCTGTATTGTTCCAATTCGTCACACTACCTGTTGAATTTAATGCATCATCACGTGCGATGGATCAAATGGTAAGCGTTGGCTTAATTCGTAACGAAGAAGAGCCGCATGCGAAAAAAGTTCTTAATGCTGCTGCTTTAACGTATGTTGCAGCCGCTTTAGTCTCACTACTAGAGCTTCTTCGTTTCATCCTAATGTTTATGAATATGAACAGGGATTAAGTTTAAAATATCAAAAAACTGCCGAAGCATTCGGCAGTTTTTTCTTTTTCATGAACAAAGAGTTTGATGGTGACACGTATGGCAGGGTTATTCGATCATACTCTGCGACCCTTTTCAGTCCACTTTTTATTCAATCGGTCGTTTATGTTCATCAAGTGTGAACCCTTCACCTAGGACATCATGTACGTCTGTGACCGAAACAAAGGCGTGTGGGTCTATCGAAGTGATGATGTTCTTTAGACGAACGAGTTCGTTTCGGGCAACAACGCAATAAAGTACTGATCTTTCTTCTTTAGAATAATGACCAAAACCAGTTAACACAGTTACACCACGGTCCATCTCAATCGTGATTTTGTCAGCAATTTGTGCTTGGAAAGGTGAGATAATCATGGCACCTTTTGCTGAGTATGCGCCTTCTTGCATGAAATCGATCACACGAGCTCCGACAAAAACAGCGACAAGTGTATACATCGCTTCACGATAATTTAGGTAGGTTACAAGTGACAGCAAAATAACTGCGGCATCAAAAATAAACATTGTTCGTCCCATGCTCCATCCAATATATTTATTGGCTAAGCGAGCAATGATATCCACTCCCCCAGTTGTGCCGCCGTATCTGAAAATAATGCCAAGGCCCACACCAATAAACACCCCGGCAAAAAGCGCTGCTAGGAACAGATCATTTGCAAGTGGAATGGAGAACTGATAGACATAGAATATTTCTAAGAAGACGGAGACACTTACTGTTCCAAGAATAGTATATAGAAATGCTTTTCTTCCAAGCAACCTCCAGCCGATTATGAAAATGGGGATATTAAGCACTAAGTTCGTTATTGAAGGCTTTATTGAGAAAATGAAGTATAATAAAAGTGTAATCCCTGTAAACCCACCTTCAGCTAGGTTGTTTTGAATGTTAAAATGAACAATACCAAAGCTGAAAATACTTGAGCCTAATAAAATAAACAAACAGTTTTTAATTTTTAATCCAAAAGGCACATGTCATCCCTCCAACTATATTCAAAAGCAATTATAGTCTAATCAAACCATTATGCGCAATGGACTGGGAGTGAAATATAATGAAAGAAGAGAAGACAATGCACGACATGCAAGAAGAAGTAGATCAATACATAGGACAATTTAAAGAAGGCTACTTTAGTCCTTTGACGATGCTTGCTCGAATGACAGAGGAAATAGGAGAGCTTGCACGGGAGGTTAATCATCACTATGGAGAAAAGCCGAAAAAATCTTCTGAAGACGATAGTACAATTGAAGAAGAGTTAGGCGACTTACTTTTTGTCCTTATATGCTTTGCGAATGAACAAAATATTAAACTGGAACATGCACATAATCGTGTCATGCATAAGTTTACTACACGCGATAAAGATCGTTGGACACGTAAAGACAGGGAGGAATAATAGTATGACTGAAAAAATAAAAGTAGTCATTGCTGGAGCAAGAGGGAAAATGGGAAAAGAAGCGGTTAAGCTTGTGCAAAACACTCCTCACTTTGAAATGGTAGGAGCAATTGATCACAAACACGACGGTAAAAGGTTAAGCCAATTAGATGAATTTACCGGGTTAGATGTTCTTATTTACGGGAATCTTGATCACTGTTTTAACGATACAAAGCCTGATGTCTTAATTGATTTGACGGTACCTGAGACGGGTTACATGCATGCGAAAACAGCGCTGTTAAATCATGTACGCCCCGTTGTTGGGACAACGGGATTTAGTGAGGAGCAACTTGTAGAAATTAAAGAGCTAGCAGAAGAACGAAACATTGGAGCAATTATTGCACCTAATTTTGCGATTGGTGCCATTTTAATGATGAAGTTTTCACAAATGGCTGCTAAATATTTTGATGATGTTGAAATTATTGAAATGCATCATGATCAAAAACTTGATGCCCCGTCTGGAACTGGTTTAAAAACAGCCCAAATGATCGCACAACAACGAATGCCTAAACATCAAGGACATCTTAATGAGAAAGAAACGATTCAAGGAGCAAGAGGGGCTGATGTAGACGGCATGAAAATCCATAGTGTGCGCTTACCGGGACTTGTCGCTCATCAACAAGTGATGTTTGGTGGAGAAGGCCAAATGTTTACGATACGTCATGATTCATTTGACCGCACTTCGTTCATGTCAGGTGTTCAAGTTTGTGTGGAAACGATTATGAAAATCGACACGCTCGTATATGGACTTGAAAATATCTTAGACTAATGTTTGGAGGATCATGTTATGAACATTGCATTAATTGCTCACGATAAGAAAAAAGATGATCTGCTCGCTTTTGTCGCACAACACAAAGAAGTATTCAGTCAACATGAGCTTTTTGCTACAGGTACCACTGGATTACGCATAAATGAACTAACTGATTTACCTATTCATCGTTTTAAATCTGGACCTTTAGGTGGTGACCAAGAAATTGGTGCTCGTATCGCCAATCAAGAAATTAATGTTGTTTTTTTCTTTCGTGATCCACTTACTGCTCAACCTCATGAGCCAGATGTATCAGCGTTAATTCGTTTAGGAGATGTGTATCAAATTCCAATTGCGACAAACATAGGTATGGCAAAAGTATTAATAAATGCCATTATTCGTAATGAAGTGTAGAAATGAGGGTTTGAGATGAAGCAACAAATAGATATCCTTGCCATTGGCGCTCATGCAGACGATGTGGAGATTGGCATGGGAGGAACGATTGCAAAATGGATACATAGAGGAAAACAGGTTGTCATTTGTGATTTGACAGAAGCAGAGCTTTCTTCAAATGGTACACCCAATCTGAGAAAAGAAGAAGCACAACATGCAGCAAAAATACTTGGTGTAGGGAAACGAATCAATTTACGTTTTCCTGATCGTGGAATTACTGGTTCACACGAACAAATTAAAGCAGTAGTCAGAGTGATCCGACAGTATCGACCGCGTGTCATTTTTGCTCCTTATCATATTGATCGCCACCCCGATCATGGTCACACGTCCCGTCTAGTCCGAGAAGCAGTTTTCTCAAGTGGGATCCACCGCTTTCAAACAGGAGAAGAGGACCAAGCACATATAGCGACGCTGAATTATTATATGATTAACGGTATACATACCCCTCATTTCGTCGTCGATATTTCAAACGAGAGGGATCAAAAAATGGATAGTTTACTCGCATATAAAAGCCAATTTCGACCAGACAATGGCGTTATAACCCCGCTAACGGACGGGTATACAGATGCAGTCATGGCGAGAGATCGCTTGTTTGGAAAGGAAGTAGGGGTACAATTTGCAGAAGGCTTTATGACGACAAAACCTGTTGTGATTGATCACGACCTTTTAGGAGAAAAATGATGAAATTAAAAATTGGTATTACATGTTATCCAACGGTAGGAGGATCTGGTGTTGTTGCAACGGAGCTTGGGAAGTTGCTTGCAGAAGAAGGGCACGAAGTTCATTTTATTACATCTAGCATTCCGTTCCGTTTAAATAAAATGTATTCAAATATATACTTTCATCAAGTGGAAGTAAATAATTATTCAGTTTTTCAATATCCTCCGTACGATATTGCACTGGCCAATAAAATGGCGGAAGTGATTAAACGTGAAAATCTCGATATTTTACATGTACATTATGCGATTCCGCATGCAGTTTGTGCCATTTTAGGCAAACAAATTGCGAAGTCTTCTGTAGGGATCGTTACAACTCTCCATGGAACCGATATTACTGTACTTGGATTTGATCCATCCCTAACGGATGCAATTCGTTTTGGAATTGAACAATCCGACCGAGTGACGGCGGTTTCAAACTCGTTAGCAAAACAAACGCATGAGTTAATTTCACCAGACAAATCCCTTGATGTCATTCATAATTTTATCGATGAACGAGTGTATCGAAAAGTATCAGCTCCCTCGTTGAAGCAAGATTATAAAATTGCTAAAGATGAAAAAGTGTTGATCCATGTGTCTAATTTCAGAGCAGTAAAGCGAGTCGGAGATGTTGTTGAGTCATTTGCAAAAGTAAGAGAAAAAGTGAATGCAAAGCTGTTACTCGTAGGGGATGGTCCAGAGATGTCTACCATTTGTAAAAAGGTGACTACATTAGGAATTGCAGACCACGTCTTGTTTTTAGGCAAACAAGACAATTTGGAAGCCCTTTATTCAATCAGTGATGTCATGTTGTTGCTCTCTGAAAAAGAAAGTTTTGGTCTTGTAGCACTTGAGGCAATGTCGTGTGGAGTGCCTTGTATTGGTACAAATGTAGGTGGCATTCCTGAGCTTATAACCGACCGTAAAAACGGCATAATTTGTGAGGTTGGAGACATTGTTGGAGTCGCTAGAAAAGCAGTGGAACTGTTAAATGATCCTTTATTATATGAAGCATTATCGCGTCAAGCGCTATTGTCGGTTCAACAAGATTTTCATTCAAGCAAAATCGTTAAAAAATATGAAGACCTATATGCTGAGGTTTTGAGAAATAAGGTGTTAAGATGATTGTACCGAAATCGTTTTCTGATGCGCTCCCTGTATTAAAAAAGATTACGGACCATGGTTATGAAGCTTATTTCGTTGGTGGTTGTGTTAGAGATTTACTACTCCAACGGGACATAAATGATGTCGACATCGCTACTTCCGCTACCCCTGATGAAATTAAGCAAATGTTTACAAAAACAGTGGATGTAGGAATTGAGCATGGTACGGTTTTAGTCCTACATGAAGGTGAAGGTTTTGAGATAACAACGTTTCGTTCTGATAGCACATACACGGACCATCGTCGACCAGACGAAGTAACGTTTATTCGAACATTGGAAGAAGACTTAAAGCGAAGAGATTTTACGATGAATGCCATGGCGATGTCGCCATCATTTGAACTTGTCGATCCTTTTCAAGGGCAGAAAGATCTTACTGCCCGTATTATTCGAACAGTGGGAAAAGCAACTGAACGATTTCAAGAAGACGCACTACGGATGCTTCGTGGGGCGCGTTTTGCAGCTCAATTAGACTTTACGATTGAAGAGGAGACGTTGAAAGCGATGTTTTCGTGTAGTTCACTTCTTTCACATGTAGCAGTAGAGCGCAAACGGATGGAAATGGACAAGTTGTTAAGCGGACCAAAGGTTTCCAAAGGACTTTATTATTTGGAAAAAGCAGACTTGGTCAAATCAATGCCTTATTTTCCTCTGGACTCTAAAGGATGCGAATGTGTAACGAATATAACGCTTGACCAATTAAACATACAGCAACGGTGGGCAGTTGTAATTATTGTGCTTGAAATCGAAGATCCAGTGAAGTTTTTAAAACAATGGCGGCACTCAACAAAACGAATCAGACATGTTACGAGTCTTGTTGAACTTTTTTATGCTCGAAAAAAACAACCATTTACACCGTACAGTTTGTATAAAACGGGTCTAGAAATGGCGAAAGAAGCGGAACAGTTATTTTCAATTATTGAAATGGTAAAAGATGAAGGAAAGCTACTGGAAAACTTGTGGAACGCGTTGCCAATCAAAACCAAAAGCGAATTGCAAGTAAACGGCAAGGATATTTTAAGCTGGATAAACCGGAGCAGTGGCCCTTGGCTTGGTTCCATTCTCAATGAAGCTGAACAAGATGTTATTGAAGGAAAAGTAAAAAATAATTCAAGTGAACTTAAAAAGTGGGTGACACAATGGCATCAAAAATACGAAAATCAGTATTAGTTTCCTTATCATCTCATCAAGATGTCTATTTGTCTGGGCAACAACTTGCAGACGAAGCAGGTTGTTCAAGAACGGCTATCTGGAAGCATATCGAAGAACTGAGGAACGAAGGATTTACAATTGAATCACGCAGAAAAAAAGGTTATCGTCTCGTAGGAAGAAGTGATCAACTTACAGAAAACGATATTTTACTTGGTCTAGAAACGAAAACATTTGGTCGTAATGTTGTGTATTTTGATTCAGTCGATTCAACGCAAAAAATTGCACACCAACTCGCTCAAGATCAAGCACCAGAAGGAACGCTAGTAATCGCTGAAGAACAAAAGACGGGTAGGGGAAGAATGGCTAGAGCTTGGTATTCTCCAAGCGGTACTGGAATTTGGATGAGTGTATTACTGCGCCCAACGTTACCACCACAAAAAGCACCGCAATTTACGCTTATTACAGCTGTGGCCGTCGTCCAAGCAATCCAGGATGTATGTGATATTCAAGTGGAAATAAAATGGCCGAATGACATATTAGTAAACAATCGAAAAATAACAGGCATTTTAACGGAACTTCAAGCAGATAGTGAGCAAATTCATTCGTTAATAATAGGAATTGGTATGAATGTCAACCAACAAACAGATGATTTTCCAGAAGAATTATTGGATATTGCAACATCTCTTTCCATCGCAAAAGGCGAGATTATTTCGCGTGCCAAAGTTGTGCAACATGTGATGTTTCATTTAGAGAGGTACTACAAGATATACATGGAAAAAGGTTTTGCACCGATCAAGTTGCTATGGGAAAGCTATGCACTGTCGATTGGCAAACATATAACAGCACGTACGATGAATGGAACACTTACTGGGATTGCATTAGGGATTACCGATGAAGGTGTATTGCTTTTAGAAGATGAAAATGGCACGATACATCAGATTTATTCTGCAGATATTGAATGGAGTTCAAAAAATCTCTAAAAAGAGTGAAAATCTGCTATACTAACGGTGGGCAGTATCAAATGAACTGCACCTTGTCATGGCCAATTTTATAACCCGTTCTGCCTTGATCCGATTTGTGACAGGGACAGAGGATCGAAACAATGAAAGAGTATGTAGAATCCTTCTGTCTATACGGAGGATTTATTTTTCGTGTTTCGTTACCCTCTGAATGATAAAGGAGGAGTAAACGATGAAGAAGACAACTGATTTTTTGAAAATGAAACAAATGAATGAAAAAATTACAATGGTGACAGCTTATGATTATCCAGCCGCAAAAATTGCTGAAAAAGTAGGAATGGATATTCTTTTGGTGGGTGATTCATTGGGAATGGTCGTACTCGGTTATGACTCAACGGTTCCCGTTACATTAGATGACATGATCCACCACTCAAAAGCGGTTAAGCGCGGAGCTCCAAATACGTTTATCGTCGTTGATATGCCATTCATGACGTATCATATGTCGAAAAGTGAAACGTTAAAAGCCGCCGCCAGATTGATGCAAGAAACAGGGGCGCATGCTGTGAAGGTGGAAGGTGCAAAGGATGTTATACCAATGATTCAAGCATTAACAAATGCAGGTATCCCTGTCATGGCACATTTAGGGCTGACTCCTCAAACAGCTGGTGTATTAGGAGGGTTTAAAGTCCAAGCAAAAACAGCTGAGCAAGGAAAGCAACTTGTAGAAGACGCAATCAGTTGTCAACAAGCAGGTGCATTTGCCGTTGTATTGGAATGTATTCCTCAGCAAATTACTGAGCAGGTCACCACCCAATTATCTATTCCAACAATTGGGATTGGTGCAGGCCCTCTAGCAGATGGACAAGTCCTTGTTTATCATGATTTAATTGGTTTTGGAGATCATAAATTAGCTAAATTCGTAAAACAGTATGCAAACGTGTATCCTGAAATGGAAAAAGCATTGCAACATTATATAGAAGAAGTGAAAAATGGAGAATTCCCTCATCAAGAGCATTCATTTAATATGAAAGAAGAAGAGCGAGTTGCATTGTACGGAGGATTGAATCGGTGAAAATTGTGTTATCAAGTAAAGAGATGCAAGGATTTTCAAAAGAATTAATTCGACAAAATCAAACGATTGGCTTCGTGCCAACAATGGGATTTTTACATGAAGGTCATTTATCACTAGTTGACCAATCGACAAAAGCTTGTGATGTAACGGTGATGAGTATTTTCGTTAACCCATTGCAATTCGGTCCAAATGAGGATTTTGATCGCTATCCAAGAAACATTGAGCAAGATATAGAACTTGCGAGGCGAGCGGGTGTAGATTTTCTTTTTTGTCCAACTGTAGATGATTTGTATTCAAAAGAATTGCCAGTTACGATGACAGCTACCAAAAGAACGAATGTGTTGTGTGGAGCCTCAAGACCTGGTCATTTTGATGGTGTTGTTTCTGTCTTAACGGTGTTATTTAACATTGTTCAACCACAAAAAGCTTTTTTCGGACGAAAAGATGCACAGCAAGTAGCGGTCGTTCAAGGACTAGTTGATGCGTATCATTTTCCTATAGAAGTAATTGCAGTTGATACCGTTCGGGAAGAAGATGGACTAGCAAAAAGCTCCCGCAATGTTTATTTAACAGACGAAGAGCGACAACAAGCGCCAATGTTGTCACGTGCATTAAATAGTGCTGCTGAGGCGTTATCCGGCAAGTCAATTGAACAGACGATCGATGACATGACCTCTTTTCTTAAAGAAACGACAAGTGGAAAAATCGACTATATTCAAATTTTACACTACCCAGAGCTTGAACCAGTTGTTGAAAAAAAAGGCGAAATAATTATTGCACTGGCTGTACAGTTTGCTCATGCGCGGCTAATCGACAACATTGTGTTAACGTTAAAGGAGGAAAAATAATGTTTCGTACTATGATGAGCGGCAAGATTCATCGTGCACGTGTAACAGAAGCAAACTTAAATTATGTTGGTAGCATAACAATTGATGAAGATATATTAGATGCTGTAGGCATGTATGCAAATGAAAAGGTACAAATAGTTAATAACAATAACGGTGCTCGCTTTGAAACGTATATAATAAAAGGTAAACGAGGCAGTGGCGTAATGTGCGTTAATGGTGCAGCAGCAAGGCTTGTTCAAGAAGGTGACGTAATTATTGTCATTTCTTATATGATGGTACCTAATGAGCTTGCATTGGAGCATAAACCAAAGGTAGCTATCATGAACGAACATAATGACATCGTCGACATGATTAACCACGAACCAGAAGCTACAATCATGTCCTAATTGAATTGGTAAAAGACGCAAAGGTTGTGACGGCAATGTTAAATAACAAAATGGCTGTTGTGGACATTGAAACCACAGGGAATGCTGCAAAAAAAGGCGATCGCATTATGCAAATTGCGATTGTCTTAATAGAAAACAATGAAATCGTTGATACCTATTCATCATACGTAAATCCTCAACAGCCCATTCCGCCGTTTATTGTAGAATTAACAGGTATTACAAATCAAATGGTAAAAGAAGCGCCACTTTTTCATTTAATTGCTCCTGAGATCAAGAAACGATTAGAAGGGGCTGTTTTTGTTGCGCATAATGTTCATTTTGACTTGCCGTTTATTCAAACAGAGATGCAAGAAGCAGAATTTCCAGAGTGGCAAGGGTCCATTATCGACACGGTTGAACTTGCTAGGATTCTTCTTCCTACCACAGACAGCTTTAAGCTAACTGAATTAACTGCGCAATTTGCTTTGTCACATGACCGTCCTCATCAAGCGGATAGTGATGCACTTGCGACAGCTCATTTACTTATTCAGTTTATCGATAAACTGAATGAGCTCCCGCTTGTAACGATTGAAAAAATGCAACACTTAGCCGTTCATTTAAAAAGTGATATTGCTCTTTTACTAACGAGTATGATTCGAGGTAAACGAAAAAACATATGTAATTTGCGAGAGGATATTGAAGTCGTACGAGGGATTGCTCTTAAAAAGGATCCTCTATTGAATGACAAAGAAAAATACTCAGAAACCAAAGAGATGAAAGTCCAATCCATTTTACAGAAAGCATTCCCACATTATGAAAAACGTGAAGCACAGCTTGACATGATGAATCAGGTAGATGAATCACTCCAAAAAGGAATTCATTTAGCCGTTGAAGCAGGAACGGGTGTAGGAAAATCGATGGCCTACATTTTACCTGCAGTAAAGTATGCAAAAAAAGGCAATCGAGTAGTGATTAGCACCCAAACAGTCCAGTTGCAGCAGCAAATCTTACAAAAAGAAGCAAGGCTGATTGAGCAACAGTTGGATGGAGATATACAATTTGCCTTATTAAAAGGGCGCAGACATTATTTACATTTGTTTAAGTTTGAGCAAGCTCTAGCTGAAGATGAAGCGCAGTATGATGTGATTTTAACAAAAATGCAGTTGTTAACGTGGTTGACTGAAACATCAAACGGTGATGTAGACGAATTGAATCTGACCAGTGGGGGGCGCTTATTTTGGAATCGGATTCGACATGACGGATGGTTTTTAGGAGAAGAGAACGATCCTTGGAAGGAAAAAGATTTCTATTTACGTGCTCTTAACAAAGCGAACAATGCTCAAATCGTGATCACAAATCATTCCATGCTCGTACATGATACGAATAGAAAGCAACCCCTCATTCCCAAACATGATTATCTCGTCATTGATGAAGCACATCATTTTGAAGACACATGCAGGAGACAATGGGGTCAACAGCTTGATTATATGAATTTAAAGTATACCATTGGTCAATTGGGTGGAGACAATCAAGATTTATTAGTCGGGCGATTGAGCAAATTACTTGATCAACTAAATGAATCAAAAAACAGCAAGAAAATGACAGATGAATTTATATGTGATCTTAGCGCAGAAGCGGATGCATCTTTTCAACAACTTAGTAGCCTATTAAAGTCATCCTCATCGGTAAGACATGGAACACAAAAATACACGTTGCAGCTAACACAGGATGTTAAGAGTTCTTCCTATTGGAAAGGCGTGGGTTATGCGTTTGAACGTTTACTCTCACATATGAAACAAGTAGATCGCGTCTTACAACATAATTTAGATCTAGCGAAAAAAAGCACAAAAAAACTAACGGATGCCAAGAAAGCATTAACAGAAGAGATTTATTCATTTTTGTTGGTGTGGTCAGAATGGATGGATGCGATCCGGTTATTTTTTCTTAAAAATGAAGAAGATCGTGTTATGTGGCTAGAAGGTGACTTACGCTCACTTCCAGGAAGCTTGACCTTAACTTCCCGAAGCATACATGTGCAACAAGAAATCAATGATCATTTTTTCACACAAAAAAGATCAGTCATCCTAACGAGTGCAACACTTACTGTTGATGGCTCCTTTCAGTTTTTTTTATCTGGTCTAGGAGTTGACAAAGCGACCATCAATTGCGTTATTCATCCTTCACCGTTTGACTATAAACAATCTGTACGCCTGATGGTACCAAAAGATTTACCCGATATTAAGTCCGTTTCACAAGAAGAATACGTGGAAATGGTCACAGATCATTTGATTGCGATGGGGCAAGCGACAAAAGGCAGAATGCTTGTTCTGTTTACTTCTCATGAAATGCTTCGGCATACGTATGAACTAATGAAAGATAGTGGACTGATGGAAGACTTTGTATTGATGGCTCAAGGGATTACGAATGGAAGTCGTACGAAACTTACCCGGAATTTTCAACGTTTTGACAAAGCGATTTTGTTCGGTACGAGTAGTTTTTGGGAAGGCATTGACATTCCGGGAGAAGATTTGTCGTGTTTAGTCATGGTCCGCTTGCCGTTTTCTCCGCCAGATGAGCCGTTAACAAAAGCTCAATCGGATGAAGTGAAACACAACGGAGGCAATCCATTTTTAGAAGTATCACTTCCTAAAGCTGTGATTCGATTTCGCCAAGGGTTTGGTCGACTCATTCGACATGAACAGGACCGTGGACTGATTGTTGTTTTTGATAGACGTTTGATTATGACTTCTTATGGAGACCATTTTTTATCATCAATCCCATCCATTCCAATCGAAGAGAGAGAATTAAATTCTATAGTAAAAGAAATTGACCATTGGCTATAAAAATACAAAATCAATGCAATAAAACTGTTATAATAAATGAGGGAATAGCCTAAAAGAAATCGGAGTGATCGTATATGGAAAGTAAAATCGAAGTGTTATCGACCGTAACCATTCAAAAATCCTCTGATCTTTATAAAATCGTCGATCAACTCAATCGAACATTAAAAGATCGAGATTTAATGTTCGGATTGGCGTTGGATAAAGAGGATCAAGAAAAGGCTGTAATTACTATATATCGTACATAAAAGAGGGATTACATGAAGAAATGGTTTGTCATTGTGTCCTCGTTGATTGTTGTATGTATTCTCACTTTTTGTGTGACAGTCTATGTCATAGCAAGAGAACCCCTTAACTCAATCATCGAAGAAGGAGAATCTGTGGCGAAAGAAGAATTTCAACTGAAATCAATTGAGGATTCTTATGTATACAATGGTTCTCAATCCTACACGGTTGTAATTGGCAACACAGCTGAAGAAGAATCGCTGGTTGTATTTTTGCCCATGGAGGCAGAAGGTAAGATGGTTACGCGATTAGTTGATGAGGGCATTTCAAAGGATGAAGTGTTAGATATGCTTTATAAGGAGGATGCCCCTTCTAAAATCGTGTCAGCCAAAATTGGCTATGAAAGCGTTGGACCGATCTGGGAAATTATTTATTTAGATCAAGAAAAAACGTTGAACTACTACTATGTTAATTTTGATGATGGTGAGTATTGGAAAAAGATAAGTAACCTTTAAGGAGTGGATCAATAGATGAAACAGTTACTAGCAAATCGAGTGAAAGCCTTAACCCCTTCAACCACATTAGCTATTACGGCAAAGGCAAAAGATCTTAAAGCGCAAGGCAAAGATGTCATTGGGTTAGGTGCTGGAGAACCAGATTTTAATACGCCTAATCACATCATCGAAGCAGCCTATGAGTCAATGAAAGCAGGTGAAACAAAATACACACCTGCAGCTGGCACCGCTGAGTTAAAAAATGCGATCATCCTGAAGTTTAAAGATGATCAAAAAATTAACTATCAAGCGAACGAAATATTTGTTGGTAGTGGAGCAAAACATGTTTTATATTGCTTATTCCAAGCGATTTTAAACGAAGATGATGAGGTAATCATACCGATTCCATACTGGGTGAGCTACCCAGAACAAGTTAAACTTGCAGGTGGCAAGCCGGTATACATCGAAGGCAAAGAAAGCAATGAATATAAAATCACACCAGATCAATTAAAAGCAGCTATATCAGAGAAAACAAAAGCGATCATATTAAATTCACCGAGTAATCCAACCGGCATGATTTATTCAAGAGATGAGTTACAAGAAATTGGTGAGATATGTGTTGAAAAAGGTATTTTAGTTGTATCAGATGAAATTTATGAAAAACTTACGTATGGTGATAATCAACATCTTTCCATTGCATCGGTTTCTGATCAATTTAAAAAACAGTCAGTCGTCATAAACGGTGTTTCCAAGTCTCACTCCATGACTGGATGGAGAATTGGCTATGCTGCTGGTGATCAATCAATCATTAAAGCGATGACTAATCTTGCAAGTCATTCAACTTCAAATCCAACGACAACTGCTCAATTTGGTGCGTTAGCTGCTTATACTGGCACCCAGCAACCAGTTGAAGATATGAGAGTGGCATTCGAAGAACGCTTAAATAAAGTGATCGACACAGTGAATGCCATTCCAGGATTTCGTTGTCTAAAGCCACAAGGTGCTTTTTATTTGTTCCCAAATGTAAAAGAGGCAGCAACTGCATGCGGTTTCGAGACGGTAGACGACTTTGCTACTGATCTACTGGAACAAGCAAATGTTGCAATAATTCCAGGTTCAGGTTTTGGTGCTAATGATAATATTCGACTATCTTACGCAACAGATTTAGCGTCTCTTGAAACGGCGATAAAGCGCATTTCAACGTATGTAGAAAATCATTATTCTTTGACAAAGAATTGAATGACGGCTTGATCAAAGGTATAATAAGGAACGTATTTACATCGGTTAGTAAAAGGAACAGTATATTTGGAGGGAATTAGTGTGAAAACAACAATTGGACAAGTAAGTCAGTCTGTTGGTCAAGAAGTGACCATCGGTGCATGGCTCGGTAATAAACGGTCTAGCGGTAAAATTGCTTTTTTACAACTTCGTGATGGGTCAGGATTTATTCAGGGAGTGGTTGTAAAAAGTGAGGTAGGGGATGAAATTTTCCAAAAAGCAAAATCGTTAACACAAGAATCATCTCTCTATGTAACAGGAGTCGTTCAAGAAGATGAACGTTCACCATTTGGCTATGAATTACAAGTTAAGGATATTAATGTACTCCATGAAGCCGTAGATTATCCGATTACACCTAAAGAACATGGCACTGAATTTTTGATGGATCACCGCCACCTATGGTTGCGTTCAAATCGTCAGCATGCTGTAATGAAAATTCGTAACGAAATTATTCGTGCCACATATGAATTTTTTAATGAAAATGGTTTTGTAAAAGTGGATCCACCAATTTTAACAGGCAGTGCGCCTGAAGGAACATCAGAACTTTTCCATACTAAATATTTTGACGAAGATGCTTATTTATCTCAAAGTGGACAATTATATATGGAAGCGGCAGCGATGGCTCTAGGAAAAGTGTTTTCATTTGGTCCAACGTTCCGTGCTGAAAAATCGAAAACTCGCCGTCATTTAATTGAATTTTGGATGATTGAGCCTGAAATGGCATTTTACGAGTTTGAAGATAACCTTGTAGTACAAGAAGAATACGTGTCGTTCATCATTCAATCAGTATTGAAAAGCTGTAAGCTTGAATTAACACGTCTTGGTCGTGATACGTCTGTACTTGAAAACATATCAGCACCATTCCCGCGTGTTCATTACGATGATGCAATTAAGTTCTTACACGAAAAAGGATTTACTGACATCCAATGGGGGGATGATCTTGGTGCTCCTCATGAAACAGCCATTGCCGAAAGCTATGATAAGCCGGTATTCATTACTCATTACCCAACGAGTTTGAAGCCTTTTTACATGCAGCCGGATCCAACGCGTGAAGACGTTGTCCTTTGTGCTGACTTAATTGCACCAGAAGGATATGGAGAAATTATTGGTGGGTCTGAACGTATTCACGACCTAGATCTTCTTAAGCAACGTTTAGACGAACACAAACTAGATCCTGAAGCATATAAGTGGTACACGGAATTACGTCAATACGGTTCTGTACCTCATTCTGGATTTGGTCTAGGACTTGAACGTACGGTTGCGTGGATTAGTGGAGTAGAGCACGTACGTGAATCCATTCCATTTCCTCGTTTATTGAACAGATTATATCCTTAAAAATTAGAAGTGCTTACGCCACCTTACGAACATAACGTGGGGCTTAGCTGCTCTTGAAGCAGACTTCTGAATAAAGTTGTTCGTTTTATCAATAGGTTAAGAAATAAAAATGACCGGACGCGCTTAAATAAGCTGTTCGGTCATTTTTCAACCAGAGAAATAGGAGGTGGGATCATGGAACAATCAATCCCATGGCAACAATGGATTAAAGAAGGGCAGGTTTCAATTCCAGCAATCCTTCTAAAAAATTATTCATTATTAGGAATCAATGAAACGGAATGTATGATGTTAATACACATCCATACGTATATCGAAAAAGGAAATTCATTTCCAACCCCAGAAGAGCTATCTAACCGGATGACACTTTCAGCTTCAGAATGTTTTTCAGTAATACAAAAGTTGTTAAAAAAAGGGGTACTAGGGATCGATCAATCTTCAGTCAAAGATGTCCGGGAGGAAAGTTATTCGCTTTTACCACTTTGGAACACGCTGATGAACAAGCTCATAAAAGAACAGCAACATGAAAAGTTAACGAACACTCTGCAGGCCCAAACTGATCTCTTTACACTATTCGAACAAGAATTCGGTCGTCCATTATCTCCTCTTGAATGTGAAACACTTGCGATGTGGATCGACAAAGATAACCAAAGCCCCACTCTAATAAAAGCAGCGTTACGTGAAGCTGTTATTTCGATGAAACTAAATTTTCGTTATATTGACCGAATTTTATTCGAATGGAAAAAGCAAGGAATCGAAACAGTTGAACAAGCAAGAAAACAAAGCGAGAAATTTAGACAACCTCAAAAACAAGAATTAGCACAGGATAAACCGACAACTAAAAAGGTTCCTTTTTATAATTGGTTAGAAAAATAGGATAGGAGCGCATCCATGCTTACTAAAGCGAACATACGCTATTGCTTAGACGAAATGGAAAACTTATTCCCAGACGCTCATTGTGAACTTGTACATGAAAATCCTTTTGAATTAACGATTGCTGTATTGCTTTCTGCACAGTGTACAGATGTGCTAGTTAATAAAGTGACAAAAAATTTATTCGAAAAATATAAAACACCTGAAGATTATTTAGCAGTATCGTTAGACGAACTGCAAAATGACATTCGGTCGATCGGGCTTTTTCGAAATAAAGCAAAGCATATCCGCAATCTGTGTGAGCGATTGATTGAACATTATGGTGGTGAAATTCCAAGAGAGCACGCTGAATTAACGACGTTGCCAGGGGTGGGGAGGAAAACTGCGAATGTTGTTGTATCTGTCGCTTTCGGAGAGCCTGCAATCGCTGTAGATACCCATGTGGAGAGAGTGTCAAAAAGACTAGGAATTTGTAGATGGAAAGACTCCGTTATGGAAGTTGAAAAAACATTAATGAGGAAAATTCCTAAAGAAGAATGGTCGGTTAGCCATCATCGATTAATATTCTTTGGACGTTATCATTGCAAAGCTCAATCTCCTAAATGTGACGTTTGTCCATTACTTATCGTTTGTAGAGAAGGGAAGAAGCGGATGAAGGGGCAGATGAATGAACAAGGGTAGTATCACACTTGCTGATCGTTACATGCATCCTCTTTTTTTCAAAGAACAAGAGGTGGAGCTGCCTCGAAATGGTGAAGAACATGCCCTTTATAGCCCACTTTTTCAGCCGGATCTGCAAGCTACTTATCATGGCTATAACCCGCCATGGGAGTCATTTGAGAATTGGTTAGAAATATTGCTTAATGAGTGGAATTTACTGAAAGAAGAGCTTCAACCATTATTCGAAGTTCGAAGCAAAGAAGCAGAGCCGTTAATGGTGAAAGGTTTATCACTCTTTTATATGATGATCTACTGGTCAAACGGTAGAGCAGTTGATTTGAATAATTGGGAGACTTCGATTAAAGAACTCCAAGTATCCTTTGTTAATCCAGTTGAAAGATTATCATTCATCATCAACCGGCCAAGCATGTATTTCTCTTATAGACAATTGGATGAAATTTTCACGGAGCTTCATAAAGCGATAGCAAAAAATCAGATGATAAAGAACAGAAAACGCACCTAGCAATATGCTAAGTGCGTTTTTCTTATTGTGTAGCAACGCATGCGGTTAGTTCCTCAAGGAGCTAGCCGCTTCTGCTTTTGTTCAAGGAGACACCTGATAGGCGATCTCTTAAAGTGTATCTTCGCCACCATCACCTGGTCCATCACCTGGTTCATCATCACCTGGTTCATCATCACCTGGTTCATCATCACCTGGTTCATCATCACCTGG